>NZ_CP007536.1:1263969-1895953 GCF_000698785.1 Nitrososphaera viennensis EN76
GCTTGCTGCAAAGTTGCCGGCGACAAGCACGATGAAGCTTATCATCATGAGCACGCCTGAAATGCCTTCGGCGCCGTTGCCAAAGCGCCGGTAGTAAAAGTCAGGCAACGTCAAAAGAGCCATCTTGTTCAGCCTCTTGCCGTAAATGGTCCCTGTGAGTATGAGGCATATGCCCAAGCCTATCGGGATTGCGGCGCCGGCCCAGAATCCAAACTGGTACACCAAAGACACGTTTCCAAGCGACGAGTTGCCATCGATTGACTGCGCGGCAAGCATCGTTCCCACAAAGAACAGAGGGAGACTTTTTCCGGCGACCATGTACCTCTTGCTACTTTTCTTTACAAGCCTTGATGTCAGCGTGCCAACGACAAGCGACAGCACAAGGAATGCCGTAATAGCTATTCCAAACCCGTCCAGCCCAGCCATACCCTTATCTTATATATTTAGTAAATATATAAAACTTGCTAAGATAAAAAGTTCGACTGTCGAACGCGCGCGTACGTCCACCACTAGGCACTCTTGCAGATGCCCAGCATTTTCAGAACGTGGAAGGAAAAACTGATGTCTTCTTTGGCGATGTCTGGGATTGGCTCGCCTGCCTCGTGCTTCAGGTCCTGGAGAAAGTCATAGATCTCGTCGACGGTCACAGGAGCGTTCTGGTAGCCAACCTTTTCGTTTACGGTGTTGTACATGGAGATATAATAGCTAAGGAAGGTAGTCTTCATCAAAGTCTTGTCCGCGCCGGCCGTTGCCCGGATGACTCGGGACGTGCTTCCTTTCATGCTTGATGGGTGCCTGCGAATGATATAAGCATTGAGATAAAAACTGTAAACTACGTATCTAGCCTTGCAGCATGATGCGTAGACTACAACTGGTAGGAAAAAGTATCCGGGATCTTCATTATTGAAGGCGTTTTGCAGGATAATTTATAAATACGTAGATTACTAATACTTTTGCGATGCAGGTCAAGAACATCCCTGTCAACATGATAGACATAGCCGAGGAAAACGTCAGGAAGGACCACTCTTTCGGGGAGGACGACAAGGACAGGCTCATCAAGGAGCACTTGTCAAAGTTTGACCTGCTGCAGCCGGTCGTCGTGCGCTTTGACGACAAGAGCAGGCGCTACAAGCTGCTGATAGGGCGCAGGCGCTTTTTCGCGCTCAGCGCCAAGGGCGAGACCCAGATACCCGCCGTCGTCACTGAGCTGGAGGGCGCAGAGGCAGAAGCCGCGTCGCTCTTTGAGAACCTCATAAGAAAAGACCTGTCGCCGCTTGAAAAGGCAAGGATGGTCAAGAGGCTCGTCGACACCACAAAAGCAGGCATTACAGGTGTAGCGGCAAAGTACGGCCTGCCAAAGAGCACGGTGAGCGAGTGGCTCAGCATATTATCATTGCCGCAGGTGCTGCAGGACAACATCGACCAGGGCAGGATAACTTCGTACGAGGCCATCAGGATAGCAAGAAAGCCAAAGACTGTGCAAGAGAAACTGGTAGTCGCGGCGCAGGAGGGCAGGCTGCAGGAAGAGATGGCCGAAGCAGGGGTAAAGCGCGGGGCGCCAAAGGGCCTGCTGACTGTCCGCCTTGTGTTCGACCCGAGGAAAAAATCCGACAAGCAGCTGTGGGAAAAGCTCAACGCAAAGGCAGAGGAGAGCGGCCTTGACGTCACCGACTATGCGAGGAGCATCCTTTCAAGGCACGTGCAGTAAGACACACGCACGTAGATTACGTTCTTTGGCGCGCTCGTGCGCAAAAAGTGGCACGTAGATTACTTAGCAATATTTAAGAAATACTTACTAATTACTTACAGGTGCTGAAAAGGCATGGGAATGGAATTTTACGGTGATTCGTACAAGGGAAATGACGAGCCGATTTTTGTAGGCATACCAACCTTCCTAAAGCTGCCCTGGCTAAGGAGCAAGGCAGAGCTGGAAAAAGTCAGGCCGGACGTGGCCATCATAGGAGAGCCGTTCGACTTTGGCACCACCATCCGCCCGGGAGCAAGGTACGGCCCAAGGGCAATCCGCGCGGCCTCGACCGTCCCGTCCCCGCCGTACGAGCACTTTAACATAGAGACAGGCGTCGACCCGTTTGGCGTGTTCAGGACAGTCGACTATGGCGACGTCAACATATCGCCCGGCGACGTGGTAGAGTCGCACAGGCGCATGACAGAGAAGGTGAAGGAGGTGCTTGACATCGACGGCATCCCGGTGATGCTTGGCGGAGATCATTCAATTACGTTTGCCAACGTGCGCGCCTTTGCAAAAAAATACAAGAACATCGGCATGATCCACATCGACACCCATGCCGACTGCGCGCCGCAGGGCCTGACAGGCTTCAAGTACGACCACGGCGCCCACATCCGCAGGATAATGGAGCTTGGGTGCCTCAAGGGCAAGAACTACACCCTCATCGGCCCGAGGGGCTACTGGCCGGGGCCGGACCTCTACAAGTGGATGGCCGACCAGGACTTTCAGTGGTTCACTATGCTCGACGTTGAAGAACTTGGAATCGACAAGATAGCAAAAGAGGCAGCAGACAGGGCAAACGACAACGTCGACGCAGTCTACATCAGCTGGGACATTGACACGTTTGACCCCGCGTATGCGCCGGGAACAGGCGAGCCGGAGCCAAACGGCCTGACTTCCAGAGAAGGCATGCGCCTCATGCGCCTGCTTTCGACGTCATTTGACCCGGACAGGTTTGCGTTTGACCTTGTCGAAGTCGCGCCAAACTATGACGTAAGCGACGGAAGCTCGTACAATGGTGGCATCACGTCCGGCCTTGCCAACAGGCTCATTGTCGAGTTGCTTGCCGGCCTGTCGCTGACAAAGAAGGGCAAGACGGAAGGGACCCCGGTGAGGCCAAACCTCTACCGCGGAAAAGGCCACACGTACGACTTTGGCAACGGACCCAAGGCCAAGGTGCCAAAGAGGCCGCCCCTGAACTACGGCCCAAAGGTAAAGAGGTAGCAGATGATCTACATCAAGGCAGTTGCAAAGGGCGAGCCTGACGCGGCCCCCCTTGCCAAATTTTTTCAGTACATCGATTCTACGGACGAAGTCATCCTGCAGCATTCGATAGAGATGGTAAAGGACAAGATTGACAAAAACCTGAAGCTGAACGTAAACGAGGCATTTTTGCTGTACGCGTATTTTGTTGCAAACCAGATGCGCGCCAAGAAGAAGGCGGCCGAGATCGAAAAGGACGCCAAGTCGCTCCTTTCGCCAGGCCAAGTCATGATAGGCGTCCCGGAAACTTTGAGGATTGTCACGTTTGACGCCATAGTTGACGGGAAAAGGGAATGGGTGACTTTGCAAGAGCCCATGTCCGTGTCAAGCTACGTAATGGCAGCCAATCATCAAGGCTAATAATAATTCTCAGTGCGCGTGCCTGTGATCCTTTTCATGCGCGTGTGCGTGTACGTGCACCACCACCCCATGTGAGTGCATGTGGTACTTTTTGCGCAGAAACGAGTACAGCGCAGATATGCCAAATGCGGCCGCTCCAAACAGCACAATCGTAGCGCCTGACGCTGAGTCGAGGAAAAAGCTGGAATACATGCCGGCAAAGGCAGTAGCCGCGCCTATCGCGGTAGAAAGTGCAAGCATCTTTTGAAAGTTGTTTGTCAGCATCCTTGCAGAGATGGCCGGCGCAACTATGGCGGCCGCAAGCAAGGTCACGCCTATTGCAGACATTGACGCGATCACGACCGTGGCAAGGATGAACGAAAACGCCAGCTCCACTGTTTCCACCCGGATTCCATAGACCCGGGCCGTGTCCTTATCAAAGAGCGTAAAGAGCAGGCGCTTGTGGAAGAACGTGATGAACAGCGCCGTTGCGGCAGTGGCTATTGCTATCATGGCCACATCCTGGCCGGTTATCCCAAGTATGTTGCCAAAGAGTATCGATTCAAAGTCGCGTGTAAAGCTCCGGGTGGTGCTTATCAAGAGCACGCCGACTGCAAAGCCGGCTGTGGTGACGACGCCTATCGCCGCGTCGGCCTTGATCTTGCTCCTGCGGCTTATCTCGTTTATCGCAAACGCCGAGAGGAACCCCCACAGGGCGGCCCCAATGTACATGTTAAAGCTCAGGATATAGCTCACGACGGCGCCGCCAAACACCGCGTGCGACATGCCATGCCCGATGTAGCTCATGCCGCGCAGGATTATGTAGACCCCAAGGAGCCCGCAGGAGCCCCCGACCATTATGGCGACCAGTATCCCCCGCGTGAAAAACTCGTATTGGAACGGCTGCAGCAGAAGGTCCATCATCGTCAGCGTCCCCCCTCCGTGTCCACCACCAGCCCGTAGGTTGCAAGCAGGTTTTCGTTGGTCAGTATGTCGGCGGGCCGCCCCTGCGATATTATGCGCCTGTTCATGCACACGACCCACGGGAGCCGGCGCGCCACGCCCGAAATGTCGTGCGTGGTGAGGATCACCGTGACGCCCTTTTGGTTCAGCTCGCCAAGCACGCCAAGTATCGCCTCCCGGGTGGCGTGGTCGACGCCGGAGGTCGGCTCGTCAAGCACGAGTACGTCAGGGGAGCGGATCATCGCCCTTGCAAGAAAGACGCGCTGCTGCTCGCCCCCGGAAAGCTCGCTTATCTGCCGCGACGCGTAATCGCCTATGCCGAGGCTTTCAAGTACGCGCATTATCGCCTCGCCGGCGGCGCTTCCTATCCACGGGCCCCTGCCCGAGCTATTCCACACGCCCATCGACACGACCTCCTTGACGGTGACCGGGAAATTCCAGTCAACGCTTTCCACCTGCGGCACGTACCCTATTTTGCGCCCCCTTTCTAGGTCCACAGAGCCGTGCCACGGCTTGACAAGGCCGGCTATCACCTTCAAAAGCGTAGTCTTGCCCGAGCCGCTTGGCCCCAGGATGCCGACAAAGCTCCCTGCGGCTATGCTCAGGTTGACGCCCTCTATCACCGGCCGGTTGTAAGAGTAGCCGTAGGTTACTTCCCCGAGCGTGACTGCGCCGGCCGCCTTCATTCCTGTCACAAATCCCCCGTATACGTATCAGCAGGATCTATGTCTGAAAGCGCGTCGACGTTTCCGCCAAGTGGGACTATCATGTTGCGCATGTTTTCAAGCATCATGCCAACGTAGGTGTGTCCGGGCTCGCCGGCGTTGCCCGGCAGCGCGTCGTCCCGCAGCGTTTCTACGACCTGGACGTTGGCTTCCTTTGCTATCTGGTCGACCACCTTGCTCTGGAACACCTCGGAAGCAAATATTGCCGGCACTTTTTCCTGGCGTATCTGGTCGATTATGCTTGCCACCTCCTGCGGAGTCGGCTCGCCAAAGTCTGACGGCTGCACTGCCCCTATCACCTTCATGCCGTAGCGGGGCGCAAAATAGGCCCACGAGTCGTGGTACGTGAGAAGCTTGCGTTGCTCGGCAGGGATCGTCTGTACAGACGCCATGATGCCCTGGTCAAGCCTCTGGAGCAGCGCAAGGTACCTGTCCGCGTTGGCCCTGTAATAGTCTGCATTGCCAGGGTCCATCTCCACCAGCTTGTCGCGCACAAGCTGCGCGTACTTTATGGCGTGGGCGACGTTGAGCCACAGGTGCGGGTTAGGATCGCCGCCCTCTTCAGGGAAGCTAAAGTCAAAGACCCACTGGTCGCGGGTTATGGTGCTGTCCGCCAGCCTCAAAATCTGGAGGTCTGGCTTGCCGGCAGCTTGTGCCACCCTTTCGATGTCGGTCTCCAGATGGAGGCCGTTTATGATGACGAGGTCGGCTTTTCCGACGGCGATCGAGTCTGAGGGCGCAAGCTCAAAAGTATGGGAATTCACGCCTTCCGGCACAAGGCCGGTGAGCTGTATCCTGTCGCCTCCAACATTTCTGACGATGTTTGTTATCGGCGCCACAGACGTGACAACTGCCAGCTTTTCGCTCTCCACGCTGGCAGGGGTAGGGACAGGGTTTGCGCCCGCAGACATGGCGGCCACCCCAATTATCGCCGCCACGACCACAATGGCCGCAATTATCCCTATTGCTTTAGCGTTTGCCAACTGCAAACGCCTCCACAGAAACTAGTATTACTGTATTGTATTTGCGTAATACCATATTCATCCCAACTGTTGCGCGAGGTAAGATAAAAAGTTTCTACAATTATCAGTAAACTACCCAAGTTCACTTGGAAACGAATGTGTAGAATACACAACAGGATTCTGCCGACATCGGCTAAATACTCGCACTGAAAAACAGACGATTTGTGTGGAAGGGCGGCAAGCACGATATGGATTCTGGAAACAATAATGCAAAAAACTACACTGTTAAGTTGGCTGCGCATTTTGCCCTTTTTATTCGGATGTTAAGTTACGGATGGTTTTTTGGCATGGTGAACACCTGTACGTCGCACAATATCACCCGCAAGTTAACGCCTGGCAGAAAAGATGGAAATCAGCAGCCAACTTAACAGTGTACAAAAAACGGTACTGTTAACTTATCGTTGGCTACACTTCCACTTCATAATTTTATTAGTAGATGATAAGTTAACGTACCAATTACCGACATATTTTTTAGGAACGCAAGCCTATGTCAACTAGTATTACTTTACTTGAAATAAGTAATACGAAAAGAGAATGTATGGAAATTGATGCTCGACAAAAGCAAAAAGGCTATCCGTGTCCTGATAATAATCATCGCGTCGATCACGCTGATTGTAATGGTATTTGGATATATTTCTACACAACATAACGTCTTGATAAGAGGTACCAATTCGCCAACAAGTGCTCCTACTAAACTCTGTGATAGCATACTATCTCTTCCATGCTTCGACAACCAGTCTCGTCAACAGTATAGAAGATGACCTTCAACTCATTTTCTTGCCTTCAGACGAACCTAGGTGTACGGTAGAGCCTGTGCGTGTCCATGTGTGTATTATATGCGATCATCCGGAAGATAGAAAAATCGAAAACGAATAGTATGCTACTCTATGCTACAACACATTATCACACGTATCTAACAATACATGTGTCTCTACTTATCTTGGAAGGAGCGGCGAAATCCATTCATCGTGGAACTTCTTGTAGTCTTTGTATAGGCAGGCGAATGAAACGAAGGATCTTTCAGAGAACTAAAATCATATACTTCGTAGGATTGAATAATATCTCCAAACAGGTTTCTGCAGATGTCACTCTCTTCATCGGCTATTTCCTCTGATTCAAACGACTGAATAGATATCCAATCATATCTACCTTTTGTGCGCCCAGAAAACAACACAAAAGGAGCATCAACAAGGTATTTTTTCAAACTTTCGATCCTCATCGGAAGATGTTGCGATGTTCTAAATATTATAAGAACAACCCGTATTACGTGTTTTCGAATTTCCTTTCTCCTTTTTGCGGGCTCCGCCACCATATCGACAAAAATGTCTTTGCTGTCTCCCATTATGACAAGAAGGATTATTTGTAGTAATAAGTTTTACCATAAAAGTATTACTAGATATAAAGTGTAAAAAGATCAGAGGATCACCCGAGCATATCTATGCCAGCAAGTAGCATTTCACAATGCATCAATCAACATAAAATGTCAAAATGTGAAGCCTTATCGGTGCCCAAACCATGTGTTTTGTCGTTTCAGACAACCGAGACAAAATGCACTTTCAGGCTTTTTATCCCGCGGTTTTCAGACAGCTTTTTGGCAAGCTCCTTTATCCGCCTTATTTCTCCCTTCACCATCACCGTCTCGAGGCAGTTGTCGTGGTCAAGGTGCAGATGGGTCGAGGCGCTGATGATATCGCTGTAGTGGTGCTGTACGTGCGTAGACTCTGAATCGTGGTTGTACGCATGGTTGTCGTACAGCATCATTATCGCGCCTGCGCCGTTGCGGCTGTCTTCGCCCTTGTCCCAGTCATACTGGGCTATAAACGAGTGCAGAGCAGTCTGTATGGCCTTGGACCTGTCTGAAAAACCGGCGCTCTTCATAGACTTGTCAAATTCCGACAGCAGGTCTGGCGAGAGGGACATGCTGATGCGCTCGACTGGCTCTTTTTTCCGGTGCTTGTGCGAATGGCGCTTTGACAAGTGCTTTTAATATAGTGGCAAGCAATTTAAAAGTTTAAAAAGAGTAATACTTTTTAGCTAAAATTTATTACTAAGCTGTGCATCTACAATTGCATGACACTTGAACCGGTTATTGTCAAGCTTGCCAGAAGAAGAAAAGAGATCGCACGGATGGGCATGTATAGAGACGAAAAGTACGTGTTTTCCAAGGCGCCCGACTCTGATCCTGTAGGGCTTCTTCTGAAAGAGGCTAGAAAGAATATTCTTCCTTCTTCTTCCTAATAGTAGTGGTGCATGGGGCGCTGCTGCTTGCCCAGCTTGTCAAAGTGGTCGTGCACCTGCTTGCCGCCGCGGTGCGAATGAGTCGTGCCGTCAGAGTGAGTGTGGGTATAGTAGGCAGGCTTGGCCATCACCACATCATCGACGCGCAAGAGCAGGTCGGCAACTTCGGCTGCTGCAGTCATCACCTGCTCCTTGACTGCAAGTGGCTCTATGACGCCAAGCGCAAGCATGTCCTGCACCCTGCGCTCCAGCGCGTTTATGCCGCACCAGCCGCCTCCCTTTCCTTTTTCCTTGGTGCCGGCAGCGCGCAGCTGCGCCTGCACGTCAATGACATCCATGCCGGCGTTTGCCGCAATTGTCAGCGGGATCTCTTCAAGCGCGTCTGCAAACTTTAGGATCGCAAGCTGCTCCCTGCCCTCCACTGTCAGGGCGCTTTCCCTCACTGCCCTTGCGGCAAGGGCCTCTGCGGCGCCTCCACCTGCAACCACGGACGGGCTTGCGACAAAGTCGCGCAGAACGTTCAGTGCGTCAAGGATGGAGCGGTGGAACTCGTCAAGAACCTTGGCAGAGCCGGCGCGCAGGAGTATTGTGACAGAGCGCGGGTTTCTGCATTCTTCCACAAAGACCATCCTGTCATCGCCCACAAACCTTTCGCAGACTCTGCCAGCGTAGCCAAGGTCAGACTGTGAAATGCTGTCAAGGTCTCTTGTTATTTTTGCGCCCGTGGCTTTTTCCAGCCACCACAGGTCGTTTTCCTTTACCCTGCGCACAGACATGATGCCGGCATGCGCAAGCATGGTCTGCGCAAGCGTGTTGATGCCTCCGCGCGATATCACGACGTTTGCGCCCGAGTCGATTATGGTCTGCACCTTTCGTCGCAGCTCAAAGGCCTGCTCGTCAAGGTACGCCCTGATCTGCGCAGGGAGCGTGATCCCGATCTCCGCGTCGGCGCGCGTGTTCTTTTTGCTGTCAAGGTCATAGTCGATGAGCAGGATTTTTGCATTGTCAATTGACTTGGGCATCGACGAGCTGTCGACAGTCTTGTCGATGACGATGCCGGCGACAAGCTGCGTGTCTTGTACGCTGCCGGGCTTTTGCTCCATCTTGACGTCGTCGATTTCCAGCCTGCCGGATGCAGGATCGGAAACAACTGCCATTACTGCGTCAACCACCAGCCTTGCGATGCGCTCCTTTTCCATGCAGGACGAAATCGCCTTTGACTCCAGGCACGTCGTGGCGAGGCGCTCCATCGTCTTTCTGTCAGAATTATTTGCGTGCTTTATCGCGTGCGACAAGAGGGCGTCCATCGCGGTGGCAAGGGCCCGGCGGTAGCCGTCAGAGATGGTTGCAGGGAGAACGCCAAGCTCGAGAAGCTCCTCTGCCCTTGCCACAAGGGCGCCCGCAAGGACAACCACAGAAGTGGTGCCGTCGCCCACCGCGTTGTCGACTGCGGTTGAAGCCTCGATGAGCACCTTTGCCGCCGGGTGCTCGACGTCAATCTTGCGCAGGAGCGTCGCGCCGTCCTTTGTCAGCGTCACCTCTCCCATGATGTCGACGAACACCTTGTCCATGCCCCGGGGACCAAGCAGCCCCTTGACCATCTCTGAGATGAGCCTGGCCGCAAGCATGTTGTACCTGCGCGCTTCGCCCCCGCTCGTCCTTTTTACTCCTTCGCCAAACAGCTCTTGGCCTTTTGGCTGCGCGGCCATCATCTAACGCACAAGCCTCCTTCGCAGTCACTTGATCGGGCGGCAAAACCAAGTGATGACGGCATATATGCCTAGGATGTGGCTCTCCTTTGTATTTATGCAGTTCTCGCCGGTCTGTATAATACGAAACCGTGTGCGCAAACGCGCAAGTAGTTTACGCATAGCATGGCACCAATCATAAATACAGGGCCCATAATTTGTAAATGAAATGATGCTTGCTCCACGGGAGATAGACAAGCTGTACATTTTCATGGCCGCAGAGGTGGCGCGAAAAAGGCGTGCAAGGGGACTAAAGCTGAACTACCCAGAGGCGGTGGCGCTCATTTGCGACCACATTGTAGAAGGGGCACGCGACGGCAGGTCGGTGCCAGAGCTTATGAGCTCCGGCAGGCAGGTGCTTTCAAGGAGCGACGTCCTCCCCGGAGTGCCAGAGCTTGTCAAACAGGTGCAGGTAGAAGCGACGTTTGAGGATGGCACGAAACTTGTGACAGTGCACAACCCCATAGTGTGATCCCTCGACATGATACCGGGCGAGTATTTCATTGCTTCAGACAAGCCGGTGACGGCAAATTCCGGCAGGAAAACGACGGGAATCAAGGTGACCAACACGGGCAACAGGCCGGTGCAGGTAGGCTCGCATACGCACTTTTTTGAGGTCAATAAGGCGCTTTTGTTCCCGCGGGAAAAGGCGTACGGCTTTCACCTGAACATCCCGTCGGGAACTTCGCTGCGCTTTGAGCCCGGCGACACGCGGCAAGTCGAGCTGGTAGAGTACGGCGGCAGGAAAACAGTGTACGGATTTTCCGGCCTTGTTAACGGCAAGCTGTCAATGAAAAAGAGGCAAGCGCTTGCAAAGGCAAAGGCAAGGGGGTTTGCGGGCGCTTGACGCTTGAAATCCCGCGCAGGCAGTACGTCGACCTCTACGGCCCGACCAAGGGCGATAGGGTGAGGCTAGCAGACACTGACCTGATAATAGAGGTAGAAAAGGATCTGCTTTCGCATGGCGACGAGCTGGTGTTTGGAGGCGGCAAGAGCGTCCGCGACGGAGCAGGCCAGACAGGCGGCGTGACAAGCAGCAGGCAGGCACTTGACCTTGTCATAACAAACGCGATAGTGATGGACCCGGTGCTAGGGATAGTCAAGGCCGACATCGGGATAAAGGACGGCAGGATAGC
Organism: Nitrososphaera viennensis EN76; assembly: GCF_000698785.1. Lineage (GTDB taxonomy): Archaea > Thermoproteota > Nitrososphaeria > Nitrososphaerales > Nitrososphaeraceae > Nitrososphaera > Nitrososphaera viennensis. The sequence goes on from NZ_CP007536.1 coordinate 1,275,151, forward strand.
TGGAATTGGCAAGGCTGGAAACCCGGATGTCATGGACAAGGTCGACATGATAGTGTCATCAAGCACAGAGGTCATAGCCGGCGAGCATACGATATGCACGCCCGGGACCATTGACACGCACATCCACTTCATCTCGCCCCAGCAGGCGGTAGAGGCGATATGCACCGGCACGACCACAATGATAGGAGGTGGGACGGGCCCGACTGATGGCACGAACGCGACGACGTGCACGCCGGGGCCCTGGAACATCCACAGGATGCTTGAAGCCCTTGACGAGCTCCCGCTGAACTTTGGGCTGCTCGGCAAGGGAAACGACTCGCGCGAGCCGGCCCTCATCGAGCAGATTGCGGCAGGCGCCTGCGGGCTGAAGCTCCACGAAGACTGGGGCTCCACGCCGGCTGCGATAGACGCCGCGCTCAGAGTAGCAGACAAGACCGACACGCAAGTGGCGATACATACGGACACGCTCAACGAGTGCGGCTTTGTCGATGACACGATTGAAGCGATAGCAGGGCGTACCATCCACACGTACCACACGGAAGGTGCCGGTGGGGGACACGCGCCGGACATTTTAAAGATCGCCGGCGAGAACAACATCCTGCCGTCTTCGACAAATCCTACGAAGCCGTTTACTGTAAACACGCTGGAGGAGCACCTTGACATGATGATGGTGTGCCACCACCTGAGCCCCTCCATCCCGGAGGACGTGGCGTTTGCCGAATCGCGAATACGCGCAGAAACGATTGCTGCGGAGGACGTGCTGCACGACATTGGCGCGCTTTCCATGTACTCGTCAGACAGCCAGGCGATGGGAAGGGTGGGCGAAGTGACCACGAGGGCGTGGCAGACTGCAGACAAGATGAAAAAGATGGCCGGCAGGCTAAAGGGCGAAAAGGGCGACAACGACAACCTGCGCGCAAAGAGATACCTGGCAAAGCTCACGATAAACCCGGCCATCACGCACGGCATCTCTGCCTACGTCGGCTCGCTTGAAAAAGGCAAGATAGCGGACATTGTCATCTGGACGCCGCAGTTCTTTGGAGTCAAGCCAAAGATGGTGGTAAAGGGAGGGTTCATAGCGTACTCGCTGATGGGCGACCCAAACGCGTCCATACCGACGCCCGAGCCGGTGTACTACAGGCCGATGTTCGGGTCGATGGGCGCTGCAAAATACTCTACGTCGTTCACGTTCACGTCAAAGCTTGCAGTCAGAAACGGCGTCGGGAAAAAGCTGGGACTAAGGAAAAAGCTGCTGCCCGTGAAAAACTGCCGCAGGATTGGCAAGCGGAACATGCTGTACAACGACCTTGCGCCAAAGATAGACGTCGACCCGGAGACGTACGAGGTCAAGGTGGACGGCAAGGTGGCGACAAGCGAGCCGGCAAAGAGCCTCTCGATGGCTAGGCTCTACAACCTGTTCTAGCAGTTCGGCAGCCGAATGTGAATATTTATATATTTAGTAAATAGATAAGAGAACCATGACTCCTGTAAGGAATCAAAAAGACGTCGAAAAAGCAGCAAGCCGCGCTATCGAGGCCCTCTACGGGCCGGAGATCAAGGACCTGAGGATAAGGGTGCTATTGCCGTTCCCAAACGAGCATAAACAGGAGGGCTGGGACGCAAACGTCACTTTCCTGCTGAAAGGCAAGCAGTACACGGTCGACCTCCTGATAAACCAGGACGACGGCCAGATAACAAACGCAAGGCTCATCGACACGATGACGCCTCTCTAAACTTTTTTGGCTGCAGCATATTATTATTCTTCAAGTTGCACGTTTGTTATTCAAAGAGATAGGGAAACCCTAAGTTTAATATAGAAAAGTTGCGAGAGCTCATCCGTATTGGACGCACGAAATATCGGCCTGCGCAACATCGAGGTCGCCGACACCAAGATCTGCTCGATTGACGGCGAGAACGGGAAGCTGATCTACCGAGGATTTGACATACTCGACCTTGTAAACCATTCCACTTTTGAAGAGACGTCTTACCTCCTCCTTTTTGGCGAGCTCCCAAGCCCGGAGCAGCTGGCAGACTTTGGCCGCAGGCTGCGCGAGGCGCGTGGAATCCCAGAGCCGATGATAAAGAACATGAAAAACCGTCCAAAGAGGGCGCAGCCGATGGACGTGCTGCAATCGTGCGTGGCCGAGCTTGCAGACTATGACCTCAACATTGATGATTTCTCAAAAGAAGCGCACACAAGGCGCGCTATTACGCTAATTGCAAAGATCCCCTCCATCGTCGCGGCGTGGAACCGCATCCGGACCGGCCAGCACGTGGTCGACCCGATGGAAGAGGGCTCCCACGCAGCCAATTTCCTCTACATGCTGAGGGGAGTAGAGCCATCGGCCGAGGAGGCCAAGGTGATGGACATATGCTTCATCCTCCACGCAGAGCACAGCTTTAACGCCTCCACGTTTGCGGCTCGCGAGATATCTTCCACCAGGGCCAGCATGTACGCGGCGATAAGCGGCGCGGTGGGCGCGCTGTCCGGCGAGCTGCACGGCGGCGCAAACGTGCAGGTCATGAAGATGCTGCTAGAGATAGGCGACCCGGCAAACGTGGAAAAATGGGTCGCAGGCCGCCTCTCGTCGGGGGGCAGGATAATGGGCATGGGCCACGCCGTCTATCGCACGACTGACCCTCGCGCCGACATCCTCTCAAGGCTCTCAAAGGCAATTTCAAAGGAAAAGAACAACAAGTGGTTCGAGATAACCGAGCGCGTAGAAAAGGCGACCAAGAAATGGATGCTTGAGCACAAGGGCCAAGCGATATATCCAAACGTCGACCTCTACAGCGCCTCGATATACTACAGCATGGGAATCCCCATGGACCTCAACACGCCGATATTTGCGATATCCAGGATATCGGGGTGGGCCTCACACGTCATTGAGGAAAAGTTTGCAGAAGCAGCGCCCAAGCCGGCGCTCTACCGGCCAAAAGCAGTCTATATTGGCAGGTACTGCGGCCCAATGGGCTGCGAGTATGTCCCGCTTTCAGAGCGCAAGCAGCAGGTCGCCTAGTTGATGGCGGCAGCAGACTTTGCCCTCATCCACTCTTTTGCCCTGCGCTCTGCCATGTGCTTTTTCAGGATGAGGAGCGCCATCTCGTAGAACGTGACGCCGTTTTTGCGCGACTGCATGTCTATCCATTTCAGGCCTTCTGCAAGCTCGGGATCTCCCTCGGCGCTGACCACGAGGTCGTCAACAATTTTCATAAAGTTCTCGTCGTCGGCTTCGCTTGCAATCATGATGGTAACAGCAACGTCGCCGGATAGCGTTTTGACGCCGCAGTTCAAGCGGTGTTGACACACTGCACATATTATTTTGACAAACCGAAAAGAGGAATAATCCGAGTAAATGTTCGCAGAATACCGAAAATCATGCTTGATTTTGAAAATTTCGCATCGTGCCTTCAAATACTTAAATAAGCCCCCGGTTTGATTTGTATGTCAAATGGTTTCTGGGAATGAGGCGAGGAGCCCATCGGAGGCTCTTGCTAATTGAGAATCAAGTTTGGTTTTACGCAGGGTCTCAACGTTGCAAGGCTTGGCCTTGACGAGACCCAGATCCTCACGGCAGCGCAGATGGCAGACAGGCTGGACTATGACTCGGTGTGGGCGATGGACCACTCTAACGTGCCGCAGTGGAAGAACGCGGTCGTAAACGACGCGTGGCTCATGCTGGCGGCAATCGGCGCGGTTACAAGAAACGTTGAGCTTGGCACGTGCGTCACGGACGCTATCCGCAGGCACCCGTCAGCAATCGCGCTTTCGACCATCACGCTTGACAGGATAACAAATGGCAGGGGCGTGCTAGGCATCGGCGCCGGCGAGGCCCAGAACGTCGTCGACTTTGGGATCGAGTTTTCCAAGCCGGTCACGAAATTCAAGGAGCAGCTTGAAGTCATTGAAAAGCTCTTCGAGTCGGACCCGGACAACCGCGTCAACTACGAGGGCCAGTACTACAAGCTGGTAAACGCCTGCCTGCAGGCGGCAAGCGTCAGAAAGCCAAGGCCGCCCGTGTACATTGCCGCAGGCGCGCCAAAGACGCTCGAGTTGTGTGCCACGTACGGCGACGGCTGGATACCGATCGGCTACACGCCAGAACTGTTCAAGGCGCACGCCAACATCATCAAGGACCACGCAAAGAAGCTCGGCCGCGACCTCTCTGGCTTCCAGTTTGCAAACGACGTCGACATCTACTTCTCTGAAGACGGCGAGGAGGCGTGGAACAAGATGAAAAACGCTGTAAAGGTCAGCCTCTACAAGCCGGAGCTGCTAAAGGTGCACAACATCCCGCAGTCGTCCGAGTTTGACTTTCGCAAGTACTTCACCGAATACACGATGGACAAGCCGGAGCTGATGGAGGCGATGAAGAAAGCAGCATTGCAGATCCCGGACAGCGTCGCCCGCACCGCGATAGGCGTAGGCTCGCCCGACGACGTGATTGAGATGCTGGAGCGCTTTATCAAGGCAGGCACGAACCACTTTATCATCCGGTTCTGGGGAGACGGCTACTTCAAGAACATCGAGATGTTCGGCAAGAAGGTCATCCCATACTTCCGTGACCAGCAAAAGAAGTAAAAATCAAGAAAAAGAGTCGAGCGATACTGTAGTCGCTCCCTTCTTTTCTTTTTTATTGTCATCATCATTATTTTCTACGGATTCTGCGTCAAAGCCCATCTTTTTCAGCGACGCGGCAAACTCTTCCGCAAAGCCGTGGAAGGTATAGACCTTGTCAGGGGCGCATGCTTTGACGGCCTCGACAAGCTCGGAGTAGTCGCAGTGGTCGCTCATCGGAAACGCATAGTCAAGGCCCATCCTGTAGCGGTAGCCCGCCTCAAGGGCCCACCCGGAAAAGCCGACCGTGACTGCACCGTACTTGCGCTTCATTTCCTGCACAAAGGCGCTCCTTCCTGACATCAACGGAGCGACCATTATCCACGGCTTGCTCTTTGACAGGAGGCCGCGCTCTTCTGCCTCGGTGTGCGAGATCGCGCTTTTCAGATCGACTCCAAGGTCCAGGTACACAGAGTTCATCTTTGCAACGGAATCGTGGACGTACACGGGATCCCAGTGGCCAAACAGCTTGGTCAGCAATTGTGCCTTGCCAAGCGCGTAGCCCATCAGGATAACCGGGATCCCCATATCATACATTTCAGAAATAACCTTGTTGGTCCTGTGCGTGATCTCTTGTACCGCGGGGAATTTGTAGCCGGGCCGGCCAAACGTCGACTCGATTATCAACGTGCTTGCATGCGGCATCTTGGCCGGCTTCATGAATGCCCGCTCGCGAATCGAAAGGTCGCCGGTGTAATAGACGTCTTTGTCGCCTATCAAAAGCCCGCGCGAGCCGAGTATGTGGCCCGTGTCGACAAGCGTAAAGCCGTCGTGCTCCTCTTCGCCCTCGATGCTGTAGCCTCTTGCCTCTGCAAGGAGCGACGTCTCTTTTGACACAATAAGGCGGGACTTGCTGCCTTTGCCCTTTCTGTGCATGTGGTCAATGTGGGCGTGGGAGACAAACGCATAGTCGCAGTTTGAAGAACGCGACGGGTCAAGCGCGATTGTGGTGCCGTCCTTCTGGCGCACGGTTATCCCCGGCTTGTCATGAAATACTGCTGACGACGGCTTCATCCCGAGCTGTCATGCCTAGAGTGAATTGCTATTTTAACATTTAGCTAGAGGAGGCTTGTTTAAAAAGTGACTTAGCCACGCTCAATCAGTATCATAAGTTCAAGATTCCCACGCTCAACTTCTGACTTTTTACACAAGTCGCTGAGGAGACGTTTAAGAATGGGCCGCGCCGACGCATAATTGCTTGACGAACCTCGGCATACTAATCTCTGGCAGGGGAAGCAACATGGACGCCATCCTGGCTGCGATAAAGGCAGGCAGGATACCAGGTGCCAGGCCGCGAATCGTAATTTCAAACAAGCCCGACGCCGCAGGATTAAAGACGGCGTCAGAAAAGTACGGCATCCCAACAAGGGTCGTGCCGCCAGAAGGGCTGAAAGGATGGGACTATGACAAAAAACTGGTCGCCGCCCTTGAAGAGGCAGGCGTCACGCCAGAGGACGGCCTCGTGTGCCTTGCCGGCTTTATGCGCATAATCAGCCCCGAGTTTGTCAGGCACTTCAAGATGCGGATACTGAACATCCACCCCGCGCTCCTCCCGTCGTTTCCCGGCCTGCATGCGCAAAAACAGTCAATCGAATATGGAGTAAAAGTATCAGGGTGCACCGTGCATTTCGTAGACGACGGCGTCGACTCGGGCCCCGTCATACTGCAGAGGACGGTCCCGGTTATGGAAGGCGACACGGAAGAGACGCTGAGCGCAAGGATACTGGAGCAAGAGCACCAGGCATATCCGGAGGCAGTCAGGCTGTTTACCGAGGGGCGCCTGAAGGTCGAGGGCCGCAAGGTCCGTATTCTATAACTTGTTGTTTTTCCTCACGGTTGTTATTATCGCGCCTGCCAGGGCTGCGCCTATCGCAGAAAATGCAAGGTACGGGCTTGCAGGGCCAAACGCGTCTGACGACAGGCCGACTCCCACCGGCCCCACGGTCCAGCCGGCGCCAAAGAGCGCCTCGTAGATCCCAAGCTTGGTCCCCATCTTTTCCACCGGCGCGTTTTTAGTCACAAAGTTGAACGTGACGGGGTAGAATATGCTGGTTGCAACGCCGGCAAGCACGAGAGCGGCTGCAAACGACCACACCGATGTAAAGGCAAACGAGATCGCCATGCCGGCGGCCATGACCAGAACGGCTGCGGCAAGCGCGGCCCTACCCCTGCCGGCTATGCGATGTACGAACGGAAGAGTCGCAAACCTTGCCATTCCAAACACGAAAAACAGCAGCTCGATGTTCTGGTCCGCGATGGACGCGGCCTTCATGTACGCAGGGTAGATCGCAATCAGGACGCCAAACGTCACTGCATAATAAAGCACGACCGCGCTTACCGCCGGCATCGACGTCACCTCGCGTTTCAAGTCGGCAAGCCGGAGTTTGTGCCTCTCGATTTTTACAGGCCGTCCGTGCCTTAGCAGAAGAAACGACGGCACAAGTGCAAGCGAAATTGCCAATGCGGACAGCTCAAACAGTACGCGGTAGTCGAAATAGTCAAGGATCACCTTTCCAATAAGTGGCCCTGTCATAAAGCCGCCGACCCACGCGGCTGTAAAGAGCGCTATCCACTTGACCCTCTTTTCGGCAAGCGCCGTGGTCGATATTATCACCTCTGCTGACGGCCAGAAAAACGCGTGGGCGATGCCGGAGAGGCCACGGAACGCGGTCGCGCCAGCGACAGAGCTTACCTCGGACAGCATGAATATCGCAAAGACGTTTAGCGAGACGCCAAGGATGAGCAGATACGCCTTGTTGGTCCTGTCAAGGAGCATGCCCCCAAAGAGCGGCACCACCATGTACGGCAAATAGTTGGCAAGGCCGATGACTCCCACCTCTGAAAAGTTGGCACCAAGCTCCTCCTTGGCAAACACCGGCACGATTGGCGAGTGCATGCCGTACGCGATGCCTACGATGGCTGCGCAGGATGCAACAAGGAGGATCGGCTTCTTCATTTGCAATCATCATCTCGCGATGTTGTTGTTATCATCATCATCGTTATTTGTAAGCGGCAACCATGATGGCGCCCTCCAGCATGCCCTTGTCAAAAACCACCTTTGAAAATTTCTCGGCAAGCATTGCCTCCAGTTCCGAGTTCTTGGGCCAGCGCAGAAACGTGCCGTACAGCGTAGTGAATTTCAGCCCCGGCTTGCCGGCGGCTATGTACGCAAAAATCCCGAGGAAATGCTTCAGGTATGTAGCCACCATCCAGCGTTTGAATGTGCCGTCCGGCTTGCCAAGGTCGACAATGATGAGCCGGCCTCCCGGCACAAGCACCCGGTGCATCTCGGCTATCGCCTTTTTCAGATCGATTGCGTCCCGAAGCGAATAGCCGCACAGGACCGCGTCAAAAGTGTTGTCCTTGAACGGCATGTGCTCAAATATGCCCGACGAGAGCGATAGTTGCTGGTGGGCTCCGGCAAAAAAGCTGCGCGTGTTTGCAAGCATCTCGGGCAGCGGGTCGTACATCACCACCCTTGCGTTCCCGCCCGCCTCTGCCAGAGCGACCCTCGACATGTTGCCAAAGCCCGAGCCGGCGTCAAGCACGAGGTTTCCCGGCATCACCCTCTCCTTTATCGCGTGCTTTCTGTATTCTTCGTCCTTGCCAAGCGAAATCACGCGGTTGACCTTGTTGTACACCGGGACTACGGAGCGTAGCACTTCAATGACTTCAGGCCAGTACTGGCTCCCAAGCCCCGACAAATTAGAGCAGAAATGCCCGCCGCCATTATTGTATATAGCGGAAGGCAATTTAGCCCGGAGGGACAAGACGCAGGCGTGACAAGCTATCGCTGCCCGAAATGCAGTTCTCCCCATTCGGTGGGCGCAGACAGGATATTTGACGGGCGGCTGATGTTCCGGTGCGCAAGGTGCAAGGTCTGCGCGATTGTGCAGTCATCGTCTGCGAGCATCGACGAGTCGTACCTGGAGTTCCTTGACAAGTGCGAGGACGGAGGAGCCGCCACAGCCGACGACCTGCGGCTCTTGATGGAGCAGGAGAGGATCATCAGGCCAAAGAAGGAGGTGGATGCGATGCTTGCTGGGCTGGGCGGCAAGGATCCGCTTTTGGAAGAGGTGCTGCGCTCTGACCGCGACTATATCGTTGATTTCCGCTCGCTTGAGGAGCCGCCGCCAGAGTACGGCAGTGATATCAATGGTCTGCCGGTTGACGAAGGCATAACCAGCGTCCTGAAGGCAAAGGGCATTGGAAAATTGTATAAATTCCAGGAAGAGGCCGTGAAAAAGATCCTGCAGGGAAAAGACGTCGTCATCACGGCTCCGACTGCATCCGGCAAGACGGAGGCGTTTTGCATACCTATCCTGCAAAAGATAGCAGAAGAGGTTTCGCGCTTTGGCTCGCTTCGCGCCGGAGACGAGCGCGGAAAAATAATGGCGATTTTCGTGTACCCGACAAAGGCCCTTGCGCGCGACCAGATGCCAAAGATAACCGAGCTTGCCAAGCCCCTTGGCGTGCGCGCGGCGGTCCTTGACGGCGATACGCCGGACACAGAACGTGCAAAGATCCTTGAGTCCCTGCCAGACATCATCGTCACCAACTTTGACGTCATACACTACCACATGATGCACCGGACGAGGCTCTCCAGAGCATTAAGGACTGCAAAGTTCCTTGTAGTCGACGAGGCGCACGTCTATACCGGCGTCTTTGGGGCAAACGTGCACCACATCATCGCGCGGCTGGAGCGGCTTGCCGGCGGCGGGAAGATGCAGATAGCCGCGGCGTCTGCGACGCTTCCAAACGCGGCCGACTTTTGCAAGGCGCTCTTTGGCAGGGAGATGCAGGTCGTAAAAGGAAGGGGAAGGCGCGGCAGGGTCAACCTTGCAATAATATTCCCGTCATTGCGGTCGCACCGCTCCCTTGCCCTTGACATTGTAAAAGAAGCGGCAGCAAAGGGCAGGCACAGGACGATTGCGTTTTCAAACTCGCACCTTGGCTCTGAGCTGCTGGCGTTTTACGCGGCAAGGCAGGGCGTGTCGATAAGGGTGCACAGGGCCGGCCTGACGGCATCTGCAAGGGCAGGCGTGGAGGAGATGTTCAAGTCCGGCAAGCTGTCTGCAATATCTGCCACCCCGACGCTTGAGCTTGGCATCGACATTGGCGACGTGGACGCCATCGTCTCAAACATCGTCCCTGTCAACCGCCTCGTGCAGAGGATAGGAAGGGCCGCGCGCAGAGGCCAGCAGGGGTACGCGTTTTTGGCGCTTGGCAACGACCCCATAAGCCAGTACTACAAGTCGCATCCCGACGATTACCTGTCAGACCAGGAATTTGCATACACTGACCCGGAGAACCCGTTTGTCAAAGAGTTCCAGATATTGGCCATGGCGTGTGACAGGCCGGTATCGATGGCCGAGTCGAAAGGCGCGTGGGACGCGGTGCAGAAACTTGTCTCAAGGGGGCTTTTGAGCCTCGAAAAGGAGCGCTTTGTGCCCGACTTCAAAAAGGCGATGGCAGTTCTAAACAATTACAGCATACGCGGAATAGGAAGCAGGGTCGACATCAAGCTTGCAGGCAAAATAGCCGGGGACAGGTCGCTTCCGCAGGCACTGGAAGAGCTGCACCAGGACGCCATATACTTTCTTGCCGGCAGGCGCTACCGCGTAAAGGCGCTGCACTTTGAGCGCGACAGGCAACAGCCGTATGCCGAACTAGAAGCAATACCGTACGACTATCCATACTACACCAAGGCGCTCACCGACGAGTGGCCGTCGATACTTGAAGTGCACGAGCGAAAGAAGGTGTTCGGCATTGAAGTCGCGTACTGCTCGCTGAAGATACAGAAAAGGGTGCTTGGCTACGCCAACATCGAGATAGGCCAGGAAGTGGCGCAGGGCAAGACGAAGGTGATGTTTGACCAGCCCCTTGAATTCGAGTTTGCGACCAAGGGGTTCGTGTTCCGTGCGCCAAGGCCGGAGGAAACGATGTCAAAGGCAGACGACGAAGAGTACATCGGGATGAGCGCGTTCCACGCGTCAGAGCACGTCATAATAGAGGGAAGCGCCATGATAACGGGAGGCGCGTCGCAGGACCTTGGCGGAATCTCGCTTGGGTCGTCGGGGCTCATATTCGTGTACGACGGGAGCGTGGGTGGAAACGGCGCAAGCAAAGTATTGTACGACCGCCTGGACAGGGCGCTTGGCAGGGCGCTTCGCATACTGTCTGAATGCCCGTGCACGAGCGAGAGCGGCTGCCCCAGATGCACCTACTCGTACAGGTGCGGCAACAATAACGAATACCTGCACAAGGCAGCAGCCATCGAGGTCATGAACCGCGCAGTGGAGGGCGAGGCGACCGAGATAGGAGATGACGAGGAAATACAGGGCGACCGTGCCCTAGTTTAGGTAAACGTTTAAGAATAGAGAAGCGCGCTTCTCCAATAAATTACATGGAAGAGGTCGCTGCAGCACCACAGCCGCAGGCGCGCATAAGGTGGAGTTCGCTTGTCCACAGGGGCGTCGCCTTCCCGCCCGAGCACCAGCCAAGGGGCATCACCATTTCGATAAAGGGAGAAAAGGTCGCGCTCAACGCAGACCAGGAAGAGCTCGTGTACGCGTGGGCGAAGAAGAAGGACACCCACTATGTGCAGGACCCCGTGTTCCAGTCCAACTTTTTGCTCGACCTAAAGCCGCTGCTTCCAGAAAAATTCAGAAAAGCAGACCTAAAGATTTCCGACTTTGATTTCTCTCAGGCGTTCCGGCTTGCCGACGAGGAGAAGATGATGAAAGAGCGAGAAAAGGAGCGCATAAAGAACCTTCCAAGGGAAGAAAAGAAAAAGATGGCAGAGGCAAAAAAGGCAGAGCGCGAGCGGCTAAAGGCGCTGTACGGCAAGGCAGTGGTTGATGGTCAGGAAGTAGACATCGCCAACTGGCTTGTCGAGCCGCCGGGCCTGTTCATGGGCAGGGGCCAGCACCCGCTGCGTGGCCGCTGGAAGCCCCGCGTCAGACCGCAGGACGTTACGCTAAACCTTGGCGAGGACGCGCCAGTGCCAGAAGGCGAGTGGAAGGAAATCGTCCACGACCACACATCGACCTGGCTTGCGACGTGGATGGAGAACCTGACTGAAAAGCGCAAGTACGTCTGGCTCCATGATTCCTCGGAACTGCGGCAGGGCAATGATAAAGCCAAGTACGACAAGGCGCTGAACCTGGCGCAGCAGCTGGGCAAGGTCGAAAAGGAGATCATGCGCAAGATGAAGGGCTCTAACGACAAAGCCGCAACCGCCGCGTATCTCATATTCAAGCTTGCCATGAGGGTCGGAGACGAAAAGGACCCCGACGAGGCCGACACGGTGGGCGCAAGCACGCTTCGCGTCGAGCACATAAAGTTCCCGCAACAAAACGGCAAACAATACATCGAGTTCAACTTCCTCGGCAAGGACAGCGTGCCGTGGCAAAAGACGCTTGAGGTCAATTCTGAGGACACGAGGGCGCTCTACGACAACCTGCGCAATTTCATGAAGGGCAAGAAACCCGACCAGCAGATATTTGACGACATCAACTCGCGCAAGGTAAACGCGTTCTTCCAGACGGTGATGCCGGGCCTGACAGCCAAGGTGTTCAGGACGTGCATCGCCACAAAGGTGGTGCAGCAGGCGCTCGTCAACCCGCCCATCAAGGTGGACAGGAACTCGCAAGAGTCAGACAAGGTGTATGTGGCGAAGTCTGCAAACCTGAAAGCGGCAATAGAGTGCAACCACAAAAAGGGCGTGGACCCCAAGAACCCGGCGGCAAAAAAAGCCGCGGAAAAGTTTGAAGAAGCTGTTGCCAAGAGGAATCAGGCCATAGCCGAGCTTGAAAAGCAGGTGGCGGCAGGAAACTGGAAGACAGAGACCCAGGAAAAGCGGCTGAAAGAGCGGCTTGCCAAGTTGAAAATGCAGTTGAAGCTGCAGCAGGAAACCCGCGACTATAATCTGGGGACATCGCTTCGCAACTACATCGACCCCCGCGTCATGAAGGCGTGGCTCAACTATGTTGACCTTGACTGGACCAAAGTGTACACCGCGACCCTACAGCGCAAGTTCAAGTGGGTAGAAGGGTACAAGGAAAAGAATTACTCCAGATTCTATCCCTGAGCGGTGGTCAGAAGACTTATATCGTTACATCATGCTTTTTTAAGCCGGACAATTGTTATAATGAGAGATTCTTGTCCTTGGAGACCATCTGCAGGATTTTCCATTCCAAGGATATTCGCGATCCTGATGGTCGCGGCCATCCTTGCTAGCGCAAGCACGGCCGCGGCCAGCGCGCAGGCGCCACCACCACAAACGCCGCCGGCTTATACTCCTGACTCGATATTCATGGCGCTGTTTGCAAACGGCGACGCGCTTGTCGAGTACGACGTCCTGATGTCAAACTCCACCACTACCACCACCGCTGCCAGCAAGGTAAAAGTCAAGCTCTTTGGCACCAACATCAGCGAGCTCATTGTCACAGACCTTGACGACAAGATCCTCCCGTTCAAGATGGGGCCGCCCGGCGAGATAGAGATAACGCCGGGGAACGCGACTGGAGCCAGGATAAGCTACCTGACACCGGACCTAGTCAACAAGACCAAGAACACCTGGACGTTTACCCTCGAAGCTCCAATAGATGTGGCGATAAAGATGCCTGCAGACAGCGTTTCCATTGACTATGGCAGCAACGTGCCGTTGCTCAGCCAGATCGGGAGCCAGACACTGCTCACCTTCAAGGCAGGAAGCATTCGCTTCAGCTACATCATTGGCACCCTTGGGACAGAAGACCAGGCAGACATTACAACCAAGTTTGCCGACGCGTCCATCAAGCAGGCAAAGGCAAGTTACCAGGGCATAGTGCTTTCCGAGGAGGAGACCCTCCTTGCCAACGCGATGGCGGCAAAGAGCGCCGGCAAGTTTGGAGATGCCATCAAGCTGGCAACGCAGGCAAGCGATCAGGTCCAGCGCGTAATAGGCGAGTATACGGCGGCGCAATCAGAGATTTCACGCGCCAGCTCGCAGATATCGCAGGCCTCAAGCCAGGGGCGCGACACCTCTCGCGCAGCGTCGCTCCTTGACCAGGCAAGGGCCGAGTTTTCGCAGGGCAAGTATTCTCAGGCAAGGTCTACCACTGCCCAGGCCGTCGCGGCGATAACCGACGCGATGCAATTCCCGACAATGTGGGTTGCAATAATAGGGGCCGTAGTTGCAGGAGGCGGCGCCGGCGCGTACCTGTTCTTCTTCAAGAAAAGGGCCGGCAAGCAGGCGGCCGCTACTACTACCGCGACGACATTTCGCGATCCAGAGCCCAATGGCTCTGACGCGCAGCCGGCGCTGGAGCCGCAAGAGGAAGATGAACGAGAGCCAGAAGAAGCCGGCGCGGCGGCGACAACAAGCACACCGCCTCCACCAGTCGAGTCTGCAAGGGCGCTTGCGGAGATATCCGAGTCGCAGATAGACACCAGCCTGCTTGCAAGGATAGTCTCAAGGATAATCGAGGAAAAGCCGCATTTGAGGCCCGAAGACCGCGACGTGCTCGGGTTCCTTGCGGAAAAGGAAGGAGCCGCATTTGAAAGCGAGGTGCGCACCAGGTTCAGCCTGCCCAAGACGACTGTCTGGAGGCTGGTAAAGAGGCTGGAGCGCGAGGAGCTTGTCGAGATAAGGAAGGCCGGCGGCCAGAACCTCATAAAGCTTAGGTTCGAGGGAAGGCAGGCATGAAGATACTATCGCGGTTTTCAAAAAATTTCCACGCCACGCTTAAATAAAACAGGGCAGACAACTACCTATGAGTTCAGGTCCTGACATCACGTCGCTTCTTTCCCTGCCCATAGAGAATTTTATCAACATGAACGTGGCCATCATGGAAGGCGACAGGTACGTGGACCAGGCCCTTGAAAAGATGAAGGAAAAGGGCGTGCGAAGCGTCCTTGTTTCCCACCAGGGCGAGGTCGTCGGCATCGTCAGCAAGACGGACATACTATTCAAGGTCATGTCGCAGGGCCGGAACCCCGGCAAGGTGAAACTGAGAGAGATAATGACAAGCCCGGTGCTTGCAGTGGGCCCGCACAGCACGGTGCAGGAGACGCTTGCCATGATGGACAAGCACGTCGTCCGGCAGCTGATCGTCACCGCACAGTCGGCGGTGCTAGGCATGGTGTACCGCGACGATATTTTCGAGCGCATACACCTGTCGACGGTATCGACCGCGGACGCGGCGCTGAAGGGGACGCCAGTGTGCATCATAAACCCAAAGGCTATTGCGTACATCAAGGACCTGAGCGCCGCGGCAGTAGTGTGCCCATACTGCGAGTTGCCTTTCGACTCCAAGGAAGCATTGTCAAAGCACATCGACAGGCTGCACACAGGATCGGGCGTACTTGAAGGCGACGTCCGCAGGACATTTGAATAGTTAATATAAGCAGGGCGAAAATATCGCAACAGTACGCTTGCTGAGCGCGTGCCGGGGTAGCTCAGCTTGGTTAGAGCGTACGACTCATAATCGTAAGGTCGCGGGCTCAAATCCCGCCTCCGGCACTACTACCTTATTTATCACATACACATTCGCGTCTCATTTCAGCACGGAAATTAAATGCAACAAAGCAACAAGGCCAACAAGAAAAAATGTTTTTATCTCTTTTGCATACCATTAGAGTATTGACCGCTCCGTTGCCAAAAGAATACAAATGCAAGATTTGTGGGACAGTTCTGGTAGACAGAGAACACCTGAACAGGCACAAGCAAGTACACAAGGGCAAGTTAGTGGAATTTGGCGATCCCTACGCTATCCAAGTTGTTGGGGCGCCGCAGGACACTACTATCGTTCGCGCAGTGAGTAACCTTTTAGGAAAAGGGGAGAAATAATTAATTCATTGTTAAAAGATCTTTTGCACGCTTGTTATGCAACAAAAGCATTGCATAACTTGTTGCATAGTCAGTGATCTTGCAAAAAGTCATCAACACTAAATTTTATGAAGCAAACAATCAAGTATGACTATAAAATTTTCCGACTTTGTTATTTTTAATATGGTATATCTATCCCCCTACCACGTCAACGCTTTATTCCTGACAAGATATAGAAGCTTCTGACATTTGGCAGAGGACTTGAACGATCACGGCTACTTCTGAGCCTTTGGATATTAATGAGACAGTCAGACGACAATGATCTTTGTAATATTCGTTAAACAGATCGGACCTGTCGCAACAATTGAGAGCCATCCTATTATGATGTCGGCTATGGTACCAGCGACTGCTAGTATCAGCTTATATCTTGATATTAGCAATTCGGCCTTGATAGGCTAAAGCGCTTGTATTTCGCTGCAACTAAGAGTGATCCTATTGTTAGCGCTGCGATTGCTGTAGCGATGGATGAACCAAATTCTGGAGTCACTGTAGTCCCTACGATTTCAATTAATACAGCTGAACGATGATCTGTTGTATCGTCTGTGATGTTGACGATTGACCATCCTTCAATTTTGTCAATGTCAGCCTTTATCTTGCTACAAAACTCCTCGGTCTGTGTTGTGAGACAGTCTTTGGATTCTTCGGTAGGGTACAACTGTGTTCCATTGATAAAAATAGCCATGTCTCCGTCTATGAGACTGCTTGGAAGGTACAGCATCACGTCTCTTTCTCCAATTCTGTCCCCGGCCCTCGGTCCTTGAAGGGTCATAGAAAGCGTCTTTGTATTCTCGTCGATTTTGGGTCCGTCAGTTATTGCCTCGTACCCAACGCTCAAGAATAAGTTATACTGAGGATTTCCGTACTGGCTGATAGGCTGCGCAACTCCACTCACGGGCCCTTCCACTATTGGTATCGTATTGGAAGGAATGGTACAAGGCTTGCTGTTGCAGATTTCAGTAAAAGTTAGATAGAGACCAGAATTTATTGGGTTGAAGTCGATGCCAGATGCCTGAATGCCACTGTTTATGACGTGAGCCATAATAGTTCCATCCCTATTTAGGACGCCTCCTCTCTCGTAACAGGCACCATTCACATGACCTTCATTTGTTGAAGAAAGGAGGGTTTGATTCCTTGTTCCATCAGGCGATATTGCAACCAATGGTCCTCCACATCGATAGTAGCCCACCGAATAAACTATTGCTGAATCATTCATGACCCATCGTGGGAATGCAATAGAGTAAGCTTGCTTCCATATTACCTTTGAAGAAATGACGTAAGGATTATTGTCAGCCTGTACACCAGCCGAGTCAGTCGAATTATCACGATTGTTCTGGCCAAGCTTCAGGGTAACAATCTCATCACCATAGCAATTCCCATCTATATTTATCTGACAAGGTTGCTGGCCTATCACCTGCCTGACAAGAAGGAGCGTTGTTCCATCCTGGCTAAGGTCAAAATACTGGACATTTGTGACAGAATCAAGCACGGTTTCGGATCCTGTCCTAAGG
The DNA here is from genome assembly GCF_000698785.1 of Nitrososphaera viennensis EN76. GTDB lineage: Archaea > Thermoproteota > Nitrososphaeria > Nitrososphaerales > Nitrososphaeraceae > Nitrososphaera > Nitrososphaera viennensis. The sequence continues at coordinate 1,292,150 of NZ_CP007536.1, forward strand.
TCATGAATGCGTATTTGGTAAGCCAGCAAGCCACTTTCCACAGAATTAGGCTCAAACATCAAGTAAATAATGTGGTTGCCATCTGGCATCCAATCAAACTCAGTAAAGTTTCCTTGAAACTGAAAATTCTGGGTTGCTTTAGTTTTCAAATCAAATATTTCTAGCTGGCTGGAAGAGTCCGGTGGCATTGTGTGCGTAAAGGCTATCTTGCTCCCATTGGGGTTAAAGCGTGCTGTAGAAATAAATTCACCCTGCCTAAATTCTGCGATCGTCATCAGTTTCGTTCCATTCGCCCCGTACAACATTACCCTAGGTTCAAAACCGGATGTTGAAACTACAAGAATGTCTTCTCTAGGACTCCAGTCAGCCGGCCCATCCGCATTAGAGATTTTCCAAGTATCTTTGTAGAACAGGGATGGAATCAGTGTATCTGAAGTTACTTCTGCAACCGCATCTCTTGGCATAAGAAAACTTGAATAGCCTAGGATGAATATGATGACAAGCATCAAGCCCGATATGGAGCTAAATGGCAATTGATGTGGATTATGGCATGTTGCTTTTGAATATTTGGCTTTCATGATTGGCCGAAGACCCCGTATTATCTATCCGTCCAATCATGTCTCCTTCCTTTGTACTGAATGCCGGCGTTGCTAGTGGATCTGGTGTTCCAACACAGTAAAATCGAAGTTCGGCCACGGATCATCCGCAGAATTTTTGTACACCGTAGCTAGAATTATTTCTCGGATGAAGCCGTTGGGATAAGTATCCGAAGGTTCTGAAAGCTGTTTACTGGCTTTGTATGAAACAATTACTTCTACAAAATCCCTCTGAATATCTACCTTGGCATCTGGATACTTTGAAAGAAAATATTGCACATCCTTGACTTGCTTACTCTTTGTGATTAATTGTTCATTCGATAGGGCTGTTATTGGTTTGAAGACAAATGCAAATACTGCGATAAAGATTATCCCTAAAGATATAGCAACGGCGACCGCACCAGCCAAGCTATCTGTCAATTGTTTTGAACACCATTGTTAGGTATAGGTCTCTTTTGAGCCTTTGGCTACTTCTGAAATCGGACCAAAATAATCTTTTCAATTGATGCGACAGTGACGCATTGCTATATGGGAATAATACACTATATCAATAACTGTTCAGGCATATGATATCATATGAGCCTAGCAACCGACGCTTGTGCATTGGGGCAATGCGGGATAGGTGGGAAGTGTAGATTAATTCTTTTAAGCAAACAAGCCGTTCCACTGGAAGCACGCCCCCTCCCATCTTCCGCGCACTGACGAATAATCAGGTGCCGGCCTGCATAGAGATGAGCTGAAACCTCCTCTTGCACTTTTTTGCAAGGATTATATACGGTGCACAAAAAGTAGTCAGCCAGTGCCGTCGTAGCTCAGCCTGGGAGAGCACTCCGCTGAAGACGGAGCCGTCGTGAGCTCAAATCTCACCGACGGCACTCTTACATTTACATCTTTTTCTTTGTAACATCTTTGACAAGCTTGGCGACGTTGTCCACAATCTTGCCAGAGGCGGCAAGGTGGTTCTCTGCCTGAAAGATGGCAGCAATCTCTTTTCTTGAGAGGTGCCTGCCGATGCTCTCATCCCTTGACACGGCATCGAGGAACTGCTCGCCCGACTCTATCGCTGCAAAGGCCACGCGCTGGATGTCCCGGTAGGCGTCAAAGCGCGCGACGCCCTTTTTCACGAGCGCCTCAAGCACAAACTCGGCGTAGATCTGCCCCTTTGTCATGTCGAGGTTTGCAGTCACGCGTTCCTTGTTCACCTTCAGCTCTGCTACCACCTTGGTCATTGCATTCAGCATCTCGTCAAGCAGGACGGCGGCCATCGGGAGCGTGAAACGCTCGTTTGCCGAGTTTGACAGGTCACGCTCATGCCACAGCGGTATGTTATCCATCGACACTGAAACGAGCGACTTTAACATCCTTGCAAGCGAAGACACGCGCTCGCTCTTTATCGGGTTGCGCTTGACGGGAACGGCGCTGGAGCCCATCTGACCCTTTTTGAAGGGCTCGGCAACCTCGGCGATTTCGGTGCGCTGCAGGTTGCGTATCTCTATCGCAATCTTGTCAAGCGTCGACCCTATGAGGGCCATCAGAAACTGCATCTCGGAATAGCGCTCCCTTGGGATCACCTGCGTTGCGGCGTCCACCGGCCAGAGGCCAAGGTCGCCTGCGACCAGTTTTTCCACCTCAAGGGCCCGCTCGCCCATCAATGATCCTGTGCCAACGACCCCGCGGGTCTTGCAGAGGAGAAAGCGCTTCTTGCCCTCCTCTATGCGCTCCACGTGGCGCGCCATCTCTGACGCCCACACTGCAAATTTCAGCCCAAAAGATATGATGCTTGCGTGCTGGCCGTGCGTGCGCCCGACCGCCGGCAAGTCCCGGAACTCGACTGCCCTGTCCGCAAGCGACTGCGCAAGCTTTGCCACCTTTCCCTCGATTATCGAGAAAGCGTCGCGCATCTGCATGCATGTTGAAGTGTCGACGACGTCGTTGCTGGTAAGCCCATAGTGCACCCATGGCTTGGCGCCTGATGGCACCTGCTCGCTTATCGCCTCCACCATGGCCGCCGTGTCGTGCTCGCTTTTTGCCTCTAGTTCCGCGACGCGCTCTAGCGTGATTTTTCCAGATTTTGCAGCCCTGCCAATCTCTTTTGCCGCGTCCTCGGGAACCATCTTGATCCTTGCCTGCACCTTGGCGACCGCAGCTTCAAAGTCCAGTTGATACTGGAGGCGCTGCTCGTCGCTGAAAATCGCGCGCATCTCCTTGCTACCGTATCGTCCCGAGTCTATGGGCAGTATTGGCACAGGAGAGGGGCATGCGGCGCTGAAATTAAATCTTGCCGGCGCAGGCAAGGCTTATAATGACTCCGGCGCCAATTTTGTAGCAAATTGACAGAGATTGCTACAAGGGCTGGCCTCAAGGTGAGGAAGGTAGGCGACAGGGAGTTCAGGATTGACGCCGACGCCTCGCGGGGCATGAAGGTGCCGGTCAGCATTTACGCTAACGATTCGCTCATTTCCAAGATGGTGACAGACAGGACCATCGACCAGGCGGCAAACGTCGCCACCCTGCCGGGCGTGAGAAAGCACGTCGTGGTGTTGCCGGACGGCCACGAGGGCTATGGCTTTCCGGTGGGAGGTGTGGCCGCGACCGACGTCGAGGAGGGCGTGATAAGCCCCGGCGGCGTGGGCTATGACATCAACTGCGGCGTGAGGCTTCTCCGCACAAACCTCACGGAAAGCGACGTGAGGCCGCGCCTCAAGGACCTCGTGAACGACCTGTTCAAGTCCATTCCCTCCGGCGTTGGAAGCGAGGGCGCCGTGAGGCTGAGCAAGTCGGAACTGGACGAGCTCTTGGTCGAAGGCGTCGGCTGGGCGGTGAGGCACGGCTACGGCACAAGCCACGACGCAGAGGTGTGCGAGGAATCCGGCACGATGAAGGGCGCCGACCCCGGAAGCGTGTCTGACACTGCAAGAAAGAGGGGCGCGCCGCAGCTTGGCTCGCTTGGCTCTGGCAACCATTTTCTGGAACTGCAAAAGGTGGACAGGATTTTTGACGAGCGGGCGGCAAAGGCGATGGGCATCGAGAAAGAAGGGCAGCTGACGGTGCTGGTGCACTGCGGCTCCCGGGGTTTTGGCCACCAGATCTGCACCGATTATTTGCGCGTGTCCGAGTCTGCGCTGCGCAAGTACAGCATCTCGCTCCCTGACAGGGAGCTTGCGTGCGTGCCAAACAACTCCAAGGAAGGAGAGAGCTACAGAAAGGCCATGTTCTCCGCCCTCAACTTTGCGTGGGCCAACCGCCAGATGATAACCCACTGGACAAGAAAGACGTTCGAGCGCTTTTTCGGCATGTCAGAGGACGGATTAAAGATGGACCTTGTGTACGATGTGTCGCACAACATAGCCAAGGTGGAGCGCCACAGGATTGACGGCGAGGGGACCCGCGATGTGGTGGTACACCGCAAGGGCGCGACAAGGGCGTTTCCTTCCGGCATGGAGCAGGTTCCCGGCAAGTACCGCGACCTCGGGCAGCCGGTGATAATACCGGGCTCGATGGGCACTGCAAGCTGGATACTGCTTGGCGGCAAGAACTCGCTTGACCTCAGCTTTGGCTCGACTGCGCATGGCGCCGGCAGGACCATGTCAAGGTCTGCGGCAAAGCGCAGCTACACGCCCGAAGGCGTCCGGGGGAACCTGGAGTCAAGAGGCATATACCTCAAGGCGCTGACAAAGGACGGCATGGTGGAAGAGACGCCGGAGGCGTACAAGGACGTCGATGCAGTGGCAGACGTGTCGGACTCGCTTGGCATCGCCACAAAGGTAGTGAGGCTTGTACCCATCGGGGTGATAAAGGGTTGAGCGGCAGCGGCGACGACCCGGACATTGAGATCATAAAGGCGCGCAAGATGAAGGAGATGCGCGAAAAGGCCGCTGCGTTTGAAAAGGCGGCCAAGAGCGCGCCTCAGGCGCCGGAAAAGAAAAAGAAGGCGCCAAGAGAAATAGTCGCCGCGTACCTTTACGACAGGGGCGACGAGGTGCTCAACGCTGCATATGCGCAGTTCCCGGCGCAGACCGAGGCCATCGTGACAAAGATATCAGAACTGATACTTGCCGGCGAGCTCCAGTCCCGGATATCCGGAGGGGAACTCCTGTCATTGTTCAGGTCGGTAGGCCTGCGCGTCAGGATCGACACTTCAATCAAGGTGGAAAAGGACGGCAAGCTGATATCGTTTTCTGACAGGCTGAAGCAGGACAATGAGTAGCAACAATCCTCTTGGCACTTTCATCCTTGACTTCCAGACCACCACGTTTGAGCCTGACGCCAAGATAGCAAACGATGTGCTTTCTGAACTGCAGAGGCGCTGCGAACTGGAAAACCAGTACGCGCTGGATCCGCCGATGGAGCGCGCCGGCTGGTCGTTTGCCAAGGTTTTCATGTCCGGGCAGTTTGTCGAAAAGATCCGCGACAGGCACGGCTACGAAATCGAGAAGTCAAAGGGCAGGAAATTTGACGACCGGTTCGTCGCGTGGCTTGCAAGCGAGTTGAAAAAACGCGGCTGCGGGGCGAACATAAAACTCGCCCCGGAAATGAAAGAGATCTAGACTCTGCGTCCTCTTCTTCCGCCGGGCTTTCTTGTCGTGTCGTGCGGGATTGGAGTCACATCGTCAATCCTGCCGATGCGAAATCCAGCCCTCGCAAGCGCCCTGATTGCCGCCTGCGCACCGGGACCCGGTATCCTCGGTCCGACGCCGCCAACCGCCCTCACGCGGATGTGCAGCGCGTTGATGCCCTTGCCCTTGGCCACTTCGGCGGCCGCAACCGCGGACTTCATGGCTGCGTAGGGCGACGACTCGTACCTGTCAGCAGTGACGTGGCGTCCGCCGGAGCTGAATGAAATAGTTTCGCTGCCACTCAGGTCGGTGATATGCACAAGAGTGTTATTGTAACTGCTAAAGATGTGGGCTACTCCCCACCTTGTCTGCGTAACTTCGTCTTGCTCAGACATGTTGGTAGATAGTTTCGTCTTTTTAGAGGGTTAAAAACGTTGTCAGCGCCCTCTTTCTCCCCATAGCCTTCCGGCCTTCATGTATATGGGCCAAGTCACCTTTCTCTGGGCATTCTCCTTTCCCCATGCGGCCTCTAGTTCAGGGTATATCATTTTCACCGGGTCTGACTTGTTTTCCTCGATGTATTTCTGGGTGCTTGACCAGCTGTAGAGATAGCCTACCAAATTCTGCATGTCCCATTCAAGCTCTATCTTCAAGTCCGGGGTTTCTACCTGCGGGAACGGAAAGGGGATGTTCTCGTACCTGTTTTCCACGTACCGGACCTCAGGAGGCCAGTACCGGCCGACAATGTCCTTGTAGAACGTTTGCGTGACCTTGTCTACCTCCGGGCTGACAGAATGCAGCCCGTACGTCCACGCGGCAATTACCGCATCCTTTCTTGCAACCCGCCTAACCTCCCGGTAAAAGTCGTCAAAGCGGAACCAGTGGAGCGCCTGCGCGACTGTGATCAGGTCGACGCTGTTGTCTGCAAGGTCAGGCTTTTCCGCGGGAAACACTGCAAAGCGGACGTTTGGTCCTGCCCGGGCGTTTTCAATCTGCTTTTTGCTTGCGTCGCTTGCAACGACCTGCTTGAAATATCCTGCAAGGAGCGCGGCGGCCTGCCCGTTTCCTGTCGCGCAGTCCCACGCCAGCTCCCGGCGCCCCACAAGCACTGCAAGGAATTCAAAGAGCGCCCTTGGGTACGTCGGCCGTGAAGCGGCATACTCTTTGGACTGCTTGGAAAACAGGTCTTTGAAATCGGCCAACGACGGATGTATATCTGACAGGACGGACTAATTAACCGGCCGCCGCAGGTTGTTTGCGGAGCTTGGCCTTGTCAAAGATAAAGAACCGGTTGTACCACCACAGCCCCGCCGCCATGGCAAGGTAGGCAATGACATAGAACGCGTTTATCATGAACAGGTCGCCATCAAAGTTCTGCACCTGCGCTATCCCAAGCAGGGTGTCGGCTATCCCGAGGGCTATCCAGCCGATAAAGATCCACGGGATCGAAGTCAGGTATCCCTTGCCCGAATTGAGGACGATGAGTATCGCCGGCATGAAAAGCACGGTGTCAAGGAGCGGGTACGCGATGCTTATCGCAATAGCAAGCTCGGCCCCTTCGCCCTGCAACTGCGAGACGCCGGCAAGCCCCGTTATGTACAGCCCTACAAATACCGACATGCCGGCTATCACCGCCGCCACCTTGTACCTTCCGACGCCCCGGCCGTAGAACCGGGCCGTGCTAAAAAGGTGGAACCCTATCGGGCCGTAGGCGGACAGCCACAGCGCGTCGGCTATGGACGGAAACGGCCTTTCGATCTGCAGGACAAGTTCATAGTATCCCCACGTAGATTCTGCCGCAAGCCACAGCACGAGCCCTACGGCAAGCGCAAGGTACGCCCGGCCGAAAATCCCGGTGACGTTCTGCCTCGCCACCACGATTGCAGATATCACCGCCGCGGCCCCCACCGTCAGTATCCTTGAAAGGTCGCTTGCGGCGATTATGGCGTCTGACTGCGACGTGGCAAGCACCACCAGGTTAATAGCCACGACCGCGCCTACCAGCGTGGCTACCAGGTTCTTTCGGCCGCGCTTGATTTCCGTTATCTCTTTTCTTGGTTCTTCCAACTAGCTCATACTCCTCCTTCTCCTTCTACTGCCGCTACTCCTGTGCCGAGCCATTTTCTTATCTTGTCAAAGCTCTTCTTTGACTTTTCAGGATCCTTTGCGCCGTGGTTCTTTTCCAGGTCTGCCCAGGTCATGTCCATTATCATGTCGGCGTGGGGCCCCACTATCTCCCGGAGGTTTGAATAGAGCGACTCGATGTCCACGGCCCGCGGGTTTGAGAATACGCCACGGCCGTCCATGTGCCACATTATCGTCTGGTAGATGGAGGAGCCAAGTGACATCAGCTCCTTGTCAAAGGCGCGCCTCAGGATGGTATTGCGGTCGTTCTCCATCGAAGAGTGCAGGCTCGCTCACCATCCAGCTTGTTTTGGACCCCCGACATCGAAGCACTACCTAACAGAAATATAGAAACTCATACAAGTATATATCGTTATTTTGGCAAGACTGAAGGATATTCCAGAGGCAAGAAGTACACTCCTTGCAGCCAGTGAGATAGGATACATAACTACAAAGTCGCTGGCAAAAGCCAATAATAACAACCTTCTTTAGGTGCTTTTCATGCCAAAAATATCAGGCTTGCAGAGAATGGACGATTTTGCCGAGAACATCCCGCTCTTGATTTGCTTTACAGGTCCTGACGGCAGGATAACGGGCGTAAACGGCTATTTCGCGCAAGCAACTGGATTTTCCAGGGACGACCTGGCGGTGATGCAGGTCTTTGACATCGTCACGGAAAAGGCCGGAACGCTGAAGGAAACCATCAGTGCCATTTGCGGCATGCAGGGCAGCGTCAAGGAAGTGGACGTCTTGATAAAGAGAAAAGACGGTACAGAGTTTCCGGGGATACTTGCTGCGTCGGCGTGGCAGCGGCAGGACAGCAGTGGCAAGAACACAGTCATCGGGATGGCAGTGACAGAGAGTTCCCGGCTAGAGCGCGCAAACAGGGAAATGGAGGCCGCAAACAAAGAGCTCAAGAGAAAAGAGAGCCTTAAAGACGAGTTCATAGCTATCGCGTCGCACGAGCTGCGCACGCCCATCCAGCCGATATTGGGGCTTGCGTTGCTTGCAAAAAAGGGGCAGATAAGCCAAGAAGAGGCGTGGGATTCCGTCCTGAGGGAGGCGCGCAGGCTGACGCAGCTTGCAAACGACATACTGGACGTCAGCAGGATAGAAAACGGCACCCTGCGGTACAACTTTGCCAGGGCAAACGTCTCTGAAATAATAGAGTATGTCGTAAACGCGCTAAGGACAAGCGAGCTGGGCAAAGAGATCGACTTTTACATAGCAATGAACGAAGGCGCACGCGCGGCCTACTGCGACCTGGACAGGCAGCGCATCACCCAGGTGCTCATGAACGTCATCGGCAATGCGGCCAAGTTCACGGGAAAGGGCAGGGTCACTATTGAGGCACGGGCCGACGCAAAAAATTCCCGGTACGACATCGTGGTGAGCGACACGGGAGGTGGGATACCGGAAGCCGTCCTGCCGCACATGTTCAAAAAGTTCATCACAAGGAGCGTCGGCGAGGGAGAAAAGCATGGAAGCGGCCTTGGCCTGTTCATAAGCAGGGCGATAGTGGCCGCCCACAACGGCGCGATATACCTGTACAACAATGATGAGGATGATAAAAAAGGTGCGACGTTTGTCATCCGGCTGCCCTTTGAGCAGCCCGCGCGGCAGTCCTCTTCCTCCGGCTAGCTAGCCGGCAATCCCGCGGCCTTTTTGTATGGCCTTCAATCCTTGGTACAGGCCGAGCAGCTGGTCGTGGGTGGCATTCATCTTGCGAAGTTCTGCGATGTTGACGTTGAGCTCCTCAAGGCCCTTCCAGATACTGGTGTCCTCGACTAGCGAGACAAGATCGTCTATCTCAAAGGGTTTTTGCATCATTTCCACGACCTTGCTCAGAGTCTTTACGGCGTCCTGCAGGGTTTCAAGGACATAGGCGGATACAAAGATTATCCTCTGCTTTGGGACCAGCGCCAGAATCTCGCGGGCGACTTCCATCCCGTCCTTCTTGGGCATCCGGTAGTCCAGAAGGACCACGTCAAAAGGAGCGACGATGCTGTTGTTGTTGCGGCCGCCGGATTCGGCAAGGCGATGGCGGTTGTATTCCTCAAGGCACTCCACCCCGTTGTGGGTGACTATGACCTCGTGGCCTCGCTCTTCAAAAGAGATCTTGTAAACCTTGGCAATGTTTGGCTCGTCCTCGGCTACAAGGATTTTCAAAGACGCTTTGTAGAATAATACGCAATTAATTAATGTATAGTCATGCGGATTTGCAGGGGAAAAACGCCATCTGTTGCCGGTTAAAGTGCAAAGAATATTGCAGCGCTGCATCAGGATGTCAATATTTTCGCCCATCGTTGCTATTTATTACAGGTTTATCCTGTTAACGGGATATAAATTACAGAAAAGGGAGGTGTCAACATCGGCAGTAGAGGAATTGCCCATATTATGCAATAAAATGAAAGAAACTTCGTTAAAAAACGATAAAGTTATGTTACTGAAAATGGATATTGAGAATACTTATTACCAATATCTTACTTTTATCAAGAAATCTCGATCAGAGCTTTTATTTTTCTCATTTAATATCAATAATTCGGAAAAATGCAAAAATATAGCAGGGGGGCAGGCAAAACGTCGAACGCAAAGAGTGCCGGCGGCATGCTGTGCCAGGTTGAAAAGCGCGAAACATCATCTGCTGCTGCCAGGAGGCAAAACTCCACGGCAGCAGCAAAAGCCGCAGCCGCGGGAAAAGGGTATCTTGACTTTTCACAGATATCTGCTTTGGAGGAAAAATCAAAAAAATTGCTCGCGCTTGCAGGAAATGATTTCGTTCAGGGCCTTGACGGTCTTTCAAAATTTCTAGCCGCCGTAGACCCCGCGCCATCTGCATTATTCCAGGCAATAGACCAGAAAGGCCAGGACTTTGCCACGTACTATTTTGCGGCATTTTCCGACACCAGAGACGTCAATGTTTCCCTCAGGATCTACAAGACCATCAGATCACTCGTGCGCTACATCGTGCTCATGGACAGGTATTATGAGATTGGAAACAGGAAATACAAGCGCATGGCGGCCGAACTGCTCAGGTCGGTCAAGGCAGACAGTGAAGGCTATTTGAAATACGCAATCCATTTTTCGTTCGCCCAGTGCTGGCCGTTCTGGGATTCTGAAAAACTGATGAAGGAAAGGATGCTTGAAGGCTGCGACTTTTCCTACAAGGAGATCCGGTACCACAACATGTTCAAGTCGTCTGACGCCCCCACCATCTACGGGCGCGTCCTTGACAGCGAGCTTGAAAACTATAACCCGAATGTTTCGCTGGTCCTGCACTACAACCAGGCGCTGCAGGACATCCAGGACGACCTTGACGACCTTGAGGAGGACCTGTACGATAGGATGCCCAACATCTTTATCCTTGGCGCGACCGAATCCATACCATTCTCGACGCTTGCCGCAAACCCTGATTCGATAAAGGAGGCGGTGGCAAAGAGCAAGAGCTTGGACAAGATCCTCGACCTTGTAAAGGAGTACGAGAATTCAGCCGCGGGCATTGCACTTCCATCCCAGTACGAATTCCTGAAGCACCTCACGCACTGCTATGCCGGGAAATTGTACGAATCGATCCGCGCCTGCAAGGAAAGAGTAGCGCTTGTCAAGGTTGCCAATCCGACAGTACATTAGCTACCTGGCAGACAACGCCAAGAAATACAAGACCTTCAACAAGCAGCTTGTTGTAGGCGAGCTTGCAGGGATCGCCGCAGGCCTTTTGGTTGCAGAGCTGGCAATAGCCATCGCCCTTGACGAGGCAGGCGTTTCGATAGCTTCATCTGCCGCGGATTACCTCGCCGCGCTGGCAGGCTTTTTGACCATATTCTATTTTGACAGCCGCGGGCAGTTCATACAACTTTCAAGGGGCAAGAGGGTGCAGAAGGTTTGCACCATGGCCCTCCGGCTGTGGCCCTCTGTTGCCGCGGCGGACATTGTTTTTATCCTTGTGAGGCCATACGTGCAGTACCTCCTCCTTGGCGCAAACATCGAGGCAGGCATCACCTCCATAATCGCACATTTCGTCGCTTTTGCGGCATTCAACCTGACCGCGATATTCTCAAGGAGCCTCATGGACTTTTGGCAGTCGACGAAAAAGAAGAAAAACAACAGCAGCCCGGCTAGCTAAAGTATTTCTCTACCAGCTTTTTCATTTTGTCCCGGTTCATATTCTCGCCTTGCATGATCTCAGGGTGTTTTTCGGTAAGGTGCCTTAGCGCAAACCTCACCTCGTCGCCGCAGAGCTTGCATTTTGCCTTGCCAAACACAGCCAGTCTCTCTTGGATCGACAGATAGATAAAAGCTAGCTAAAGTGAAGGTAGCCTCGGTTTTCAAGCAGCCGCCTGCCTGACGTGACCCGGCCCGTGCCTTTTTTCTTTACGCTACCGATGATGTGCAGGTCGCAGCCTGCCTTTTTTGCCGTCGCCCTTGCCCTTGGTAGCAGGGATTTTGGCATCGTCGCGACTATTTCGTACTCTTCCCCTCCGTGGAACACCAGCTCGTGCGCGTCAAGGCCGTTTGCGCGGGCAAATTCCTGTACGCCGTCTGCCCTTGCCGCGTCATAGTCGACTTTTATGTCGACGTTGCTCTGGACTGCGATTTCATGGAGCGAGGCTGCAAGGCCGTCGCTTGAATCAATCGACGACGAAAAATACCGCGCAAGCGTGATTCCAAACGCCTGCCTAGGCTTGGGCTCCAGCGCCGAGTCTACTGCCGCCGCCCTGAACGCGCCCTGCGCCCTTGCTCCCTTTAGCAAGACTGCAAGCCCAGACGCGGGATAGCCGAACTTGCCGGAAGCAACAACGACATCGCCGGGTTTTGCGCCGCCCCTTTTTGGCATCCTGTTGTCTGCCGCTGTCATGCCTATCATGCTGCAGTCAATGACAAGGTCTCTTGCGGCATTCGTGTCACCTCCCACGATCTTCACGCCAAACTCCCTTGACGCAATCTGGAACCCCCTTGCCAACTCCTCGACGTAGGTTCTGGTAATCTCTTCAGGAAGGCCGAGCGAGATCATCGCCGCCACCGGCCTTGCCCCCTTGGCCGCAAGGTCGCTTGCGCACGCCACTATGCTCTTTCTTGCGACCTGCCACGGGCTCATCTGCGGAGGCACGTCGGTGCTTGCAACAAGCATGTCGGCCTTGAAGACAAGGTTCCTGCCGACTTTTGCCACGTCGTCAAGGTCGGCTATGCCTAGTGCCTGCGAGAATATGCGGATTATTTCCTTCTCATCTAGCCGCTTCTTCTTCATAGACGCGCTGGACCTTCTTGCTCATCTTTTTGTACAGCGACTGCGCCTTTTCGGCACGCGACTCGACAGACACCCGGATGGCGTGTTCGGTGTTTGACGGGCGCACGAGCACCCACGAGTCATCGTCGATTATCCCCTTGACGCCGTCGCCTGTTATCATCTGCGAGCATTCTGCTTTTAGTGCGTCTGGCAATTTCTCAATGACCCTTGCATGCAGCGACGAATCCGCGGCTATCTTGGACCGTATTTGCATAAACTGCGACGCAAACGACAGACAATCCATCATTGCTTTTCTGTCAAGCGTGGCTATGGTTGCAGCCGCCAAGAGCCCGTCGCGGCACATGTTGAACTTGGGCATGATAAAGCCGGCGCTGCTTCCTTCTCCCCCGGCCTCGGCTCCCGTGTCAAGCATCTTGTTCACCACGTTTGCCTCGCCCACCTTGGAGTGCTCTACTGTTCCCCCGCGCTCTTTAACGTACTTGGCAATGGCTACGCTCGTGTCGATGCTTGTCACGAATTTTTTTGCGCCCAGCTCCACCGCGCGGGCGACGCACAGGAGCAGAGTTGCGTCCGGGTTCAGCTTCTCGCCCTTTTCGTTGACTACAACAAGCCTGTCGCCGTCAAGGTCAAGCGCAAAGCCGAGGTCCAGCTTGTTTGCAGTCACAAGCGTACGCAGGTCGGCAAGGTCGTCCGCGGTAGGGTCAGGGCCCCGTGAGGAGACACCCGGGATGCCGTTTATGCTCTGGAATTTCATGCCGAGTTTCTTGAACAGCCTTTCAGAATAGCCGCACGACGCCCCGCCGCCGGCATCGATTCCAACAACTTGCGCGCCGCCGGTGCTGCCGGCGGCAACAAGCGCGGCAACGTCGTCGACATAGCTTGCAGTTGCAGGATACTCCCTGCCTGCGCTCCGGCCTGCAGCAGAAGAAGAAGAACTTGACGCAAGCATCATCTGTTCCAGCTCTTTTTCAAACAGCCCGCGGCCTTCGATGATGAATTTCAGCCCGTTCCATTCAAGCGGGTTGTGCGATGCGGTGACGATGATCCCGGCGCCATATTTTCGCGCCTCCCTGAACGCGGCTGGCGTGGATGCGACTCCCAGGTTGTACACGTCGATGCCGGCTGCCATCAGGCTTGCCGAGACTATTTGCGAGAGGACAGGGCCGGAGGGCCTGGTGTCCCTTGCCACTATGCACTTGCCCGATTTTACAAGATTTGCAAAGCGCCCGGCAAACCGGGCGGCTTCGTGCAGGGTCAGGTCTTGGCCGTAGATTCCCCTTGCCCCGGAGATTGACACCTTCAATGCAGCACCGGGATTCGCTCGCAGATATTTAAGCTGGCGCGAGGATCAGGATGACGCGCACCTTTCTTGGCGCCATGTCATATCCTGCAACAATATGGCGGCACCAGCGAACTTACTTTGGCCGCTTCGTTATTTGGTATATAAATTGAAATTCTTTCTGAAGCCTTATCTGATCAAAGCCAGCGGATTTCTTCATGAAGGAACTGGATATTATCATACCCCATGAACATCTAAATGAAGTAAACAGCATCCTGCACAAGCACCAAGTCGGAGGCATGTATTTTACCCAGATCACTGGGCGGGGCCGCGCCAAGAAGGAGGAAATGGAGGTTCTGGTAGGACCTGATCGATACAAAACAGGAAAGAGATATGTTCCGGAATTTGGCGGCAGAACGATAGTCACGATAATAGTGCCAGACCAGATGGAAAAACCAATCGTTAACGATATCCTCTCCAAGATCAGTACCTGAGAAGCAAGCGACGGCAAGATTTTTGTAAAAACCATCACAGAGGCCTATGACATAGGAACAAAGACATCAGGAGACAAGGCGGCTCTCTAAAAAGAGAGATACGACAGGTTCTGAAGAGCAAGAACATCACTACAGATAGGCCTGATTCTGCCGATGTCGACTAATATCATTTTTTTATCCTTAGACAAGACATCAGCAGTTGGTTAAAAGTTGAAAGAATGACAACATATGCGCACACAAAAAACGAAAGACGGTTGTGAGCACGTTAAATTTTTCTCCGTTATAGGCACATATCATAGATGCAGGAGGAATGATTATAATAGCGATGCCAGAGTCATTGAGAACGAGCGCCCTAGTAGCTCAGCCTGGCAGAGCGAGGGTTTCGTAAACCCTAGGTCGTGGGTCCGAATCCCACCTAGGGCTTTGCTTCTTGTCTCGTCTCACGTATTCCAAGGTTGCAAAGGCGCGCAGCTTGCGCTTAATCTCGCTTCAAAGCTCTTTTACACCTGTCTTTTCCCCAAAATCCACTCGAGGGTTATGTCTGGAAATCGGGTGCGCCACTCCGTGTTGGCGTTCCACCCTCCTGCTTTGGGCTGGCAGCTGCTACAATGTCATCAACATGTAGTATCATGCATGCTGCTTCGGTAGCAGCATTGATGACCTGTTCCTTCACCTTCAACGGTTCATAGATGCCTTTTGCGGACATGTCTGCAATCTTTCCATTGACGATGTCTATTCCAAACCTCGGCTTTGCCGAACCCGCCTTTGCCCTGAGCTGGACTTGTGTATCCAGAGAGTCCATTCCAGCATTTTCTGCCAAGACCATAGCGACTCTTTCAACGCTATCTGCAAATTTCTCGGCTGCCAGCTGTGGTCTGCCCGAAAGCGAACCAGACCACTCTCTGAGTCTCTGCGACAAAAGCCCTTCAGGCGCGCCAGCCCCAACCAGAATATAGGGATACTCTAGAACATCCTTTACCACCATTATTGCATCGTGTACCGACCTTTCAGCTTCGTCTACCACCCTTTGCGATCCTCCCCTTACCAGGATTGAAACAGCCCGAGGATTCTTGCAACCTTCGATGAAAACCCATTTGTCAGACTCTATCTTTCGCTCTTCTACCAGTTTTGCATAGCCCAAATCATCTACGGCAAGTTCCTCGACATTTGCCAGCACTTTCCCTCCTGTCGATTTTGCCAGATTGTTCATATCACTCTCTTTTGCCCTTCTGACTGCAAGTATCCCTGCTTTGGCCAGATAGTGCTGCGCCATGTCATCTATTCCCTTCTGGCATACTACGACATTTGCTCCTGCAGAAGAGATCTTGTCCACCATAGATTTCAGCATGCTATTTTCTTCGTCGAGAAATTTCTGCATCTGCTCTGGTGATTCGATGCTTATTTTTGCATCAAATTCGGTCTTTTCTATCTCCAGAGGACAATTGAGCAGGGCTATGCGAGCATTTTCTATTCTCTTTGGCATTTCGCCGTGAACTACCTCTTTGTCCAGAATAATGCCTTTGACGAGTTTCGTGTCCCTTATCGAGCCTCCAGCTTTTTTCTCCACCTTGATGTTGTCGATGTCAACCTTCAGATTATCACTAATGCTGCCGCGTTCCTCAGCCTTTTCTGCCACATCCAATACCGCATCTACCACCAACTTTGAAAGGTGCCCTTCATCGAACGAGACCAGCTTTGAAGCCATTGCAGTCTGAGCAATTTTGACTAGAGAATCCTTGTCTTCGATATTGACCTTGTCGGCCACCTCTCTAAGAATTGCGACTGCCCTTTCTGCTGCCCTATCATAGCCTTCGATTATTACGGTGGGATGTACGTTTTTTGCTATTAGCTCTTCTGCATTTTCTAGCAGTGCCCCCGCAAGAACCACTGTCGAGGTTGTTCCATCTCCGACCTCGCTGTCAGTCGCCTTGCTGATCTCTACCATCATCTTTGCTGCCGGATGTTGAACATCTATTTCCTTCAAAATAGTCGCACCATCGTTTGTTATGGTGACGTCGCCAAGCGTATCGACGAGCATCTTGTCCATGCCACGCGGGCCTAGGCTTGTGCGCACAATTTCAGCTATCGTCTTGGCTGCGGTGATGTTGTTTCGCTGTGCCTGATAACCCTTAGTTTCACTCGTTCCTTCCTTCAAAAGGACAACAGGTATTGTATTCTGCTGTACTGACATAGTTTATTTCGCCTATGTTAGTGCAATACAATATTACATAGCCAATGATTTACGGGTTTTGGTATTTGAGCTAGCCTGTAATTATGAACATGATTTAATATTTGATACTCCTATATTGTAACCATGGAAGACGAGGTCTTCAAGTCAAGGGCAATTGAGAATGCGATAGGCATATTGCAGGAGAACAAAAAGAAACAGAATTCCAAAGAACTAGACTTTGTCATTGACATTCTGCAAGAAAGAAAACGGCAAGCAAAGTTAGAGAAAGAAGAGAAAATCGGCATGGCATAATATATTATGATACAAAGGAAGATTGGCGAGTATGAAACTTATCTATGCCAATCATGCGCTTCTGCCTATTTGCGATACTGTTCGTTAATCTTATCTTCTAGTTTGAAGTATCAATATGTACAATGAGCGATTCCTCACGTGTTCGCAAGTATAATTACTTCTGTGAAGAATGCGGAATGGCTTTCGACTCCTTTCAGGAATATCTTGAACATTACAGGCTTTACCATCCAAAATCAATAGGCACGGCAATAACATGACACAAGATGGCATTAAAAAGAAGAGCCTATCAAGTAACTATCCCGCTATTAATGACAACAAAATAGCATCCTAGGGGAGGGACTGGCTGAGGATAATAATTATTACCTTCTTTTTCATAATGGCGCCCTTATCCTTAATACTTTAGATGATGTTATATTGTCCGTGTCAACAGCGTTTGAGGATGGTAGACTCGGCCTAGTATTGAAAGGCTACGATTTAGTCCCAAATGCCGCCCTTGAAACAATGATTGCTGTTTATACACTCGAAGTGGCACAAACTATTCTTGATGAGCATCCTAAAATTGTGGATATATGGCTTGAAAAAATACACAAAGAGTACTTGGAAAAGATGAGGTCTTGTGAATTTGAACAGGACCCAGTCGCTTGCTTTAACGTTTCATTATACGAAGAGTTTGAAAAACACTTCAAAAGCTGGCAAGACGGTGGAATAATAGCAATACACCTCCCGCGGAACAGAACTATTAGGCTGAGCAAGAAACCCCTGTTTTCTGTCCAAATGGGCGGAAATCCGGGCGTTGATCGCCATGTATGTGAGAAATGTCTGGCCGTCTTTGCAGGGCTGGATGAACTTGAAAAGCACTATCAAGAAGAACATGCTGCCACAGCCCCGACTGAAAAAGCCAAAAGATATGCAATCAAAACGGAATCAGATATCGACGGATACTATGCTCAGAATCCCATGTGGTGGTAAAAGAGGTCGCTACCATCATTCCATCGGTCAATCTCTTTGGTTGCACCTGTGTTTTTGAGAGGCGTTTTCGTTGCTTGTACGTCTCCATAGGATTTGAAATATTCAACCGCGTTGCATAGCTACAAGATATAGTTTCTAACGTCCTAGTGATGGCGAAGTCTGAGCAGCAATTGAGTACGAGTTAACATTAAAAATCGTGTAACCAGCTGCTAAAAGGAAAGGATGGGAGGTCTGATGACTCGATGACTTGGTCATCCGGCCTGCCTTGATTCGACGTGCACTGCGATTCTCTCAGTATCCCGCTTCAAAGTCCTCGCTGAACGTCAGGTCTTCGCACTTGTAGAAGGCGTTCTTGTACTCATAGTACACAGAGCCCTGATAGTATTCTTCGCATTGGTACTCATTGCCATCCTCGTCAAAGTAGAACCGGCCTTCGTCGTCATACTCGTGATCCTTGAAGGGGTGGTCGAAGAAGATTAGCACCTTACCGTCGTGGTGATGTTCATAGTCAAAGTGCACGAAAAAGTCCGCGCCTACAAAGTCCTTGAAGTAATAGTGGTGTATGATTATCTTGACATTGTTGTAGTAGTTGAAGTCATGTTTGTATTTGAAGAACTTTTTGTGGTGGTTGCTGTAGTACTCCCCTTTACGACCATCTTCATCATCGCCTTGGTCTTCTCTGTCATGGTGTTTGTACTTGTAATATTTTGGGCCTTGGTCATCTTTGCTGTCATCATACAACTTTTTCTCGGACTTGTTGTTGTTATCGCTTCCATCTTCTTCGTTACCACCACTCTTGCCAAAGTCTCCGGGCTTGGATTTATCGGTGGGCGCGTTGTCATCGCTTCCGCCTTTATTATCGTCTAGTTCATTGTCAGATGCTTGATTTGTGGCATCATTTCCTCCGGAGTTGTTATCGTCGCTGGCCGCATTGTCGCTGCCTGTAGCCGTTGAATTTTCATTGCTTGCAGCAGGGTCAGAGGTTGCAGCAGGATTTTCATCACCACCGCCTTGTTCGCTTCCGACGTCCGCAGGAGGCGAGACAGATGTCGCGTTCCCGGAATCAGCTGCAAAGGTGTAAACTGGCAGGAATGTGTATGATGCGAGTCCGACACCAACTATCAATAATGAAAGTGTCAGTGTCATACTTGTCCTTGTTTTACTTGACATGATCGTGAGAACAGATTCTTTGCTTTAAAGCCTTGAGCAGAATCCATACATAAGTTAACTATAAAGTGCAATTCTATTATCCAAAACTGCTAATGCTTGCAGATTATATATTATTGTAGCTAGATTATTTAATCATAGTATTCTCCTGTAACCTCATCCTCAAATGTTTGCACATCAAGGAACTTGGTGCAGCTGTAGGTATTAGGGTTTGATGTGTTGTTAGAGGGGTAAAAAAGAAGAAAAATAGGGAGGCAAGTCCTGTTCACGGTCTTGCATTTTCTCCCATTTTTCGTTACTCCGATAGCTGCGCCGTTGGATAGCTTTTGCCAGATCACGGAGTCGGAGTAGGTGGGAATGGGCTTCCGCCCGGCGCCGTCTCGTTTCCGCCCGGAGTAGTCTACATCATTTTTTGTTTTCTGTTTTTCTTGACATCACGACACTGTCGCAGCCATGATTTTAAAGGCTTGAGCAGAAATGATAGGTAAAGACGCTATTCAGAACATTCATGATAAAATTCGCAGGCATTTACTTTTTAACACATTCTTTGTAAGTTAGTTTTCATCAAGTTTTCTATCAGTATCTTGCGGAAGTTTCTTGTCAAATTTCTTGGAATGGCGGCTGCCGTACTCTGCTCTTATTCTCGGTTCATTGTTTGCACTGCGCGTTCAAAAGTAGCAAGAGTTTTGCCTTCCTCTCGCAACTGCTGCATGAAGGCCTTAAATGTGTCAAGCCTTTCACGATCAGCCAGGTCGAGCATCTTGCCATTTTCGTCGTACGTGGCAAAGTCCTGGGGATGTATTGTCACCACAGCCCAGCCTCTTGCATCAATGTCCGCATCAACGGCACTTTTCATCTCTTCAATAGTGCGCCATTGGTGGCTTCTTCCATCTGAGCCTGTAAAGCCATAGGTAGTGCTTTGCGGCATATGCATTATCCCCAAGGTATCGTTGGCTGGGGCATAGGGATTGGCATCTGCTTTGCTTGCACTAATGATTTCAAGGCCGGAAAGCTTTATCGCAATGAGAGTATTTGTGTCAAAGCCGTTGTAGGGCGGCAGGAAGACCTTGGCGCTCCTTCCCATGACAGATTCCATCTTTGCCTGTGCCTTGCTGATTGTTTCTTGCTGTTGCGGCGCGCTCAAAGTTGCATAGTCAACATGATCCCATCCATGAATACCATATTCAAAGAGCGAACCGCCCTCCTTTACTTTGTTAACGATGACCGGATCGCTTCCAAAGTGATTCATGACCATTCCGACAGACAGCGATGCAGAGTCGTTAATGAAAATGTCAAGCAATGCGATTTGAGGTTTTTGCTTCCAATAATCCTGTATGTCATCCACCCGGATGATTACGCAGTTGCAATTTGCGGCATTTGCATTTACAGGAGAGTGTTGTGCATGAGAAGGCAGCATGGCAGGCCCAGTTGCTAATAGCAGCATTGCTGCCGCAGCGACTACTGCCATCATCATCAGAATTTTCCTGAAATTCTGCACAGACGGATATCTTTCTGATCCACGGCTCATCAAGTCATTACTCTGGGGCGTAGGTCCGAATCCCACCGGGCTTTCCCGCAAATTACTTCTTCTATTTGTAGAACTTGCAACCCCTGAAATTCCTCGACAATACAGGACTTTAAAATCTCTTTAATATCCTACCTCCAGTATGTTATTGTGAAGCCGTCGGTCACCTCAAGGCCGCTTGGGGTAACAATCATCGCCATTCTAAACATCATCGGCGGCATTATCATGCTCTTTGCAGGCATAGGCCTTGTGGCTGCAGGCTCGCTGCTTCCCACTCTGTCAACTGTTGATCCAAACACAGCCGGCCAGATGGCGCTGGCCGGGCTAGCTGGAGCTGCCGGAGTGTTCATCGGAGGGGTCTTGATAATTTTAGGGATCGTGTCATTCATCGTTGCATGGGGCCTGCTCAAGGGAAAAGGCTGGGCATGGACTGTTACAGTCATCCTGTCAATCATCAGCATAGTGACCGGCATCGTTTCTCTGGCAGGCGGGAACGCGGGGAGCATTGTCAACGTCATAATATCTGGAATAATCATATACTACCTGTACAGGCCGCATGTCAAGGCGTACTTTGGAAAAACACATGCAAGCCTGGTCTAGAGAAAATAAAACCAATCAAGGAATAGCAGCAGCGGTAGCGCCGCATATGTGATTTTGCAGACATGCAAAGGAAGAAGAGGATTATTAGGCTGGACGGAGCTAGAAGGGGCTGCGACGCAATGACAAAGACCACCTCTAACGAGGCAGACGAACTAGAGATCAACAAGCTCATATCCCTTGGCGTGGACGCAGAATTTGCTAGGACGCTTCCCAGAGCGGCCCGGCGGCAGATATTGAAAGGCGTCCTGGGCCTTCAGAAACCATGAAAGATATAGGGGAGTAAGAGTGCGTCAGGCTTCTGACACGCGCACGCGCGTTTCGATATCCTCGGGCAGGCCGGCCACCCTGTAGCGGGCGTATTCTTCATAGGTAGGCGGGGCTGGATGCTTGAACTCGATCTTTTGGCCTTCCGTGACATTAAAGTACAGAACGTGCCCGTCATACCTTTCTGCCAGATACTTTGGAATATAGAATTTTTCCAGATCCACATGCCCCTTTTGGGTCAGAATATAGTGCTTCCCGATTTCCTGGACTTCGCCAAGATCTACATCTTTGGTTACGCCCCTAGCTTCCTTGCCTTTAAGCTCATTCCAGTCGACAAAGTTGGTTATGTCGGTCATGGGTACACTCCGTCCTTATCATATTAATGAGATACGCAAGGACCAGAGAGAAAGAGAACGCTACAAAAATCACGAATAGAGAAGAATCACGGTCGGGTTGCTTTCTGCAATCAAGACCAGGATTTTGCCGGAAATCGCGTTCTTGCAGCCAAAAACAGGTCAGGACACTTTTTGGCTCAGCTTGTAGCGCCGGACTATCTCCTTGTCGATCTCTTCGTGCTTTATCTCCTCTCCCCTTCTACCCGGCGTCCTCATTCCCTGTAGATTCACCTTTTTCCTTTCGTCTTCCAGCTCGACCTGTTTTTTCTTCCGCAGCTCCTGGGCATAGTTTTCCCGGAATACCTGTTCCGCATCGCTGTCTATTGCCATATCCTGCTACTACCCACCGCCACTACGGTTGCAGCCAAGGACTGATTAGGGTTTCTATTTTCTGTGCGCAGCAGGATAGTTTGATAAGCGGGAGCTGCTGCAATGAACATTGTGGCCAAGCTTATTGTCGAGTCGTACCAGAACTCGACCGTGAACACGATACTGGAAGACATTGGCAAAAAGTACAAGATAGATACAAAGCGCGATTGCCTACAGGTAGACAGCCCTGTCGAAGAGATCAAGTTCAAGTACAGGACGTACGCCGAATGCGTCAGGATGCTCTACAAAAAGGCAGGAGTGGCCTAGGTCCTGACTTTCATCAGGGTGATGTGGCCTATGGTACAGCCATTACTCCCCTCAATGTGGGAATGCCTAAGATCCTTTGCTTCCTGCTCTGGAAGCTTTTCAGCCGAGATATAGCCGCATTTTTTGCAGACCACGATGTAGCTCCATCTTACCATGGCAGCGCTCATCTCACTCCAAGGGCGCAAACGTCTGGCTGCGACTGCTGCTTTTCTGCGCGGCCTGTGATTCTGTCATTTGCTGAACGGAATACGTGATCCCGTGGTCTATCTTCAGGTGGCTCAGAAACGCCACGCCGTTGTTTACCGTATCCTTGACTATGAGTGCGCGGCCGCAGATGCTGCATTTTATGATATGTTCGTCATATGCTGCTGTCGCCAAGACTGGTGATGATAGGTAAAGCCCCCTAATAAGGCAGATTGCAAGCAAGTCATGTTGTCATCAGGCATGCTTCAGCGACGGAAGAGTTCCCACAAGTATATGCGATGCCAGCCCCACTTGAGAACCTTCACGGTGCTTTGGCTTATGATGCGAAGATGGGAGGATTCTCTAGCTGCACCGGTAGCTTTCCCATGTACGTCAGATTATAGTACCCGCCTTTTGCCCGCATTGCACTGTCAAAGACTAGCCCCAAGTCGCGCCATGCCGCGTCAAGGCAATGGTAGTCGACGGCAGCATCAATGGGCTCGTATGTCGAGTTCTCTTTAAGGTCTACTTGCGAGTAACGGTTGCCCGGGTGGAGGGCGTGTAGCTTGAGACGCCGCCCTTTATGAAATCCACAAGCTCGTCAAATGAGCCAAACAGCTGCGAGTCCAGTTTCTCCGGAACCTCGGGCCTCACTTTGGCCGAGAACATGTTCCTGCCGTCAAGGTAGCTTGCAGTAATGTCGACAGAGTCTGGCGTGTGGGCTATGCCGGTGCGGATTACCGGCATGGCCCCTGAAAACACGGCAGGGCCAAGGCGGCTGACGATAGCAAGATCCGTGCTCCTGCCAGGGATGTAGACGGACGGCTCGGGCCTTTCCCCCGACGTGTCTATTACGCTGCAGCGGTATGCGCAGGAAGTTGTGTTGAAGCCCAGAAGGGACGGCAGCGGCTTGAGCGTGACATGCTCTAGCTTTAATATGCAGAACGAAACTACGCCCCAGCCGTTTACGACGCGCGGTTTTAGCCAGTCGACAGGGATGCGGCTTGCAACAATGTCAGGCGCCACTCTAAAGTTAAAGAGGTATCTCTCTACAAGGCGCGAGGAAACGGAAGCGCCGAACACTGATCGTTTTGCCTTTTCTGCCATCTGGTTATATCTACGCAAGCCAGCCTTATTAATATGTGGTTGGCCGTCCAACCAGGATGCACATGTACAAACCAGATTGTCTCAACACAAAGAAACGCATTTCCAAAGAGAAGAGAAAAGTGGGCGAGGCGTGATTTGAACACGCGACCACCTCGATGTCAACGAGGTATCATACCGAGCTAGACCACCCGCCCGTACGCCAACTACCTTTTCCGCCCAAATATATTGTTACACATTTTGTTGCGTTGCTTGCAGGAAAGGTTAAGAATCTCGGCACGCGCTGTTAAAACGAAATTTGGCCGGCGATCCTTTCAGGGTGCTGCAGGGCGACGCTAGGGACATTGCAAAGAGCATGGAGCCCGGGACATTTCGCGCGATAATAACGTCCCCGCCGTACTTTTGCCACCGGCACTACGGCTCCGACACGGGCGAGATAGGGCAGGAGCGCGACGTTGAAAAATATCTCGATGCGCTTGAAGGCATTTTTGTCGCATGCAAGAGGCTGCTTGCAGAGGACGGGAGCCTGTGGATAGTGATAGGCGACACGCGCCGGCGCAAGGAAAAGCTCCGGGTGCCCCACAGGCTTGCAGAAAGGCTGACAAGGGCAGGCTACAGGTTTCGCGAGGACATCATCTGGTACAAAAAGAACAACATAAGCTCCAGCTCGCGTGACAACTTTTCACAAGCGTATGAATATGTCCTGTTCTTTTCCAAAAACGCGCGCTCGTACGCGGACCTCGACGCGGTGAGGGTGCAGGGCAACGAGGCAGTGGAGGGCAGGAACAGGGTCCCGCCAGAGGAGATGCTGCAGTTTGCGCCGGAAAACCCCGACCGGAAGGAGATGGAGCGAATTGCAGGGATAATCCACGGCGCGACTGCAAAAACGCCGATTTCAGAGCTGCCGAGCACTTCAGAGATAGCGCGCGCCTACGGCTATGACCCGGAAAAGTTCTGTCCGACGTGCTACCGCAAGTTCAAGAGGCACGCGACCCGGCGCAGGATAGGCGACCACAGGCACTATCCCATATTTGCGGTGTGCAACCCAAACGGCAAGAACCCTTCAAACGTGTGGGAGATAGCTACAAGGGCGCACTATGGAAACGAGCACTTTGCGATATTTCCCGAAGAGCTTGTGGAAAAGATTATCCTCTTTGCCACCAAAAAGGGCGACTCTGTCCTTGACCCTTTCTGCGGCAGGGGAACCACGGGCATTGTCGCGGTGTCGCTTGGGCGCAGGTTTGTCGGCATCGACCTCTACAGCGAAAACGTCGACAGGGCAGTCAGGAACATTTTGCGGGCGCAGCAGCAAATCTAATAACCACCGGTGCCGCGCCAAAGCACTGACACATACACTTGGCTGAAGGAGAAGTGGCAGATTACGCGCTTTCAGGCCCGGAGAAAGAGGGCCTGTACAAGGCGATATTTTCAAGGAGGGACGTCAGGTCGCACTTTGCGCAAAAGAAGGACATCCCCGACGACGCGCTCTTGCGCATACTGAACGCCGCGCACCACGCGCCGTCCGTCGGCTTTTCGCAACCGTGGAACTTTATACTGATAAAGGACGCAGGGACGCGCAAGAAGGTAAAAGAGTCGTTTGAGCGGGAGCGGGAGCGCTCGATAAAGATGCTTGAAAGCGACAAGGAAAAGCAAGAGAGGTACTCCAGGCTAAAGCTTGAAGGCATAATGGAGTCGGCGCTCAACGTCTGCGTCACGTATGACCCGACACGCTTTGGGCCGTTCGTGCTTGGCAGGACTTCAATAGAGGACACGGGCGTTTACAGCGTCTGCTGCGCGATTCAGAACCTGTGGCTTGCGGCAAGGGCAGAGGGCGTCGGCGTCGGCTGGGTCAGCATACTCTCAAACGAGGACCTTGAGCGCATACTTGCAATACCTGCGCACGTCAAGCCGGTCGCCTACCTGTGTCTCGGCTATGTGGAGGAGTTTGCGCCAAAGCCGGATCTAGAGCGCGCAGGCTGGCTTCCCAGGATGGATCTTGCAAAAGTGGTGTGCTATGAAAAGTGGGGCGCTTACGAGTCGGAAAAATGGTCTGGCCTGTGCGGCGCGATGGACAGACTTTCTCGAAATAATATATAGATGGACAGACCGCGATTGAAAATATACCGGCAGGCAGGCATGTTGGGTTCAAAACCGGGAGATAGTAGTAGTGTTTCTTGCGGCCGCGTGTACGGCTGGCATAACGGAGGCTTGCCGTTCAGCCTCCACTATCACGATGCTGCGCGCTGGCTTTTTGTCCTGCTTCTTTTCTCCGGCCTGCTTTCGACCGGCTGGTTTGGCATACCGCTCATCCCCAGGTACTTTATCGGAACTGTCGACATTGTTTCAGGCATTTTTGCCCTGTTCAGCGCGCTTGGCACCATCTGGGGCATCATGGCCTACAGAGAGTTTACGAAATCGGCAGGAGCAGTCATTGACGCAAGGCTTGCCGCGCGCCGGCTCGACCCGACCATAGGCGACTATGAGTACAAGTCGTACAACCCCATGACAAGGGAGTACGAGGACGGCTTTGTGCCGTCCGGCCCTGTGGATTTCTGGGATAAGGAGACGACGGTCCCGGCATGGATGGACAAGGGTAAGTACTGGCACATACTGCTGTCGCTGCAGAGCCCCGGCCGGGAAATACGTCTGCAGGTGGTGCGCGACAGGGACCTGCCGTTTGGAAGCGGGATGCGAAACGTGGCAGTCACCTCAAGGGACCAGAGCGAGGAGGGCAGGATAATGAACCGCTACATAGTAAAGATACCGCAGTGGCTCGTCATGAACACCGAGCGCGGGCGCTTCTCCGGACACGAGGCAGAAGGCCCCGAGCTGAGCGCGCTCATTGCCGACGTCAACAGAAAGATTGTGGCGGCCACAAACGAGGTCGCGGGGTGGGAGCGCCTGCGCGTGCGCTACCCGTGGCGCTTTATGACGTTTGTGATATACCTGAACAAGAGCCTGCCCCTGCGCATCGTCTACAGGCAGGTCATACGCAACTTTCCAGGCGCAAAGGAGCGCAAGATCTACGAGACAAACGCCAACCTTGCGAATGTGGGTGACGACGAGCTCGTGGTGTCGATAATGGAGCTTGCGCAAAAGAAAAAAAAGATCCCACCTGCAAGGATGGCGCAGATCCAGACGCTCGTGCGCTTTTTGAAAAACGCGTACACCCGGCAGGGCCTGGGCGAGGGTGCAAGTGAGTACCACAATTTCCACCACTCGCTTGAAGTGGCGTACGTCGCCATGCAGCTGCTCCCCGACTATTTCCGCGGCTACGAGTTTGGCCCGAAGGACTATGAGCTTTTGCTGGTGGCTGGCCTCCTGCACGACTATGACCCTGCGCAGGAGCTTGGCTCAAATTCGGGCAAGCCAAAGGGCCCAAGCGCGGCAAGGACCGTCCAGGAAGTGCAAAGGACGAGGATCCACGACGCGTACTTTACCATGACAAACGCCGAGTTTGAGGAATATTTCAGGCAGTACAGGTCGTCACCATCATCGTCGCTCCAGCCGCCGGAGGATTACGCCACCACGCACCCGGAGAGGGTCAAGTCAGACTGGACGCCCACGGAGAGCCTCATAATCGAGACGCTCATCTGGAGGACAGACTTTCCGTTCTTCAAGCAAAAGCTCGCACAGGAAAAGTATTCCGCCCTGCTGTCGCAGCTGAAGGACAACGGCAAGGTGAACCTGCTTGCAGAGGTGCTCTGGCTTGCGGACCTTTCCGTGACGTACATGGTCTCCGACCCCGTCAGGGCGTGGGACAGGGTGAACAACCTCTATGACGAATTGTTTTTGCCAAAGCTGGAGGCGGTGTCAAGGACCGACGCGTTCTTTGCAGACTTTGCAGACCTGCCTCTCTACAGGGAGCTTCTCGCCCAGCGCGGGTTTCCAGATGTTTTCCGCCGGCGGTGGAACCTGATATACCAGTTCTTCCACGAGGGCAACCCGTCCACCCCGCTCAACCGCACCATAGAGATGGCACGCAAGATTTACTTCAAGGTAAACGTGGAACTTGGCATGAGGCGGGGCGAGATGCTGCAGGAAATAGCGTCGGAAAACTGGTCAGAGTATTTCATCGGCATAGGAAAGGACCAGAGCGAGGTCCTGAAGGCCAAGTCGAGGCTTGCCGAGCTTGACCCGCAGAACGCGTCGGCGTTCTGGGGCGACGTGCAAAAGCTCCTGCCTTCCATACCCGACGGCGCCATAGACAACTTTTTGATAGTCATGCCAGGCCGCGTCGAGACGCTTGCCACGCAGGAGGAAAAGTCCAGGATAGAGACGAGGCTCTCTGTGCTTGTCAAAAAGCTCGCCCAGGGCGGCGCAGTCAAGATCCTGACCGACATCGACGGGAACAGCCCGCAGTTTTTGGAATTGATGTCGGCGGCAGGCAGGGCGGGGCTTGCCCCTTCTGATGAGGGCAAGCAGTATTTCCCGGCCGGCTGGACCGATCCTGACTTTGCAGAAAGCCCCAGGGTAATCACGCTTGCGCCAAGGCCAGCAGAGATAGCGACGAAGGCTTAAAATTAACGCGACCTTGGTGAACATTCAAGCGGGGGCTCGTAGCTCAGCATGGACAGAGCGAACGCCTCCTAAGCGTTAGGTCGTGGGTTCGAATCCCACCGGGCCCGCTTATTATTGTTGTTTGTACAAATCTTCAAGAGTCTTGGGCATGCCGTCCTTGCACACCTCCTGCGGGTAATGCTGCACCGAAAACAGCATCAGCTGGTCAAGCACCGGCTTGAGGGCCATGGCCCTTTCAGTCAGGAAATATTCTATCATGACAGGCGTCCCTGGATACACCTTGCGTTCCACAAGGCCGTTTTTCTGCATCTCCTTGAGGCGCTGCGAGAGCGTCTTTGGGTTGATACCCTCGATTGTCAGAAATTCGTTGAAATGCTTGTGACCAAAGAGCATCATGTTGCGCATGATGAGTATGGTGAATTTTTTGCCAATTATCTGGAACGTGTAGTTGATCGGGCACTGCTTTAACTGCCGCATTACCGCAGCATAATCCCCCATGGACAACTTACCCCGCCTTCACCCACTTACCTGATCGATACCTGCCAATTAAAATATTACTTTTCTATATCTGCTATCTAGAGGTAACATGGCTACAATAGTTTATTTTGAGATACCAAGCGACAACACCGAGCGCGCCGGCAAGTTCTACGGCGCGCTGTTTGGATGGAAGACCGAGAAGATGCAGGGCTCGGTGGAATACCTGATGTTTGGCACCACCGACCACAATGGCAAGGAGGTGGGAGGCGGAGGCATTATGAAGAGGAAAACGCCAGACCAAGGGATCACCAACTACATCGGGGTTGACTCTGTCGAGAAATATGCCAAAAAGGTGCAGGAGCTTGGAGGCACGGTAAAGGTGCCCAAGACGGAGGTGCAGGGCTTTGGCTGGTATGCCATATGCACAGACACAGAGAACAACACGTTTGGGCTCTGGGAATCAAGCCCGCAGGCACAACAACAGCAGCACTGAGAGACGCTAGACACCAGCAAGCTTGGCGTTTCCGTACAGGCGTGCTTGATGGACCTCGCTTATTTCCTCCCGGCGGTGCCGGCGCCTCTCGACTACATACCCCGACGCTGAGTGGTAGATGATTACCATGTCCTTTGGATAAAACGACAGCATCTCGTGGTTTTCGCTGTCAGACTCCATGTGGCGCAGGTGTATGCGCTCCCAGGCAAACAGCTCGTCCACCTTGCCGCGAAAGTGGAACGTGCTACCGCACGGGCACCGGGTGTCGCGCCAGCTGCCGCCAATGTTGTTGAGCCACTGGCCCTTTTCTTCAGGCATGTATTTTCACTATACTGGCAGGCACCGTATTATATTGTTAGCCACCCGTCATACGGGTAAAATCGTTCTTTCTGTTGACTGCCTTGATATAGTCGAGGTTTGCCAGGGCGACGACTGCCGAGTCGCGCACCTCCTCGCTTTCGTCGTTTCTTAGGGCATCATCAAGCGTTTTTCTTGCGTCCTCCGAGCCGATGACTCCGAGAGCCACCGCCGCCTCGTGGCGCACGAAAAAGCTCTTGTCGTTTTTCACGGCATCAGCAAGTGGCTTTATCCCGCTTGAAAAGCCGAGCTGGCCAAGCGAGAACGCGGCCTCGTGGCGGACCAAGTCGTTGTCGTCGTTCTTCAACACCTTGCTTATTGGCGTCACCGCCGACTTGCCGGCGATCTCTGCCAGTATGCACACCGCCCTCGTCCGGACTACGCTGTCCCGGTGCGTCAGCAGTTTCTTGAAATAGTTGACGTTCTTTTCGTCAAACTGCGCCTCCATCTCCTCGAATAGCTTTATCCTATTATCACCATTGCCAGGCTGCTGTTGTTGCTGTTGCTTTTTTTTGGCCGCCATGTCTTTTTCTTCTTCTTTCATGGTTGCAGAAAGGCTCTTTTATTTTTTGTCTGGTTTATCGAACACAAGACGCGTTAGTTATTATAATCCCGCGGGTTACAGATGCGCCGTATATGCGTGTCAGGTACTGGCGTCTTGGCATCACCGACGTTCTGGAATCGGCATACCCTGCCGGAAAGGCGAACCACTGGGACATCAAATGCATGCAGGGCGAGTACGAGCATTTTGGAGTGTTCTGGTACCGCTACGGCACGCCGTTTGACAAAGAGCCGGTCCACGGGATCTGCTTTTACTTTAACGACGTCCCCAAAAAGACGGTCGATGACCTGGCCGCGTTCCTGCAGGGCAAGTTTGGCGGGCAGCTGCTGTACAGGCAGGCAAGGGGCTTTTTGCAGGGGTCAAAGGAGTTTGCCGACGGCAAGGCAGTGGGCATCCTGGCAAACGAGATTTCCTTAAAGTTCAATGCGCCCGTGGAACTGACGATAGAGTTTGAGAAAGCCACCAAGGAAGAGGTGGACAGCGAGGCGTGGAAACTTCCGGCCGGAAAGGCACTCCCGATACCGGGCCCCGACTAGATATAAATTATATTCCACGGCTGGCTAGTCTAGCCTGAAGCAATGGCGTCAGAGATGACCTTTTTTGAGCACATCGACGAGCTGCGCACACGCATAGTACGCATGGCAATCGCAGTCATTGCGATCACGATATTCTGCATGGCCTTTTCCCTGCACCCGTTCGAGTATGCGGGGATCCCGCTTGCATACCCGTTCCCGGACCCGATAAACAACGTCTCGGCCCAGATAATGCTCTTTATGCAAAAGGACCTCATCCCGCCAACCGTCACCCTGGTCCAGATAGCGCCGGGGCAGGCGTTCTTTGCCCAAGTGTACGTCTCGATGCTTGCAGGGATTATTGGCGCCATGCCGGTCATCGTCAAGGAGATAGCTGGCTTTATTGCGCCGGCGATAAGCCCCAAGGCAAGAAAGTCGATATCTCACGTCGTTGCGCCGGCAATTGCCCTCTTTGTCGCAGGCGTCGCGTTCTCGTACCTCGTGGCGGTGCCCTTCGTACTTCAGTTCCTTTACCAGTACGGCGAGGCGATAGGCGCGGTGGCGCTGTTCAACGTCTCTGACTTCATCTCGTTTGTCCTCCAGTTCCTCCTCGGTTTTGGCATCGCGTTTGAGCTCCCGGTCATGATGTACGGCATCTCCCTCACTGGCGCCATGTCGCCCTACTTTTGGCGCAACAACATCCGCTACGCCGTCATCGTTCTCGTGGTATTTGGCGCCATAATAACGCCTGACGGCAGCGGCATCACCATGTGGTTTGTTGCCGGCCCCATGATAGTCCTGTACCTGGCAGGCATGGCCGCAGTCGAGAGCAGGGCGAAAAAGCTTGAGAGGGTCGCTGGGGCCAGGGCCTAATAACACTTAAATTCCAAGGCAGGGTAGCTTTCACAAATGTCCACAGGGCTGCTCAACCTTCTGATGCAGATACCGTCAGGCATGGAATGGATCTTTATAATCATCATCATCGTGGTGGTGTTCTTTGGGGTCAGAAAGATCCCCGAGCTTGCAAGGACCTTTGGCAAGGCTTCCGCAGAATACGAAAAGGCGAGGATCGAGGCCAAGCGCGAGCTCCAACAGTTAAAGAGCCAGGACAGCAACAACAGGATCGGCAGGGAAAAGCTTGAAGAGATTGCAGACTCGCTTGGCATCAACTACACCAACAAGAACGACGACGAGCTGAGAGCGGCGATCGACCTCGAGCTGAACAAGACCTCGAAAAAGTAAGGCTTTTTATTACAATCTTTTCTCTCTCTGTAGCCGTTGATCGGCCCGCAGCAGATCGCACCGGTAATAGACCGCTACTACAACCCAAAGGACGTCACCATTGGCACCATAGGGAGCCACTCTGCCCTTGAGGTGATGGACGGCGCCAAGGACGAGGGGATGAAGACGATCTGCATCTGCCAGAAGGGCAGGGACTTGCCGTATCGCAGGTTCAAGCGCCTCGCTGACGAGATAATAATCCTGGACAAGTTTTCCGACATACTAAACCGCGAGAACCAGGAAAAGCTTCGCGACAGGAACTGCATAATGGTCGCACACCGCGCATTTACGGCGTACCTCGGCTACGACAACATCGAGAACAACTTCAAGGTGCCAGTGTTTGGTAACAGGTTGCTCCTGCGGGCAGAAGAGCGCACCGCGCCAAGGAACCAGTACTACCTCATCGAAAAGGCCGGCCTGCGCCACCCCAGGATATACCGCAAGCCGTCAGACATCGCCGGCCCGGCTATGGTCAAGGTGCAGGAGGCAAAGCGCAAGCTGGAAAGAGCGTTTTTCATAGTCACCTCGTACGAGGACTACAAGAAAAAGGCAAAGCAAAAAATCGAGCAGGGAGCCGTGAGCAAGCAGGACCTGGAGAACGCGGTGATAGAGGAGTACGTGCTTGGCACCTACTTTAACCTCAACTTTTTCCACTCGCCCCTGACAGGCGAGACAGAGTTCCTCGGGATTGAGCGCAGGCTGCAGACCAACCTCCACGACTTTGTGTCCATCCCGGCAAAACAGCAGATTGAAATGGACATCCAAACGCAGAACATCGAAGTCGGCCACACGCCGGCAAGCATACGGGAATCACTTCTTGAAAAGGTGTTTGAGATGGGAGACAAGTTTGCAGTGGCGGCAAGAAAGGAATACCCGCCGGGGATAATCGGCCCGATTTCGCTCCAGAGCGTCGTCACCACCGACCTTGACTTTGTCGTCTATGATGTCTCTCTCAGGGTGCCAGGAAACCCCATAATGGCGACCACAAGCCCGTACACGAAATACTATTACGGCCACACGATGGGAGTCGGCCGCAGGATTGCCATGGAAATAAAGAACGCGGTGGCGCAGCGCAAGCTGCGCGACATTGTCACCTAGCTAAACTAGTGCTCAAGCGCCTCCTCAAAGAGGCTTTTTCGCACCTTTATGGGCGTGTCATAGTATGAGGCAAGCGCGATAGAGTCAGAGGCGCGGTAGTTGCGGAGCACTATCTCGCCCTTTCTCCCCTGGAAATACAGGTTTGCCCGCAGCACTGTCCCGCTCTGGTAGACGCGCACTTCTGTCAGCATCAGGTCTGCCATTGCGGCAATCTCTTCTACAAGGTTGTAGATGGTTGGAATGGCGCCCTTGTCTCCTTCCTGAAAGCGCGAGATGTGCCTTGCCACCTCGCCGGAGAACGCCCGCATGGGAAACTCGCGGCCGTCCTCGGCCTTTAGTATGACCACCCCTTCAAGCCCCACCTGATCCACGAATCCGACGTAACTTATCCTTGCACTGACGTACTCGTCCTCATGGCCGGGCATCACACAGTGTATTGGCAGGACTGAGAATTAAGTATTTGCGGACAACGACAACTATGATGATGCCGACGATACGATTTAATTTGAAGCACGACATTCTATGCACGATAATGAGCTGGCGGGCCATGCGCGAAAGCGGCTACAGGATAATGTTTACAGGCCTGTTTTCGCTTGCAATCGCGTTTATAATCTACTCACGGCTGTCAGGCACCTCCGCCGGCGCCCCGGTGCAGGCGTCGCAGCTGACCAACCTCGCATATGCCGTCCTAGGCATCACCGCCGCCTCGCTTGCCGCGGCCATGTACGGTGCATACACCATCTTCCGCGCAGAGCAGGCGCGCACCGCCGGCGGGAGCAGCCTGACATCGTTTATCACCGGCGCCTTTTCGGACAGAAAGTACTGGCGCATAATGGCAATAGCCGCAATAGGTTACGGCATATTTTTCGCGTTCCTCTCCCAGATACTGGTTTACCGACCCGACGTTTCGTTTTCAGAGCGCGGGATAGCAGTCCCGTCGACTGACCTGATACCGTGCTGCGGCGCGCCCGGCTACATGCCCATGTTCACTGCGTATTTCACCGACCACTTTTTGCTGCTCGTGATCCCAGTCAACGTCATCCTTGCCACCGTCGTGTCTGTCATGGTCGGCTTTAACGTGGCGCTGAGCGTCTATGCATACAGGCTCAGGCAGGCCCTGCAGGGCAGGACTTCCATAGTGGGAGGCATCGGCGCCGCGACGGGTCTGTTTGTCGGCTGCCCGACCTGCGCGGGAAGCCTGATTTCTGCAGTGCTTGGCCTTGGCGCGATTGGCGCCGGCGCAAGCACGAGCGCGCTTGCGCCATTTCAGACGGTGTTTATAGCTGCAAGCCTGCCTGCGCTTGCGCTTGCGCCGCTCCTGCTTGCAAGGAGCATAAGATCCATCTCAATGTGCGGCGTCAAGTAGTAGCCGGGCGACCTGCATCATGTCCGGCCTGCGCACCACGCTTTTTGTGGCGCCGGCAATGTCGTCGTCTTTTGGCATGAACGCGATCCCGGCGCCGGCGCGCCTTATCATGCAAATGTCTGCCCGGGTGTCGCCTATTGCCGCCGTGTTTTCCAGCGGCACGCCAAACTTGGTCGCATATTTTTCAAGGTGAAAGCGCTTGCACACCGACAGCTTGCACGTGCATCCTATTTCCTGCCAGCCAAGCGGCATGCGCACGATGCCGGTTATCATGTCGCCTTTAAATTCAAGCTCGTTTGCGGCCACAAAGTCCATCTGCAGCCTCTCTGCAACCACCGACGCGGCCGTCGCATAGCTGTCGGTTATTATTCCCATCTTCCAACCCTGCTCCTTCAGAAGCGGCATGGCGCGCTCGCAGTTTGCGGCAAGCGGGATCGACTCTATTGCTGCAAGAAGGTCCTTCCTAGCCAGGCCGGCGAAAAGGGCGGCTATTGCCTTTGTCTTTTCATAATTGGCAAGCTTGCCGTCTGCCTGAATAGACCGGACCTTGCCGTCAAGCCCAAAGCGCTCGGCAAGCGCAAATACGAGCCGGCCGTCAAGGAGCGTGCCGTCCATGTCAAAAGCCGCAAGCCGCGCCATCGCGTTTTGTGTTGTATGAAACGGCTCTAAATCTTTTTGGAAAGCCGTTTATTTTTATTACTGACTATGCTAATGCAATTGCTATCGATGGTGCAGCAGGACAGGAAGTACCAGAAGAAAAAGGCCGCCGTTGAAAAGTTTATCAAAAAGAACGGCACCACGGACCATTCTATTATCCTGAACAGCATAGACGTCGACTATGACACTCTGATGCGCATCCTGTCAGAGCTCAGAAACGAGGGCAGGATTTCCTGATCCGGGTGCAATGTGGAAAAAGGCTTAATTTTCCATCCTGTCAAGTCAAGAGCGTATGAAGGCTACTTTTGGCATGGGATGCTTTTGGTGCTCCGAGGACATCTTTGGCCGCGTAAAGGGCGTAAAATCAACAGCGGTGGGCTACATGGGAGGCAAGGTCGAACACCCGACGTACGAGCAGGTGTGCACAGACAGGACAGGCCATGCAGAGGTGGTACAGGTCGAGTACGACCCGGCGCAGGTTTCGTACGAAGAGCTCCTGAGCGTGTTCTGGGCAAACCACGACCCCACGACCCCGAACAGGCAGGGCCCGGACGTGGGCACGCAGTACAGGTCGGCCGTTTTTTTACCACAGTCCCGAGCAAAAGGCCGCTGCCGAAGCCATAAAGCAAAAGCTGCAGGACTCGGACGCGTTCAAGAGAAAGATAGTGACAGAGGTATCGCCGGCGTCGCCATTCTGGAAGGCAGAAGAATACCACCAGAAGTACTACCAAAAGTGCGGGCTAAGGATGCACTGACACAGCCCCTTTTTCCCAAACCCACCCGTTAAACGCCCAATGTTCATACACACATGTGCACTCCCAACTACTACCGGAACATCAGCGCAAGCGCGGTGGCGTACGGCACGTGGATGGTGACCTTGTCCGTCTTGGCGTTGTAGATGCCGTAGATGGTATCGATGTCCAGCCTGTCGTATTTCTTGTTGAGGTACTTACTCCCAACTTCCACGTTTTTGCCCGCGACGTCAACTGAAAGGCGCGTGTTGGCGCTGTCTATCTTGGAAGGCTTGACGTATATCTTGATGTCTGAGGCGCTTATCTTGAACCCTATGAATTCGCGCTCGATGTCAGGTATCTCGTAATCGCGGGCAGTAAGGTTGCCAATGATGTCGTCTTTGACCTCTTTGGTCGGGAAGAGCTGCCCTGCATCAATGTCGGCTTTGTACTCGAATAATCCGTCAAGAAAGTTTGCAGAAAACGCGGCGCTCAGGTTTTCTGCCCGGGCCTGCTGACCGGCGTACACCGTCAGGGCAAGCACGGAGGCAAGTGCAACAGCTACAGCGACCCTCAAGAACATCTGCGATTAACGAGGGGAGCTTGGGCTTATGTAAAATCTTTATGGATGATTATTACTTATGCTTATTCAGATTTCGACGGTGCCTTTGTGGTTTCATTGCTGAGTCTCGTTGCAGCATATAGTGCTGCATGTTAACATATCAAACATCCTTATTGATATTACATTACGTTTCCAGTGAATGTCATTATCTCCCAGACCTTTCATAAGCGCTTTAAAGGATTTCTTTTACGTAGAAAAGAATCGAAATGAATTCAAACCTAAATGTGATCGCGGGGTGCACATTTATGATGTTGATGTTGGCTGGCTCTGTAACGCACACATCACCTGTAGGCGTGGCACAGGCAGCGCGGCCAAATGATCTCACCATAGAGGGGTATTCCATATCAAATGTCGACACGGGTACCACACGAGAATCCAAATCCAAAGACACAGAACAATCATCATCAACCCTTACCGTAAAGGCATTGACAGCCAATGACGAAGAGCTTCACATGCGGACAACAATCAAGCTAGCGAATGAGACTGTAAAGACGGGACTAACTCCTATTACATTTCAAGGGATAGCAGGCAAGACGTACCAGCTAACTGTTGAAAACCAGGAAGTTGAAAATGCAACTTCCAGCCAAAAAGGAGGCATCATATTTAATCATTGGGAGGACATCGATGACACAAGCAGAGTACGTGATGTCACCATGCCTGACGATGGAGAGTTGTTGAATGTATTGGCAGTCTATAACAGTGGAGACAGGGCCACTCTTGAAGACCTAGGAGTACTGCAGCTTGTATCCCACGACTTGTACGACACGGTCCGCGACGGGCCAAACCCGGGCAACAGAGAAGACAGAAGGCTCAACCTGAGCACCCTTCTGGATCATGGAGAAGAACAGATAGCCGTCGGCGGCGAGCCAAGGAATAGCGAGAATATCGCGCTTCGCACCGTAGCGGTAAAGCTAGACAAGATGCACCTTGATCTCATTGATGAAGGGATGGAGCCGGAGGCTGCAAGAGAAAAGACTGTGCGGGCCTACCTAAAGATGGTGGCAAAGGCCTATCAAAATACGTTCCATGAACCACTACCGGAGGCGGCGCCAAACGAGCACGAGCAAAAACCGGACGGCACGGAGAACCTTACGGGCGACCTAGCAATGAGAACTTTGCATTCATACGTGCCAAGTCATATCATGGTAAACGGAGAAGAAACACCAATACTGGATCGGTCACTAAGAGGTAAAATGCTGTCTGAAGAGGACATGCAGCAGCTATCAAAGCCGCTTGACGGGACGTTTGATCCCTTCCTTAGAGATGTCACCATATTTCTGCCTCGGCTCGATGCACCGCCACAGAAATTCACGGTCGACCTTCTTGAAAAGGACAGTAGCTTTGCAGAACAGTTTGAGACAGACATTTCGTTCGAAGAATTCTTGCAGGAACTCCAAGACGGCCGCTTTGACAAGAACGAACAGGTAATGAACTACATTAGAGAAGACATGGCCGCCGGATTGCTGCCTTTACAGGATGATAGTGATGATGGCGGCGACACGAACCAGCGGCAGGATAGCGGAGCGCCCAATGAGGATGAAGAGGAAGAGTTTGAAGAGGATGACAACGAAGAATTCCAGCCATCCTTTTTAAGAGACAGAACATAACGAGCGTGGAAGTGACGCCCTTTTTCTCTTTTTATAGGATTTACACATGATTTCAGACATCCCTGATTGCAATTAGCAGAAAGGAAAAGAATTACCATATCACATACAGTAATTGATTTATAGAAACAGGTTCATGATTTTGTGTTGATAATCCGCCTGCCACAGGGCCGAGAAATCACAAGAAACCGCTACTGGACAAACTTTCAGCTCTTGTTTGGCCACGTCAACCTCGGGTGCCATGACGGGAAAAGGTTCTGTTTGTTCAAGTGCCGCGAGCACGGGGTGGTGCTCGACTATGAGCGCGGATACGAAGGCCGTCTTGAATGCCCTCTATGTTCGCCAAGATAAAAGAAAAGAAACGAGATACAACAGATGATCGACTCAAGCAAGTTGATGATGTAGGTGGCAAAAGGTTGTTTAAAAGGCTGCCAGCTGTCGTGCGTGTGTGTATATCGATATCGGCGGCAGTAGTTTTGAAATATCCGCAGCTGCCTTTGTACAGCCATGTCAAAAGAGGAAAAAGAAGAATCTGGGCAAACGGCAATTGTCACCGGAAGTTCTTCTGGCATAGGCCTTGAGACATCCCTTGCGCTTGCGCGAAACGGATTCTATACCTATGCAACGATGAGAAACCCTGCAAAAGGAAAAGCGCTTGTCGACAGGGCAGAAAAAGAAAAGCTGCCGTTGCAGGTGGCAGAACTTGATGTCGACAGGGACGAGTCGGTTAAAAATACGATAGGCGGCATAGCCAGGGAACGCAAAAGGATTGACGTCGTCGTGAACAATGCGGGGTTTGCCCTCGTCGGCGCGCTGGAAGAAACATCGATGGACGAGATAAAGGCCCAGTTTGAGACCAACCTGTTTGGCGCGCTGAGAGTCATGAAGGCAGTCATCCCCGTAATGAGAAGACAGGCAAGCGGGACAATAGTGAACATAACTTCGATGGGCGGCAAGGTCGCGATCCCGCTTGACCCGATTTACCACGGCACAAAATTTGCGCTTGAAGGCATCACAGAATCGGTTCGCTATGAACTGCAGCCCTTTGGGGGTAAATGTGATACTTGTAGAGCCCGGCGCGGTAAAGACGAACTTTTATGGCAACCTAAAGCTTGCACATGATGCCACCGGACCCGATTCTCCGTATGCCAAGTTCATGAGTGGCCTGCAATCAGCCGCTGCACGCATGGTAGAGGATGCGATTCCTGCTCAGGAGGTCGCCGAGGTGATAGCGCAGGCGGCCAGGTCGGATTCGCCACAAATGAGATACGTTATCGGAAAGGACACACAGGTAATGATTGAGGCCAGAAAGAGCATGGACGACAAAGAGTTTGAAAAGTTTGTGGCCGCCCGGTTCTTTGGAAATCAATAATAGCAGCACATGCTTACCGGCGGATCATGCATGTGCACATGTGTACATACATCCAAAAACTCGGGAAGAAAGGCAGCAGGAGATGTTGTGTGGGTGGGGCATAACCAGCGCTAGCGTGTGTGTATTCGATGACAAAATAAGGTATGGGAAGAATAACCCACATGACTAGACATAGTTTTCTATGTCTTGGTTTGGCTCCATAGTCGCGCTTACCTTAAGCGTGATATAGTCCGTGCTGGTGGAAGGATTTACGACTATTCCAACGTAGCCCCTCCCCTGTATTGGAAGGAGCATTGTCTTTGCCATGTCATAATCAACGACCATGCACTCGACTTTGCCGAAGGTTTCTTCAGACATCCGCGCCGTTGCATATACCAGTGCGGCATAGTCGCCGCCGCTCTTCTTGAGCTTGTCGGAAATTTTGAATTTCTTGTCAAAGGCCTGTTTTGATGCTGTCTCTAGAATCCTGAAATTTGAATCCATGAGGCAAACGGCCAAGATATTCTCATCTATTGACAAGATATGTTGAGATGCTGATATGATCATGGACTTGTCAAGGACAGAGTTTCGCACTTATAATTCTGTGGAGAATAATGTTCTAGAGTATCATACTATTTGAGGATGAAGTGCTGATGATTTTGCAGGTTTTTGCTTGGAGAAAAGCAGGAGCGGTATTAACACACCTGCTTTAATGCAGATACAGAACCATCGACTA
The DNA here is from genome assembly GCF_000698785.1 of Nitrososphaera viennensis EN76. Taxonomy (GTDB): domain Archaea; phylum Thermoproteota; class Nitrososphaeria; order Nitrososphaerales; family Nitrososphaeraceae; genus Nitrososphaera; species Nitrososphaera viennensis. Next base: position 1,332,137 of record NZ_CP007536.1, read on the forward strand.
TGTGTGTATCTCTTGTACGTCGTTGTGTCACATAATATATTCAGATTAGAATAAAAACCAGTGAGCAAGAGGGATGATCAAAATTCTATTCACATATACTGCAAAACCATAAAGGTATTTCCATCAGCAGTAAAGTTACCCATAGAGTTCTACAGAGAAGCACTGCATCATGTTTTTATTCAAATTAGGCAAGATAACTAGGAGGATTGCGTGAAAAGAGCAGATGCAGCTGCTTCTTGTCCCAATTCGCAATGCAGAATATAACATTGTCATAGTATGAGGTTTACTGCTCTGCTTAGCTTAGCAGCTTACGACTTTTTTAAGTACGACTTGTCTATAGCGGGGGGCTCCACATGCCTTAAAAATCATCAGAATTGATCGATGTCGATTAGACGGAATGGAAGAAATTCGAAAAAAAACAAACAACAAAATTTCACAACCGTCCAACAATCTGCTGGTCCTCCTAAGAAAAGGCTGGAGCATCAGAAGGTTATGGATTCTCTCCATCGTGGGAATAGCCGGACTGGGGCTGGACGCCGCCTTTCATACGCTTAGCACGGGTACGCCGCTGGCAATTATTTTCGACGGCGCGGACTTTTCAACAGGCGAAATGGTCCTGACGACATCGCCCGAAATCGCTACGCTCTCGTGGACCGGCCACATTACGTTCCTCACAGCGTTCACGATGCTGGGTGTACTGCCAAGGCTTTTCTTTGAAAAGTCTGCACCGGCAAGAGCTGATGGCCGCAGATGGGTCATGCTGAGAAAAGGCCGCAGCATAAAGCAAATGTGGCTCATAGCCGCGATTGGCGTGGCCGGACTGGCGCTTGACGTGTCGTTCCACTGGCTGCAGGATGGCGATCCATCAAAAGTGCTACTGAACGGATTTGAAGATCCAAATCCATTCATTGCAGGGCTTGCATTGAGCGCTCATATCATGTTCATAGGCGCGTTTGCGTTGTTGATGTTCCTGCCAAAGATACTCTTTGCCGAAAAAGACCCGATGACGACAGCAGTTCCTTCTTCCAGGTAAGCGGAGGAAGGATATACACACACATACACGCTCTCTTTCAGGCATCATGAGAACCAAAAGGTTGCAAAAGGTTGTAGTCAACACTACAATCACCTTTTTTGTCATAGCGATGGTAGCAGTAGCAGCAGTTCCGGCGCCGCAGAAGGAGCACACTGCCTACGCGCACACTGTCGGGACAGGAAGCTCGATTAGGAATATTGACAACTATCAGATCGCATTTCAATCGATCCCGACATCTGCCAGTGCAGGCCAGAATACGTCATTGCACTTCAGCATCCTAGAGAACAATGCTTACGTAAACAATGCACACGTAGCATTGCAGATAAAGGAAAAAGAGTCTGGCAAGATTGTCGAGCAGGTGCCCTACAAGCTCTATGAATTTAGCGACATCACGATACCCTACACGTTTCAAAATAACACAGATTACGAGATAAAGCTGCTAGCACGAATGAGCGATGACGGTGGAAACCAAAAATACCTGACCAACCCAATGGTAGTCGACTTTGACATCCCTGTCAGGCAGACAACAATAGTTCCAATAAACGACTTCATCATTACAGCAGTACCTTTCGCAGCGGCGCTGGCGGGCGGCATAGTCTTCATGCTCAAGAGGGCGAGGTGAAGGAATCTCAGCCACATATTTTTTCTCCTTTCCGATAAAAGAATGAGAGCGTTGACGAAATAAAAAACTAGAATCCCATGATTCTTTACGATTGTTGTTGTTGCTGGCCATGCATGGCATCAGCGCGCTTTTGCATTTCTTCTGGAGACACGTCTTTCTTGTGCGTGTTGCGATCCACTAGTAATTCCCAAAGGGATCTTGCAGCTTTTACCTGAGTGGGTTTTGCCTGCTAAACTCGAGTATCATTCCGCGCCTGTCGTCGTACTTGATGTTGCAAGCCTCTTCCAGAGTCATGGGGATATGGGAAACATCAATTTTGCATAGCGGACATGAATCAACAATGCCCCTCATGTTGAGGCATGTACAGGACCAATTGCAATTATCACAAAGTTCCAAGATGATGTCGGGAAAGGTTTCTCCGCTAATCCTTTGTTGACTAGTGTTGATATCCTCATACGGCATTATAAGGCTCTCAGGCGATTCTTGCGTTTTTTCTTCCCTCCCTGTCCAGGCTTGTGCGGGTCGCAAATATAATAGTAGCATTATTGTGGATCTGTTGCGTGCAATAGCCGCTGCTGCGAGAGTTCCATAGTTTTTAGAATTATTGCCACACACACTCGCAAGGTCTGAAATCACCTTAGCGTTTCCATATCAGACGGCTCCAGGACAGACTGTAGCATGTACAGCATCTTTTTGATATATCTCTGCTTTGAGGGGATTTCAATTAATTTTTGCTGGTAAAAGTCAATCAAATGGGAAATAAAGCATTTCATCTCCTCCTTGCTTTCTGGCAGATTAGTGAGTATCGCCGAATACCAGTACTCCACCAGGGCATCTTCGCCATATCTTTTTTCCAGCTCGACAAGAGATGCAAAATTGGAATGGCATTTTCTGCACAAGCCGCCATGGGCGTCTGCATAGGATCGCGTTGCAAAATGACCGCACCTTGTTTTGCAGAGCATCGCAGGAATTACGAGGCAAAATAGAAATATAAATGATAATCAAAATATGCAGAATTTACGCCATAATCAGAAACAGTTCGCGCGAATTATTTGCACGCATAATCAAGACTCTTTTTAATTATGACGCGCCTATAATGAGCAGGTGGTAGGGACAGAGATGTCCAATGTAGACTATAATGTGGAATCGGGACAAGGCTATCAAGAAGGCGCCTCAAAGTTCAAGCCCATAAAGGTCGAAATGAGGGTTTCAAACGTGAACAAGGATCAGGTCAGCTACTGGATAAACGAAATTGCGAATCAATATGCCGATCTAGTCGTGACAAATGTCAGCACTGGAAGCGACAAGATATCTTTTGAGATAGGCTCGCCCAGCATGAGTGACCTGACTGCCGAAGACATCAAGTTCAGGATAGAAGAATACCTGACCATGAACGTGCCTCCTTTTGAGCTCAAAGAGTTAAAGGTGCAGTAGCAACAGCAAACGCGCCATTCCCTTTTTACTGACAGGGAGTGAGAAACAAGAAAGAATGTTGCCGCTGCGCGTAATGCCTTTACGAAAAAATAAAGAAAAGAAAGAGTTACCTTACTACTCGTTAGCTTCTGTTACGGGCTACTAACATCTGTACTTCCTTGAACATGCAAGGCTGGAGTTTTGGATCATGAATCCTGCATACCGCAAAGTGCCATGCTGTCTCCAGTGCAAGGTAAGTAAAGACGAAGCCCATTATTGGATACGCCAGATTTTCCAACATAGGGAACTAAATGCCTGTAGACGCATATAAGATTATCTGAGCAAAAAATAAACATATGATAAGAATAGTTATGGAAAATCTCATATTTGTTAAGCTAGACGCGCAAGACGGGCAAATAGATTCTCGTATGTAAACAGGCAACGTGGCAGCCGCCATTTGGGTTGATTCAAGTATCCCGGGCTTGATCGTCATGGAAGAGGGTCGATCTCCCTGATAGACAGTTTTTCGTAGACGACCGTGCCCTCCTCGTTTCTCAGATACACCGACAGAAAGGGCTTTTTGCTTATGCACGAGGGAAGCACCAAACTCCTGGTGAGTCTGGTGGCAGGGTCTACGCCAGAGCTGCACGAGTCGCATCCGACGCCCCAGTTATCTCCGGTGTCGGTAAAGGAAGTGACCATTGTCCACGGAGACCCGTCGGCCGAGTTCTTGTTTCCAAGCCACAGTTCCACCGTCGTCTGCGTGTTTGCGGCATTGTTCCGTATGATATACTTGAACGACACCGGCACGTTCTTTGGAAACGTGCTTCCAAGCGGGAACTTCTCCGAATTGTGCGCTGGCGCATAGCCTTTGTCTAGGTGGTGCGCTGTCTCTTTTTCAAAAGACCATATGCCGTCATAGAGAAAGACTGCGCCATACCCCCTGTTGTCGTTGAGCAACTCGTCTTCGTCATAATCTATGCCATGGTTTGTGCGGCAGTACACCTGGATGTACGAGTCCTTTGCAGGGCCAAATTCGCTTATCCTTGTGAGAACGCCCGTTATCTCCAAGTTCTCGTCCCATTCTCTTTTGTGATCCGGGGACACCACATAGATGCGCACATAGTGGCCGGTGGCCGTGAGCCTGCCGGAGCCGTTTATCGCGTACGTGCCCTCTCCGTGTGAGAGGTCAAGCCAGGGGTCGTCCGGGTCTATTCCGGAGGCAAGTGTGCGCGCATGGCCATTGTCGAACATGGAATGCCACTCCATCCCGCCTGCTTTGGTGGGGTTTAGTCTTGCAAGGCCAAAGGGGTCTTTTGCTTCCTTGAGCATGCCATCGTTTACACATACAATATACACTCTGGCGAGTAGTAAAGGCTCGTGTCCGTTTTGTACTTGTCCCGTGCAGGATTTTGCCATCTTTCAGAGTCGTCATGCTGTCCTTTGTACTAACAGGAATGCCGCCTTATGCCCCATGCCATAGTCGTGGCAATAGCCGCATCTTTCGAGACATCACAAAACGTTCCTGTGATCATTTTCGCAGATCCATTCCCCTTTCCAGTTGCCAAACCAATCGATCTTTGTATTGTTCTTCTTGACTTCTCTGCTTCCGCAGACCTTGCAGGGAGGAAAAGCCCGGACGTTGTCAATGGAAGATGGCACAGGTGTGGAAACCCATGTCATGCATATTAATTTGCCATCTTGCTAGCTGACGTTCTGTATGACAGGGTGCATCATTGGTAACTTGCCGGCTTGTGGAAAAAATCGGCAAATCCGATCCTTGATCCCAAAGCGAGACTGCATAATGGTTAAGAATTCTGTTCACAGAATTGGACTTTGTGCCAAAGATATGCCCAAAATGTCTGGGTAGCGGTCTTGACATGGCAAGGTCAGGCACTGGAGAGATAGTTCCAGCCATGCATATCTCAAAATGCATGGTATGTAATGGAAAAGGGTGGCTGTCTGATGACTCTAACGCAACATGGATTTCTGACTAGCGTTTTGAATCATCGTTATCCGCTTTTTTGCCAGCCTAAAAAAGCGGCACAAACTTGTGCACAAAAGGATAGGTGCACTGCTCAACGGATGAAGCATTGTTAAATAGAGAAAAAAATACCATATCATCATCGACATGAAAAAATGATTATGCGTGCAAGTAGATCATCATGAGAAAATAGGCGGAGTAATTCAGGAAGCTCAAAAGGACGGCTGGAATCTCCACACCTACAGTACTGCAGCCTTGGCGAACCACTTTATCAACCATTATCTCCTGTTTGTAAAGGAAGAAGGATGATGATGACGGGCTGATCCAGGCCAGACGACACAAGTGCCTAGACAAAAACGAGCGTGCAGGAGGCGCGTCAGTTCTTCAAGTCAAAAAAAGCAGCGAGTTTACGCGTGGAAGGGAGAATTGCTGAAGAGTGGGCCGCTAGCCATCGTCAAATCCTTTGTTGCGCGCCGCGACTTCTTGCTTTTCATTTTTCACATGCTCTTCTAGCAATTCTATAGTGTCAAACACCATCCCACATTCCTTGCAACGCGGGACATCTGAAGACATATCAGAAATATCACCAACATCATGTTTTAAGACTTGTTCGGAGAGTATCGAAGTACAAGGATCTTCTTTTTTCCTCCTCTGGCCAGATCAAGATGATGGCAGCATTTTCATTGCGGGTTTCCTTCTAGTTTGGATATTTACTTATAAGACGCAAACAATTATTGCTAGTTGGTTCAGGTGCAGCACCGCATAGCGGCTGAAAGCACTGCAGCACTTGTCGTCTTGGCACTAATTATTCTGGCATTCACATCATTTCCATCTTTTGCGCTTTTGGCGCCAGCATATGCATGCGAGGTCCTCTACAGTCCGCCGCTTGAGAGGCTGGAAGGAGCAGACGCGGTATTCGCCGGCACAGTCACAGAGATTCAAGGGTTCGCTATAGAAGGCTCGCCCAATCAGCACATAGTATTCTTTAAAGTCAACCGATACTGGAAAAGCCCTGACGGAAAGGACTATGAAAAGCTGGTTGTGCTCCAACCAATCGGAGAAGGCAGTTGCGGCTATGCGTTTGAAGAAAACAAAAGGTATCTAGTGTATGCCTCGCATCGCCCGCTTTATGATAATGCGCTATTTACAGGACTTGGATTAGCACAGACAATGGAGGATGCCCAAGAAGATCTAAGCCTTTTGGGTGAAGGGTCTGTGCCCACCAGACAATTAAGCGTGGAAGAACAAATTGACGGAATATCGTTTCAACTGATGCCTAGTGGACGAACAGAAGATGCAATTGGCAGGTTGCTATTGATCATTGGCGCAGGCGGGGCAATAGCTGGCGCGGCTGCCTTCTTTACCCTAATGAAACTAAGAAAAGAGAGGACCAAAGAGTGAAAGCAGAAAAGCCGGGCATTATATTGGTGTGGCTGGTACTTTTACATTTTCTGTGATGTTGCAGGTCTTGTCGTTTGAATAATTTGAGTGACAAACCATTCTTCGCAGAGGTTCGACGTGCAATTTAAGGAAGAAACCTTGAAAGGCCGGGATGTATGTTTTTAGTCCTTCACATAGATGTACGTGTAAAGACCAATGCCAGTATAACCCTGAGTACGGTCGTCCCTTCTTTCTGTCGTTATTACAATGATATGCTTCCCCAAGCTGGCGGTATCATCCGCCCTTACGAATGCGGTGAAATTACCAGTGATTGCTTTTGATGCCAGATACTCGTCTAAAACGCTTGATACTGCAGCAGTGCGGAAAGACTCTTTATCCAGCCGAGCAATGATGCCCTTGTCCAAAACAGGGCTTGGCCATCCTTCTGCCCTTACGCGCCAAGTCATTTCTACAGTATTCTTGTTTCCATAGCAAATAGGAATGGCTATCTCATCGCCTCTTCTCTTGACTATCGCAGGATGTTCTGGATTACCTGGAACTTTAGTAAGGCCTGATGCAGAAGTTCCACAAATCTCCACTCCAATTCCGACGTTTGCAGGATCTTGATAGACAAAGATGCCCGTCTCGTTTATTTTCAAAGGAGGGTATGAAGCAGAGGATGAGGCAGTTGATGTAGCATTTGGAGTAACATCTGCAATCTTGATTGGAGTGTCATTGAACTGCGCAGTTCCAGTATTAGTGTCACTGTTGTTGTTTGATAAAGGAAAGGTTGTTGTTGCAAAGAAGATAACAATTGCAATGCCTGCCGCAATCAAAACTACTATTATGAGCAGGAAATTCGACTTTTGCAATTACCAATAAGATGTAAAGGTCGTATATATCAAGCCGCAAGTTCCCTGCAAAGTTATGTCGCAAGTAATCCCCATCCTGCAGAAGTTAGTAGTCTATTACATAATATCTTTATAGTGAACCTTTCTTTTTAAGAAAACAAATTGAAGTTATTCCAGCTAGTGGACACCCCAAAACATCAAAAGGACTTTGACATTAACCAACATGGGAGGTGGTACACATGGTCTCAAGAAATCCGCCCGTTTCTTCGGTCCTGGAATCAATATGTAAAGACAATTGAAAAACCAAAACTAAAAAGCTTGAACGAAGCGAAACCTTATGTCTATACTTATTCGCAGAATCTGTCAAAAATTAAAGAGCCCCAACTCTGCAAAGAATTGGCATCCATTGCTACTGCATTAAATAACTTACCAGTCGACGATAGAATACTATTCTTTACAGGATTATTGCAGGATTTAGACGGAGTCGGTCTTCATTTCCTATTCGCTTCCTTAAGGGAGGCATTGGTTCAAATTCGTAAAGACCCATTGTCCGGGTTATATTCTCCGTTAGATCCTAGAGGAAGCAAAGATTTTCCTCTTCACTGTGATTTGTACGTTCCAAAGATTTTATTTAATGTGTACGAGGATGTTCCCACTGATTCGTCAGGCGCATCTATTTTCATGTCAACACAAGCCCTAAAGAAAATCCTTTCAAATATTAGATACCTCTCAATCAAGAACCAAAATGCCATTCTTCACTCTCTCAGTAAAGAGTCCCGGAGAGATCGCTATGATAGGTTTTACGACCTACTGCATGGAAGACACGTTTGGAAAGATCAATTAGAAGAGGAGATGCAAAAACATCAACAGAGAATAAAATTAGACGCAGGTCAGGGCTACATGTTGCATGACAGGTTATGGTTGCATGGACGTGAAAAAGTAATAGGCAAGATTCCAAGGAATAGATTGCACCGGCTAGTCTTCAACAACAAGAGCGTTAATTAAGCAAATTCCGGATTATCATAAGCCATCATCAACTATTCTTGAATAAGCAAAAGCATGCAGATCGGCCTTGAGATTTTGTTTGCCGGTACGTGCCACATTTCGACGGACCATAACGTAAAACATTACGTGGTGAGCGGCACAAAATCACGTTCAAAAAGGGGCTTTCTTTTTATCGACACAAGGAGGAAGAATAGATGGTATGGAGAGCAGCCAGATTCATTTTAGAGCGGAATTTACCATAGAAGAGGGGAAAATAGAAGAATACAAGGAGCTGATACAGGAAATGAGTAGAGTGGTGGAAGCCAGCGAGCCAGATACAATCGATTACCAGTTTTATCTTGATAGAGACGATAAAACAAAGTGTATTGTACACGAAACATACGCAAACTCAGAGGCGGTACTTGCTCGCAACAATGACGTTGCTTCGCAAACAATACTTCCAAAGATTTCCAAGGTTGCGAGAATAAGTAGATTTGATGTCTACGGCAACCCTGACGAAGAACTGCAAAAGGTGCTAGCAAGTTTTAGCCCAACTCCACAGATTTACAATCTGATTACTGGATCCAGTCGTTGATAACTTCTTCCCACTAGCTTGTTGTGGTAGATGTCCAAGGCTACTCATCATCACTTACGTTATGCGTACAGATCCATGAGGGAAAAGGGGGATCGTGTTTTTACTCCTTGTCGATGAACTCGTCAGGTCCAGGCGGCTCTGGGTTGAGGCCCTTTCTCTTCCTAGTGTCTGCTACCAAGTTCCTAAATATCGAGTTCGGGACTGGCGCCCACGTCTTGAAGAACGTTGTCCACATTGCTTTTCCTGCGGTTCCGCCCCTCATGACCTCTGACAAGTCGAACGTCTCGGATGCCGGCACCTCACCCTGTATGATGGCAATGATGCCCTTCTGCTCGACGTTGAGGAGCTTGCCGCGCTTGCCTGACAGCACGCTTGCGACAATGCCTATCTGCTCCTGCGGGCACTTGATCTCTATGCCAAGTATCGGCTCAAGCAGGACAGGATCAGCAATCAGCATGGAGCCAAGCATCGCCCTCCTCGTGGCCGGCATCAGCTGCGCAAGGCCCCTGTGCGCCGGGTCCTCGTGCGGGACAAAGTGGTGCAGGACGAATTTCACGCCCCTCACCTGCTCCTTTGCTATCGGGCCGTTCTTTATCACGTCGTCAAAGCCAGAGCGGATAGAGTCCATAGACTCCTGTATGAACTGGACACCCTTGGTTTCGTCCACCATCATGTTGCCGGACGAGTCGATCGCAACAACGCTCCTTGACTCGTCTGTGCCCCATCCCTTTTCCCTCAGGATCTTGGCCATCTCCTTCTTGTCCATGTCTTCCTTCAGTTTCCCCGTCCTGATGAGGTCGACAATGTCCTCTGGCAACGGCTCGACGCGCATGAATATCTTGTTGTGCTTGTTTGGAGACTTGCTCATTATGGGGCCGGCCTTTGCGCGGATTGTCTCGCGGTAGTTGATCAAGGGCTGAGTCGTGACGATGTCAAGGCCCATTTCCTGCAGGAGAGACGTCGCGATTTCAAGGTGCAGGACACCCATTCCTGCCATCAGGGTCTCGCCGGATTCCTCGTTTATCTTGACTATTAGGTTCGGGTCCTCCACGGTTATCCTGCGCAGGCCTTCTACCAGCTTGGGCAGGTCCTTGGGGTGCTTTGGCTCGACTGCGATAGTGACGACAGGCTCTGACACGTACTTGATCGACTCAAAGGCGGTCGCGGTCTTGACAGTAGATATTGACTCGCCGGAAACTGCATAGTCGAGGCCAAGCAGCGCCGGGATGTTGCCTGCCGGGAGCACGCTCACAACTTCGCGCGTGTTGCCCATGTAGATGTTCACGGACTGCACCTTGCCGGGCCTCTTGGCGTCTATCAGATAGATTTCGTCGCCGTCCTTTATCGTGCCAGAGTAAAGCCTGCCTGTGGCGACCCTGCCTGCCTGCGGGTCGACGTTGATGGTCGTGACCATCATCATCGCCGGCCCTTTTTCATCGCAGTTCAAAAGCGCCTGGCCGATCTCAGAGTTGAGGTCGCCCGGCCAGATTTTTGGAATACGATATTTCTGCGCCACATGGGGCGGCGGGTGGTGCTCTACTACCATTCCCAAGACCGCGTCGTGCAACGGCGATTTCTCTGCCAGCGCCTTTATCTTGTCGGTACCTTCAGCCGTGTATGCCTCGTAGACGTCCTTGAACCCGACGCCCAGCTTTTGCGCCATCTTGAAGTTAAAGCCCCAGCGGTCCTTGGCAGATCCAAAGGCGACGCTGTTGCCCTGTATCGAAACCTTCCACTTTTCCTTGTATTCCGGCTCGGCATAGAGGTCAACGAGCCTGTTGAAATCTGCAATGATGTTTGAAAGCCATTTTTGCATGGCCGGCCCGTCCAGCCTCAGCTCCTTCACAAGCCTGTCTATCTTGTTGATGTAAAGGACTGGCCTGACGCGCTCTTCGAGTGCCTGCCTTGTGACGGTCTCCGTCTGGGTCATGATGCCCTCGACCGAGTCAGAGACAACGACCACGCCGTCGATCGCGCGCAGCGCCCTTGTGACCCTGCCCGTAAAGTCAATGTGGCCGGGCGTGTCTATCATGTTGATGACGTAATCCTTGCCCTCGTTTTCATAGAGAAGCGTCACGTTTGCGCCCCTGATGGTCATCTGCCTGTTCTGCTCCAGCTTCATGGAGTCAAGAGCAAGGGCCTGGCCGGCCACCGAAGGCGCTATGATGCCGGATGCGGCAAGAAGGCTGTCTGACATGGTCGTCTTGCCGTGGTCGACGTGTGCAATGACACCGAAATTGCGTATCTGATCCTTATTACCGATGATTCTCAGGATTTCCTGAGTTGACTTGAACTTTGGCATACACTCAATTTTCAAAAATTTTGTTCGGGGACTATAAATGTTGCCTATATTTTTCACTGATATTGATTTAATAGTGGCGCAGGGTGTTTGCATGAGGGATGGAAATAACGCTCGGCCACACCCCTGACGCCGACGACGCGTTCATGTTCTACGGCTTTGCATGCGGCGGGGTAGGGTCCATCAGGTTTACGATAAAGCACGTCATCCAGGACATCGAGACTTTGAACAAGAGGGCGCTGGCGCACGAGCTGGACGTGACGGCAGTGTCGGCGCACGCCTACGCTTACCTCAAGGATTATGTCATCCTGCGCGGGGGCGGCAGCTTTGGGCTGAAATACGGGCCGGTGGTAATTGCAAGAAAGGACAAGGGCATGACTCTTGAGAGGCTGCAAGGCGCCACGATAGCAATACCGGGCAGGATGACTTCTGCCAACCTTTTGTTGAAACTTGCCTTGGGCAGGTTCAAGGAGAAAGAGATGTCGTTTGAGACAATACCGCGGGCAGTCCTGGCCGGGGAAGTGGACGCAGGGCTTGTCATACACGAAGCGCAGATAACCTACGACAAGGGCAAGTTTGCAGGGATAATGGAGCTGGGCCAGTGGTGGGACTCGCAAACGGGCGGCCTTCCCGTCCCGCTTGGCATAAACGTGGCAAGCACAAGGACTATGGACCGCGGCCGGTTGAAGGAATTCAGCGACCTTTTTGTAAAATCAATAGAGTACGGCCTTGACAACATCGATGCTTCTGTAGATTACGCAATGCAGTATTCCCGGGGCCAGCCAAAGGAGACCATAAAGAAATTTGTGCTCATGTACGTGAACGAGATAACACGCGACATGGGACCGGAAGGCAAAAAGGCGATTGAAAAGATGTTTTTAATGGCCCGCGAACGGCGGATTTTAGAATCTGACGTCAAGGTAGATGTCATCTAGAGATCTTTTATACGGCAACCACGCAACTGCCTTGTGCACGGCGAAGGCGACGATTCAGAGCAGGCGATAATAAGAGACTACAAGGACAGCCTTGTACAGTGCCTTGCCCCGGCCGCCATAACAACTTGGATCGAAAAAATAGTCGACACGGCCAATGCGTTATGTGGCAGCGGCTCTGTTGCAATCAAGTACAAGAAGGGAGAGGGCTATTTGGGCGAAATAGTGGTTCCTACCAAGAAAGATGCGGAATGCTTGTCAAAGGCAATAAATATGCACGCTCTTGCCGCGCCCGAGCTTGTCAGGGACATACTGATGGCGTACAAGGCAAAACTGCTTCTGACATAGAAGCAGTTTTTGCACGCCGCAACAACAACAGCCAAGGGCCCTAGTAAAAGGTCACGCGGTTTTTTATCCTGCCCAGCTTTTCAATTTCCACTTCGACCACGTCGCCATGTTGCAGGTACTTTACATGCGACGACAGTGAAAGCACGGTGCCGCTTGGCGTGCCAGTAGATATAATATCGCCCGGCTCTAATGTCATCACCTTGCTCAGGCTGTGTATTATCCTGTCTATTTTCAGGACAAGATTTTTTGTGGACGAGTCCTGCCGCACCTCGCCGTTTACTCGCGTTGTAAGGCGCAAGTCGCACGGGTCTGCGATCTCATCCCTAGTCGTGAGCCAAGGCCCGCAAGGCCCAAACGTGTCAAAGCCCTTGGCTCTGGTGTACTGCTTGTCGATGAACTGGACATCCCTTGCAGATATGTCGTTTATTACAAAATAGCCTGCCACGCATCCAAGAGCCGCCTCTTCTGATACGTTTCTGCATTCTTTGCCAATCACCACGGCAAGCTCACCCTCGTAATCCAGCTGGGTGACAGATTTTGGGCAGGCTATATCGTCAGCAGGCCCGCACAGGCTTGTCCGGGGCTTTAGGTAGATAACAGGGTCCTTGGGCGGGCTCTTGCCAAAGCGCACCCAGCTTGCCTGGTCCGAATAGTTGAAGGCAAGGCAGATTATCTTGAATGTCCGTCTTATAGGCGGGAGCAGACGGAACTCGTCCGGCTTGTGCACGTACGAGATTTTTTTTCCAGCCATCATCACTTTCTGGGCATAATCGCCAAACACGAAATCCTCAAGGGTCGTAGGGAGCTTGACGCCTGCCTGCCTTTCCACTTCGTCCCGCGTGGCCATGTTGCCGTCGCCCTCCGGGCTGACTAGCGCGTAGGTTTCACGACCACCTTTGGATATCCTTGCAATCTTCATGTATGCGTGCAGCCCAGCCCAGTTGTTCGTACTATTGCCACGACGTATTACGTAAACTTTTAACCAATTCTGAGCATCATGTCCACAAACAACACGACGCCTCCAACGGCTACAGTCATTATCATGAACGGGAACCCGACCCTCATAAAGTGGTTGAAGGATATCGCCTGACCGGCCTTTTCTGAAAGCCCGGTGGCAACCACACCCGCGCTTGACCCTATCAGCGTGCCGTTCCCGCCGAGGCCTACCCCAAGCGAAAGGGCCCACCACAGCGGGCTTATTGCAAAGCTGCCAAACGCGGAGGCGATGCTTCCGTTCTGGTTCAGGACATGTATCAGCGGGATCATGGTCGCGGCAAAGGGTATGTTGTCGACAAACGCGCTGGCAATAGCGGACATCCATATTATCAAAAAGAATGTCACAGGGGGTTCACCTCCCGTTATGCCAAGGGCCGTGTTTGCAAGGAGGTCTATCATCCCGGCGTGCTCGGCGCCGCTAATTATCACAAAGAGCCCGGCAAAGAATATGAGAGTCGCCCAGTCCACGTCGTGGAACACCTTTTCCGGCTTGGCACGCGTGGCCACCAGCAGCACGCCTGCGCCGCCGAGGGCGATGAGCGACGGCTCTATGTGGAGGCTTCCGTGCACTACAAAGAGCGCGATGACACCGGCAAGCACTATTATCGATTTTTTCATGACGCCCCTGTCTGTTATCAGCGATTTTTCGTCCTGTGCCATGAGCTCGTCAAGGTTCTGGGGCTTTTGCGCAAGGTCCTTCCGGAAGAGGAACTTTAGCATGAACAGCGACGCGACAAGCGAGATGCCTATCGTGGGCCCCATGTGGAGCAGGAACGCGTTAAAGTCGATGTTTGCGGCAGAGCCGATGAGTATGTTTGGGGGGTCGCCTATGAGCGTGGCTGTCCCGCCCACGTTTGACGCAAGCACCTGTGCGAGTATAAACGGGACGGGGGAGAGCCGGAAGATCCTGAAAATAGAGATGGTTATTGGCACCACCAGGAGCACGGTAGTCACGTTGTCTATGAACATCGAGGTGACCGCAGTAAAGACGCTCATCATGACGAGCAGCTTCCACATGTTGCCCTTTGACGCCTTGCTCATCTTGATGGCGAGGTACTGGAACACGCCCGTCTCGGCCATTATGGCCACGATTATCATCATCCCAAGCAACAGGCCGATTGTGTTAAAGTCGATGGCCCCCGTCACGAACTCAAAGCTCTCGCCTGTCTGAATGAGCCCGGTCGATATGATAATCATGATGGCTGCCGTGGCGCCGGCGAGCGCGATTGCAGTCCTGTGGACTATTTCAAACGAGAGCATCACGTACACGGACAGGAGCACTATCGATGTCAGCTTTAATGGCAGGCTGATCGAAAGCCCCAAGGCATCCGGCACTATCAGGACTATGGCGGAGAGTATGGCGACTAGTGCAAGGCCGATTACAGTCTTTTTCTTGTGAGCTGCACTTGCCTCCAGCAGGGCCAACCTCTATTCACTGCCTCCGGTGATATATAGCCATGATCAGATTTTCCGTAGTTTACAGATATTCGAGCTAGCTGGTGTTTGGGAACGCTGATCTCACGCCTTCGATGAACTTTTTCGAGTCAGACACCCAGCCAAAGACCCCTCCCTGCATCTTGATCTGCTTTATAGCCGCCTGGTAGTTTCCATAGTCGGTTGCACCCGTGCCGTCCTTTAGCAAAAGGCACCAGTAGCCATAGTCGTTTGCCTCCCTCATGATGGTGTGGACACAGACGTCCGTCGTGATGCCTGTTATCACCAAGTGGGTTATGCCGAGGTTCTTTAGCAATAGCGGCATGTTGCTCTGGCCAAACGCGCCCTTGCCGGCCTTGTCTATCACGTACTCGCCCGGCACTGGATACAGGTCGTCGATGATGTCCCAGTTCTTTTCGCCCCGCGTAAGGAGCCGGCCAAGGCCGCCTTTTGGAATGTCGCCAATCCCGACACCGTCTCCTATTATCTTGCTCCGCAGCACCTTGTTGTACGGCGCGTCAGAGAGGTCTGGCAGGTGGCCCTCGCGAGTGTGTATCACCTTGATGTCAGTCCCGTTGCGGATGTTGTGAAGCACGTAGTGTATCGGCTTTATCGGGGCAGACGTCAGCCCAAGGTCGTAGCCCATCACGTCCACGTAGCCCTTTGGCCCGCAAAAGTCGATTTGCATGTCGATGCTGACAAACGCGGTGCGCGCGGAATCGAACTCGACCCACGCTTTGTCGCCAAAGCGCGGGCAGTCTTCCACCTCCACCTTGAACAGCTTGCCCCGCGGAGGCCCGTACAGCCACGTTGGGAACTTGAAGGTCTTCGTCTTCTTGAACTCTTCATAGTCCTTTTCCACCCTCTTCAATACCTCTTCCCTTGCTGCGGAAGTAAAGTCCCTGTTCGGGGTCGGCGGCTGCGGCATTTTTTCCTTGGTCATTTGAATTGACTACTACCTCCTCCTCTGTATGACAAACTGGACCAGAATGGCGCTATAAACTCCACCAGCCGGTCGATCCTGCCGCTGGGGCTTACGTGGCCGCCGCTTGCCGCTGTCCCGCCTGGCGCAGAAGGCGTGTGCGGCTGGTCCGCAGTGCCTGCAGTCCAGTACGACGCGCTGGTGCCGAGGCCCTTTGGCGTAAGCCGGCCGCCCTTGGTATAGCCCGTGAGCTTGGCCACAAGCGGGTAGACGCCGACGCCACCGATGAGGCCGCCCAGAACTGCAGGCAAGTCCGGCGCCACAAGCTGTATGGCTATTGCTATTGCAAGGCCCGCAAGGAACCCCGCGACTGCTGGCCCGTTTATCTTTTTGTCACCCGCAGCCAAGAGCTCGTCCGGCGTGCACTTGCGCGCAACTATCCAAAAGTGGCCGATAAGTATGCCCCCTACCAAGGGGACGACCGACCCGAGGAGCAAGAGCCAAGGCACGATGCTGGTGAGTAGGTTTGCTGCAGCAACTGCTGTTCCGGCAATCATGACGATGATCGCCATCTTTTTCCACGAAAAGCTGAGGCGCTTGCCAGAGATGTAGTATACTACGTTCTTGAAGCCCTGCGTCGCGTTGTACATGCACCCGTCGCACGTAGAGCCGTTGCTGGCCCACTGGATTATCATTATTGGTATGCCAAGCGCCAAGGTTCCAAGGCCAAAGAAAAAGTCCAGCTTGCCTGCGACTGCGGTGAATATGCCGCCCGTCATGAGCATGAGCATGTTGGCGGCCAGAAATGCCACCGCGATCACGCCCCAGGACTGCTTGACGCTCTTTGTCCACCGGTTAAAGTCGCCCGTCATGGTCGCGCTCACGATGAAGGTTCCCACCGAGGCGGTAAAGCCCATCGCAAACGTCCACGGTTCGCCTATGGGCTGCGAGCTGAACAGGTTGCCGCCTGTTTCCACTCCCACAACGCTCACGATGGAGTAGATCATCCAGCCGGCAAGCGCGGTCACGGAGATGACGGCAAACCAGCCCATCCACGCCATGGCCCTGACTCCATAGACTGCAAACATGCCAAACACTATCGCAAAGACGCCCGCCCAAAAGCCGGTTGTCCCCAATATCCCGGGGAGTACCCCGCTTCCTGTCCCGGCGTTGAACGACTGGCCGCCGTACAGGCCCACCATCAGGTCGGCGGCAAGCCACGCCTGGAACGCGTACCAGCCGGTGACAAGGCCGGCAATCATCAGGACGGGCAGCGCGTACGCGTACCTTCCAAACGCGGCCTTGCACATCATTGGAAAGTTCAGTCCGAGCTTTGAGCTTTTATGCGCGATGAGCCCGGCATAGCCGAACAGGAAGACCTGACCGGCGATGATTGCGACATAGCCCATCGGGGCTCCCAGGCCGCCCATTATCTGGCTCCCGATAAAGATGCAGATGTATGCGTAGGTAAATCCGGCCCACACCAGCGTAGGTTTCATAAATCCAAGCCGCGCGTGCTCAGGCACAGGACGTTCAGCATATTCTTCCTGTTCCACCATATTTGTCAAGAATTTTCATTCTTGCGAACGATATAAGCCTGTTTCTTCTAATCTCATTGATGAAATATAAATCAATGATGTCAAAAAATAACATTTATGTAAATTTATGTATTTTGTGATACATCAAGGTATTATGAAAAACGCCTACAAGTCATCTCAAAAATGGAATAATATCCACTGTCAAGCACAGAGATCTAGCCACCCAATTGACAAATGAGCATCGGCGTTTATCTGTGCATGGTTCAATTCCGTCTCGGGTCAGTTGGCGATTGAAAACAGCATATTGCGCAGTGGGAATTGCAATAGATCTGCAAAGTAATTACGTGCCATGTACGTTACTGTGCCAGATACGCATTAAAAAGATCAAAAAAATGCGCGCTAGCTGATGACTTTACTCTGTTTTGTGTCTTCAGACTCGACTTGCTCTTCCATCATTTCCTTGTACCGCTTTAGCTTTTCTTGAAGATCCGGATACTTTAATGCGAGGATCTGACACGCAAATACGCCGGCATTGTACGCTGCGTTTATCCCCATCGTTCCCACAGGCACCCCGCGAGGCATTTGCGCTATGGAAAGGAAAGAATCCATGCCTCCATGCAAGGTGTCTCCTTTTAGAGGAACCCCGATCACCGGTATGGTCGTAAGCGAAGCTATCATCCCGGGCAGGTGCGCTGACCCTTCCCCTGTGGCGATTATCACTTCAATTCCCCGGGCATGGCATTCTGCCACGAACCTGATGGTTTTATGAGGGGACCTGTGTGCAGCCACTATGCGAGTTTCGCTTTTGATCCCAAAAGAGTCAAGAGCGACAGTCGCGTCTTTCACCTGCTCAAGCAGCCGGGGAGATGGCGAAACTACAGACACAAGTGGTCGTTTTTCATGCATCATATACATTTTGCAAAATTAGGACACGAAGTATTAAGCCTAGTTGACATAGCGGGAGAAAAATCGCATAAATGGAATTATGGTCAGTTGTGTATTATAATAACGGCCGCCCAGAGAACGGTCCATGAATCAGCGAAATGGAATATTTTCATATATACTAACTTTTTCAAAAATTATGATATTTACTTATAAACATTCATCGCCGAACTACCCCTAATGGTGAGGTCCTGCAATGAAGAAATCATCGCTCTATAATCCCAAGCTGACAATCAAGGACTTTGCAGAGCTTGTTTCTTCGCAAAGCATTTCGTGCGAGGAACTTACGGAGATAACGCTGGACAGGATCATGAAGCTGAACCCAAAGCTGAATGGCTTCATAACGATTCTGGAAGACTCGGCCAGGCGTGACGCCAGGGATGCAGATGCCTTGATCAGACAGGGCAAGTACAAGGGGCCGCTCCATGGTATACCCATAAGCCTCAAGGACCTCATCTATATGAAGGGCGCTAGGAGTACGAGCGGTTCCAAGATACTTGCGGATTTTGTGCCGGATTATGATTCAACAGTGGTGAGGAAGCTGAAGGAAGCCGGCGCAATAATAGTCGGGATGAACAACACCCACGAGTTTGCCTGTGGGATAACCAACATCAACCCGCACTACGGACCTTCAAAGAACCCCTGGGATGACAGCAGGATGTCCGGTGGCTCAAGCGGCGGCTCTGCAGTGGCAGTCAGCGCCGGCATGTCACTGGCGTCTATAGGCACCGACACTAGCGGTTCAATCAGAGTGCCGTCTTCCCTTTGTGGCGTATTTGGGCTCAAGCCCACCTATGGTCGTGTGAGCAAGTACGGGGTAATGCCCCTTGCCCCATCAATAGACCATATCGGTCCAATATGCAGGAGCCCGTGGGACATTGCAGCAGTCATGCAGCATATCGCAGGGTACGACAGCCATGACCCCGACAGTGCTAACGCACCTGTTCCCAGCTACACAGATGAAGTGGAAAAGACACAGGGGAAATTCCGCCTTGGCATCCCCAAGCAATTCTTCTTTGACATCATGGATCCAAAGGTCAAGCATGTATTCGACAGCTTTGTAGAAAGGGCGGAAAGCTACCAGATATCATCATCTCGCGTCGACGTTGACGAGACCGACAAGATATACGAGACATGGCGGGCCATAAGGCTGGGCGAATCGGCTACAACCCACAGCGAATGGCTCCGGACGCGGCATGACGACTATGGAAAGGATGTCGTAAAGATGCTTGATGATGGCCTCAAGATAACGGCTGTGCATTACATTAGCGCGCACAGGTGGCGCCAAGAAATAAGAGAGGCCATCCTCAGAGCCATGAAGCCATATGACGCATTGCTTGTACCCACCACTGCAATTGCAGCTCCCCTGCTGAACCAGAGTACCGTGCACCTCGATGGCAAGGATATCGAGGTATACCCTGTCCTGAGCAGGCTGACCACGGTATTTGACGTGACTGGCCTCCCTGCGCTCAACGTTCCCGCCGGCTTGGTAGACAACAGGCTGCCGGTGGGCGTCCAGCTTGTTGGAAGGCCGTTTGACGAAGCGCGACTTCTCCAGATCGCAGAAAGGTACGATCAGCAATACCACGTTTCAGAAGAGATGGTTCCGGCCCTTAACGTGACAATCTAGCTAGCCTGACTGCTTTTTCAACTTTTCATTTACGGAATAAACGGCGAAGCTGGCAAGAACTGCCACAGCGGCTGCCAGCACCCAGACCTCCTTGAGCGTCACGAGGTTTACCACCACAAACATTGCGGCAAGCGCGGCAATATTGATTATTATCAGCCGTCGCTTCATCTTTGGCCTGCCGCGTTCTGGAAGCATGTAAGAATTTGAGATAATCGGGTTTAAGCTTAGTTCACATGCCATGCGCAAAATTGCATGTCACAAAAGAGCAGTTAATAAAAAGAAGGAAGGCTAGAGCCTTCCAAGTCCTATCGAGCTTCCCCTAAAGCGGGCAAGCCCGATTATCGCGACGAGCGAGGCTGCAAGCAACAAGGCCGCCATCACGCCGAATTCAGGCACGACGTTTGTGCCATAAACATCAACCGACGTGCTGCCGTCAGGCACGGTGAACTTGATGTGCGTCTCGGCGTCCGTAGAGCTGATGGTTACAAACTGCACATCCGTGCTTCCCGCTTTTACCATGGATATGCCGCTTATCATGCTAGTTGGCAGCTTTAGCTCCACGTCTCCTCCCTTGTCGAACTTGACATTCACCGACTTGTTGTTAGGGTTTACCGTGACGCTCGTCACCTTGCTTTGCGGAGATATTCCGGTCACGCTATAGCTCGTGCCGTCGAGCTGAACAGTCACGCCGATGTCGCTTGTTGCCGCGTACCTTTCCGGCACGGCTATTTTCTTGTCTATCACGTCTTGCGTCAGTTGCGACAGCCGTGCTTTCACGTCTGCAGGCACCTTGCCGTCTAGGCTGTGGAACGGCGCCAGGTACACGATGCCGTCGCCCGGACCTCCTTTCTCGGCCTCTATGCCGGGCTTGAACACCTTGCCTTCAAACTTGTCCTGCAGGACCATCTGCACGGCCTGGTCAAACGCCTTGTCTATGTCAAGCACGAATGACGTCAGCACGGTGTCCGGCGCCAGCCGGTTCTGGTCTGCAACTGCGCCAAACGCGTAAATCCCCTTTTCCTTGGCAGCCTCTATGACGCCGTGGCCCGACGTGTCTGCCACATGGAACAAAAAGTCTGCACCGGCGTTAACTTGCGCTAGGCCTGCTTCTTTGCCCTTGGCAGGGTTGTCCCAGTCGCCCAGATAGGTTCCAATTACCTTGATGTTAGGATTGACATAGTGTGCGCCTTGCTTGTAACCCTCAAAGAGGTTGATGAGGTTCGGGTACTGATCCCCGCCTACATAGGCTATGGTGCCGGTCTTGTCCATGGTGGCAGCCAGCGCGCCCAGCAGGAACGTGCCTTCCTGCTGCATCGGGAAGATGGAGGCCACGTTCTGCGAGCTGACAAGTCCGGTGAACACCACGAACTTGGTGTTTGGATAGTCCTTGCCCACCTTGACTGCCGGGTCTCCCCACTGGAACCCGTGCGCGATTATCAGGTCGTAGCCGTCATTCGCGTACTGCCTTAATGTAGCTTCAATGTCCGGTATTGCAATGTTTTCAGCATAAGCCAGCTTGTACCCGTACTTACTCTCCAACAGTTTGCCTGCACTGTACGCAGTCGCCCCCCACCCTCCGTCGCTGAAAAGGGCGTCCGTGACGAGCGCTATCTTTAGCTGCTTTCCGCTACTCTGTGCAAAAGCTGTCTGCTGCACGGGAGCAACCAGCGCCAATGACATCAACACTACAGCCACCGCCGCTGCAATAGCCGTGGTCGATGTCAGTCGTTTGAAACAGGATTTCATACCGAGAAGGTCATCGGTAAATTATTATACTTTCTTACGTTATCTTGCAAAACTAATGATATATCATAAAATACACGCAAATCATATAGCACTGGTTGGCAGAAACCAAGATTTTTAGAACTGTCCAGTCACTTTCAAATTTCTTTCAGGTTACGGTTGCTTGCGGTTGAATTTTCTGTGTAGCTAGGCCGCCATGACGGCCGTCACCTTTGTCCCCTCTTGTACGGGATGGCCAGCGCGGCAGGCGCGCCGGTCTTCTTGTACATTCCGGCAAGGACTGCAATCGGGATCAGGTATGGAAGCATCAGGAGGAACTGGAACGGCACCTGCACCCCTGTGGCCTGCAGCCCGAGCTGGAACGAGTCGACCATGCCGAATATGAATGCGCCGAGGGTAATCCAGTACGCCTTCCACCTCCCGAATATCACCAGCGCAAGTGCAATCCACCCGGCTCCCCCCGTGACGTTTTCAAGGAAATAGCCAGTCTGGACAAGCGAAAAGTAGGCGCCGCCTACTCCTGCCAGGGCCCCTCCGATTATCAGTGTCAGGTAGCGTATGCGGTAAACGTTGACGCCGAGGGTGTCTGCCTGTTTTGGGTTCTCCCCGACCGTCCTTATCTTGAGGCCCAGCTTTGTCTTGAAGATGAAATAATGAGTCAGGGGCACCAGCAGAAACGCAATGTATACGAGCGGGTCGTGGTTGAACAGAACAGGCCCGATGCCCGGAAGGTTCGAGAGCCCGGGTATGTCGATTTTTGGCATGAGTTCTACGCTTGGGGCGACTGTGCGGACGCCAAAAGCGAGCCTGTAGAGCAGCGCGGCAAGCCCTGTTCCAAGCAGCCATATTGCCAAGCCGGCTGCAAGCTGGTTGGTCCGGATGGTGATGCTCATGAACCCCATGAGGATCGCAAGGGCTGCCGCTCCTACGATTGCCATCAGGATTCCGACGACATAGTTCCCGGTCAGGTACGTGCCCATGAAGCCGGTAAATGCGCCAATCAGCATCATCCCCTCAACCCCCAGGTTCAAAACGCCAGAGCGCTCTGCAATCTTTTCACCCAGCGCGGCAAAGAGGATGGGAATGCTCAGACGGATGCCCGATACTATGATGCCGATGATAATCGCCTCTTCGCCGGCCATTAGCGCGCACCCCCCTTTTTCCTCATGCCAAGCCAGATTACAAATAGCTCGCCGACCAGCACGAACACAAGCACAAGGGCTTGCAGCGTCATGGAAAACGCGCTGGGCACACCGATGCTCCTGTACATGGTTTCAGAGCCTGTCATCAGGGCAGAGAAAAAGAAGGCCACTATGGCCACACCCAACGGATGCTGCCTTCCAAGTAGGGCTATTATGACGGCCACAAAGCCATAACCGGGCGAGATCCCCTCTATCAGGATATGCTGCACGCCAGAAACGAGCAGGCCGCCGGCAATCCCGGCCAGGCCGCCGCTTATGCCCAGCGTGATGAAAACGCTCTTTGTGATGTTCATCCCGGCATAGCGTGCCGCCTTGATGTTTGCGCCGACGCTCCTTATCTCGAATCCTATCTTGGTCTTCCAGAGGTAGTAGACCCCGACAGTCGCAAGGGCGGCTATGAAAATGCCGGCATGAAGGCGCGTGCCGGGAAAAACTATTGGCATCTGTGACGCGTCGGATATTTCCGGGGAGTACGGGTTAAAGCCGGGCGCCTTGATCGGCCCGTGCAGCAGG
Source organism: Nitrososphaera viennensis EN76 (assembly GCF_000698785.1). Classification (GTDB taxonomy): domain Archaea; phylum Thermoproteota; class Nitrososphaeria; order Nitrososphaerales; family Nitrososphaeraceae; genus Nitrososphaera; species Nitrososphaera viennensis. The sequence continues at coordinate 1,355,498 of NZ_CP007536.1, forward strand.
AACGATATAAAGAGGAGCGCGACAAAGTTCAGGAGCACGGTCGAGATGACCTCGTTCACGCCGAACTTGACCTTGAGGGCGGCCGGGACAAGGGCATAGAGCGCGCCGAAAATAAAACTCAGGACGATTGCGGCAAGGATAGCAAGGCCAGGGACCGAGCCCAAAAGAGAGATCCCGACAAGGGTGCCTCCGAGGGCGCCCATGTACAGCTGGCCCTCCGCCCCGATGTTCCATTGCCTGCACTTGAACGCAACAGAGACGGCCAGCCCGGTCAAGAGAAGCGAAATGGTCTTTAGCATCACATCCCCAAACCCGAAGACATTGCCAAAGGCCCCCTGGAACATTATGGCATAAGCCTTTCCGACATCCACGCCGGTGGAGCCCAGTATGATGGCGCCCACGACAAAAGCCAGGCTTGCGGACAGGAAAGGAACAAAGAACTTGACGTCTCTGACCTTCTCCCGCGTCTGATAGAATATGCTTGCGACGCTCATACCGTCCCCTCCTTCGGGATTGCCTTTCTGCCCCCCATCAACAGGCCGAGGTAATCCACGTCGGCGTCCTTTCTGTCCACCACGTCCATTATCTTGCCTTCGTAAATCACGGCAATGCGGTCGCAGACTGTCAGTATCTCGTCCAGGTCGAGCGAAATCATCAGGACGCCCACGCCGTTGTCGCGCTGTTTCACCAGCTGCTTGTGGATGTATTCTGTCGCGCCGATGTCAAGGCCTCTGGTCGGGTTGTGCACGACTAGAACCTTGGGATTTCTGGCAAGCTCCCTTGCCATCAGCACCTTTTGCAAGTTTCCGCCCGACATCGAGTTTACGGGGACGTTTATCCCTGCCGTCTTTACTTCAAAATCAGACACCACGTTTTGCGCGAACTTTTTCATCTTTTCCTGTTTCAGAAATATCCTGCCGGAGTATTCGCCTGTATACCACCTGTCCAGGATGAGGTTTTCGGCAATAGAGTACTCCAGAATGAGCCCCGTGTCAAGCCTGTCCTGCGGAACATAAGCAAGGCCCCATTCCCTGATCTTTCTTGGCGGCAGGTTTGCCACGGACTTTCCGTCCATGATTATTTCGCCGGCCTGCACCTTTCTCAGTCCTGCTATCACTTCGGCAAGCTCGGTCTGGCCGTTTCCGTCGACGCCGGCTATGCCAAGGATTTCCCCCTTGCGGAGCTCAAACGACAGGTCTTTCAGGTACATTATGTTCACGTTGTTGAGCGCCGAGATGTTTTTCAGCTGCAGGACAGCGCCCCGCCCGCCGGATGGCCGGGGTTCCATGCTCTCTATCACAGGGCGGCCGACCATCATCTTGGCAAGCTCGGTCTCGCTGGTTTCAGAGGTCTTGATGGTTCCGACCACCTTGCCGCCACGCAGCACAGTGACCCTCGTGCTTGCCTCCATGACTTCGTGGAGCTTGTGGGTGATGAATATTATGGAAAGCCCCTGCTTCACCATGGATTCAAGCGTTGCAAACAGCGCTTTTTCTTCCTGTGGGGTGAGCATACCTGTGGGCTCGTCAAGGATCAGGATGTCGACGTCCCTGTAGAGCGCCTTGATTATTTCGACGCGCTGCTGCTCCCCCACTGCCAGGTTGCCCACTATGGCCTTTGGGTCTACCTTGAGCCCGTACTTTTCAGACAGCTGGGTTATCTTTTTTTCAGCGCCTGCCAAGTCCAAGAACAGCCCCTTGGACTTTAGGCCCACGATGACGTTTTCCGTGACGGTGTGCGGGAGCGTGAGCAGAAAGTGCTGGTGCACCATCGCAATCCCAAGCTCAAGGGCGTCGTTTGGCGATTTAATGTCGGTTTTCTTTCCTTTCACGTAAACCTCGCCTGCCTGAGGCTGGTACAGCCCGTAAAGGATGCTCATGAGCGTGGACTTGCCGGCGCCGTTTTCTCCCAAGAGCGCATGAATCTCGCCTTTTGACAGCTCGAAATCGACGCTGTCGTTTGCCACCACGTCCCCGAACCTGATGGTGATCCCCTTCATCTGCACGATAGGCTCGCCAGCAGTCACGGAAGGTCGGGCCCCGCTGTTGCAGGCATGCCGCCTTCCTGCCGCCGGGCAGAACTATTTGGCAACAGCAAAATGTATCTGCGTGAAAGTATTATACTTTGGTACATCTTCTCAAAATAATAATCATATATCATAAAGTTCCAAATAATGCATAGACTGTTCCGAGGAAAGTTGCAGGAATTTCCTCTTTCCACCTGCAACATGAACATATCGCAAGGTGACGTGGTAAAAGTCGCATGAAAGCCCAAGCGATCATGAAGATATTTGCTGTTTGCAGGCGCGCCCGCCTGTATCACAGATTTTCAATAAAATTATTTATGCCCTGGCGGGCAAATTTTTTGATTTATACTTAAATATTCACAGGCGCGCCTGAACTTGGCGCAAGATGCATGTCAGGCCACGACATATTCCACATAGCCATACGACAGAACTTTTACCGTGACTCCATGCAGCTGCTAAAGATTTCTGATAGCACGAGGCGCGCTAGCAGGGGAGTCGTGGAAGCCTCTGTGATAATGGCCACTGCCACCAACAAGGAGATACTCATGCGCCGGGGCTTCCGGCCGTCTGCGGTCAACGAGGCCCAAGAGTCGGACATCATTATAGCCATCAGGGCCGGCGACGAGGAGGCAGTAAGGCTGGCGCTTTTGGAGGCAGACAGGCTGCTTGAATCCCCACAGGGCGCTTCAAGGCAGGACGAGCACAAGGCCGGCGACCTGGACTCGGCCCTGAGATCCATGCCGGACGCTAACCTTGCGCTCGTATCTATCCCCGGCGACCATGTCAGAGAGGTCTCGCTGATGCTTGTCGAGCGTGGAGTGCACCAGCAGATATTCAGCGACCACGTCCCAGTTGAGGACGAGCTAGAGATCAAGACGCAGGCTGCAGGCAAGGGAGTGCTGGTACTTGGGCCCGGCGCCGGGACTTCTATAATCAACGGCAAGGGAATCGGGTTTTCAAACGCCGTCAGGATCGGTCCTGTAGGCATAGTGGCGGCGGCAGGTACGGGGCTGCAAGAAGTCTCCACCCTGCTAGACCATTCGGGCATCGGCGTAAAATATGGCCTTGGCGTTGGAGGCAACGACCCCAAGGACAAGATAGGCGGAATAATGATGATGCAGTGCATCAAGATCCTGGAAAGCTATGCCGACATCAAAGTCGTCGGCATCGTTTCAAAGCCGCCGTCCCCGTCGGTGCAGGAAAAAATTGAAGACTATATCGCCAGGGACGGAAAGAAAAAGTACGTGCTGGCGTTCATAGGCGGAGCCAAGAGCGAAAAGAAAAGCGACAGGATAACCAGGGTCAACACCCTGGCGTCGGCGGTCCTTGCAACTGCCAGGCAGCTTGGAAAGGAGCAGATCGCGCAGGCAGTCGCGCAGACCTACATCCCGCCGGAAAAATTGCTGGCCCTCTTGGAAGGCGAATGGACCAAGCTGGCCCAAGGACAAAAGCGCATCAGGGCGCTCTACACCGGAGGGACTTTTACCTACGAGGCAGAGGTGATTCTCGGCTCCATACTACAAGGCGAACCCATCTATTCCAATTCTCCCATCATGGACATAAAGCAGCTTGACGATTCGTTCAAGAGCCAGGAGACCTCGATTGTTGACCTCGGGGAGGAGGAATTCACAAGGGGCAGGCCTCACCCCATGATCGACCCGACCATAAGGCGGTTCAGGATAGCAGAGGAGGCGGCCGACCCGGACGTCGCCGTGCTCCTGATGGATTTTGTACTCGGGTACGGCTCCCACCCGGACCCTGTCGGCGCGGTCCTGAACGAGATAAGCGATGCCAAGCGCGCCGCGGAAAAAGCAGAGAGGCACCTGTGCGTGATAGCCCATGTCTGCGGCACTTCAGGCGACCTCCAGGGATACGCCCAGAGCATCGAAAAGCTGACGCGTGCAGGCTGCGTGGTTTTGCCTACAAACGCCATGGCCGCGGTGGCTTCTGCCGTAGTTGCCCGGCGGGGCAAGGTGGATATTGATAGAATCTATGCGCAGTACCTGACTGTGGACGGAGGCTCAATGAAGTGATGACGCATGGGTAGCGAGGAGCGCGCAAGGAAACTTTTGGACTCGGAGCTCAAGGTCATCAACTTGGGCCTAGACGTTTTTTACAGTTCGCTAGAGATGCAGAACGTCAAGGTGATAAATGTGGACTGGAAGCCCGCCCCCAAGCTTGACGAGGAGTCTGAAGACATCTTGGACAAGATACTGTGAGGCACTTTGAAAGTCGAACCCCTGCCAAGTGTAGAGCCGGCCGTTTTTCAATGCAGTTCCATTGGCAGCGTCCACGGCACGCTGGCGCAAAGCCAAGGCAGGATAGGCAGGGTGATAAACGTCTTTGACACCACTATCAACATCCGCACAGACGGTGACGAGCTTTTGGTTCTCACGCTGGGCAAGACGAAGTCGCCCATAAACGTGAATGTTGTCGGTGCCGGGCCGGCGCACAGTACGGGGTTTGCAGGCTTGGCAAGGCAGGGCAGCGACGCCGTGAGGACAAAGTGCGCCGGAAGGACAATGATCCAGGCCGGCAGGGTGCTAGTATCAATTGATAGGCAGGATATCTTTCAAAATTCGCTGGATGAACCGGCGGCAGAGGCGCTGCGCACATTTGCGAGTGCAAGCGGCAGGGTGTCGTCGGCGCTTGCAGGCGAGGCGGAAAAAGGGAGGACCGGCTGCCTGCTCAGGCCGGACATCACCACAGCGGGCCTGCTCAACGCGTTTTCTGGCCGGCTTTTGTCTGGCTGGTGCGACACGCAGGACGGCATGGCAGAGGCGCTTGCGGGATTGTGTGGGAGGGGGCCGGGGTTTACCCCTGCCGGCGACGACTTTATCGCAGGGTACCTTGCGATGTTCAACTGGCTTTGCAGCGCCCTGGAACTTGGACCCCCCATAATCCCCGGCGGCGAATTTTTGCGCCTGACCACCTGGACGAGCTTTAAACTGATGGAGTACAGCGCAAGAGACCTGCTTGACGAGCAGGCGCAGTCGATGCTCAATTCCGTGGCAGGAGGCAGGGCGGATGATTACGTCCGGTGCATCGAGGTCATTGGCAAGCGGGGCCACACCTCCGGCATCGATTTTGCCACCGGCGCCACGTTTGGCCTGTACACCGTCGCGGACAGCGTGTGCGGGACGAGAAGCCTCGGCGACATTTCAGGCCGCCTAGGCATAACCTCATCAGGCCCGCAATTATCATAACTTGCGAATTCTAGCATATCTAAAATTGCTGCATGGCAAACTGAACTATGTTTATATAATTTTTCAATGGCAAGATTTCCTTGCAACAAATCCAGACCGTTGTCATTGCACTCGGCGGAAACGCGCTGTTAAAGCGCGACGACAAGGGAACTTTTGCGGAGCAGTTTGCCAACGTCCAGGCGGCGGCAAAGGGAATAGCCGACCTTTTGCAGAAAGGGTACAGGGTGGTGCTCACCCACGGAAACGGCCCCCAGGTCGGGGCGACCGTGCTGAGGCACGAAGCGGCCAAGAACACGGTTCCCCCGTTCCCGCTTTACGCCTGCAATGCGGAAACGCAGGGGATGATAGGCTACATGGTCGTGCAGGGTCTCCAGAACGAGCTTGACGCAAGAGGCATCAAAAAATCAGTCGTTTCGCTGGTCACGAGGGTCGTGGTCAATCAGGCGGACCCTGCCTTCAAGAACCCGACCAAACCGGTCGGCCCATATTTCGAGAGGCATCAGTACCCGAACCTGCTCAACATTTTTGAGGGCTACAAGCAGGGAGCCAGGTACGTCAACCCGGACATCAGGGTGCTTGCGGCGTACCTCGGCGACTGGGACAGCCCCCTCAAGGGGAGGGAAGTTGCCATGGTGCAGATAGGCTCCGGGGCGGATGTTTTGCTTCACACCGCCGACACGTCGGGCCACGGCGTCATAGAGGCTGCCAAGGAAAAGGGGATTTACGCGTTTGGCGCAGTTGCAGACCAGAACCGGCTGGCGCCGGACACCGTGCTGACGTCATTCGTGCTTGACATAGACAAGGCGTTTGACCAGGCCGTGCAGATGGTCCTGCAGGACAAGTTTGAAGGCAAGGTGTTCAAGCCCGGCATAGAGGCCGAGAAAGGAGGTCCGGGCGACGGCATCGTGTACCTGGCGCCGTTCCACAGCCTAGACGGCAAGGTCTCTGTGAAGGTAAAAAAGAAGCTGGAAGAGCTGACCCGGCGCATAATAAGCAAAGAGATAACCGTCCCTGAAAAGTACGAGGCGACCACCGACACTATAGCAGGGCAGGTGCCTTCTGCGCCGGCTAGAAAGCAGCTAAAGATAGCGCTCGTCACGGACGCCCTTTTCAGCGACGGAGGGTGGGGGGCGACTGCGTACAGTGCAGGCAAACTGTTGGAGAGTAAGTACGGGTACAAGCTGGCTTATGCTGAAAACATTGCAATACCGGACATTGAAGCTACATTAAGGCAGTACGCGAATGACGGCTACGACCTGATAATCGCGCACGGGTTCCAGTGGGGAGACCCGGCAGTCAAGGTGGGCAAGGACTATCCAAACACCAAGTTCGTGGTGTTCACCGGACTTGTCAGCTCGCAGAACGTGGCCTCCATCTTCCCGATGCAGCAGGAAGGCACGTTCCTGCTGGGCGCGCTTGCCGCAATGATGAGCAAGACGGGCATCATCGGGTACGTGGGGGGAGACCAGATTGACAGGTTCATTGCCGACGACGTAAAATTCACCTTCAAGTACCAGGGGGACAGCAGGTACAGGAGGGTGGTGCCTTCCCCGAAACCCGTCGCAATACTGGAGCACCAGGCGATCCGCTTGCTGGCCGACGCGGGCTTTGTGGTGGTCGCCTGCGGCGGCGGTGGCATCCCCGTTATTGAAGTAGCAGGCGGCTGGAGTGGGGTTGACGCGGTCATAGACAAAGACCTTGCGGGCGAGAAGATGGCAAGGCAGATCGGGGCTGACAAGTTTGTCATCCTGACAGACGTGGACGGCCTGTACATGGACTACAAGAAACCCACGCAGAGGCTGGTCAAGGAAGTCAGGGTCGGCCAGCCGGGAGCGGTCAACATTTCGCAGCTGGAGGAAGGGAGCATGGGGCCCAAGGTCGGCGCCTGCCTAGAGTTTGTGAGAAATGGCGGGAGGGAGGCTGTCATTGCTAGCCTTGATAGGCTCGTTGACGCGGTTGAGGGGCTGTCGGGAACCCACTTTTTCCCGTAGCGCTTGGCTTGCGATCAGAATCCTCCTATTTTGTGATATATACTAATTTGAAGATCCTGCCGCAATTAAACTTAAATCGCAACTTCAAGACGTGCTTGCTGACACATGGCAGAAGACATAAAGGTCAAAATCGAATCTGCAAACAAGGACGCAATACAAAAGGTTCTTTCCTCAAGACCCTTTCTTGTAGACGTCAGGCCCGCAATAGAAGTCCTGCCAGACATGAAAAAGAGGTCGATATTCCATGCAGGCCCGCCGGTGGACTGGAAGAGGATGTGCGGGCCCATGAAGGGGGCCGTGGTAGCCACCGTCATCTTTGAAAAGTGGGCCAACAGCTGGGACGAGGCTGCCAAACTGGTGGAGAGCGGAGAGGTCGAGCTTTCGCCCAACCACGACCACGACGCGGTGGGGCCCATGGCCGGCGTCATATCCCCCTCGATGCCGGTGTTTGTTGTCAGGAACGAAAAGCACGGCAACACCAACTACGGGAGGATAGTAGAGAACAAGGTTCAGTTCGGAGCCTACGACGCGCAGGCGATAGAATCGCTAGAGTTCTGGTCCACCGTCCTTGCGCCGGCAATACGCAAGGCGCTTGAAAGGATCAAGCGGGCAGGCGACAAGGGCATAGACCTGAAATCCATCATGGCCAAGGCCCTGTACATGGGCGACGAGCTGCACAACCGCCCGGTGGCAGGCACGGCACTCTTTGCAGTGGCCATAATGCCGCACATGGTGGAGACTGTGGAGAAGGAGCAGCTGATAAAGGTCATAGACTATTTTGCCGCAAACGAGATCTTCTTTTTGTGCCTGGCGATGGCCGCCTGCAAGGCCACCATGAACGCTGCTTCAAACATTGAACACAGCACCCTTGTAACGGCGATGGCCCGCAACGGCACCGACTTTGGGATAAAGGTGAGCGGCCTTGGAAACCAGTGGTTCACCGGGCCGGCCGGGATGATACGCGGCATGTACTTTCCGGGATTTGGCGACAAGGACGCCAACCCGGACATGGGAGACAGCGCGATAACAGAGACGGCAGGTGTCGGGGGCTTTGCGCTTGCCGACTCGCCGGCGATACTTTCGCTTGTCGGCGGGACCGCGGAGGACGCCCTAAAGTACACCAAGCAGATGCGCGAGATTACCATGGCATCAAACGACACCTTCCTCGTCCCCATATTTGACTTCCAGGGCACGGGCACGGGAATAGACATCCGAAAGGTCGTGAAAACGGGCATACTGCCGGTGATCGACACCGCAATAGCCCACAGGGAGCCGGGGATAGGCATGATAGGCGCCGGCCTTGTCAACCCGCCGATGGAGGCTTTCAAGGGTGCGCTTCGTGAATTCGCGCGCAAGTACAAGCTCTAGGGGCTAGAACCTCTGAATGATGTTAAAGAAGGTGTCACGCTGCGCCGGCTCGCGCTTTATCTCGCGCACCATGCTTGCAAGCTCTTGCAAGGACGTCCCGCTTGCCTTTCCTGCCGCCTTGAATATCTCCTCTGAAAAGGCCGTTCCCACCATGTCGTTTCCGCCGTACGAAAGCGCGACCTGCGATATCTTTTTGCCAAGCGCCACCCAGTACACCGAGATGTTCTTTAGCGTGTTTCCAAGCAAGAGCCTTGACACTGCTATCACGCGCAGGTCGTAAGGCGACGAGCTCTCGGATTTTATCATCTCCTTTTGCTCAAGTTCCGTGTTTTCAAGGCTGAACTTGAGCGGGATAAACGTCGTAAAGCCGCCGGTCTTTTTGTGCAGCTCGCGTATCTTGATGACGTGGTCAACAATGTGCTCTGGTTTTTCAATGTGGCCAAAGAGCATCGTGCAGTTGCTGCGGATGCCAAGCTCGTGCGCCTGCCTTGCAGTGTCGAGCCACTCTTCGCCGGAGCACTTGCCTATCACTATTTTCTTGCGGGTGTCAGGATGGAATATCTCCGCCCCGCCTCCCGGGAGCGCGTCAAGGCCGGCAGCCTTTAATCGCAAGAGTACTTCTTTTACAGAGTTGCGTGTCAGGCGCGCGATAAAGAACACCTCGGCTGGGGTGAGCGCCTTTATAGTCACCTTTGGATGCTCGGACTTTATGGCGCGCATCATGTTTTCGTAATATTCAAGCCCCAGCTTGGGGTGAAAGCCGCCGACGATGTGGAGTTCGGTTGCTCCCATCTGCTCTATAGCTATCTTGGCCCTTGCGACAACCTGCTCGGTAGAAAGCGTGTAGGCGTCCTCCTCGTTGCCCTTGCGATAGAATGCGCACAATGGACAGCTGGCGGCGCACACGTTCGTGTAGTTGAGATAATAAGAAGCGACAAAGGTCACAGTGTTGCCGCACAGGTCGCGGCGCAGTCTGTCTGCAGCCGCGCCGAGCAGAAAGAGGTTTTCCTCGTTCATCAATTGAACGCCGTCCTCGTAGGACAGCTCCTCCTCTCCGGCAAGCGCCTTTTCAAGCGCCGGCGTCCCGCCGACCTTGCCAAAGGCGTCAGCTATTGACTGCAACAGTGTGTAACTTGCCGTTAGGCCATTATAAATTTAGGCTCCCTCTCCAAATCATTAAATAGCATAAAGAGGCCAAAACAGTCAGACATTTGCAAGGCAGGCTGCTCCAGGAATTCTTGAAAAAGTCCGACATCAGCGACGTGCTGGACAGCGCGCTGGCCGGAAAAAGGCCGCTTGGCCTTGACGACTGCATACGGCTTGTGAAATCCGACGACGCCTACTCGATGGGCCTTGCCGCAAACATACTGCGCCAGAGGCTCTTTGGCGACAGGATAACTTTTGTAAATAACATCATACTCAACTACACCAACGTCTGCGTGACGTACTGCAAGTTCTGCGCGTTCTACAGGCCGCCGGGGCACGAAGAGTCGTACACGGTGCCCAAGGAGGAGATTGTAAGGCGCGTCGCCACTTCGAGAGAGATGTTTGGCATCACGCAGGTGCTCATACAGGGCGGGCACAACCCGAACCTGAAGATAGAATACTACGAGGACGCCTTCAGGGCGATGAAGGAAAAGTGCCCGGAGGTCGGCATCCACGGGCTTTCGCCCTCCGAGGTTGACATGATAGCCAAGGTGGAAAGGAGCAGCACAAAAGAAGTGCTTTCAAGGCTAAAGGCAGCAGGCATGGACACCTTTGCCGGGGCGGGCGCCGAGATTTTGGAGGACAGCGTCAAGGAGCAGATAAGCCCATTAAAGATCAAAAGCGGCGAGTGGCTCCGCATAATGGAGGAGGCGCACAACGCGGGATTAAAGTCGGTTGCTACCATGATGTACGGCACGGTCGAGACAGAAGAGGATCGGGCAAGGCACATACTGAAGATAATGAAGCTCCAGGAAAAGACGGGAGGCTTTGTCTGCTTTATCCCCTGGAGCTTTGAGCCAAACAACACAGAGATGCAGGCGCAGGGGCTGATAAAATACCCGTCCGGCGGCCTGCAGCTCTTGAAAATGATAGCGATTTCAAGGATAATGTTCTACGGCCTCATCGACCACCTGCAGTCGTCGTGGCTGACAAACGGAATAGGCATGGCACAGCTGGCGCTGAACCACGGCGCCGATGACTTCGGGGGAACGCTGATAGGAGAGGAAGTGGTGAGCGCAACTGGCGCGCGCTCGACGGAACTGACGTCGGACAGGATAGTAGCCGCGATAAAGCAGGCAGGATACAGGCCGGCCGAGCGGGACAACTTGTACAGGACAGTCAGGAACTTTTAATTCAAAAAAAAGTTACCGCCAATCGTCTACAAGATAGACGTCTTTTCTGTCGTAGCCTGGTTCATCGGGCCTGTGCATGGCAACTCCTTGTATGTCGGTGCAGAACTTGCGTGCAATCATTCTCCTGTATGCGTCATGACGGCCCGTGTTGACGCCGGCAACGATGCGCGACAAGCCCTGCGAGCCTGCAAAAGACTCGCAAGCATCCAGCAGGCGCTCAAAGCGTTCGGCAGAGCCCTGGCCGGGCGCGGAGGCACCAAACTTGACGTAGCAATTCCCGCTGCCGGCCTCTGTCCCGGGCCCGCAATGGCAGATTGCAAGGCCTGCCAGAGAGCCACTGTCATCATAGATCAGGATTGTGTCTCCAAGCCCTTGCTTGTCAACAGAGTAGATTTCCTTTCTCAAGTCTAGTCCGTCGTAGATATTACCTGTCAGAGTTTTGCACGCCTCAATGGCCGGCTCTTTTTCAGCTCCGGTTAATTGTGAGTAGCGAGCCATCTTGGCTGCACTTGGGGCCTTGTCGACGGGCTTTGACATTATCGCCGTCAGGAAGCGGGGCCAAAAGCCAAACTTTTGGTACAGGTGGACGTGCTTGCTGCTCTGGGCAAACGTAAAGAGGCCGGCGTGGGTTACCTGCCATCTTGCAAAAATGTCCATCGTCTCTTCAAGGAGGCGCCTTGCCACGCCCTTGTCCCAAAAGTCTGGATGTATGGTCAGCGGCCCAAACACGCCTACGCTGCCCCAGTGCAGCGCGAAGTTCGAGCCTGCAATTTTGCCGCCAACTTCTGCCACAAGCGCGGCAGACGGGTCGGCGCGATAGCGGGTATAGACGTAATCGGCGTCGCCGGCAAAAGACATCGGGTCGGGCAGGCCAATAAATGTGCCAAAGGCAAGCCTCATTATCCTGTCCGCCTCCTGCAAGTCACTTTCCCGCATACGCCGAACTGTCACGTCAAAAGCCAACGCATTTCCTCCTTCTTCTTATGAGCCAAAGTACTCGTGCCATCGCCTGTCGACAAGCGCCTTTGTCTCGTCATCTACAACTGCCAACTGCTGTATCTCGCGCATGTAGCCTTCCTCCCTCGTCTTTTGCGTCGCGTCGATTCCCATCTTTGAGCCAAGGTTGACAAGCGGCGACGCAGGGTCGAGCGTGTCGGTTGGCGTGTTGCTGATGATGACCGTGTCGCGCGCGGCATCTGCGCGCGTGGTCACCGCCCATATCACGTCGTTTGCATCGTGCACGTCCACGTCGCTGTCGACTACCACGAACATCTTGGTCAGCGCAAGCTGGCCCATGCCCCACAGGCCCATCATCACCTTCTTGGCCTGGCCGGGGTACGTCTTCTTTATCGATATCACGGCAAGGCCCTGGAACCAGCCGGCGCCCGGCATGGAAAAGTCAACCACCTCCGGGTGGAACATCTGTATCAGAGGCAGAAACGACCGCTCGATCACCTTGCCGATGTAGGCGTCTTCCAGCACCGGCTTGCCCACCACTGTCGTCAGGTATATCGGGTTTCTGCGCCTCATGATTCCCGTCAATGTAAAAGTGGGAAAGGGCTCTGCAGGCGTGTAATAGCCCGTGTGGTCGCCAAAGGGCCCTTCCATGCGCATGTCGTTTGGATCGACGTACCCTTCTAGCACGATCTCGGCGTTTGCAGGCACTTCGAGGTCAACCGTCCTGCACTTGACAAGTTTCACCCCTTTCTTTCTGGTGATGCCGGAAAACAGATACTTGTCCATGCCTTCTGGCACCGGCGCGACTGCGGAAAACACGGTCGCAGGGTCTGCACCGATAACAATCGCGGCCTGTATCTTTTTGTTCTGCTCCTTTAGCATCCTGTAATGCTGCGCGCCGCGCTTGTGGGTCTGCCAGTGCATTATCGCGTGCTTGTCATCGACAATCTGTACGCGGTAGACCCCGAGGTTGCGGATCTCTGTCTCAGGGTGCTTTGTTACCGTCATGCCAAAGGTGATGAACCTGCCTGCGTCGCCGGCAAACGACTTTAGTACCGGAAGCGAGTTGAAGGACGCTTTATCGCCTTCAATGACCTCCGTGACAGGACCTTTGTCCTCGTATTTCGGACCGTACTCGCCAATCTCTGACAGCTTGGGCAGCATCTTTAGTTTGTTGAGCATGCCTGACGGCATCTTCATCCTTGTCAGGTCGACGATGCGCTGGCCAATGTCCACAAAGTCCTCCGATTCAAGCGCCAGCTGCAGGCGCTTCATGGTGCCAAAGGCGTTTCCGAGGACCTGCATGTCGGACCCTTCCACGTTCTCAAAGAGCACCGCCGGCTGGTCGCCCTTGTACATGAGCCGGCGCATCACCTCTGCTATTTCGAGGTCTGCGCTAACCTTTGCCTTTACGCGTTTCAGCTCGCCCGCCCTTTCCAGGGCATCAACGTACTCGCCGAGGCTTTCAAACGGCATGTGCAAAAGACTATCCTTTTTTATTTCATGAACTTGCCCGTGTTCTTGCGCACAAGCGGGATTATCTTTTTCATGATGATGCCGTGCACCTTGTCGCCCGACTTGACGTCAAACGAAAGCAGCATGACGTAGTACAGCCGGCTGTTCTCGTCGGCTATGGGTATCGTGGCTCGGATGAGTTTTGCATAGTGCGACGAGGCGTAGTCTATCTTGCCAAGGAGGTACTCCCACCGAAGGCGCGTGTACTGGCGCGTGGCGGCCGTGATGGCGTACTGGGCGCGCTCTTCAGGCGTCAAGAGAGGCTTTAGACCTTTTCTCTCGGCTGTTGCCACCAGCTTGCCGTCCTCGTCGGCGATCCCTGCAAACCTTATCGCGGGGTCAAGCGATACTACCTTGTCGCAGATGTTCTGGAAAAATTGATTCATTCTCAGCGTCCCGGGCGACTAGGCGGTATATTTGATTTTCCTGTAGACAGGAGCGGCTCCGTTAACTTAGCCACCATCCTTGGCCAGGAATGTCATAAACCGTATCATGTCTGCGCCCATATGCAGGTACAGTAAAAATAATTTGAACCAGTTCCAGACATGCTGTCTGTCACAATTCTCCTTCCTGCATGGAAAGTGGTCGTCAAAACACTCCGTCCTGTCCTTGATATGCTGTATAAACCGCTCCATCAAATTCTTCAATTCTGTACCGTACACATAATGGCGTAATCTGAGCCACCTGCAAGCATCATTGTACCACTGAGCACCGTCTGTGAATATCGGCCTCCTTCCATACCTCCTTTGCAACTGCTTGAAGAACTGGTAACATACGAAAATGGTCCTCTCACGAGACAGATGCATCATCAAGCATGTGCCAATAGTTGGTTCGTACGCTATCCATAGCCAATAGTCATGCCCATCTATCTGCAATAGTGTTTCGTCAACAAATATTGCCCTGACAAGGCGTCTGTCTGTCCGGAACCTGTCTGCAAGGCTGGAATATTTCTGTACCCATTTCCATACAGCAACGTGGCTCCTTCTCTTTATTGGTGATAGCGATCTGGCTGCCAGCCGAAAGCTCCTAGAATTAAAATACAGGTACAGTGCATATCTGATTATAGCTGGGTCTGTCCTCTTTCTCATGCCAATGAAAAGCTAGGACAGTCCTAGCTATACAGATTACCCTAAGTTAACAGAGCCACAGGAGCCAAGCAAATACTTAAATGGGTTAGACGGAACGGTACCTTTCACTTTGTCGCAGGAAGCAGTAATAATGATCGAGGACCGCAAGAACTCGCTTTTGAGCAGGCGCGAGGTAAAGGCGCTGTTCAGGGGAGCCGCCGGCAAGCTGAAAAAGACTGAGGCGGCCGAGCAGATAGCGAGCCAGCTTGGGGTCGACAAAAAGAAAGTTATCCCAATAAACCTTGTATGCGAGACAGGAATGACCGACGTGCACGCAGTTTTCTACGTCTATGAGAACGAGGAGGCGGCAAAGAAGCAGCTGCCCAGATATCGTCTGCTCCGCACCATGCCAAAAGCTGACAGGAAAAAGCTGCTCGACGAGGAAAAGGCGGCAAAGCTGAAGGCCAAGCAGGCGGCGGCCGCTGACGTCAAGGGAGGCGCCAAGAAGTAGCATGGCAGACAAGAAAGCCCCGGCGAAGGGAGAGGTTTCAGTCTACAAGTTCTACAAGGTAGAGGGCAACAAGGTCACGAGGAACAAGCGCGAATGCCTAAAGTGCGGCAAGGGCGTGTTCATGGCCGAGCACAAGGACCGCTTTACGTGCGGCAAGTGCGGCTATACAGAGTTCGCACGCAAGGAAGCGCCCAAGAAGGGCAAAAAGTAGCAGCAGCCTTTAGATGCTGCGGGCCACGTTTTTGATCGCCCGGGCTACCTGCGGCGACAGGACAGGTAAAAAGTTCTCGATGTAGCGCTTGCTTTGCGCAAGCCGTCCGGCTACTTTTTCATTTCCATACCCTTCCAGAAACTCGGCTGCCACCTTTGCTGCCGCCGGCGCGTTTGTGTTTCCCTTCAGGCCCCAGCACACAAACTGCGCAAGGTCCCACGCGGGGTCTCCTCCCTCAAAGACAAACTGCTCAAGGTCTGTGAACCATAGCTGCTGCTCATTGTCACCTGCGATCACGTTCTTGGGCTTGATGTTGCCAAAGCAAGCGCCTGCGGCATGGACGATTGCAACCTGCCTTCCAGCCTCCCTGATTATTGCAAGGCCCTCCTTTCCAGCAAGCGCGCCCCGGATAATGCCGGCAAGGCTCGTGCCGTCCATGAACCGGGTTGCAAGAATCCGCCTGTCAAGGACCACTGCCTCTATTTCCGGCGTCCTTAGCCCCAGCGTGCGCAGGTACCGGATTGCACGATATTCGGTGCCGAGTCGGAACATCGGGTCGACCTTGAATTTTTTTACCTGTGCGGTCCACATGCTGAGAGCCGCCCACTTGACCGACTTTGTGCGGGCAAGCTCTTTTGCGGCTATTTTCAGCTCATTCTTTCCGTCGTCGTGCTTTAGCGTGTAGAGCATCGTCCTGCTGTTTGGGTTGCCGAGCCGGCGCTTTTTCGCAGAATATTCTGAAATGCCGTGCGCCTCTGCAACGGCGTCAAGCCAATCCTCTTTATGCCTGTCAGCTGCTGCCGCTACAAGCACGCCCTCGGGTATCTTCCAGTAGGCGCACGCAGGGCAGGCAAGAAACGGCGGGAACTCGATGGGCTGGCGGATGTGGCGCCGGATCTTGGACTCTGCCTCCTTGGCCGCAAGGTGAAATGTATGCCTGCCGGCGTACGAGTGGATGACGTACGAGCTGATGAAATGACGGAGCTTTTTTGTCAGCAGGAGCGCCGGCCCGCCCCGCGCAAACCTGACGCGCTCTTTGGACAGCCGGAGCATCTGGCCGTCGATCATTAACAGCCCGGGGTCTTCAATCACAATGTCGGCAAGCGCCCGCCGGTAGCCCTGCATGGCAAAGTCCAGGTTGCGCGGGCTTACCGTGTATGTCTTGAAGTAGCTGTATACAGCGTTCGGGTACATCGCCGCGCGGCGCCTTACCTTGGAAAAGGCGATGTATTCCAGCGGGAATGATATTTCCGTGGCAAGGGCGCTTGTCGACTTGACAAGCTCCTGCAGCTCCTCAAGTATCACCCGGCGCTTGTAGGTTCTTTCGACCTCTGAAAAGAACTCCGGGTTTGCTATCGGCTCGTAGACGTGCAGGAGCCGGCCGGCCACGAACTCGCCCATGTGCGCGCTCTTGGCGTCCCTTTCAAGCGACTTTTTGTCCACGACAAGGGCCGAAACGTCGACGCCGGATTCCTTCATGTAGGCGTACTTTACCCTGTACGGATAGTTTTCAAGGACGACCATGACGTCGATGTCGCTGTCCTGCCGGGCATAGCCTGCGGCCTTTGATCCATAGATGCACGCCGCGGCCACCTTGCGGCCCCTGGCGACTCTGTCCATGCATTTTTGCAGCGCTTCAAGTTCTGCCGGCGACACGCTAGACATAGCCGGTCTGGCTTTTTCGCTTGCGCAGTTTCATGCTTTCAAACTCGGCTATCTTGTCCCGGATTGCCTGCTCTACCTGCAGGCGCGCCATCGCCTGCACTGGTATCTTGATCACGTTTGCGTCTATCGGCACCTTGACCGTCGGGAGGCCCTTGTCCATCCACAGCTTTATCGACTTGTCCTCCAGCTTGTAGTCCCGGAAACCCTCGGGGAAGCGGGTCGTGATGTGCTTTAGAAGGGTGGGGTCCGACTTGAACACCGCGCGCTCTTCGAGGAGCTTGCCAGAATCGGCGTACCGGCCCTCAAAGAGCGTGCCGGATATCTCGTCAGAGATGACGTTCATCTTGACTATCCTGCTCACAAGCTCAAGATAGTGCAGAAACTCGTGCGCCAGAATCGCGTGTATGGTACCTTTCAGCCCAAATGCCACCAGCGGCGCAGTCAGCTGCACGACCACGCGAAGGAGGTTGTCCTCGCCTATCACGGGGATCGTGCGGGCGAAAAAGACGCCAAACTGTGCAAACTCGGCCGCCGACGTGGAAACCACCATCGATGGCTCGACGTAAAAGTACGGGTATTTCAGCCCCGACGCGTCCTCGACCCGCTTTATCCCCTCCTTGACTAGCGGAAAGCGCTCGACGATTAGATTGTAGGTTTTTTCAGGGACCTGGCCCGCGCGGGCAGCGTCGTGTACCTTGTAAAGCGGGTCAAAGCTCATCCTTGCATTTCCAGAGCAAGCGTCAGACAAAAACGTTACTGAAAATAGATGTTTGTACAGTGATCGATTATCTAGGTTGCTTGTGTGTGCGCGCGTTTCCAGTGGACTACAAATACAAGCGTAGTTGTAGATGTTGCTGTTAGTTCTTTTATAGATGCTGTGCGCGGGTACGTGTGTTGCAGCAGAGGCGTGTGCCTGAACTATTCGTTATGTATTAGGAGGCGACCGGAAATAAAAGACGATGCCGCCAAAAAAGGTTCGAGAGCAAGAAAATGTACTTTATAGTAGCAGTTGCAGCAGGAATCGCCTTAATCTCGGGCACTCTGCTTGCAGCGAATAACTCCCAAATTTTGCAGCAACCAAAAGTAGCAGCACATGATCCGTCAATTCCAAGCATTTTTCCTCAAACCAATGCAGCCGAGGCTAATCAATCACTTCTCCCATTCGGACTAACCGGTAAGTTGAGTCTCTACATACTTCCATTAGAATACGGGCAGACCTACAAATCCGGCCAGATAGTAGATAGAATTGAAAATCTATTGCCAGGCATGACAGCAGCCCACTATTCCAATCTGGGCGTGTCAGTCCGTGGACAGTATGCCGACGAAAAAGTCTTGATTACTGAACAAAATCTTGCAAATCTTCCTGAAGATGTACAGCAGCGTTACAGGCCGGGAGATTACGTCGAGATGACGGTGATCAAGCGCCCGGCCGATACAGTGAAGATATACATTGACCCGGCTGTCAAGAGGCACGACGGTACGCCTGTAACCATTGACGACATAAGCCCAGATTGGCAATTCGGGAACGGTATTACATGCTGTGGATTTTCACTGAAGGATGGCACAGATGTAAGTGCGGTGTTCTTTGTGGTCGATCAGGCTTATGATGCACAAGTCATGAAACAACTCGATGCAATCAAAACTGCAGCATCAAACCTGACCTCCTGAGAAACTCTGATCTATGACGACCCATCTCTTTCTTTTTTTTCATTCTTTATATTCGTGACAGGGTGCAGCACCAGAGATTATTTAGGAAACTGGTTGAATACAAATTCTAGTTCTTTATCATATTACATTTGTAAATTGTAGACTAATTTATCATATACATTCTAAAATAATTACCTTCCAGAGCCATTCTGCTCAAGATTTTATAACTACTTCCGATAGACATGTACATGCCAAACCTGACAGCACACGGAAGGGCGCTCTTTGCCCTCTTGCCGCTGGGTTTCGCAATCGTTTCACTGGCAGTAGTGACGCCGACCGCTGCATTTGCAAGCTCGAACAACTACCATGATGACGACAATGATGACAAGGACGTCATTGTATGCATCCTTAAGAACAACAATGATGATGACCACTACTGGTCAAGCTACAACAACAAGCACGATGATGACGACAATGATGATGACTTTGACTGTGTTTGCTTCTTCAAGGACAACCACAATGATGATGACCACTACTGGTCAAGCTACAACAACAAGCACGATGATGACGACAATGATGACAAGGACGTCATTGTATGCATCCTTAAGAACAACAATGATGATGACCACTACTAATAGACCGATCCTGTTCGAAACCCGCGACACCATGTGACGTGAAAGCGGAGATGCGTGATAACTTGAACAACAACGTTATCACGTCCTCTCCTCTCTTTTTTCTTTGATACGAGATCCTCGCAATCTATAATCTCTCGACCGCAAAGATCTACGGCCCTTGTCTGACGCAGGCGGCAAACTTGTCGCAGTATTCTTTCAGCACAGGCTCGCCTGTTATTTCGTACAGCTTGCCAAGCTGGGCAATGTGCCCCTGGTGATAGTTGTCTTTTGCCCTGTTGCCCATCTGGTCGTAGTAAGACCAGTCGCCGGTGTAGTATTTTTGCAGGTTGCCGTCAACGGTGAGCCAGTTTACTCCCTTGCCAAACACGATGAGCGCCCGGTAGTCGCGTGTGTACTGGTGGTATTTCCACACGTATATCAGCGAGTTTGTGTGGCCGTTGAGCACATAGGTCTTTTGAAAGCCCGGCTTGGCCAGAAGTTGCAGAAATATCGAGTCCCTTCCCTCGTCGCTTGCGACCCCGCCGTCGTCGTAATCTACCAGAAACGCGCCAAAGGCTCTTCTTGCTTCTGCGAGGTAGCGGTCGCGCCCCGTTATTTCGTGCGCCAGAAGCAGGACGTTGACTCCTTCAGCCTGTGCAAGCGCCGAAGTGTACGGGGGCTCGACTCCCCCGTACCACCCCCATTTGAATCCGTATTCCCATAGCGAACATTTGCCGTCACCTTTTTCTTTTGCGTGTTCTAGCAGCCAGTTGGCGGTGTTGATGAGATTCCGCCTGGCCTGCGGGTCGCCTGTCCGCCGGTAACTGTCATGATACTGCAGCCCGTACGCGGTGACTACTTTCGGGTTGTAGACGACGCCTATCGACCCGCCATAGTCATACATCATGACCCCGTTTTCGTCCGGAACCGGCCTGCCAGCGCTGATGCGTCGTTCTGGAGCTGCCATGGCAGCAGATCTTTGCAAGCAAGCCAGTGATAAGGACACTGCTCAATCTGGGAGACATCCGGCAAAACTCGTCCTCAAAATACCGCTAGCGATTGCTCAATTTTTGACCGGCGTCCAAAAGATCTACTTTGAGGATGTCAAACGTGGTGCACTCGCACCTGGCGCTTAGAAGGCTCGAAACGTTTGGCTCGATGTACTGCTCGCCTCCCACAAACTGCTTGATAGGAAGGCCGCCGTCAGCCAAAATTGTGAGTACAAGCTCGCTTTCAGCAGTTTTTTTTGCCTGCACAGAATGGATCTTTTTAACTGCCATCTTTGAGCGGTTTTCAAATTTTGCCTGCGCGCCTGCAAGCGACTTTTTCAGCTTCTTGATGTCGTCCGGGACAATCGCGCGGTCGCACTTGCACGCGATTCTTGTTTTGACCATAAAGCGCGCCTGCGTGTCTGGCACGTCGTCAAGCACTTTCACCACTTTTCCTTCAACGCCTGCCTCTGCAAATTTTGTTTTCCTTGGCTTTCGCACTTTTGGGTCTGACACCTTGGCGTAAAACGGCCTTCCCTTGCCAAGAACGAGGCTTGACTGGTCCTCGCTTCCCATCCACGAGAATTTCGGCGCCTGCCCGCCTGTCATTTTCATGATGTGCTTGGCCACGATGCCCTCGACGCTTTCAAGGCCGTCAAGGCCGGTGCCGTCGCAGAGGTTGCACCCCTTGCCGAGGCAGAGCGGGCATTTCCCGGCCTTTTGCGGAAGGCCCCGCTCCCTCTTTGCGTACCTGCACAAGAGGGCAAGTGGCCTTGACCTTGCAGTCGCCTCGATCTCGCCGTTCTTGCCTATCACGACGTTGATTGTCAGGTCCGGCCGCAAATAGTTGGCCTTTTTCCGCGTTATTTTTGAAAGGCGCGTCCCAAGCTCCCTTGTAAGCTGGTTCTTGATGCTTTCCCTGCCCCGGATCTTGAGCCTTGCGCGCAGCGCGTCCTCGCGCTCGTACGGCTGCGTCGGCAGTGTTGCCCCGACAAGAAAGGTGTCGAATTGATACTGCTTTGTCGCCAGAAACGCCTTTTTTGCAATCTCGTCGAGCCTCCCAAAGAGCCCCTTGCAGATGTAGCATTTGTCGGCTGCCGCTCTTTTACTTGCTCCGGCCTGCCGCAAAAGGCAGTGCCTGCACAGCTGGTACTCCTTCAAGAGTGGCAGAGCGTTTGCGATGGCAGCAGCGGCATCAACCAAGGCCGAATTTCCTCATGAGGCCCTGCATCTGCCGGCCCTTGGACTGCTTCATCATGGCCTTCGAGTTGTTGTACTGCGTGATCATGTGCTTGACCTCGCTTTCAGGCATCCCCGAGCCGCGGGCTATGCGCTTGCGCCTCGCCTCGTTAATGATGTCAGGGTCCTTCTTCTCGTCCTTGGTCATCGACTGGATGATAAAGCGCCACTTTTCCATGCGCGCCTGCATCGCGTCCAGCTGATCCTCTTTTACCATGCCGGAGAGCCCAGGCATGTTTTCGATGACGTTTCTAAAACCAATCTTGCTCACCTGCTCCATCTGCGCGTAGAAATCCTCGATGGTCATCTTGCCGGAAAGCACCCTCTTGGCCTGGTTCTCGTCCGCCTGCATCTCCAGGCCCTTTGCCATCTCCAAGAGCGCCTTGATGTCGCCCATTCCAAGCAGGCGGCCGACAAAGCGCGTGGGCGAGAACTGCTCTAGGTCGTCGATGCGCTCGCCGGTCCCGATGAACATCACCTTTGCGCCCGTGGCTGCAGAGGCTGCAAGCGCGCCTCCGCCCTTTGCGGTGCCGTCCAGCTTGGTGATGATGATGCCGCCTAGTGGAGCCGCCTTGTGGAACGCCTCGGCCTGGCTGTACGCCTGCTGGCCTATGGTCCCGTCCAGGACGAGCAGTGCGAGGTCCGGCGTCGACACCTTGTGCATCTCGGCCATCTCCTGCAAGAGGCCGGCCTCCTCCTTGTGCCTGCCGGCGGTGTCTATGATTATCACGTCTAGGTTCTGCGGTTTAAAGTGCTCAAGGCCGTGCCTTGCAATGCCTACTGCGTCCTTGCTTTCCTCTTCCCCGTACACCTCGACGTTTATCTTGGCGCAGTTCATCTTCAGCTGCGTAAGAGCGCCGGGGCGCCAGGTGTCAGTCCCGATGACCCCCACCCGGTAGCCGTGCTTTGTGAGCCACCTTGCAAGCTTTGCCGTGACCGTCGTCTTGCCCGAGCCCTGGATGCCTAGGAGGAGCACGACGTTCTGCTTGCCGGGCTTGAAGAACGCGGTGACGCCGGGGTCGTCGTCTATGCCCTTTTTGTCGATGGTGGTTATCACCTCGCCGGAATAGCCGAGCATCCTTGCCAGCTCGCCGTACAGGATAGTGACGATGTGGTCCTTGCGGGAGAGCCCCTTTGGCGGCTGCTCGGTCATTGCGCGCTGCTTCAGGTTGTCGGTGATTGCCTTGACAAGCGCTGCCTTTACGTCAGAGAGCAAGAGCGAGCGCTGGATGTCCTTGCACAGCGAATCAATCAGCTCCTCGTTAATGTCCGACGCGCCTACGATCTTTTTTAGCGCGCTCCTCAGCCCGTCACGCAGGTTGTCAAACATATGTCCGTCTACTTGTCTAATAGCTCTGCTTCCAGTATTTCAAACATTCCCCTCTGGCCGTCCCACCGGGCTGTTGCCTGCCTCACGGCGAGCCTTTTTTTCGGGTAGAGCGGGCAGTCAAGGACAAGCGTTTCTGCCTCGCCGCCCTCAAACGTCAGGTTAAAGCCGTATTTTCTTGAAAGCCAGACGAGTTTTGCGAGCGACTCCCTGTCGATGACCCTGCCAAGCCACTCTTTTTCAAGCCCCATTGCAGAGACGCCCACTATCATCACGACAAAGCCGCTTGCCAGGAGGTCGGCCATGTATCTTTCCGGCTCGACGCCCCAGAGAGGCGAGACGGGCACAAGGCCGTGCCTTTTGCAGACCTCCTCAAATACCTGCTTTTGGAATATGCTGGCGATTCCGCCGTTGACTACTCCCTCAATGCGGTAGAGCGATTTTGCCTGCGCCACGGCCGCGTCAAGTGCCTCAATTTCAGCATCCCTGTCCGTGCCGGCCACGACGGCAGACTCTAGCAGCGGAACCCCCATCGCCTCTGCAAGGTGTTTCGTGATGCGGCTGTTCGGGTAGTGAAATAGCGCGCTGTCATCGGCTGCAGGATGCATGGTTATCAGGCATTCGATGGCGTGGCCTTGCTGCCTTGCGCGGTAGATGGCAAACGTGCTGTCCTTGCCTCCAGAGAAAAGCGCTGCCAGCCTCATCACGAGAAAGCGACTGCCACGGCGCGAAATATAACTCCAACATTATTGTTTATATCACAAGGCTGCAAGTGCTCTCTTGATGACATCTCCGCTGCTTGAAGTCAGAGACCTGCGCAAGTACTTTCCAGTCAAGCGCAGCTTCCGGCAGGTGCTCCACCACAAGGGCCAGGATTTTGTCAGGGCAGTCGACGGCGTCAGCTTTACGCTAGAGCGGGGCAAGGTGCTCGTGCTTGCAGGCGAGTCAGGGTCTGGCAAGACCACGGTCGCAAGGCTGGTGCTTCGCGCAATCGATCCGGACGCAGGGTCGATAATCTTTGAGGGAAGCGACGTCACGCGCTACACAGGCAGCCAGCTGAAGCACTTTCGCTCCTCCGTTCACATGGTGTACCAGGACCCGTATGCGTCGCTGAACCCCCGCATGAAGATAATGGACATCGTGATGGAGCCCCTTTCCATACACGACAAGGCAAGCACGAAGGAGCAGAAGGAGGAAAAGGTGCTCAAGGCGCTTGAGGAGGTGAGGCTCGTGCCGGCGCAAGAGATCGCACGGCGCCGGCCCCACATGCTCTCGGGCGGCCAGCGCCAGAGGGTCGCGCTTGCAAGGGCGCTTGTGATGAGGCCGGCGCTCATCGTGGCCGACGAGCCGGTCTCGATGCTCGACGTCTCTGTGAGGGGCGAGATACTGGAGCTCATGCAGACGCTCCGCCAGCGCTTTTCCCTCTCGTACATCTACATCACCCACGATTTATCGACCGCCCGCTATGTCGGCGACGACATTGCCATCATGAACGCCGGCAGGATAGTTGAGACGGGGCCCATCGACAGGGTGCTCCTGAGCCCGGCGCACCAGTATACTAAGTCGCTGATAGAGGCGATACCGGACCCCGACCGCGGCAGGGCATATGAGAGCACACCATGAAAGATATATTGGAGATCCAAGGGGTAATCTCAGTGAATAAAGCACCCCTGCTGTCTCTGTCGATAATTCTTGTACTGCTTTTGCCCGTTTTTTCCACAGTTTTCAATACCGCGTCTGCCCAGCAACAGCAGACGGAAAAGAAGGGTCCGTACGTGGATCAGGTGACGTTTATCCACCGCGACGACGAGAACCTCGCCCTTGAGGAGGTCAAGTCGGGAAACCTTGACGCCTATTATTTCCATATTCCGCTTGAAGCGGCGGCCGACGCAAAGAGCGACCCCCGCGTGACTGTATACGACAGGACTGCCGGCTCTGCCGGGCTCTTGATGAACCCCGCGCCGGCCAGGGACGGAAATTCCCTCAACCCGTTCTCCATAAAGGAAGTCAGGTTTGCCATGAACTACCTCATTGACCGCCAGTTCGTGGTGAACGAGATCTACAAGGGGTACGGAAGCCCGCTTGTCGACCCCTTTGGCATCTACTCGCCGGAATACCTCAACGTCATTGACACGGTAGAGTCGTTCGGGTTCAGCTACAACCCCGGCCTTGCAGAAAAAATGATCACCGACGCCATGACTGCCGCCGGCGCCACCAAGGATGCGGCAAGCGGCAACAAGTGGATGTTCAAGGAAAGCCCCGTCACCGTCAAGATAATGATAAGGCTCGACGACGCATCGAGAAAATCGATAGGAGAGCTTGTCGCCTCAAAGCTCGAAGAGTCAGGGTTTACGGTGCAAAAGGAATATGGAGACCTGACCAAGGCCAACACCATAGTATACGGCTCCAACCCGCAGGACCTGAAATGGAACGTGTACACGGAGGGGCTTGCAGGAACGTCTGTGTTCGTGAAATACAACCCGATAATACCGGGCCAGATGTACGCCCCGTGGGTCGGCAACATGCCGGGCTCCCAGAACCCGAGCTTCTGGAACTACCAGAACTCCACGCTTGACGAGATTACGCAAAAGATATTCTTTGCCAACTTTACGTCGGCAGAAGACAGGAGCAGGCTGGTGAACGCGGCCGTCAAGGGTGGCATACAGGAATCGGTCAGGATATTCCTTGCGCAGAGGACAGAGCCGTTTGTGGTTTCTTCTTCGCTCAAGGGCGTGGTCAACGACTTTGGCGCAGGCATCACAAGCAAGTATTCGCTCGTAAACGCCCGGCCTTCAGACGGCAAGGGCACCCTCAACATCGGCGTCAAGCAGATCCATCAAGGGTCATGGAATGGCATAGGCGGCCTGTCAGACACGTACAGCAGGGACATCTTTAACAATGTCTACGACAGCGCTACTTTCAGGGACCCGTACACCGGCGAGATAATCCCCATGAGGACCCAGTGGACAGACATCTCCACGCAGGGCCCGACCGGCAAGCTGCAAGTGGCAGAGGACGCCCAGACGTGGGATCCCGCCACGCAAAAGTGGAAGGACGCCGGGCCCGATGCCACTGCCACGAGCAAGGTCACGTACAAGCTTCTCTATTCAAAGTGGCACAACGGCATCCCGATGGACAAGTCTGACCTGCTGTACTCCCAGTACTTTACTTTTGAGTGGGGCACCAATTCTGGAAGCGACGACCAGACGGTCGACCCAGAATACACCTCGTCGGCCGCGCCGGCACTCCCGCTCCTCAAGGGAATCAAGTTTACGTCGGATGGCACCCTAGAGTCGTACGTCAACTTTTGGCACTATGACGACAAAGAGATAGCTGACTTTGCGCCGGCGTGGGCGGCAGAGCCCTGGGAGATAACCGCGGCGACTGAGAGGCTCGTCACCGACGGCAAGTTTGCATATTCAAGGAGCCAGGCAAGCGCCAAGAACGTCGACTGGCTCGACCCGATAGTGCCGGAGCACGCGCAGGCGATAAAGGAAGAGCTGCAACAGATGAAGAGCGAAAATTACGTACCTGCGGCGCTCAAGGGGATAGTGAGCGTTGACGACGCGAAAAAGCGCTACGACGCAAGCATCGCCTGGATAAACACGCACGGGAACGCCATCATCAGCAATGGCGCGTTCTACCTTGACAGTTTCAACATTGCCGGAGGAACGATAACCATCAGGGCTTTCCGCGACCCTTCGTACCCGTTTGAGCAGGGGCACTGGTCGGCCTACGAGAACCCGAAGCTTGCGACGATAGAAAGGGTGGACGCGGCCAGGATGATAGAGATAGGCAAGCCGGCGGAAATGACTGTCAGCGTGCAGGTAGACGGCAAGCCGAGCAACGACGCGCTGGTAGAATATTTCATATTCAACAAGGACGGAAAAGTTGTTGCAAGGGGCGAGGCCAAGGCAGCGCAGGACGGGAGCGCAGCAGGGACGTTCAGGGTTGACCTGACGCCGGAGAACACGTCGAAACTGACGCCGGGGCCAAGCCAGCTAAAGATATTTGCAAACAGCAAGTACGCTTTCAGGCCGGACATTTCGACCAACACCATCCTTGCCGTGGCTGCAGGAGCGCCAGGCGGCAGCAATAGTGGAGGAGTAAGCACGACAACTCCCGGCAGCAACGGAGGGCAACAGCAGCAACAACCACAGCAGCCGGCGCAGCCGTCCGGGTGCCTCATCGCAACAGCGGCGTTTGGCTCCGAACTGACGCCACAGGTGCAGTACCTCCGCAACTTTAGAGAACATTACATACTGTCAACCGCCTCCGGCGCGGCGTTCATGAACGCCTTTAACACGGTCTATTACTCGTTCAGCCCGCAGGTCGCGGATTACGAGCGCCAGCAGCCGTGGCTGCAGGCCACGGTCAAGACCGCCCTGTACCCGCTGTTCGGGATACTGATGGCGTCAGAAAAGGCGTACTCGGTGGCCGCAGGAGGCGACGCAGGGGCGGTGGCGGCAGGAGCCGTTGCAAGCACGCTGATTGGCGCTGTATACCTGTGGCCGGCGGCGCTTTCGGCGCGCCTGCAGGGCAGGTTTGGAATTGCTGCCAAGGTATCGCTTGCAGTGATGGGTGCCGCAGCAGCGTTGATTGCAATAGGCGTGGCAACGACAGACAATTCGCCGTTGCTGCTGTTAGCAGGCACGTCCCTGTTTGTCCTGTCGGCGGCAAGCGCGTCCGCGATTGCAGTCGGCAAGCTGGCAAGGATCGGCTACACCGCGCTAATACGGCAGGCAGGCAGACATTAAAATAGAAAAGCAACCCCAAGAGCTGTGAGCAGATTTGGTGGGAGGCTTTGGCCGCTTTTTGGCAAGGCGTTCGGCAAACATGCTGATCGTGCTGTTTGCGACGCTCGTACTTACGATAGCGCTCCTTGGCCCGACGATGGACAGGATACTGTCCGACGCGGCCAGGTTTGCCGTCGTTGACGAGGTCAACCACGCCAAGCTGAAATTCCAGAGCGCACAGGAGCGGCAGCAGTACATCGACGACAGGGTCCAGCTCCAGATAAGGACGCTCGGCCTCGACGAGCCGTGGTACTCGCCAAAGAGGTTCACAAACACCGTGCTCAAGGTGATGACGCTTGACCTGGGCAGGTCCAACTTTTTCACAAGCGACAGCGGCTCCTCAAGCGTCAGAGACATCATACTGGAAAGGATGCCCAAGACGGTGCTCCTCTTCACGACCTCGACCCTAGTGATAACCGTCATAGGGCTGTACCTGGGCGCCTACGTCGCCAACAAGTCAGGCTCTGTTCTTGACAGGCTCAACTCGGCGTTTGCGGTGTTTAGCGGAAGCTTTCCCACGTGGTGGGTGGGAATACTCATGATCTTTGCGTTTGCGTTTACATACCACATCTTCCCGGCGCGGGCTACCCCGCTCACCGCGCCGTCGGACCCCGCGTACGTGCCTGATTTATTATATCACATGGTGCTCCCGCTCATAACCATAGTCGCGGTGGGCTTTGGCTCGTGGGCATACATCGTGAGGTATTTCGTGGTGGGCATACTGGGCGAGGATTATATCGCGGCAAAGAGGGCAGCCGGCGTGCCGGAAAAGAGGATCGTCTATTCCCATGCGCTGAAAAACGCGGCTCCCCCCATAGTCACCGTGATCGCGCTCAGCCTTGCAGGGTCCTTTGGCGGGGCCATCACCGTCGAGGCGGTGTTTGACTGGCCCGGCATGGGGAGGCTCTACTACGACGCAATAGGCTTTCTGGACATACCGGTCATAATCGGCCTCACGTACGTCGCCACGGTCATTTTCGTAGTCACCGTCTTTGTCACCGACATCGTCTACGCCTATTTTGACCCGAGGGTGAAGGTCGGATGAGCGGCAGATCATCATCGTCGTCTCCTTCTGCAGCGGCTGCTGCCGCTGCCGCGATTTCAAGGTCCCAGATGCTCAGGGAGTTCCGGCGCTCAAAGAGCGGCCTGGCCGGCGTGGGCATACTGTTGGGCCTTATCTTAATGACGATATACTCGGCAGTCGCAATACCGCTGGACTCGTACCGGCAGTGGAACAACCCCAACTTTTGGATAGATCTGCCCAAGTCGGCCGCGCCGGCGTGGACAAACATCGGGTTTGGCCCAAAGGTGCCGGAGCACTTTGTGCTGCATGCCAGGGACGCTACCATATCCACTTCTGGTGTTGGCAGTAGCCGGACGGTGACGTACTCGTACACCGTGAATTTCAACTATGATTCCTACCCGAGCGACTTTATGCTGCTGTACTCTGCCAGGTACGGAAGCACGCAGCCGGCGCTGCAGGCAGACGTGCTCAGGCCCGACGGCAGGGAATTTCGGATCTACTTTGCGCCGCTCCCGCCTGCGTCCCAGAGTACGGGCAGTGGCGCCAGCAACGAGTTTTCCGGCAGGGTCTTTTCCACCGACAGCGGGATAGCCGAGAACCTGCGCGGCTACACGGACGCTTTTGCATACAGGCAGGACCTGTCGAGGCCGCAGATGATGATATTTGCAGACACCCAGGAAAACCACGCGCTAAAAGGCACGTACGTCATTCGCCAGACGTTCTACCTCTTTGGCCCGGACGACACAATCACGGATTCAGGCGTCATACTCGGGGGCAAGGTGTACGGCCTGATGGGCACCGACGAATTGCGCCGCGACCTTGCGACGGGCATCCTGTGGGCCGCGCCGGTGGCGCTCTTTATCGGCCTCACGGTATCTATAGCGTCCATACTCATCGGCCTTGTGTACGGCGTGGTGGCCGGCTACAAGGGCAGGCGGACCGACGAGGGGCTTATGCGCATAAATGACATCTTTTACTCCCTGCCGACGCTGCCGCTGCTAGTCATCCTCTCCGTCACGATAGGGCGCAGCATATTTTTGATAACTGGGTTTCTCGTCATCTTTGGGTGGGTCGGCATGGCCAAGATAAGCAGGAGCCTTGCGCTCCAGCTAAAGAACCTGCAGTACGTCGAGGCCGCAAAACTGATGGGACAGTCTGACGCAAAGATAATCTTCCGGCACATAATCCCGCAGCTCCTGCCGCTGACATTTGCGAGCATCGCCATTGCGGTGCCAAGCGCGATCCTCGGCGAGGCCGCGCTATCTTTTCTGGGCCTTGGCGACCCGTCGATTCCGACGTGGGGCCAGATACTGCACGACGCCAACTCTGCCGGCGCGGCCGTTCGCGGCCTGTGGTGGTGGATAGTGCCGCCGGGCCTCATGATAGCCGTGACTGGCCTTGCATTTGCGCTCATCGGAAACGCGCTTGACTCGATAGTGAACCCGCGCGCAAAAAGGATGCAGTAGTAGTAATAATAATAGTAATGGTGGATGCCTCAGGACTCATAATCCTCGTCACAAATCAGACGGCTCTTCCTTCACGTCATCAGCATCCAAGCACATTGTCCTTGCTGCTGGCGTATGAACTTAGCGAATACTGACTAGCCCTTTACGCGGACGATCTTTATCCTGTCAAGCACCTTCCAGTACTCGACCTCGCGGCCGTTGACGTTGTCCTGGAGCTTGTCCTTTATCTCGTCTTCCACGGACGACGTCTCGAACACCTCGAACGTCTCAAGGTCCATTATCTGGAGCGTTTCGCCGCTCTTTGAGATTATCTGGCCGTTGCGCTTGTCAATCAGTGGTACCTCGACCCTTGTCGTCACCGGGCCCACGAACGGGTGGGTGCCACCGTCAAAGACGCCGACCGCGTTTATCCTGGCCTTGGCCGATCCGTGCTTTCCGGGCTTGCTGTGGTCGTACGATACTATCCTGCACGGCTCACCGTCAATGATGATGTACGAACCGATCTTTAATGCGCCAAGTTCCATCGGCTTGCTCAATATAATTCAGGAATTTTGAAAGATCCAGCATATTTAAGCGTTGAGCTTTTCTTCTGCTCCGCTAAACTAAATGTCGTCCAGTGCAGAGTTGATGTAGTCGTCGGTAATCATCGACGGCATCTTTGGCGGGTTTGGAAGAAGCTTGCGGATCAGGTTGAACAGCTTGACTTTTCTGTCCATGTCGCTCTCCTGCCTGCACTCCCATACCAGTTCTTCCATCTGCGACTTCATCAAAGAATCATCGCATTTATCGCTTTTAGGTATTGCGGAAGACGACTACAGACCATGCATGTTACTTTAGTTTTTCAAGAATAGAGAAACTTACCAGATTATTCAGCAGTATTCCCTTTCTAGCCACGTCGCGCCGGGTGCGCTCGCAGTACTTTTGGTCGGTCTGGTGCGTCTCGGAGCCTTCCACCTCCAGTATTACAAGGTTCTTGGAGTATGGAAACGCAAAGCGCGGCTGCTCGGCAGCCAGGAGCTGCATCTGTGCAAGGCTTGCCTTTTTCACCCTGTCGCGCCTTGCGATGACGTTGGCAAGGTCGCCTATCGCCGGGTCGCCGCTTGAATACTTTGTAAAATACAGCGAGACGTAGTTTAGCTTGGCGCCGACGCGCTCAAAGAGCGGGCTGTTCAGGCTGAACATGAAGGCGAGCCGGTCCATGCCGCTCCTGCGGATGTCGTCAAGGACGCCGTCCATGTCTGCAAAAGACGCAAGGATGTAGTTGTTGGCCTTGTTCGGAAAGTACGGCACGCTTTCGTCAGAGAACGTCGCGGCGGCAAAATACATGTCGACAATGTTTGCACTCTTTTTCCAAGCCTCCACGAGCGATACCGTCTGCTTGCCGTGGGGAGTACAAACGTATCCAGTGACTACCTCCCCCTTTCCTCCTGCAGCCAACCCTTTATCTCTGATAGGCCACCAGAATATATACCCTTTGCTCCCAAAAATGGGAATTTTTGTACGTAATAATGGTCATTATTAAAATTACAATATCCTCACTCAAATAAAACAAATATTATAGAAAAAGGTTAGGTCAGAGCCAGCCCTGCTTGCGGAAGTACAGGAGCATGAGGCCGGCTGGCGCCGCCGAGATCGCGATTACAAAAATAAAAGTGGTGTAGGGCCCAAGCTGCGTCCACGGGCCCGTCTCTATCCCGCCGGGGATGTTGACGTTCATGCCGTAAAACGCGGCCACGACGGCCGCCGGGATTGAAAGCGTGAATATGATGGTCAGCACCGCAAGGATCTTGTTGGTCTTTTCGGTGCTCAGCACATAGTCGGTATCCTTGTAGATCTCGACCGTCTCCTTTGCCTCCTCAAGGGCCTCGTACACCTTTTCCACGTGGTCCTGCACGTCTTTGTAGTACGGGGTCAGGTCCTCGCTTGAAAACCTCTGCACGTCCCTTGTCAGGTCCACGACGATCCGGCGAAGGTGGATAACTATTCTGCGCAGAGTCGTTATCTCGCGGCGCAAAAGTGCTATCTGCCGGGAGACTGAAATGCGCTCGTCAAACACCAGGTCCTCGATGTCCTCTATGTTTCCCACCACCTTCATGAGGAGGTGCAGGAGGTCGTCGACGAGCGTGTCGATTATCTTGTGCAAGAGGTAGCCGGAGGACTTGCCCATTATGGCCTGGCGCATCTTCTCGTCGGCCTTGCACATGTTGAACAGCTCCTCAAGGGGCTTGAGGTCTCCCTGATGCACGGTGACAACAAAGCTTGCGCCGATGAACACCGACAGCTGCGAAAACACGAATCCGCGCTCCTTGTCGGCGGTCGGGAAGTGCAGCACGATGAACATGTGGTCGTCGTAGCGGTCTATTTTTGGAAGCTGGATCTTTGAAAGGCAGTCCTCAAAGTTGAGCTTGTGAAATGACGGGTGGCGCTCGCCGAGCGTCGCAAGGTCGACGTAGGCCGGCCTCTGTATGTAGGTCCAGTCCAGG
Organism: Nitrososphaera viennensis EN76; assembly: GCF_000698785.1. Taxonomy (GTDB): domain Archaea; phylum Thermoproteota; class Nitrososphaeria; order Nitrososphaerales; family Nitrososphaeraceae; genus Nitrososphaera; species Nitrososphaera viennensis. The sequence goes on from NZ_CP007536.1 coordinate 1,387,939, forward strand.
CCATTGTTGGTGATAGTGTCCTGCCTCTTTTGCGCCTCCATCATTATGGTCTACCTCCGCCACACCTGCCTGTTGCCATGATGCAGATAGCTGTCATAAAAACGTGCGCAACGTGAACAATAGACAACATATTCATAGGCCGCGCGCAATACGCGTAATCGTGGTGGTAGCGGTGCAGCAGGCGCACGCATATGCAGACGTGCTCTCGATGGCAGGCCTCAGGCGCGAGCACCTCATCTGCCCGGTCTTTGTGTCAGAAAGGCAGCAAGATGATGGAGGTGACGCGATAGCGGCCATGCCGGGCGTGTCCATATCGTCCCTCAAGGACGCGGTTTTGAGCGTGCAGAGGATATCCGACGCAGGAATCCGCTCCATCATCGTCTTTGGCATACCAAAAAGCCGCGACGGCGACGGCTCGGCAGCGGCCGACAGAAACGGCGTGGTGCAGCACGCGACGAGGGAGATCAAGTCGGCGTTTGGCAGGTCGCTTGACGTGATAACTGACGTCTGCGTCTGTCAGTATAATCTGTCGGGACACTGTGGGCTTGTGCGCAATAGCGGAACAGTCGACAATGATTCCACCCTGCAAGTCCTTGCAGAGATTTCCCAGAGCCACGCGGAGGCAGGCGCGGATGTCGTCGCCCCTTCTGCAATGATGGACGGCCAGGTGCGCGCAATACGAGATGCGCTTGACAGGGGCAGTTATGCGGCAACCAGGATACTTTCGTATTCTGCCAAGCACGCGTCGTCATTGTACACTCCGTTCCGGTCGGCCGCGTTCGCAAAAAAGAAGGGCGCGATTGACAAGGCAGGCTACCAGGTGTCGTACGCGAACCCCAGACAGGCAATGCGCGAGATTGCAGGCGACATCGAGGAGGGCGCGGACATGGTGATGGTCAAGCCGGGACTTGCGTACCTCGACCTTGTAAGGCGTGCAAAGGAGCGGTTTTCCGTGCCGATTGCCGTGCAGAACGTGTCAGGCGAGTACGCCATGATAAAGGCCGCCGGGATGAGGGGCTGGATAGACGAGGAGCAATGGAAGGTCACGTCGCTTGCCGCAATGAGAAGGGCAGGCGCAGACAGGATAATCTCGTACTTTGCGCTTGATGTTGTCCAATATCTGCAATAGATTATATAGTATTCTCGCAGCCAACGAGACTGTCCCGCTGTAGCTCAGCCTGGTAGAGCTTTCGGCTGTAGATGTCGGCTAGCAGAGCTGACCACGTGTAGCAGCCTATCGGGCGTACAGGTAGCAGTAACCGAAGAGTCGCAGGCTCAAACAAAACCGGCGACATGCCGTTTTGGAGCAAATCCTGCCGGCGGGATACACACACTCTCTCTTCTTTTCTTTCGAGTGCTTATTAGCGTGCATGGCGTAACAATATACCGCCATGCAGCAAAAGATAGAAACGATAAACCCGGCAACAGGCAAGGTCATTGCGTCTTATGATAACGATAGCGCGGATGTTGTTGCGCAAAAAGTAAGGAAGGCAAGGGAGGCTTTTTCCGGCTGGAAAAAACTCGAGCTTGGCGAGCGCGCAGACCACATGCGCAGGCTTGGGAGGGTGATGCGCAAAAACCGCGAAGAGTACGCCCACATTGTAACAGAAGAGATGGGCAAGCCTGTGCGCCAGTCGCTTGCCGAAATTGAAAAGTGCGCGTGGGTATGCGACTATTACGCCGAGCACGCGGAGGCATTTTTGCGCGACCAGATAGTGCCGACAGAGTTCCGCAAGAGCTTTGTCTCGTTTGAGCCGCTGGGCGTGGTCGCGTCGATAATGCCGTGGAACTTTCCCTTCTGGCAGGTGATGAGGTTTGCGGTGCCGGCGCTCACCGCCGGAAACGTCGGCGTGCTGAAACATTCCAGCGTCTGCCTTGGAAGCTCGCTCAAGCTGCAGCAAGCGTTTTCCGACGCAGGCTTTCCGGAAAACGTGTTCCAGGTGGTAGTCGGCGACTATCGCGTCGGCGAGGCTCTGGTACAGGCCGACATTGATGCTGTCTCGGTGACAGGGAGCGTGAACACGGGAAAACGGGTGGCCGAGCTTGCGTCAAAAGACCTGAAGAAATTCGTGCTGGAGCTTGGCGGCAGTGATCCATTTATCGTTCTGGACGACGCCGACCTGAAGCAGACGGCGTACATGGCCACGCAGTCGCGCCTTTTGAACACTGGCCAGAGCTGCATATCCGCCAAGAGGTTCATAGTCGTAAAAAGCGTCGCAGAGAAATTCACAAAGCTGTTTGTCGAGGACACTGAGGCGGAGGTGCTCGGCGACCCGCTCGACCCCAAGACGACCGTCGGCCCGCTTGTGCGCGACAGCCAGAGGCAGGCGCTTGCAAGGCAGGTCGACGACGCAAGGACAAAGGGGGGCAAGGTGCTTGTCGGGGGCAGGCCCGTTGCAGGGGACGGCTATTTCTACGAGCCGACAATAATCTCCAACGTCGGGCACGAGATGAACGTACTCAAGGAGGAGGTGTTTGGTCCTGCCGCGCCGATAATAGTGGTGGAAAACGAGGAGCAGGCAGTCCGCGAGGCCAACAACTCGGAGTTTGGACTTGGCGCAAGCATCTGGACCAACAACATCGAGCGCGGCGTGAAACTTGCAAGGCAGATAGAATCCGGCATCGTGTCGGTAAACGAGATGGTCAGGTCGGACCCGCGCCTGCCTTTTGGCGGGGTAAAGAAATCCGGCATCGGCCGTGAGCTGTCAGAGTTTGGCATAAAGGAGTTTGTCAATATCAAGTCGGTGGTAGTGAAGGACATACAGAGCAAGCTGCTTGTGGAATAGACTAATCCTCCACTGTGAAGTTGGACTGATAGAGCAGAAATAATGTCTCTTAGAATGGCACGGGGCACTTCTCGAAAACTCATTGCATAATCGCTATGAAACGACGCGGCCTTAAATCCCCAAGTCACCAAGTAGTAACGCTTGAAGCGGCATCACTCTATCGAGATATTCTCTGTGGGTTGTCCTCTATGTAAGCACATAACAGACGATATTGAGATTGGCAAGTGTAAAGGATGTAGTCATGCAGTTTATGACTTGAACAAAATGACTGAAGAGATTAAGGTAAAAATGAAGAGTACGGCATCACGTCGGTGCCTACCACAATTATAGACGGAAGCATCAAGGTCATAGGAATACCTGATTTCCCTTGGATATGCGGCGACGACCTGTACATGAAGCTAAGAAAGGATTACACGCTGAAAAAGAACTAAGAACGGAACATCTTGATCCAGCAGCAGCTGTCCTTGTCGTTTGACAACCATGCAAACTGACGAACTCGCAATATGTCGTTAATTTCCTTCCGGACCCACTTTCAACAGCTTGCCACTTTGACCCGAATTTTCAGTGTCGCATTTTCGTTGCACAAAAAGAGAAAAGAAGAGAGAAAGAGAGGATAGGCTACGGGTTGATTACAGCCCTGCCGATTATCTTGCCACTCTTTAGCTCTTCAAGCGCGGCGTTCACTTCATCGAGCTTGAACCGGCGCGACACCACTGACTGGATCTTGCCCTTCTTGGCGAGCTCTACCAGTTCTACCAGATCAGAGTACTTGCCGGTGTAGGCGCCGGTAAGGGTAAAGGCGCGCAGCGGTATGAGCGGTAAGTTAAGTTCCATCGAGCCTCCGAAAAGGCCCACCATCACAAGCTTGCCGCGCTTTCTCAGCATGTTAAAAGAGTTCGGGGCTGTCTTGGCGTTGTTGACAAAGTCGATGACTGCTTCGGCTCCGAGGCCCTTTGTGGCGTCCTTGACGCCCTGCACCGGGTCGCCCTTGCCCGAGTTCACCGCAATGTCGGCGCCGAGCTTTTTCGCCTCGTCCAGCTTTTTGTCGTCAATGTCGACCACGGCTATCTTTGCGCCGGTTATCGCCTTGGCTATCTGCACCGCCATGAGCCCAAGGCCGCCGGCTCCGATTATCACGAGCGTCTCGCCGTCCTTTACCGCCGCCTTTTTCACGGCGGTAAACGCGGTGAGGCCAGAGCACGCAAGCGATGCAGCTGCGGCAGTGTCATAGTCGCCCAGCTTTACAAGGTATTTGTAACTGGGAACGAGTGCATACTCGCCATAGCCCCCGTCCTGGTACACGCCAAGCGACCTTGGCGAGTCGCAGAGGTTCTCCTCTCCGGCCTTGCACGCAGGGCACACGCCGTCGCCTATCCACGGGTAGACGAGCACCTTTTCGCCCTTGCTGTAGCCGGTGACCTTGTCGCCCATCTCCACTATCGAGCCGGCGACCTCGTGGCCCGGCGTCAACGGAAACTTTACTCCGCGGTCTTCAACCTTCATGAAAACGCCCTGCGGGCCGGCATAGCCTCCTTCCCACAGGTGCAGGTCGCTGTGGCAGACTCCTGCGCTGTCCACCTTTACGAGGACCTGCTCGCCGCTTGGCTTTGGTGTAGCAATATCTTCTACTTTCAAGGGTTCCTTTGTCTTGTTTATGCGTGCAGCCTTCATACGCCACACTTGTACGATGCGATCGGTATTAAACTAAACGCACACACGTACAGTTTATCTTGCAATCCTGCGCAATTTTGGATACACACATTGATCAGGGCTGCAAGGATCTACTCCTTTGAAAATGACGAAAGAAAAAGCTACCGCGTGCTGGTAGACAGGCTTTGGCCGAGGGGCGTCAGCAAAGGCAGCGTGGACCTCTGGCTTAGAGACATTGCCCCGTCCGACGCGCTGCGCAAGTGGTTCTCCCACGATGATAAAAAGTGGGACTCCTTTAAGGAGCGCTATTTCAAGGAGCTTGACGGAAAGCAGGGGCTTGTAAAAACAATTCTTGAAAAAGAAAAGCAGGGGCCCGTCACCCTGCTGTTTGCGGCAAAAGACGCAGAGCACAACAACGCAGTTGCGCTGCTGGAATACCTGAAACGCTTTAATTGCTAGCATGTGCATCTTTTTGCCTGTACATATGCGTGTCAGCGCGGTCGCGGTAGTCCTTGCGGCAATAGCAGTCACGGGCGCAATCGCAATCCCTACTGGCAACCCCGCGTTCCTTGACAGGGCGATTGCAATCGAAGCCGCGTTCATCGCGCTTGCCGTGCTGACCTTTGCCGGCTACAAAAAGCAGCTGTACGCGTGCATACCGCTTGCAGCAATCGTAATGGTCGGAAACTCGCTTGCGCCTCCGCACGTAGAGATAATGACGACGTTTTCAAAGCCGTTCAACGCGGTGGTGCTCATAACGGGCGGGTACATACTGCAAATAGTGCTCATCGTGACCGCGGTGATGGAGCTGCAAAAGAGAAGGGAAAGGCCGCCGCTGCCGGCCAGAGGGAGATAGAGAGCTAGCCGGCTCCAAGTATGCTTTCTTTTGACAGCGCCTTGTCAAGGTCCGCCTTGGTCATCAGCTTCTTTTCAAGGACGAGCTCCCGTATGCTCTTGTTCGTTTTCAGCGCCTCCTTGTAGATTTCTGCCGCCTTCAGGTAGCCTATGTACGGGTTCAGGAGCGTGACGAGAACAGGGCTTTTCTCGATGTACGACTCTAGCTTTTCCCTGTTGGCCTTTATCCCGTCTATCATGTTTTCCGCAAACACGGGCAGGAAATTTTTCAGCATGTCAGTCGAGTCGAGCATGCTCTTTAACATTCCGGGGAGCATGACGTTCAGCTCGAACTGGCCTGCCTGCGCCGCCATTGCGACAGAGACGTCGTTTCCTATGACGTTGAAGCAGACCATGTTCAGGCACTCTGCAAGCGACGGGTTGACCTTGCCCGGCATTATCGACGAGCCAGCGTGCACGGCAGGTATCAGGACTTCTGCAAGGCCGGCTACAGGGCCGCAGGCCATCAGGCGTATGTCGTTTGCCATTTTTGTAAGCTCGATTGCAACGTTGCGTAGCGCCGACGACGCGTTTGCGACGTCGAACTTGCTCTGGAGCGAATAGAACATGTTGTCAGACGGCTTCAGCTTTAGTTTCGATACTTCAGAGAGGTGCTTTATGGCAAGCTCGCGGTAGCCCTTGGGCGTGTTTGCGCCCGTGCCGACGGCGGTGCCCCCGAGGCCCACCTCTCGCAGGCCATCCATCGCCTCGCGCATCCTCTTTTGCGCCCTTGCAAGCGAGTAGGCGTACTCTTCAAACTCGGCGCCTAGAGTGACGGGGATCGCGTCCATCAGGTGCGTCCTTCCGATCTTGATGGCGTCCTCAAACTCCTTGGCTTTTTTCTTGAGCGAGTTTATCAGGACGGAAAGCGACCTGTCGGCCTCTTCCATGTTGAGCAGGATCGCGACGTGCATCGCAGTGGGAAAGGTGTCGTTTGACGACTGGGACATGTTGACGTGGTCGTTTGGGCTGACGATTTCATACTCGCCCTTTTTCTTGCCCAGAATTTCCAGAGCCCTGTTTGCTATCACCTCGTTTGAATTCATGTTAAAGGCGGTGCCGGCGCCAGAGTTGATGGCCTCGACCACGAACTGGTCAAGGAGCTTGCCGGCAAGGATCTCGTCGCAGGCCTTTACAATGGCGTCGGCCTTTTTGGCGTCCAGCGCTTTTAGTTCCTTGTTTGCAAGGGCGGCAGACCGCTTTATCATGACAAAAGCGCGTATCAGGTTGATGTGGGCCCTCTGGCCCGTGACCTTGTACATCTCTTTTGCCCTTGCCGCAAAGGGGCCGTAGTAAGCGTCAGACGGAACCTTGACTTCGCCAAGCGAATCCTTGTCTATCCTGTACGACATCGCAGCTGCGATGGCGCTGGCGCCGTAATAAATTAATCGACGCTCTCGCGGTTTGGATTTGTCAAACCGGCTGTACGAGCCGGCGGTACTCTTCTTCCAGTATTGAATACCTCAACTCGTCCAGCCATTTTCCGTCCTTCAAGACGCTTTTTCGCATCCTGCCTTCAAACTCAAATCCAGCCTTTTCCAGCAGTTTCACAGACGCGGTGTTTGGATGCATGACGCTGGCGTAGATCCTAAAGAGTTTCAGGTTGTCAAATCCAAAGTTCAGGATGCCAAGGAGAGCCTCTTTTGCAATCCCCCTGCCCCAGTATTTTTTGCCCAGCCAGTATCCGACCTCTGCATTTCGGTTCTGGTAGTCTATGCGAGCCAAGCTGATTACCCCGATAATCTTGCGGGTTTCTTTAATCTCGATGCCAAATGCATAGTCTTCTTCTCTGCTACCAAAGTGCTGGGCAATTTTGATGAAATCCCGGGCATGCCTCAACGTGTACGGATAAGGAATAATGCGCGTGTACCTGCTAACCTCTTTATCGTTTAGATTTTCCTGGATGGACCTGGCGTCAGATTTTTCAAGCGTCCGCAAGACGATCCGTTTTCCTTCAATTACTGGAACAACCATGCCGCGTCCTGTGATGTGCGCATTCATGTCATATTAAGACAGATTTTGCAGGTTTGCGGAAATACAAAAAATGCTGCAAGCTAACGAGTCACCGCCGCTGCTGCCCTGCCTTGACAGGGGTCATTGCCATCGTCCTTGAAATGATAGAACAAATAATTCCAACTCCTGCCGCGGTGCCGGTGAACCAGAGGACGTAATTGCTCAGAAAGTTTGCTCCTTCTGGCGGCGATGATGATGATGCAAAGCCAAGGACCAAGCTGAGGATTATTGTGATGATGCCCTGGCCGGTCCCTATCATTACGAGGAACTTGCCGCTTGTGATCCTGTTTTTGAAAAACAACACTCCCCCGATCATCACTACGATGCCGCCAAGCTGCGCAACCAGCGCCAGCAACCCGACCGGCACGATGGCGACTTGCCAGACATCTCTGGCCGTGTACTCCTTCAGGCCTGCGATAGCCAGATCGTAAACGACTGTGCTTGGGTGATAGCCGGAAACGAGAAAAAGCACGCCGGATGCTATTGCCAGCATTCCTGCCAGCTTGTTACGGATCATACTGGTGTTCAGAAAAATATTTTCTTGGCATTAAGCAATTATGGAGACTCTCTCTTGCACCTTTTTTCAGTTTTAAGCAGTACCTAAAGCGCCAGGAACGCAAGTGATGATTACTACTACTGCCGTTATCGCGTCTGCAAAATGATTATCATAGGCATTTTCTCGTCCTAGTTTTTTATGTCATCCCGTCGGGCATCTCTTGGGTCGGCGCCATGTTTGCAGGCGGATTCAGGGCAGTGTCAGTACCAGAAGCCATGTCGCCCGCAGGCGGCATCATGGGAATAGAAATTGCTGACGACCCGCCCGTGACTACGACCAGGATTCCAATCATCATAAATCCAATTCCTGCAGCTCTTGCAATCCATATCCCCTTCTTTGACCAGATTTTTTCCCCAAAGATTATTCCCGAAAACAAGGCCATCCAGAGCAGGTTCATCCAGCCAAGCGCCACCATCAACAAAAAGTACGGCCAGCAGCACCCCAGGCAATACAGGCCATGAAAGACTCCCATCTTGGCCGCTCCTGAAACGCCGTTGCGCCACCTCCTCATGAAAAAGCTCAGGGGAGATTCGCAGTACCCGAGGCACCTAGCCTTGAGCGGGCTGAACTGATAGGCCCCTGCAATAATTAGGATGGCGCCATAGATGTACTGTGCAGACAACTCTGATGCCGCGCTTGTTACGGCGCTCATCAACGCGGACCACCCAAACAGCAGGACAAGCCCCGTCAGTGACCAGACCGCAAGATAGCCGCCGACAAATAGCATGGTCTTGAAGGGATAGTAGACTTTCTTTCTGGAAACACCATTATCATCATTTTTCTGTAAAGTCATCTGCACCTGGCTGCTGTTTTTTTCCGAGCCGGCCAGCCTGTTGTAGAGAAGCACCATCGGAGTGATGGCAGGAAACATCATTGCGGCCATGCCGACGGTCCACAACGATACAAAAAACAGGTAAGATGATGATGATGCCATCAAGCCAAGCTTATCATTACTGTCGCTGCCCATTCCAGAAGCTAAAGACATCATCGCCATCATCATATCGTTCTGAAAAGCCTGGGAGGTCAGCCAGCCTGCTGCTGAAACAGAGACAAGCGAAACGAGGATTACCTTTTGCACTTTGTCCATATCCCAGCATCCCTGCTGCCGCTACTGCAGCATCATCATCTCACGGCCCCCTGTATTCCACCACTGAGACAAAGGCGTTCTTGCCTGAATCGTCAAAGTTGAGGTTTGGCGTCATTATCCTCATTAACGAACTCTTGGCGGCATCTGCCACCTTCCAGATGAAACCTTTTGGAAGCTGCACCTTTGTGTCCTGCTCTTCGCCAGTAACGGGATTCTTGAAGCTCTCAAGGCGGACATCCAGCACCCCAGGCACGGAGAAACTGCTTTTCTTGCCGTCCAGCTTGACGTTAATGTCGACGAACTGGGGCTCTAGCATGTACTTTACGGTCGTCGCAAAGATCGCAAAGGGCCCCTCTCCTTTTGCCTTTCCTGAAAAGATGCTCACGACCGCATCTCTCTGCTCCGGCGTGGTATTGTTTGAAATAAACAGCTGCATCGTACCGTTCCCCTCGTGAATCGCCTTGGGCCAGGACGCGGCGTACACCACGTCGATGTTGTCAAGTTTTACGCTATCGCCGTAATGGCCTTCCCTTATGTGGTACAGAACCAGCGCCCTGCAAAAGCCGTATGTCGGATAGCCGTTAAAGTTGCAGGGGCAGCCATAGTCGCAGTTGCACGTCTCTATGTAGTCGATTTTTGTCATCCAAGAAGGAATCTCAACCACAGAAGTCATATGACGACTGTACGTATGCGTATGTAATAAGCAATTGTCGATGGTGCAACCTGTATCACTGCCGCCAACAAGCAGCATCGAAAAAGTTTATAGCTTGCAAGTAGCTTGCGTCTATCCCTCGCACTAAATCAAACGTCCATGTTGCTAATCATGTTCAACTAAAAACAGGATAATTTCATAGTTTTTCACGTATTTGTCACCAGATGGCCAGAATCCTTGAATAGGCGGAATCAGGCTATCATGACCAAATAGAGAAATCTTATATGACAATAATCCAGCTTTGGACGAATTCTGACGAGACAGAGTTTGCCATCAGGCGGGCTTCAGACACGATAGGGTTCCGGGCTTCCACCAGCAACACCGCTGACTATGTCAAGGTCGCGGATGAAATGCATGAAATGTACGACCAGCAACAGATTGACTGGCCTTTCATGCTCGAGAGGTGGATAGCAAGCTGGAAGGACGGCTTTCGCCATTCTGCCCTGCTGCCGCCATACGAATGGGAGCTGCAAAAGGGCGCCGAGCGTCATGCCCCTGCGCCACCCTTCTCCGTCTCCGAGATAAAACAGCAACAAGGCAGGCGGGCCAAGAGGCGCCGCAAGTCCCGGCGCAAAAAGCTCACAGTAAAGTGCAGGTTCTGCAATCTGATGTTCTACAATGATGTTGAACGCTTAACGCATGAAAAGGAATGGCACCCAAGTAAATCAGAGGCCAAATGATGCGACCTAGATGAGCAGCGAAAAATAACAGTTAACTAGAAGAGCATAGAGACTTCTTTGACAAAAAACTAACCCCGAACATCCATGGTATATTATACAGGTTGATTCTCAAAATCTCTTGTCGTTATTATTATTGCTTCATGATAACAACCTTGATGATGGCATTTAGGGGCCAGCCCAGTCGAAAGGAATGTGCTTACTCGATCTCCCTTTCCAGTCCCACTTGAAGCCCATGGCATCCACTTCGTCAGCTACAGCTCTACCCCATGTCGCAACGGTACCTGGTCCCGTCTCGCTTCCAGGCGCATTAAGAGTCTGTACTCGTTTGCCGGGTGGAGTCATGGGTCCAGTTAATGCTTCACCTCTTGCAGAGACCCTCCCCGGGATTTCCGCGCTCCAATAAGCAAGATCCTCTGCTATCTCAAACTTGATTGGAACAAATTCCGTGCCGCGGTCTTCTCCAAAGACCTTGGCAAGCTCTCCCATGAAGCCACCTGCTTTGCCGGTAAATATCATCTGAAGAGCTTCTCGCTGCTTTTCATTAGCTCGCTCGTCGAAAAAGAATCCCATGGTTGCTTTTGCCTCCCCCGCCCAGATATTGCCCTTGAAACCTCCAACGAATAACGCGTTCAAGCCATCGAGCTTTGTTTCGCCATAGTGTCCATTCTTGATATGATATGCAAGTATGCCTTCGCAATCTCCATAAGACGGAGCTTGAGCAAATGTACAGGGGCAGGGAATATTACATTTGCAGACATCAAACCAGTCTCCTGAAGCCTTCCATTTGGGAATATCTGCAGACATACAATTTGGTACAGTGCGCGTCATTTTAAGCATTTAGAAGATGAAATAATGATTTTGTTACCTACAAGAGATTGATATCTCGAAATTTTTTAAAAGATGATGCTATCTAGGTTATTATTTTGGAGCTTGCAAGGCTTTCAATCTCGGACAGTTCGTCCTCGGTTATTGCAAGGCCGTGCAGCAAGGCAGGGTGCTTGCCGGCAAGCGGCGTTTCAGAAACGGACACGGCCGGCAGGAACCTTGCCAGCATGGCAAACACCATCTTGCCGTACCAGTTGTTTTCAAGGCACAGCTTTTTTTCGCCGTTGTTCAATGCGTCAAGCTCGACAATTTTTCCAAGCGTCGCCGAGCCGATTATTACAGAATCACCCTGTGTATTTTTCTTGACGAGCAGGATTTTCGATCCTGAAGACCAGTCGCGCCTGATGCCCACGTACAGCGACTGCCTTGCATACAGCGTGCGCTCCTGCTCCTCCTTTACGCGCACGACGTACGCCAACCCCAGACTTGCAGGCACACGAAACAATAAGCGTTGCGAATCATCACCGCAATAACAATATATTATCACCGGGATTTTCATGCGCTATATGCAAGTAAGCGGCAGGGTGCTTGTCTGCGACTCGATAGACCGGGCAGGCATCGACAGCATGAAGCGCGCGGGGCTTGCAATTGACTACAAGCCCGAGATCAAGGCTAATGAACTGGTTGCAACTGTCAAGGATTATGACGTCATAGTAGTGAGGAGCAGGACCAAGGTCACAAAGGAAGTCATTGATGCTTCCAATGCCAAGATAATAGCAAGGGTCGGAGTCGGCCTTGACAACGTCGACGTCAAAGCTGCCGAGGCGAAAAAGATCAGGGTGATAAACGCGCCCGAGGCCGCGTCCGTTGCAGTGGCCGAGCTTGCAATCGGCCTGATGATTTCGCTTGCAAGGAACATACCAAGGGCAGACGCCGAGACGAAAAAGGGCAACTGGATCAAAAAAGACCTGATGGGCACGCAACTGTCAGGCAAGTACCTCGGCATTGTCGGCGTCGGAAACATTGGCCGGCACATCGGCAGGATGGCCAAGGCGTTCCACATGAACCTGATTGGTTATGATCCATATCCGATAAACAAGGAATTCATCAGTGAGACCGGCATGATAGTAACTGACCTTAACACGCTTTTAGAAAGCGCCGACTATATCACGTGCCACGTGCCTTCGACGCCAGAGACAAAGCACATGTTCAATGCCGAGCGCCTGGCAAAGATGAAGCCGACGGCGTACCTCGTCAACACGTCAAGGGGCGAGATAATCGACGAAAACGCCCTGTACGAGGCACTGAAAAACGGCAAGCTTGCCGGCGCGGCGCTTGACGTCTTTGAGGTAGAGCCACCGACTAACAAGCTTCTCCTCGGCCTGCCAAACGTCGTCTGCACGCCGCACATTGGCGCGCAGACCAAGGAGGCGCAAGAACTGGCATCGATTGTCATCGCAGAGAAGATAATACAGATCCTGCGCGGCGTGATCTAGAGAGAGAATATTAGAATATAAAGGGCTAGGAGTCAGGAGAGTGGTATAATATGCGCAGCTACATGGCCCAGACTTGGACAAAGATGTGGAAGGAAAACTCTGACGAACTAAAGTCCAAGGCCATTGCATGGAGGCAGGAGCCAACGATCAGCAGGATCGAAAGGCCAAGCAGGCTCGACAGGGCCCGCAGGCTGGGCTACAAGGCCAAGCAGGGCATCGTGGTCGTCCGCGTGCGCGTCGGCAGGGGCGGCATGAGGAAGCAGCGCCCGGTCGCAGGCAGGAGGCCAAAGCACATCGGCGTCGTCCACATCAAGCAGGGCATCAGCATGCGCAAGGTCGCCGAGAGGAGGGTTTCAGAAAAGTTCCCGAACCTCGAGGTAATGGGCTCGTACTACCTGCACAAGGACGGCATGAACATCTGGTACGAGGTAATTCTGGCAGACCCGGCCCACCCCACGATATCAAAGGACCGCGAGATGAGGGGCAAGCTCAAGGCGTTTGCGAAGTAATTTCCTAGCTCATTGTCAGCACAAGCATCGTCAGATTGATTGCCACATTGCAATTGCTATTTGACTATCTGGATTCTGTAAAATGAAGAGACGAATCCTTCCTTTCCGTATGCGTACGCCGTGACGAAATAGTCGCCCGGCTCCAAATTGACTCCAAAGGCGCCCTCTTTGCCATCGTCGCATTTGTTGTCATCTAAAATTCCCCACGGGCCGTTTTCCATGTCGTAAACATAGGTGCTCACCTTCAGGGTCCCATTGTAATCCTGCCCTTCAAAGTATACCGTGGAATTCCTGCTCAGGTCTATCACGATTTTCTTGGCGTCATAGTCAGCGCTGTATGGATCAAATTTAAAGTGGCCCGGAGTAGGTCCACTGCCTGCATCCCTGCCCCAAGCCATGTTGCCGCCAAAGCCTTTGTATTCTTTGTAATCATAGACCATCACAAGCCTTGGAGGCGAAACAGGAACCTCTTCTTGCTTTATTGGCAGATAATCAGAAAAAGAATATTTTGGCCACGGGCGGGCACTTGTCGCAGCGCCCAGCAGTGCAAGAAACATCAATCCTGCAAAAAGGCCGCCTATAGCCGCGTACGCAACCCTATCAGCCACTGGAGACTCACCAAGGCCTAGAACTAATTAGCTTTTATCCAAACTGCGCGCAGAATCTTTTTTGCATACTATTATGAGTCCATCGCCTTAATCGCTAACAAGGCCGTCCCTGAACCTGATGCTTGCATGACTGCCGTTGCAAAATGGCATATTACTTGAAGCCCCGCACCTACATAGCGTTACGCGATTTCGCACTTCGTAGCGCTTGCCGTCATGGGATTCAATAGGAATGCCTCCGCGAATCCATAGCGGTCCGCTGCACCCCAAGGCAGGGTCTTCGACCACCCCAATAGAAGGAGGGAGCTTGTGTTCGATCTCCTTTCCAGTCTTTTTATCGTGCACCACCAGCCGGCCTGCCGGGCAGTGATTTGCTTCGCGTATCACCAATTCACGAGCGGCAGGGTTGTCGGCTTGCTCAATCAGGTTCCAAATCTGTCCTGCAGGATCGCAAAAACGCGCAAATGCGCACAAGTTTTCTGCGTCGCTAAGAACCATTGTCGGGCCATCATATTTTTTGGCTTGCCGGACATACGGCCTGCGCGTCGCAGTTTCTTTCCCCTCAAATCCTATTTTCTCATGGGTCCCGTCGCAAAATGGCTTGTTCTTTGACTGCCCGCACCGGCACAGCGCATACTCTGATGATTGCGTATCAAACGATCTGCCCTCTGTCCAGTCCCACGAAAAACCCTCTTTGTTTGGGGTAATGGTCTGTATCGAAAGGGGAATGCCGCCTGAAACCAGATAGGGCCCGTTCTTGCTGACGATTATCTTTTTCTCCAAAGATTTGTCCGCGTTCCGATCTTCCTCTCGCATTAAATAGACAATCGTCGTTGATGTGGATTAATTTATCGTTCATTAATCGCTGTATAAATCCAAAAAATAATGTTTTGAGCAGTCGATAAGAATTTCCAAGTATATTCTTACTCTCGTTGTTTAATATCGCGCTTAACATAATATCAACAATATGAAATCGGCTCAAATCAAAGGATATGGCAGCAGCAAAGTAGTCGAGATTAACCCTGACGCGCCTGCACCAAATCCATCGGCAGGAAAGGTCCTAGTCATTGTCAAGGCGGCCGGCGTAAATCCAGTCGACTGGAAAATCCGCGAAGGCTATATGCAGCAAAGGATAAAGCTGCAATTCCCCTCAACGCTGGGCATGGACTTTTCCGGCATTATCAAGGAAATTGGAGATGGAGTTGCAGGTTTCAAGCAAGGTGATGAGATATACGGGCAGGCATCAGTCATAACCGGCGGGTCAGGGGCGTTTGCAGAGAGGGCTCTGGCACCTGTACAAACTATCGCGTACAAGCCAAAAAGCCTGAGCCATGCTGAAGCGGCAGGTCTCCCGCTTGTAGGCGTTAGCGCGTGGCAGGCGCTCATGGAAACCATTGGACTGGCAAAGGGTCAGAAAATCCTCATTCACGGAGGAGCAGGAGGAATAGGCTCAATCGCGATTCAAGTTGCAAAGAAACTGGGCGCGCAAGTAGCCACGACGGTAAGTGCAGACGACAGACAGTTTGTACAAGAATTGGGAGCCGACGAAATAATTGACTACAAGAGCCAAAAGTTTGAGGATATCTTGCACGACTGTGACTCTGTCTTTGATACCGTGGGCGGCGATACCTACAAGAGGTCCTTCAAGGTGCTCAAGAAAGGCGGAGTAATCGTCTCCATGTTGGAACAGCCAGGCGCGGAGCTGATGAACCAGTTTGGAGTCAAAGCCGTTTTCCTGTTCTCACAGGTAAACAACGAGCGGCTGACGAGATTGGCGCAGTGGGTGGATCAAAATAACATAAGGGTAAACATCGACAGAAAGTTCTCCCTGGACGATGCAGGCAAGGCGCTTGATTACGTAAAGGACATTCATCCACGGGGCAAGATTGTCCTGGCAGCTTGAGAGAAAGAAAGAAGTGAAAGGACAAAATCAGGCAAGTACTTTGTTGCCCACACTATTCTCTGAACTTTCCCTCCATCACTATTTCTGCCAGCGGCTTTCTGTCGCTTGGGTATTCCCTTTCGCAAAGGGCCGGATCGAGCCTTTCTTTTGGCGCAGGCCTGCCTATTGCGACCATCGCCATTGGTTCATAGTCGTCAGGCAGGCCCAGCTCGCGCCGTGCACCTTCGCGGTCAAAGCCTCCCATCGCGTGTGCGACTAGGCCGCGCGACGCGGCTTCAAGGGCAAGGTTCTGCCACGCCGCGCCCGCGTCAAACCGGTACGTCGCGTTTGGCTGGCCGCCGTTATAGTCTGAGGTCTTTTTCGAGACGACGAGTGCAAGCGCCGCGGCGTCCTTTGCCCACGACTTGTTGAAATCCACGAGCAGGCCAAACAGCCGGCCCCAGTGGGGCGTGTCCCTTTTTGCATAGACAAAGCGCCACGGCTGGCCGTTGAACTCCGACGGGGCCCACCTGGCCGCTTCAAACAGCGGCATGAGCTCCTCGTGCGAGA
Source organism: Nitrososphaera viennensis EN76 (assembly GCF_000698785.1). Classification (GTDB taxonomy): domain Archaea; phylum Thermoproteota; class Nitrososphaeria; order Nitrososphaerales; family Nitrososphaeraceae; genus Nitrososphaera; species Nitrososphaera viennensis. The sequence continues at coordinate 1,404,204 of NZ_CP007536.1, forward strand.
GCGCCGTGCCGCTCATGGCCCGTGCCGACCACCTGTTCAGTATCAGCGGGTTTATCTCATAGGTTGCTTTCCGTGTAAGTTCCTGTTGTTTCACGCAGGATAAATAGCCGGCAGTGTTAATAAACCTGGTAGTAATTACCTACCAAGTAGGTAAGAACAACCTTTGCAGGTCAGCGCCTGCTTACCTTAACGATAGCCGATAGCAAGCTCGGCAGGGCCGGCAAGAGGCTTCCTTTCCATGTTCTTGAAACCTGCTTTTGCCAGCATCGCAGAGATTTCTGCAAACGAGTAGTTCTGCCCGCCGCTTGTCCCAAGCATCATGTTCATGCCCATGAGCGCGGAAAGCGCCGGCCCGGTCTTGTCGTCGTTTAGCATCCATTCGCTTATTATCACGGCGCCGCCGTCCAAAATGCTCGCGTGCGCCTTTTTCAAGAGCGTGACGCCCTTGTCCTCGTCATAGTCGTGGATCACGTTTGAAAAGAACGCCACGTCGTACCCCTTTGGGAGCTCCTCGTTGAAAAAGTCAACCGCAAGCGTCTTCACTCTGCCTGCAAGGCCGTAGCGCGAGATGTATTCGTATGCGACCTTGCACACAGGCGCAAGGTCCGCCACGGTGGCCTGCAATTGCGGGTTTTCCTTTGCCACTTGCAATGCATAAACGCCCGAGCCTCCGCCCACGTCCAGCATCCTTTTGCCCCTGGAAAAGTCGAACGTCCTTGCGAGCGCCATTGCAGGGCCGACGCTGGTCGCGTGCATTGCGTGTATGAATTTTTGTACTGCCTCTATGCTGTTGTTTTTCTTGGCGTCGTCAAAGATGTGCTCTGCATTATCTCCTTTCATTGCATCGACAGGCTTGTTGTTCACTAGCGACCACGTCAAAAAATTCCACGCGTTGTACAGGTGCTCGTCGCACATCCTGACAACTTCTCCCATGTATGCAGGGCTCTTGCTTGACAGGAACTTCTCGGCAAGAGGCGAGTTTGAGAACTTGTCTCCATTTTTCTGCAGCAGCCCAAGTGATGCAAGAGTGGACGCAAAGACCTCTGCAGGTCGCCTTTCCATTCCGAGCATCTCCTACAAGGTAGCCTGCTTTTTTTGCCGTTGTTGACATCGGCAAGCTTGGTAAACAGATCGAGTTCCACCGCGGTCATGAGGGTCCTTGAGACCCCGAATCCATTCAGCATCTGGAATATTGGATCAGGTGAGAGAGAAGGAGAAGACATATCCGCTACTGAAAAAACACAAGCAAAATATCTAAGGCTTTACCGGATCAGCGAGTCTGGGTCTTTCTTGCCTTTAGCAGGATATATTCAATATCACCCCTGTCTGACAGCTGCTTCATTTTCAAAATCGACCTGTACAGCATCTTTTCAAGGTAGACAGGGTACGCCGCCAGGATTCTCGGTTTCAGGTTTTCCCTGTTTTCCAGATAATAGTCGGCAAGCGGCCCGTAGACGTGCGGCCCGATGTAGCGGCATGCCTCTATCGAGAGGCCGGCGCCCTTGATTGCGCTCTCCACGTATTCTGGGGCATAGTGCTCCGACGACCAGGTCACGGACAGTATGCCAAGGCTCAAAAACTGCAGCAGCCTCTTCCTCTTCTTTTGCAGTTTCAGCACAGGGATTGCAATGACCAGGAGGCCGCCGGCGGCAAGCACCCTTGCAGACTCATGTACGAACCGTTCAAGCGGCCGGAAATGCTGCGCCGATTCAAGCGCCACCACCCTGTCCACCGAGCCGCTGGCAAACGGCAGCGCGGTGGAAGTGGCGCTTACCAGGGACGCGCGGGCGTCTTTTGAATCCTGCAGCTGCGAAAAGTTGATGTTCACGCAGGCAACGTCCAGCGATTTATAGCAGGATTTCCAGTAGGCGGCAGGGGCGCCAAGGCCGCTCCCGACATCTATAACAATTCTGGCAGACGCAAGCTCGGCCAGCTCGCCGACTACCGCGCAGAGCATGCGCTGCGCCTCAAGCGGTGTCTTGGCAGAATCGCTCCAGTAGCCAAAATTTAGCATCCTGCCGCCGGTCGCAATGGTCATCAGGGGAGAGAGCGAATTGTAGAGTTTCACGATGTCTTTTTCGCTCCGCCGGAACGTCCACAGCAGGACGTCAAGCGGGCGTATGCTGCCTGCCAGCGGCCTTTACCTGGCCAGCTTTTTGGCTAACTCGATTATCTTTGCTACCTCGGCAGCCGGCGTTTCCTTGTCCATCGTGAGGTAGTAAAAGTTGTCCTCGTCCGTCAGCGTCAGTATTTTCACTTTTTCGTTTTCGGTCAGGGTATATTCCGTCCTGCCTATTGATGTCTCAAAGCTTTTCCTCAGCTGGTTGCGCGTCGCTTCGATAAAGTACTCATTGCGCGCCTCGTCCGGCTTTAACAACGGGACGACGCCCTTGCGCAGGCCGCCGGCAAGCGTCCTACCAAACTTGTTCATGATGCCGGCGTAGCGTATACGCGGTGATATGGCAAGGATGCGGTTGCATTTCTCCTTGTATTTTGCTGCTGCTTCTGGATCAGCCTGCGGTCTGTTTGACATATATGGATTGATCTTTGCAATCAGGTGATATATGAACTGCTTTGCGCAACAATATGTCTAAAAATATAGAGGGAGAGGTTAGACGCTCCCGATTTTTGCCATGTCACTGCGGTTGTCGTTGTCATGTGATGCATCAGTCGGCTTGCTCTGAAAGTAAGTCGCGATGTATGCCAGCCCGCCTGCAACGACTCCTATTATCAAGAGTCCTGCAAACGCGGCAATGGGGGTGATGAACTGCCCCATTATTGCAGGATTCTCACTCAGGCCGGAAGCACCGCTGCTGGCAATCACGCCAAGCACGCCCGAGCCTGCAAGCCCCGCATACACCATCATCAACGTTACCGCGGCGCCTCCAACGTTCATCCCGACAAGGTTGGCCCACGCAAGCGCAGATCTGACTCCGCGGATCCTCTTTTGCAGGTTGACCTCCAGGTGGTTGTAGAATATCGCCGTTGTCGCTATTGCGACGATCAGTATCATGTAGAATATGTAGCCAAGGAATATCCACTTTGCCGGCCCTTCAAACGATAGCGAAAGGATCTGGATGATGTTGACGCTGGGCGAAAAGAGCAGCTGCATCCCAACAAACGACGCGGTAAGTAGGGTGATTACCGCGCCCTGAAATATTGCCGACGCTATGAACCTGTTGGACCATACACTACCCCTGCTAGGTGTTTCTCCTTTCAAGCGATCGTCACCAAGATTATTACGCTGATTCTTGTGATAAGACTAGGTCAAAAGGGAAAGCGCAGAGTAAAGTACGGATTATAGATGGGTTTAATAGCGCTAAATGTGCATTAATATAATATAAGGGCAGGCATCGATGTTTTTTCTCTTTCAGTTGCTGCCTTTGGTACATGCCGCAAAAAAGTGCAATGGACACGACCGGCACAGCAGTGCTAGCGCATCGTCTTTAGTATTATGACGGTGTTCGTGTCGGACACGCCTTCTATCTTGCGAATGTCGTCGATGCACTTGTTGATTTCGACGATCGCTGGCGCGGCAATGATTGCTGCAATGTCGTACTGGCCAGTGATTTCATAGACGACTTCGACGCCGGCAAGCTTCATCAGCCTCTGCGAGACTGCAGAGGTGTCGGCGGTAGAGCTCACCGAGATCAGCGTTATTGCGCTCGTCTTGTCAGACGCGCCGAGCTCTATCGTAAAGCGCTTTACTATGCCGCTGTCCGTCAGGTTCTTGACGCGCCTTCTCACTGCAGACTCGGACAGTCCGATCTCGTTTGCAATGTCCACAAACGCCTTTCTCGAATCGGCCTGCAGGATGCGGATTATCTTTTCGTCTGTCTCGTCCATGTTGCTAATTGACATTTCTTCTCTGTTCCTCCCTTGTAAGTACCGCATCCATTATTTCAACTGCGCGGGAAACCGTCGCTTCATCCATTACAAGTGGCGGAAGCAGGCGTATGATGTTCCTTCCCGAGTACAGCATGAGCAGTCCGTTGCTGATTCCGTCAAGGAGCACGTCTTTTACCTCAAAGCGGAGCTCGACCCCAAGCATCATTCCAAGGCCGCGCACCTCCCGGATTATCTTGTGGCGCTCCTTGAGAGCCATCAGCTTTTCTTTAAACATCTTGCCAGTCTTGGCCGCGTTGTCCACTAGGCCGTCGGTCGTCAGCGCCTCAAGCGTCGCAGAGGCCGCCGCGCACGCTATGGGGCTTGCGCCAAACGTTGACGAGTGCTCACCCAGCTTTATTGCGTCCATTATCTCCGGCTTTGTCAATACCAGCCCCATAGGCACTCCGCCGGCGATGCCCTTTGCAAGGCACATGATGTCAGGAGTCGTGTTCCAGTTCTGCCCTGCCCACATCTTGCCGGTCCTGCCCAAGCCCGCCTGTATTTCGTCAAATATCAGCACGAGGTTCTTGCGGTTGCATATCTCGCGGATCCGGGGGATCAGGTCGTCAGGCGGGACGATGATGCCGGTCTCGCCCTGTATAGGCTCCAGTATCACGGCGCCGGTGGTGTCGTCTATTGCCTCTTCCAGTTTTGCCGGCTCACCGTACGGGATGAACTTTACCCCGTCAAGGAGAGGCATGAACGCCTTGCGGTACTTTTCGTTGTAAGTCACAGAAAGCGCGCCAAACGTCTTGCCGTGGTAGGCGCCGTTCATGGCAATCACGCCGTGCTTGCCGGTGAATTTCCTTGCAAACTTTAGCGCCGCCTCTACGGACTCGGCACCCGAGTTGGTAAAGAACATTTTTGTTAGGCCTGGCGGCGCTATCTGCGCTATTTTCTTCATGAATCCAAGGCGCGTCTCGTTGTAGACTGACATGTGCGCGGTTATCAGGGTATCTGCCTGCTTTTTGATGGCTTCAACGACGCGGTCATTGCAGTGGCCCACGAGCGCGACTCCATAGCCTCCCATGCAGTCGACGTACTCTTTGCCGTTTACGTCCCAGATCCTGGCTCCCTTGCCCCTTGCGACGTTTACCGGGAACCTCTGGTACAGCGTTCCTAGGTAGTTGTCCTCGCCATTCATTTCGGGGTTATCACCGTGCAGTTGTTGTGCGCAATGGCTGACGATATCGGGTTTTCGACCTGGCCGGACGCGATTATGGCCTCCCTGACGCCCATCTCTAGCGCCTCCGTGCAGGCAAGCACCTTCTTTTCCATGCCAAAGCCTATCTTTGGCAGCGTTGCTTTTGCCTGCTCGAGGTTCATGCCCGTGACGAGCTTTTCGTTGAGCATCAGGCCGTTGACGTTGGTGATGAATATCACCTTGTCGGCTTTCACCCCGCCGGCGACGTACGCGGCCGCCCTGTCGCCGTCCACGTTAAGGAAGTCGAATTCTTCAGAAAGCGCGATCGGGGACACCACCGGCACATAGCCACTGTTTACCAGCGTGTTTACAAGCGACGGGTCGACGTCGTTTATCTTGCCCGTGTACCCGCCGTCAATTACCATCTTCCTCCCCTTCTCATTTATCACCATCAGTTTTTTCTTGCGCTCGGCCTTTAATATGCCGCCGTCGACGCCGGCTACGCCTACTGCCTTGATGCCCTGGCGCAACAGCATGCCCACAATGGCCTTGTTTATCTTGCCCGACATGACCATCGTGTAAATGTCAGCGGTCTCTTTGTCGGTGTACCTGCTGCGCACGCCGCCTGGCGACACGATGAATTTCTGTTCTTTGCCAAGCTTGGTCGCTGTCGCCGTCACCTCCTTGCCGCCGCCGTGCACGAACACCAGTTTCTCTTTCTCTGCTATTGCCTTGATGTCGGCAAGCGTTGACGGGTGCAGCCCGTCGACCACGCTTCCCCCTATCTTTATGACTATCATACCGGGGTCAGAGGGGTGTACTTCAAGCCCTCAGTCTCCTCGTAGCCGAACATCACGTTCATGACCTGCACCGCAGAGCCGGCCGCGCCCTTCATGAGGTTGTCAGACGCCGAGAGCGCCACTATCCTCTGGTTGTCCTCGTCTATGTCAAAGCCGACGTCGCAAAAGTTTGATCCGACAACGAACTTGGGGTCTGGGAACTTGTACAGGCCCTTCTTGTCGCGGATGAGCCGGACAAACGGCTCGCCCTTGTACGAGTTGCGGTACATCTTCCACAGCTCCAGCTCTTCCACCTTGCGCTTGAGGAACGTATGGTTCGTAGTCAGGATGCCGCGGACGATGTTGACCGCGTGCGGGCTCATGCTGACCTTGATCTGCTTTTTGGCTATCATTGACAGCTCTTGCTCTATCTCGCCGGTGTGGCGGTGCTTGGCGGGCTTGTATGGCCTGACTACTCCGTAGCGCATCGCGTGGTGCGTGCCTGCGTTTGCTTTTTGTCCGGCGCCCGACGAGCCTATCTTGCTGTCGACTACCACGTGCTCGGTGTCGATGAGGTTGTTCTCGATGAGCGGCTTTAATGCCAAGAGCGATGTCACTGCCATGCATCCCGGGCACGACACCAGCTGCGCCTTCTTTATCTCTTCGCGGTGCAGTTCTGGAACGCCATAGACCGACTTGGACAGCATGTCTGGGAAGGGGTGCTCCCAGCCGTACCACTTTATGTAGTCTTTTGGGTTCTTTAAGCGAAAGTCTGCGGAAAGGTCGATTATCTTGACTCCCCTGTCGTACAGGTCCTTGACTATCTTGTTGGCCTTGCCGTGCGGCACCGACGTGAACACCATGTCGCAGTTGTTGGCCAGCTTTTCCATGTCCATTGGCGAGAATGTGAGGTCGATGAAACCCTTTAGGCTGGGGTGCACCCTCTGCACGTACTCGCCTGCCTTCTGGCGCGAAGTAACCATGCTGACTTCGACCTTTGGGTGCGTAACAAGCAGCCTGAGAAGCTCGCCTCCGACGTAGCCGGACGCGCCTACAACTCCAACCTTCATTGCGAAACGTTGTCCTCCATCATTGCCATGTTCGCGAGATGATGATACATGTTAATGATGGTTCTGCCTTAAAAATCCTCATTTATATTTTTTGGACATATTTGACCTAATAAAGGCCAATAGTGACCGAAATTGGTCAGCTACTTACTTCCTTACCAGGCTCACGGCGTAGTCGATCATGGCGCCGGGGATGTCGTTTGCAGAAACGCTTGCCGCGCCGCGGAATTCCACTGTGTTGTTCACTTCGTGTACCACCAGGCCGCGGTTCTTGTCCTCCATCAGGTCGACGCCCACTATTCCGCCGCCCACCGCCTTTGCCGCCCGCAGCGCCAGATCTTCAAGCTCTTTTGTTATTGGCGCAAGCTCGGCCTTGCCCCCGCGTGCGACGTTTGTGCGCCACTCGTTTTCGGCAGAATAGCGGTATATCGCAGTCACTACCCTGTCGCCCACCACTATGCAGCGGATGTCACGCGGTGGCCTGTCTATCATTTCCTGCACGTAATAGATCCTTGCAAGTGGGCTGTCGTTTTCCTCCCTCATCTCGACTATCATGCTTGCGGTCTCGTCGTCGCGCAGCGGGAAAACGCCCCTGCCCCACGAGCCGACTATCGGTTTTAGGACAAGCGGCAGGCCGGTCTTGCGTATGACCTCGATTGCAGACTCGGCTGAAAACGCCATCTGCGTCTTTGGGGTAGGGATGTTGTTCTTTGCCAGCACGAGCGACGTGACAAGCTTGTTCCCGCACGTCTCTGCAGTCTGGAACTTGTTGATGACAGGATAATCGAGAAATTCCAGGCACGCGGTGAGGTACAGGCCCCGGTAATGGCTCACGCTCCTCTGCAGTATCACGTCTCCGAGCGCAAGATCGCTCTTTTTGCTTTCGGTGCCCACGGTGACGTTTTTCCCATCCACGATCTGCGCCTTTAGCCCCTTCTCGAGGGCCTTGTCGTAGAGTGCCTTTTCCTCAAAGCGCACCTTGTCGTAGATTATGCAGATCTCGACTGCCATTACTGATTACTGTCCCCAGTCTTCGCCCACTGTTTCTGCCGGCTTTAACTCTACCTTGTCTGCTGCCTTGGAAGCGATTTCAAAGTCGCCGCCGCAGTCAGGGCAGGTCACGATCTCTCCCACCACTGCGTCTTCCGGGATGTTGATGTCGGCTCCACATTCTTGGCATTCTTTTTTCATTTTCTATTTTTTCCTCCTACTTTTGTTGCTGCTGTTTCTTGCCGGCCGTGTCTGCAACCGAGTTTGCGATTATCGACTGCAGCCCCCACAGCTCGACAAAGCCCTTTGCCAGAGACTGGTCAAAGGTGGACCCGGCCGCATACGTCGCCAGGTCGTTTTTGTACAGGGAGTAGCGCGATTGCCTTCCGACCACGCGGATAGATCCCCTCTGGAGTTTCACGCGCACTTTTCCGCTGACGCGGGTTTGGGTCGCGTCTATAAACCTATCCAGGTCCGCGCGCAACGGATCCTGCCACAGGCCGGCGTACGCAAGCCAGCTCCACTGATCGTCTACCGTGCGCTTGAAGGCAAGCTCGTGCTTGGTCAGCACCATCTTTTCGAGGTCGCGGTGGGCCTCGATTATCGTTAATGCTGCCGGCGCCTCGTACACTTCACGCGACTTTATTCCGACCACGCGGTCCTCGATGTGGTCGACGATTCCGACGCCGTGCGCGCCGGCCTTGTCGTTGACGTACTGTATCAAGTCGGTGAGCGACATGCGCTTGCCGTCTGCTGCGACCGGCACGCCCTGGTCAAATTCAAGGTCAATGTAGCCGGCCTTGTCGTTCTTGAAATTGATGAACTGGAACGCCTCTTCTGGAGGCTCGAAATCAGCATCTTCAATGCTGCCTCCTTCCACCGCGCGGCCCCAGAGGTTGAGGTCGATGCTGTATTTCTTGGCCTCGGTGCTTATCGGGATGTTCTGCTCCTTGGCGTATTTTATCTCGACGTCCCTAGTGAGGTTCATGTCGCGGATTGGAGCGATTATCTTCAGGTCGGGCCGGAGCGCTCGCATGGTGACGTCAAAGCGGATCTGGTCGTTTCCTTTGCCGGTGCAGCCGTGCGCTATTGCGACTGCGTTTTCTTTTGTGGCGACCTCTACTGTCTTGGCCGCAATGAGCGGGCGTGCAAGCGCCGTTGCCAGCGGGTATTTGCCCTGGTACAGGCCGTTTGCCTTGATGCTTGGGATGACATAGTCCTTGGCAAACTCGTCCTTGGCGTCGACGTAGACGTGCTTTATCGCGCCTATCGCTTTTGCGCGCCGTTCAATCCCTGCAAAATCGTCGTCCTGGCCGCAGTCTACCGTGACGGTGATGACGTCCATCTTGTGCAAGGTCTGCAAATACCTGATGCAGACGGACGTGTCGAGGCCGCCAGAGTAGGCCAGGACCACTTTGTTTGCCATGAACGTGCGTTTCGTTTCAAGCACTACATTTATATTTTTTGGTCAGGAATGACCTAAATCAAGGTGATAGTGACCGATGTCGGTCAACGAGAAATCCATCACAAACGCGGTAAAAGAAGTAGTCAACAACGACCTTTCGTTCCAGGACTCGCTGCAGCGCGACTATTGCAACATCAGCGCGCTGGCAAGGATCGTCAAGCCGCAGATAGATCAGATGCTCGGCAAGAACACCAGCGTCGAAAGCATTGTCACGGCGCTAAAGCGCTCAAGGCGCGACTATGATGTCCCAGAGCGCCCGATTGCGGCCATCCTTGCGGGAAGCACGGTCAGCGTCAAGACCGACGTTGCCAAGGTGTCGGCAGCAAAGAGCAAAAAGACGATTGAAAAGGTTGCCAAGTCGCTCACGCAGAACGTTGACAACTTTATCAGCGTGTCAGAGAGCATCATGTCCATCACGCTCGTGTTTGACGACGTGCTCCTTGACGGCGTCAAGGCGATGTTTGCCCACGACGACGTGCTCGAGGTGGAGGACGACCTTGCGGCAATCATTGTGCACAGCCCGGAAGAGATAATCAAGACGCCGGGGTGCGCCATCGCGTTTTACAACCAGCTTGCGCGCAGGCACATAAACATCGAGGACACGGTGAGCTGCTACACGGACACCATCATGCTCGTCCGGATGGACCAAGTGGGAAAAGCGTTCAACGCGCTGACAGACCTGATATCAAACTCGCGCAAGATGCCAAAGAAAAAACACCACCGGTAAACAACCAGATAATTTCTTGCGCAAGAGCCGTTCAGAGGGTCAAGGTGTAGTTGTTACTGACAGGGACTTGTCAAAGAATGACCGCGTACTGGCTCTGAACAGATTTGCAAGTATTGTTCCAGCCACTACCAGAAATATCAGCAAAGTGCTGATAGGCAGGTTGTTCATTATATCATATGCCATAAGCAACGCCGCAACGCCCAGACTGCTAACTATTGCATTTGAAAGCCAGGCCTATTTCTTTCCAGCCAGCGTTCCCAACCCAATTGCCATAGATGATGCGCCCAGCATGACGGAAATGTAGCCCTACATCACCCGCAGCTCATGGAATATGCTTGGATCGATGGGACCAAGGACAAAAGTCTTCATGTCTGACAGATAATAACTGGCAAAGGCAACCGAGAGGCCAAGAGCAATCAAGATCGCCCCTTCGATCAGAGTCGTGACTTCGATGATTGTTATGTTCGATGGTCGCGTCCTGAAAGTGGTCGCCATAGAATGTGTTGATGCATAAGCGATAGTCGCTTTTACTATTTAAGCGCTATAGAACCCATGTTCCCTCTCGTCTTATGTATGCGGACGTATCGACCAAAGAAAAAGCAGCAATAGCATCGCCGGTAAGGGTTTTTATCTTCCGGCAGGGGTGTTTGGTACATCGATGTACCGGCGTTACACGCTCGACGAGGTCAAGCGCAAGATAGTCGACGTGCTGCAGAACGCCGGCACCGGGCTTTCAGGCGTCGAGCTTGCCGACAAGACGGGCATCAACCGCATGACCATCACGAAGTACCTCGACATCATGAACACGATGGGCCTCGTGAAAAAGAAGAGGGCAGGCACCGTCAACGTGTGGTTCCTGGAAACCGGCATCTCTGACATCGAGTTTCCCGTCAACTATGTGCAGGTGCAGCAGAGGCTCATCGACTTTGCGCTTGCCGGCGAGGAGGAGCAGGCCCGCAGGCTCTTGATAAGCGTGCTCAACTCCAACATCGACCAGGTAAAGATCATAACAGACGTCATCCTGCCTGCGGCAAACACGGTGGGCGAGCTGTACAGCAGGGGCAGGCTGGGCAAGACAGAGCGCGTGCACCTTGCCGCCATGATGGGTGAGCTCATCGATCTTGTTAAGTTCAACGCGCACCCTGCAGAGCCCAAGATGAACGCCCACGTGCTTTGCATTGCAGGCACCGACGACAGGGCGCACCTTGCCAAGAGCGCGGCCGTCGTGTTCCAGATACTGGGGTGGGACTCGCGCTATGTAGGAAGCGTCGAGCAGGACATCGACCCATTTTTCGACATTGACCTGCAGCGCTACGTGAGCAAGGTGTGGGGAAACAAGCACGGGCTGATGATGGTGTGCGTGTTTTCCTCCGGCGAGGGCCCGCTGCGCTTCATCGCGTCCACCGTCAAGGCCATAGGGGGCCGGCTCAAGGGCGAGCTGCGCCTTGCCGCTCTTGCCCCGGAGGCAGAGGCAGCCGCCGGCGAAAACGCCGACTATGCCGCAAAGGACCTGCAGGGGATGGTGGACTGGGCCGAGCGCCAGTACGTCCTCGTAGTGTCTAGAACGTAGGGAACGGCGTTATCGGCGGGGTCTCGGGTATCAGAGCCTGCAAGCCTATCGTGATTATCGTGCCGATTACGGCAAACACTATGGTCGCAAGGATGGCTATCCCAAGCGCTCGGAGCCACCCTGTGTCAAAGCCCAGCTTGAAGACGCCTATCCAGGCTATGAACGCAAGGATGAATGCGACGGTACTTATGAATATCTTTTCGCCAAGCGTCATCTCCAGGATCGCGCTAGAGAGAAAGAACACTATTGCATAGACTGTGGGGCCGGCCGCAGTCACCAGCATTGCGCGCGTAAAGCGCGCTTTTCCGACAGTCACTATTTTTGCCGCGATCCACACCGGTATCGAGACTAGGATCCAGAGGATCAAGAGCCCAAAGACGAGGGCGAGTGCGGCGATCAAGCCTTCAAGCTGCATCAACAGCGGCTCCAGCGACACGTTCCTCTCAACCGCGGCGATAGGATTTAAGTCCTATCGGGGATTTTTCTATAGGTTGGTTTAACCCTTCATGAACCCAAGCGCAAACGCGGCCGCAAAGCTGCCGGTGAGGGGGATGCCGATATTAGCCAGCGCCATCATCACTTGGTTTGCGGCTTCCGGCGTCGCGCCCATAGTCGCGTTCTGTATCCCCACAAGGGCAGAAGTAGACGCCGAATTGATCTTGTCCCAGTTTACCGATATCACTCCTTGGCTGGCCAGATACGCAAGAGCGGCAAGGAACAGCCCGACTATCACCAGCACTATCTTCAGGATTTTTTTTATCGCGTAGCCGATCACAAAGCCCGCGACGCCGCCTACGCCTACCGACGCCGCGATAGAAGTAAGATCCACGCTCACGATGTTATTTTGCGCGCGCCAGATTTATTGCTTATTAGAAAAATGTTCGGGGGTCAATTGCAGAAGAGTAGAGAGCGGTTATCGCCCACGTAATTGTCAGCGAATAGTTGCCCGCTTTCACAGGCACTATCCTCTCAACCGCTCCAGGATTCCTTCCCTATTCAGTTTTGGCAAGTATTTCTTTGAGCTTGTCTCTTGATGTCTTGAGCTCATCCTCGGCCTGTTTGTGACCCTTTTCCTCATCTTCAATCTCGCCCAAGATGACCCTGATGTACTCTTCTAATTTTTTCTTGTCTTCGTCTGAAGGATTGCTTCCCAAGGCCCGTTCAGGATTTGACCTTAGATCAGACAGTTGGCTCTTGGCTTCGTCAAAAATTTCCCGCAATCTGGCGCGGGCCTCTGCAAGCCGGTCAAGCGCTTCCAAGCCCTTTGTCATTTTTTCATTAATCTCTCTTATTCGGGCGTTGTTCTCTTCAATCTCCTTTTTCCATTTATCGATGTCGTCTTTGCGGCGCAGGGTTTCTTCTACTCTTTCTTCGTTTGCAATCTTTTCCTTGAGCTGCTTTATGTCGTATAGTTTGCTCTCTTTTTGGTTTTTCAGCGTATTTGTATCAATTTCCGCCTCGTTCTTTCTGCGTGCCACCTCCCCAGCCGCGGTGGTTGCATCGCTGCGTAGAGAGGAAAAGGGTATCAGGTTTACGCCCAAGGTGCCGCCGCCAGCGGCCGCTCTAAGATCATCTAATGTGCATGACACGAATCATATGGCAAGATCGAATTATAAAAAAATACCCGAAACAGGAGATTGTACCGGTAGTTTTTACCGTTTATTAGATGACTCGGACATTTTGGCTTGATCCTTGGGTGTGAAAACCGCACGAAAGGTAATTTTCGTACTGTTTAGGAGCGCACCTTAGTTTCCGTCATTTCTTGATTCCGGAACGGAGCCGCGTACAGCCCAAACTCGACCGTGAAGGATAAACGGAGCTGTTTCATCTCGAAGTCTCAACTGTCTCTTTACTTCTTCGCGCAGGATTGGTAGGCGGTCGTGGCCGATATGTTTCACATAGGCGCCGGCCGGGCCTTGACCCATCAGGAAAGGCTCCCAATAGTCCTGAAAAGATTTGAAATTCATCTCGACTTCCAGTGGCTGCTCGTGGATGTTTTCAAGTGCAGCAGACTTCCATAGACCAGAGAGCTCGCCGGCGCGGCACAGCGGCATGTGCCTTTCGTGGAGCCTGCTAGCGTTCGCGTCCACAGCCACTGCGGCATCCCAAAACGCTCGTAGCATCTCCATGCCGTCACCATAATCCCATACCGCCGCGACAACTTGCCCTCCGGGTCTTGTTACCCTCCTCATTTCAGAGAGCGCCCTGGGTGCATTTGGGATGAAGTTGAGCACAAGCATGGATAGGCTATTATCAAATGCCGCATCCGGAAAAGCAAGGTCTTGTATGTCGCCGACTTTAAAGTGAACCCTGTCAGAGTAATTGTTGCGTGATTCGGCGTAGATGATATATTCCTTTGAAGTGTCGATGCCCACTATATGGCAGAGGGGTCTGAATTCGGCGATGGCGAAAGCCAGAGCGCCTATGCCACAACCAGCATCAAGGATCTTGCCGCCGCAATCAGGAATCTCTGCAAATTGTGCTAAGCATGGCGCAAGCAGGCGACTCCACCGACCCATGAATTGATCATAGGCATAGGCGTTGGTAAACATGTGCGCCACTTCTGTTCACGGAGTAAAGCGCAAGGTAGATAGAAATAGCTATCATTGATCTTGAGGCCAGCATTTTTCCAGTCAGCCAGTGGCTTGGGCAAAAATGGCCCTTTCATGTCGTGTATGACTACTCTGAGAAAAGTGGTGGGCCGTAAGGGATTTGAACCCTCGACCTTTCGATTATCAGTCGAACGCTCCACCAAGCTGAGCTAACGGCCCGTTTGTTTCAAAACTGGGAGCGTTATTTAATCGTCGCTACCCTGCATGCAAGAATCATTATTAGCAGCAATGGCGGCCGAGAACAAAAATGTTGAAATCAAAGACGGTGAGCGTTTCCATCGACTGCGATCCAGAGACAGCGTACGAGTTTGTCGCAAACCTGAAAAATCTAAAGAACGCCATCGAGAATAGCTGAAAATATTTTTGAACAGGCCACCGGTACACTTTTAACCCCATCTTTTGAAGATAAGTCGGGACCACAAATAGGCAAGAAAAAAGTACTTTCTGAATCAGAGTTGAAGGAGATGGTCATGCCGCAGCAGGGCGAGCTCTTGGGCCGCGTGATAAAGCTGGTTGGCGGTGACAACATCATAGTAAAGTGTACCGACGGCAAGGTGCGCACGTGCCGCATCAGGGGCAAGATAAAGCGCAGGATGTGGATCCGCGACAACGACCTCGTTCTCGTCGCGCCGTGGGATTTCCAGTCTGACAGGGCCGACATCATCTGGCGCTACATCTCGGCGCACGCTGAAAAGATGAAGGCAGAAGGCCACCTGCAGGGCCTCGAATAGAAAAAAACAGAATAATACACTTAAATTATCATTTTTCAGCGTTAGGTCTGTGGGCTGGTAGTTTAGTCCGGTAGAATACCTGCCTTGCATGCCTTGCATATACATGCAGGCAGAGGACACGTAGGTGGTCGTGGGTTCGAATCCCACCCAGTCCACTACACATATTTTTCATCATTTTTCGGTGCCCGATCCGCTTGCGTTAAGTTCAAATATGGTGCGGGACGGAACGAATTCTACAATGGAATACGTATACGCTGCTCTGCTTCTCCACAAGCTAAAGCAGAATATCACTGAAGATAATGTCAAGAGCGTTGTCAAGGCTGCAGGCGTGACGCCAGACGACGTAAGGGTCAAGGCCCTCGTCGCGGCCCTCTCAGAGGTCAACATCGAAGAGGCGCTAAAGGCTGCGCCAGTCGCAGTGGCAGCGGCAGCACCGGCAGGCGGCGCATCTGCGCCAGCAGGCGGAGCGGCCCCGGCCAAGGAAGAAAAGAAGGACGAAAAGAAAGAGGAAGAAGCCCTGGAAGGCCTGTCTTCCCTCTTTGGTTAAGAAAGACACACACCCTCCTTTCTTTTCTTTTCCCCTTTTACCCTCTCCCGCTCTTCCACTCCCCCACATTCTCTTTGCTTTCTTCTCCTAGGCTATAGCCAGCCGCTCTTTTTCCGAGTACTTTTTTGCCTCGTGGAACAGGGCGTCGGCCTCCTCGCCGTACGCCTCTATCCCAAAGCCGGCGCCGCCGTCGCACGATACCTGGACGGTGCAGCGCTTGATCCCGTTTCTCATGTAGCCGATGCTTGCCTGCACGTCCCTGACGCCGTTGCCACTCCTGACGGCGTAGAGAAAGGCGTCGATGCTGCTACGGAACATCATCGATCCCGCACCTTGCCTGCCACAGCATCATGGCGAGCTTTTTGCGCATCTTGCCGTACTTGCCTGCGCTCGTAAAGGAGACAAGGTGCCCGCACCTGCCGCAGCGCGCCCTCTTTATGTGCGACAGGTCCAGCCGGTACAGCGGTAGCAGCTTGCATGCCGGGCAGCGATAGTGCGTAAGGAACAGCCTCTGGATAGGCGACATTTCCATGTGGCTTATGCCCTCGTCGTTGCAGAGGGCGCCCACCTTCTGTTCCAAAAGCCTTTCCATCGGCGCGAACTCTGTACGATATGCTGCTTCCTGCTTCTCCATGTCGTACCGGACCGGCGGCGACGTCGTCGACGGCACCACCACCATTTTCTCAGACCAATATGATGACGACATCTGGCTCATACTGCTCCTGCACGGCTCAAAACCATTGGTAAAAGCCGTTCTGTCCGGATATGGCGCGCTGGTGCCCTGTATCAGGGCGGTGCTATTCCTACAATCCGCTTGCTATTAATAATAATGCATTCTGGCGAGTTTTTGTATAAAATATTCGTGTGTGATATTGTGTAAAATGCAATTTGCATGATAAAGACAGCAAAAAGATAAAGAAACTGTGGGCACAAAAAAGCCCGGGGCTACTGCGCGGTGTAGCCCTTTTTCTTTGCCTCGCCGGCCACTGCCTGCGCCTTGGACTGCGCCCTTGGAAGCACAATGTCGGCGGTGTCCTTGGTGAGGTAGCCCGACTCGGCTGCAAGCGACCTTGCGTGCTGCTGCGCCTTGACCAGGAGCGGCTTTACCGTCTCTGGCGTCATGTAGCCTGCCTCTGTCGCAAGCGCCAGCGCCTGCTGGAACGACCTGACGAGCTCTTCCTTGTACGCGGCAAGGTCGATGCGCAGGTCGGCCTCCTTGAACAGCAGGCCCTCGGCGATGGCAAAGTTGACGGCAATGCCTGCCTCTATGGGCTTGATGTTGAGCTTGCTCAAGAGCGAGGCAAGCTGCTGCGAGATGACGTCGCCGGGCTTGGCCACCACGGTATCCTTGTTGACCCAGATGGTGCCCTGATCTATCTTGGTCTGCACGTTTGCGACCTTGAACTCGGACAGCACGGGGCCCGGCGCGATGCCGGTGTTGCCTGCAGGGACCACAATCTCTTTTGTGGCAATGTCGCCTCCCTTGGCCGGGAGGAAGATCTTGTTCTGAGAGAACACGAGGTTGAGCTTGAACGGGCTGATGTTGGTGAACATGAGCGCGCACTGACCTTCCAGCTCCTTGCTCAGGCTTTCAATGCCAGCCACCCCCTTGACGCCCTCAAAGGCGCGCTGGGCGACCTTGTTCTTGATTATCCTTATCTTGATGTCGTTGCGGAACTTTTTGCGGATGAGCATCAGCTGCGACGCGCGCACCTTGTTCATCTTTGACAGCGCTATCACGTTGTACGACTTGGGCAGCTCCTGCAGCTCCTGGTACATCAGGCGCTTTTTCTTCGGGTAACTCTTGCGCTGGACTGCTTGTGTTGTTGATGACATTTTTTCTTATTCTTCCTCCTTCTTTTTCTCCGCGGCCTTGAGCGCCGAGAGCTTGGCTCCCTTGCCCATCGTGAACTTGATCATGACGTTCTTGATGTTCTTGTCGCCCTGCGGCAGCTTTTTCTCAACCGCTGCAATGACGGCATTTGCATTTTCGGCAAGCTGGTCGTCGGAAAGCTTTTCGTCGCCTATCTTGGTCGACGCGTTCAGCTGGTTCTTGGCCTTGACGCGCACAGATCCTCGGAAGCGCGTGGCTATTGTCTCTACCGGCGCGCCGTAGGGAAGAGGCGTCGGCATCTTGCCCTTTGGTCCAAGGAACTGGCCCAGGGAGCGACCGACTGCCGCCATCTGGCCCGTGTCGGACAGGAAAAAGTCGTGCGCCCTCACTATCTTGCGGGCCTCGCGCTTGTTGGTGCCAAGGCGGTCAAGCTCGCCAGGCTCCATCACGCGCTCTACCCCGGCCTTTTTGGCCCTCATGCCCATCTCGCCGGCTGCAATCACGCATATCGTCGGCTGCCTGCTCGGCTTGTGCGGCAGGACGACCGTCTCGTTGAGATTGAAACCCTTCTTTACGTCGATATCCTTCAGTACAAGTGTCAATTCTGCAGACTGGCTAAAGTTGCGCTTGCCTGCTCCTTCGCGCGCCCTCTTGACCAGCTCCTTGATTTGGCTGTCGCTCACCATGTTTCCGTACACGCTCAGAGCGTGGCAGGCCACTTTTAATCTTTAGGATTTGCAACACAGGATCAGCGGCCAGTAGCAGGCGTGCACGGGACGCCGGCACAAGCGAAAAACCCAGCATCCATTCTCCCTCTATAACTATTTTCTTTAGTTTCTAGCTATTTTTTCTGTGAAAATTGCATATTGGATATTGTACTCGTTTTACCTGACTGGTTGGATGCAATTTGCCGGGAGCGTCTCTGTTATGCTTTGAAAAACAGCCAAAGAATGATGCAAGGATGGGCTAGCTGCCTATATGCAAAATTATTAGAAAAATGTTACATGTCCACTAGACATAATCTGTCCGGCCGCGGTGGAAGAACCCGGACGGGACCGCCCACTACCACCACCAGAAAAAGCGTTGCAGCAGTGACGGCAGCATTGGTGCTGGTCTTGGGCATCCTGGTTTCTGTTCCCCGCTCGGCCCATGCAGAAGAAAACCCTGACGCCTGCAACTGTGTCATCTTTAGGCTGGATGACATTCAGGATAGCTGGCTCAACACAGTCCAGGTTGAACTGATGGACCGTTTCATCGAAGAGGACAAGAAGCTCAACGTCGGCGTGATAATGAACTTTCTTGGAGAAGACGAATCTGTGGTAGACAAGGTGCAGGAAGGACTTGACTCCGGCAATTTTGAAATCGTGAACCACGGATGGAACCATGTTGCCTACAACGCCCTTACCGCACAAGAGCAGCATGATACGCTAGTGCAGGCCGACGAAAAGATTGTTTCACTTTGGGGAGCTGACGCGGTGGCCTTTATCCCACCATACCACGAATACAACGAAGATACGCTTGCCGCACTTGAAGACCTCGACATGAAGATCATAAGCGCAGAGTTTAGCCTGGAACTGCCAAGCATCTATCACCACGGCGACCCCGGCAACCCGGACAACAAGATCTACAAGGCCATGCCTGATTCTGACATCAAGGACCAGTATGGCATCTACCACCTCCCACAGGCAGCAGAATTCTTTGCCCACGACGGCGGCACTCCTACAAAAGTTCCCCTAGAGACACTGATTGAGGAAATAGAGGACTCGATTTCAACATACGGATACGCGGTGGTGACGCTGCACCCTTCAGACTTTGCCATCAAGGATGAAAACGACGAGCCGACCAACGAGGTTTCCACCAGCGAACTGGAGGACCTGGATGCACTCCTTGCCGAGATAGATAACAGCGGATATGCAACAAAGACGTTCTCTGAAGCTATCCAGTTCGGATCATCTGGAGGCAATGGCGGCAACGGCAACGGTAATGGCGACAATGGTGATGGCAACGGCAACGGATCAAACAACAATGGATCTACTGACAACGACATCTCGCAACGCGTGGCAAGGCTGGTCGAATCAATGATGGACAAGGCGAAAAAGATTGCTGCCGAAGGAATACCCTCAGACGACCAAATCCCCGATGAGCTGATAAAGTATCGCATGTTTGACCTTGCCAGGTGGGGCGGACCAGAGTTTTCAGCTGCGCTTTACCTTACAGACCTGGTACCCTCGCTGAACTGGAACAAGCTGACGGAGAAGCAGCAGATCTACTACATCGAAAAGATGATGGGATACATATGATGATCGGGTAAGGGATTTTTCCCTTCCCGCTCTTCCCACCATCTTTTTCTTTTTTCTTGCCTTTTCTCCATTTTCCAGATGACGATAAAACACAAGGTGCGGTTGCAGCAGCGCAGTATATGCATTGCTGTAGAAAAGATCGGCTTGAGATATGGCGCTTCGCCTATAACAGTGACAAGACGGTTTTGTCAGAGAAACTGATTCTTCCAATTACCTCGTTTGTTGTTATCATTTCCCTTGTTTCTTTGACCCTGTAAGGGCGCGCTTTATCATCTCTTTTATCATCTTTTTTTGACGTACACTAACCGCCCTGCGTATGTCTTCAGGAAACTTGGAATAATATCCGGTTTTGGCAGGCTTGAAAAACAGGTAATAGCGCAGCATGTTTAGCGCCCCTCTTTTGCCCACTGCCTTGTTTGTCAGAAAATCCCATCCTATCCTAAAGATTGCATAGGGCGGATAATAGCCAAGACACCTCATCCCGTAACCAAACTCCTTAAAGTTATGGCTGTGGCCCAGCGTGTCGTGGTGGAACAGCTCAAGGTCGTTTAGTATCCTGATGCTTCCTCGCTTTAACATCAATGCTCTTTCCAGAATCTCGCTTTCATAGCCTAGAATGCGCGGATAGCCATCAGGATAGTGCTTGAAAAAGAAAGACTGCTTGACAAAACGCCCGCCTCCGTGCGGGGCCTTGGCGTTCATTGGCCCCCAATCACCAGAACATATCACGAGGTCAGGATTTCTGGCGAACTCTTGCAGTATCCTTTCAGCGTAATTAGGGACGAAGGACGCATCGCTGGGAACTATGACGTGGTAATCATAGTCTTTCAGGATTCCCATATTCCAGAGCAAGGGTATCCGTGTATAGTCGCGTGTCGTGTTGTGCGTCTGCTGGACCTGTATCAGTTCAGGGTATTTCTGCTCGTACTCCAGCACCGTATTGTACATCCCGTCGGTCGAGCCGTCGTCTATTATCATTATCCTCGCCGGCATGGCCGTCTGCGCCAGCAGGCTGTCTAAGACTTTACGTATTGACTTGTTGCCATCTCTGCCAAAGACAATCGCATAATACGATTGTTTTTGACTGTTGCTATCTGACCTTTGTCCCTGTTGATACATCCTTTGTCACCACAGCTCCCATGCAGATGAAGGCATTATCGCCCACTTTCACATGATCCCGAATCGTTGCATTCAGGCCAATAAAGACGCTGTCGCCAATCTCTGCGCTCCCACCGACGACAGCGCCCGCGGCAATCACACAGTTCTTGCCAATCCGGACGTTGTGACTGATGTGCACAAGGTTGTCGATTTTTGTATTCTCGCCAATGATGGTGCTGCCTAAGGTTCCCCGGTCAATGCAGGTGTTTGCGCCAATTTCTGCATTGTCGCCAATGATGACGTTGCCGACGTGGGGCCAGCGTTTAGTATAGTTGCTTTCAGGATCAAAGCCAAAGCCCTCCTTGCCTATCACGGCATAAGCGGCTATTGTCACGTCTTTGCCAAGGACGGCATTTTCAATAATAGCCGTAGGATGAATGTAAGGCTTGGGCGCTGGCAGCGTCCTGAGATAGCTATGCGCTTCTTGTTGTGACGGGAACTGTTTTTTGTTTTCTATGCTCATTTACCATTTCCACCCAAAAGTTTCTCGCCCTGTCAATTACAGAGTAAGCATCAACCTTGACCTTGTCAAAGGGGTTTTCGGTTCTGGTCCACCATACGGGATGACAAAGAAAGAGCAGGCGCTCATCAGTGTGTGTACAGATGCAACCATTTCGCCACCATCCACCACTATCAGCGATGTATTTGTAGCTATACTGCTTGACGAGGGCTGCCCTGTCTTGCAGAGTCGGCGGGATATGAATGTCAGGCGTTATCCCTACAAGGTGTTGTGATATGTTTATGCTCTTGGTTTTAAGCATTGCACAAAAGGCAGCATGGATTATCTGGAGGTCCAGATCATAGTTACCATCGTAATGCAAGGCAAGTTCGTGACCCAGCTCGCTTATTTCCTTCCATATCTTCATGTTCTCAGGCGACAGAGCGTTATACCATTCAGAATGAAGCAAGACGTAGTAGGTCGCCTTTATGCCGTGCTTGTGTTCTAACCTTGCCATCTGCAAAGCGTAATCAGGAAATATGTCAATGTCATGCGTCAAGATAATGTCTTTACGTTCTGTAGCTGTTCCTGCCCTGCCTTTTATTTTCTCCAAGACTTCCTCATAATGGGCCAAAGAAAATTCGCAGGGCATCTGGCATTTAGACCTCTTTGGCCATCCTCGAATAAAGGAACTCTGCTGCTAATTTGTTCCCATCTTGGCTGATAATTATGGCATAATATTTCTGTGTCAGGGCATACGTTGACTCTTTTTGCTGAAGCATGCTTCCCTTATGGCTTTCTATAGGAAGGATAGATTTAGGCTTTTCTGACGCTTCTACTATAACAAGCATATCTTGTATCGCGCCACCAGTCTGGCCGCATCAATAAGAAAATGCTGGCAGAGCCACTCGCTTTTTTCTACTTATTTAAAGGAGGCCCTTATGCGGGCAAAAAGCGAGATCTGGAGCGCGATTATCACGGAGATGAGCGCCAGGATGGGCAGGATGATAGAGTTTATCTGGCCAGATGCTTGGCTCAGTTCAGTCACAGCTTTTTCTGCCTGTGTAATGTCGCTCTTTATGGCTTCCCGTGCATCACTTACTGATTGAGTCAAGTCGCTGCGCGTGGCGTTGAGCTCGTGGCTTGTCCTGTCAAGCTCGGCCTTGAGCGAGTTGACGGATTCCTGGATCTCGCCGATGCTGCTCCCGCTTGACACCACCTTCGAGTCGTGGGCCAGAAATCCCCTGTGGAAGGCCATTGCGTGTATGATGTACGAGCCCTCCTTGTCGAGCTTGACGTCGGCGTAATAGATGCCCTCATGGAGCTTGGCAAACTTGCCTGCGAGGTTTATCGTGTCGTTGCCGGAATGGATGTGCGAGGACGACAGCAGTTGCTGGTTTGGATCGTCTACGTTTACAAGCGCCCCGTCAAATGTCACCTGCACGAATATCCTGAACGTCTTGCCCACAGAGATCTCTGTCGGCGAGTCCAGCTTGACCGCCAGGACGCTGGACTGGAACTGTGGCGAGCCGGTCGACGGTATGTCTGAGAAGGATATTGTGCGGCTTTCCTTGAAGGAAGGAGCTATGGTCGAGGCTGCCTCGACGGTATAGCGGCCAAACACAAAGTTTCGGGACGGCTGCGGCCACGTAAAGATCTGCGCGGTAAACGAGCCGTTTGGATCTGCCTTTACAGACTCTATCCTGACGGCCTTGCCGGCAGGGTCAAATATCCTGATGATGAGGGTGTCGTTTGGGAGGCTCTTGCCGTACGCAACAAGGATGTCGCCGGGCAAAAAGTTGTCCTGGTTTACCAGAAATATCAGGCGCGGCCCCTGGGTTTGGCTCTGGCTCTGGGCCAGGGCCGGCGGGATAAAGTTGATCGAGATTATCAAAGTGATCAATAATATTATCACGAGACTTGTCGGGACATGGTTTTTTTTCATTTTAAAAACAAAAAGGGGAGAGTAAGTAGGTTACTCTAACCTACTTAACTCACGGTTATGGTCGACTGCGCGATCGGTGACAGTGCTTGCGGGCTGGAGATGTTGTTCACTACGAATGTCCTGACCGTGTATGTGCCAGGTGCATCCGGTGTCCATGACAGCCCAACATCGACCTTGCCGTTCGCAGTCAGAGTGCTCTGCTGCCACTGAAGGTAGACAGTGATTCCATCGGCATCCCTCACCTCAACGATTGCAGCGAATGGCTGCGGAGTATCTTGGTTGTTGGTGATGGCTGTCGACAGGAATACCTGCTGGCCTGCTGTGACTTCAGTCAACGTCTGGCCTGCAAAGTCCTTCAGGACCGGGTTGCTCGGCGATGTCGCGTCTGCGCGTGGTGCACTGGCGCCGATTGGCAGAACGAAGGTGAAGTCCTTGCTCGGGTCTACCACCTGCTTTACTCTGTCCGCGTAGTCAGCCGGGTACTTGTCGTTGTACTTCATGTAGACGTTGTCGCCTGTCTTGACAGTGATCGAACCTGCGTTGACTCCAGTGGATGTGCTTACTGTACCAGTGAAGACACCAGTGTTCGGGCCTGTCTCAAGCAGAGTGACAGTTGTGCCTACGACGTCGCTGTCTGATGTGACCTTGGCTGTGACAGAGTCTACTGCCTCGCCATCCGTGTTGGCATCAAGATCAGTGACCGTAAGGCTGAACGAGTTGCCAGCAGCTACTGTGGTAGAGCTGACGTTCATCAGCGGGTCCTGGCTCGTGATCTTGAAGGTCTTTGAGACAGTCACCTTGTTGCCAGAGGCATCAGCCTGGTCTGTGTACCTGATCGAGATGATGTCGCCAGGGAGCACTTTGCCAGTGATGTCCTTGGTTGTTCCACCAAATGCAGACGAGAGTACGTCTGTCGGCTTCAGTGGGGTAAGGGTGAGCGTTGTCTTCATCTTGCCAGTGTTTGTGCCGGTTTCTTCGCCTACTGCAGTGGTCAGTGTGTTGACGCCAGACCTGTCAGATGTGACTCGGATGTATTCCTGGCCGCTGGTTGTTCTGTCTGTGCCTTGTGGGTTGGTGTTGAGGTCATTGTCGTTGACGGTTATTGCCACCTTGGTGCCGGGTCCAACGACTGCTGGTGTGATGTCAATGCTGCCTGATGCAGTCTTGACGTTCAGGGTCAGATCCCTGCTTACGTTGGTGCTGATGTCGCTTGCAATTAGGTCGGTGTACTTGACTTCAATCTCTGTACCGAAGATGGTATTGGCCAGGTCACCTACCTTGATGTCCTTGCCAATGGTGACTGTCTTGACGAAGACACCAGTATCAGCTCCCGTCTCTTCTGCATCATTAATGGTTAGTACTCCGCCTCCTGTTATTGCATCATTCTTTGTTGTCAGCGTAATGGTACCAATCTTTTCCCTAACTGCAGGATCCCTGTTAAGGTCCTGGTCAGAAACTGTGATGGTGATGTTCTGTCCATTGCTTACTGCGGATGCGCTGGATGTCACTACACCGTCATATGACCTGAGGGTGATGGATGTGCTCACGTCGCCGTAGGTGATCTTTAGCTTGGCATTGTCCATGTTGGCGTTGCTTTCAGTACCAGCGCCGATGTTCAGAGTCACTGTGAATACACCAGTGCTAACTCCTGTTTCTGTAAGGGTTTGTGCGCCAATTCCGGTCATGAGGGGTGTGGTTATTGTGCTACCATCCTTCTTCGTCATTTGGAATGCCGGTACGGTAATTGTGTCTGTGCTACCAGGGTTGGAGTCTGCAGATGGGTCAGTGACGGTCAGTATGACCTTTGAGACATCAGTTGTGCTTGCTCTTGGAATTGGAATGGTTGTCCTGCTAACCTCGATTGACTTACCCGGCTTGCCGATTGATATGGTGATCGTGCTTGTCTGTGCTGGAGATTCGCCGTTGTCTGTGTACTTGAATTCTACTTGGTCGCCATCGCTCATCGATACGACATTGTTGATCTTTTGCATTTCAATGTTGGTTGCTGTGAAGATGCCAGTGTTTGCGCCTGTTTCAATGAATGTCATTGTGATTGCGTTGCCTGTTGTTGGTGTCCATGCACTGCCTCTTGCCTTCGCAGTAAAGCCACCGATTCCGAATGGCAGGTTGGCTGATGTGCTTGTTGCTGTGCCTACTGGGAATGTGACAGTGTATGACTCGACAGAGTTGGTGTTGGTGTTAAGGTCTGGCTCGTTCAGTGTCAGCGAGAATGTGCCTGTTACGCCAACTGAAGTTCCGGGACCAGTCAGTGCACCAGCAGTGTGTGAAAGTGTTCTGATTGAAGTGAATGTTTCTGCGCCATTAGAGTCACCATGTGGATCATTGTATGTGATAGTAATGTCTCTGTCATCTGCAATTGTTGCTGGATCCAGGGTTATGGATGTTGCACCCACTGTAGATGAAGAGCCAAGGTTGATGGCTATCCTGTTGTCAGTGATGTCTGGGACGAATATGCCAGTGTTGTCGCCTGTTTCCTTGAACCGAATGCCATTGAGTGTTCCGGTAACACCTGCGACAGTAACTGTGACATTGCCTGCATCGATTGTGTCTCTCTGGGCGGTGTCCACGTTTCTGTCAGGATCAGTTACCTGAAGCTGGATGCCATTGGCCATAGTTATTGATGCAGTGACGCCCAGTAGACCATCATCGTTCCTCAGTGTGACTGATGCTGATGGAGTACTTGTCGTCGATACAGCAGCGTTGTATGGTGCTACAGCACCAGTCGGAGCTGGAGCATATACATCATGGTCTGTGACCTGGAAGGTGACTGACTGTGGCAGCGTTAATGCCGTCAGATCAATGACTGATTGCGTTGTTGCAGTTCCGCCTACCTTGAATGTGTGCTCGAATACACCAGAGTTTTGTCCTGTTTCTGCAAAGGTGGCATTGGCTACAAAGGATGCTTTGTCAACGCCGCTGATAGCTGCTTTGACTACTGCACTGCTAGCAGTGAATGTGTTGACCAGAGTTGGGTCATTGTTAGCATCTGGATCGTTTATTCTTACAGTGATCAATGTGTTGTTTCCTGCGATGGTCCTGTCAGTGCTGACAGTTGCGATTGTCTTTTGGAACAGAATTGTTGATTGCTGACCGCCATATGTTACAACGATGCTGTCGCCATCCTTCAATTCTTTTGTTTGATCCGCAGCTGATGCACCGTTCAAGTCTATTACTGCGTCATTGACGCCATCACCAGTCGGAGCAGTATTGATTCTTACAACGTGGGCATTTGCAGGCGTTGTAGAGTCAAATGTCGGAGCTGCAGGGTTAAAGGGAGAGTTTGCAGTTGTAACGAACAGCTCGAACTGTCCTGAAGAAGTTCCAATCTCCTTGACCTGAGCATTGACTGATCCGAGGCTTGTTGTACCGCGCTTTGCTTCGACGTTGACAGTAATTGTGTCTTGCGTTGAACCACCTTGCATAGCAGTATCAGTTATCATTACTCTTCCAAGCGCACTTCCGAATATTTTGGGAGTGTCCTGAGTAACGGATACTGCGGCATATGCTTGGTTTGGAGCAAAGGCCATTACACCCACTACTGCACCAAAAAAGAGTAGTGCTGCAAAGACCACGCTCGTCGGTTTTTTCCAGCCCATATGGGCTGGTGTTGGATTATTATCCATGCTATACACCGTTATAGGGTTGAATTTGTCAGAACTATATAAGACTTGTGAACAAAATGTTCATTCTATCTCAAAACATGGTTAAGGGGGCGCAAATCCTTTTATTTTCTATATGATTTAATATAGATCCATTATCATATTATATTTTCAAGATATTTGATAGATATATTCTTCATAAATTACCGCGTTGCCTATATAATTTAGACAGATATATGATAGGTGTATGACATCAAGATTATGTTTATCGAATTTTACCATTTGATTTTATTGCAGAGGTATTTGATTGAGTCATCATGAAAATTATGGGCAATACTACATTTATCTATAAGTTCTGCACTTTTGCAGTAACATTGTTCTGAAACCTGTGCCAGCATAATAGTATAGCCATGCGTGTAGCTCCGACCTTTTCCAGCTATATTATTGCATACTGGCGCTTACTTTTCGTACCGCTATCTTTTGCTCATGATTGGGCTCAGGTACTCGCGCAAGACGTAAAAGTCTCGTATCAACCCAAGCAGCGCGGTCTTGACGAATAAGCGCCTGCGCATCTGAATGGATATGGAGGCATCCTCAGGTTCCATTAGCGAGCTTGGCCAAGATTGCCTGTTTTAGCTTAGCTTCGTACTGTACATATATCTGGCTGTTCGATAGGGATTTTATATCACTACTAAATGATAGAGAAATGTATAGAAGAGAACTAATCTACTGTTGTTAGAACCCGCCTGTGGCTGTCGCGCCATCGCCTGCCTCTATTATTTCCAAATCTGATACAAAGCAAGTATTTGCACCAACTACAAGCCCATAAACTTGAATGGTATCGCCGCTTGCCCAGGCCGCACTTATCACTTCTGAAAAAGTTGTATAGGTTGTGAGAGGAGTAATTCTATCTGTTCCCACAGCCAACCCATTTCTATAAATAGTTGCTTGAACATTTGTATTGCTAATACCTGCCTTAAGTTTGAATTTTATAAGTAGCACTCCATTTTTCGGAGTATAATTAAGAGTAGATTCTTTAAGTTTAGTAGCACTTGTATTTGTCGTGCTTCTTTCTGAAGTATTAATATGCTGATAACCTGCGCGGTCGATCTGGATTTCCGCAACACTGTTAGCACGTTTCTTTTTTATAAATAACCCATCGTTACTTGCATCAATGGCTTTTCCATATATTCTGTCATAGCCAGTCGCAGGGTCGGCCGGTGCTGAAATGACCTTAAGATCGACTATATTATCATGCTTGGAGATTCCTGAGAACACTAGTATACCTGAAAAAGTCAGATTGCCGGAAAATGTAGGGCTTCCAGCTATAGTACCATTCAATGTTGGCGAGTTCAACGTCTTGTTGTCCATGCTCTGCATGCTGGCGTTATCGATCACCTGCTCCCATGCGCCGTCTGCAGCATTGCGTCTGTACAGGATGCCTGCAGTAAAGCCGCTGCCAGTTGCCGTACAGAAGGCAAGCATGCCGGGAGACGTAACGAGAGCGGCAATGTTAGCACCGGTGTCAACGACCAGAGTCTTTCTGTTCAGCCTGTCAGCAGTAATGCGGTCAGAAACGTCAAACTTGCCGCCGCCTGTTCCCATGTCACGTTCTTAACCGGCCTAGTTAAAAAGAAGTAATTACAGATAAAAGCATAAGTAGACGCCTTTTGCTGTTTTCCACGCAAGTTATTGGCCAGAAAAAAGTTTCGCGTTTTTGCATCTCCCGATGTTCTGGATGTTCTCAAAACCCTGTCAAACAAGGACCCCACAAAGGACAGACTTGATCAAGTAATAGATGAAATGAAGCAGGACAGGAACCTTGGAGACTATATCAAGAAAAAGCCCTGGCCTGACAAATACACTAAAACAGACGAGGTAACCAACCTCTACAGGCAAGAGATTGGCGGCAACCACAGGTTAATTTACACCATCAGAGGCAGGAAAGAAGACAAGGTTTACCAACTCTTGGATTTGCTCACGCATAAAGAATACGACAGGTTGTTTGGCTATAGCACGACATAGTCGCTATAGCTCTGTCGAGTCTTCTAGAGATTTTCTTGCTCTTTCACTTTCTATGAATATCCAGGATATAGAGCCATCCTTGTTCTGTGTTATCTTGTTCGACCTTTCCAGGTAGGCAAGTGCTACGCCAAGAGTTCCGTACTGGACTCCCCTTGGCAGTGCCTTCCAGAGCAGGGTCTTTGATTCAAAGTATTGTTCTTTCCTGATGGCACCTTCTATCATTTCCAGAGTATCAAGGCGGGGCATGATCTGCCTACGCGAGGATGAAGGGCGTTTTTTCGAAGCAGTCTTGCTTCTTGCTTTTGATCGTTTCAAAATACTCATTTCTTCATTTCAGCCCCTACGTTCCTACAGAGGAACGACTACTATTTATACATAGATGCATATACAATTATGTATATCAGACTTGATATGACGGAGCCCAGTCTAATACACAGTTAATTCTTTAAAGCAAGCAGGCCGTTCCACTGGAAGCACGCCCCTCCCCTTGCATTATTCCCGCACCACCCTAGAACCGTCGGCAGTCATCGAGAACCGAAAGACGGCGTCCACCTCCGAGTCCTCGAAAATGTCTGCGTCGTGCGTGATTATTATCATCTGGGCAAGCGGCCCCGCCCCTTCCCGGAACGCCTCCGATATTATCCGCACGAGCGCCTTGCGCCTCTCCTCGTCAAGGTGCGTGGTCGGCTCGTCCAGTATGACGAAATCAAGCTTGCTTGCGCCCATCATGTAGGCGATTCCAAGGCGAAGCGCAAGGGCGACTGCCACCTTTTCCCCGCCGGAAAGCGAGTCCATGTCCACCTCGCCGTTCCGTCCGTAACAGGTGATGGCTATCTCGCGCGCCTTTTCTGCCAGCTCTATCCTTGAAATGCCGATGTTGAACAGCGTGGCATATTCCGACGCCTTTTTCGATATAGTGCCAAGGGCCCACGACCTGAGGCTCATGCCGACTGCGCCGTCGCGGTTGTACACAAGCGAGCGAATCCGCTCCAGCATGCCCACAAAGCCTGCCGCTGCTTCAAGCTTCTTTGCAGCAGTCCTGCAAAAGTCTATAACATTCTTGGCGTCCTCGGCGGCCTTTCTGTAACTTCCCATCCGGGCGCTTGCGTCCTGCAGCTTTTGCATCACCTTCCAGCGCTCGTCCTTTGCAGCAGTATACTGGGCAGGAGAAAAGCTCCTTGCCTTTTCCCTGATGCTCGCAACATCTTCTGCAAGCGCCCTTGAAGCGTCGTCTATGGCAAGCGCATGCGGATCGTCAACCCTTATGATCTCCTTTGGCAGGCCGGACAGCGCCTCCCTGCGCAGGGCAAGGTCGACTTCGATGCGAGAAACGTCCTCCTGCGAAGCTATAGAGTTGCCGGACAGAAACGCCTCTGCTGACGCGATCTTCTTGCCCTCTTCTGCCAGCTTTTGCTCCTCCTTTTTCAGGTTGACCCTTTCAACCTGAAGGCTTGACCTGGCGCTTGCGATGCGGTTTACCTCCGCCTGGATGTGGGCCGTGTCAAACATGTCGTTTATCCTGCTCACCTGCGAGTTGCACACCGGGCACCTGCCGTCGCCTGTCAGCTGGAGCCGGCCGGCGCATTCAAGCAGGCCGCGCATCTTGCCTGCGTCGCTTTCGCTCTTTTCGATCTGCCTCTGCACCTCCTCCAGCTCGTCTTTTACCATCGACAGCCGGATGCAGTTTTCCTCCTTGCCGGCGATGGTGGCAAGCGCGCTCTTGGCCTCCCTCACCACCCTCTCAAGGCGCGCCGCCTCACCGGCCACCTGGTCGCGCTTTTCGTTCACGTACTTTATCAATTGTTTCTCCTTTGCCTGCGCCTCTGCGGCCTTTTCCCGCAGCGGCTCCAGCCTTTCTATTTCGGATTCAAGCTGGCGCAGGCGCCCTTCCAGGCGCGCCTTTTCCTCCTCGTACTCGCCGACAAGCCTTTCGGCATCAGCAAGCTCTTTCTCGCTCTTGGCAAGCTGCTCCTGTAGTCTTGACATTTCAAGGTCGGTGTAGCCGCCTGTCTCGTCGCGCAGCCTGTCGCGGAAACCTGCGATCACGTCCTTCATCGTCGAAAACGCAAGGTCGAGCCTGTCTATTCCTATCAGGCCGTTTATGAGCTCCTTGAACTCTTTTGGCTGCGCCTCCACTATCCTTGCAAGCTCGCCCTGCTGCACCACCGCCGCGACGCGCAGCTTTTTGTAGTCAAGGCCGAGCACCTTTGCTACCTCTGCGCTGGTCGACTCGCCGTACTGCTTGCGCTCGCCCCCTGCCAGCTTTTTGTTCACCTGCTTGCCTGCGTCTGACACGAGCTCCAGCTGTGAAAACGCGGCCGAGCCGGCAGTCGTGAGCGACCTTGCGACCTGGAACTCGCGGCCGTTGAGCGTAAAGCGCATCCTGACCACCGCCTGGCCGGAGGCGCCGCGCCTGACAAGGTTCTTGTTGGCCTTTCTCATGTGCTCGCCAAAGAGCGAATAGGTTATGGCGTCGATTACCGAGGACTTGCCGGCGCCGTTGTGGCCGACGAATATCGTTATCCCCCTGCCAAACTCCATCCTCGTCTCCTTGTGGGAGATGAAATCTTTCAGCTCCAGGTCTTTTATCATGAGTTTCTTTCCTCTTTCTTTTTAAAGGCCTCCCATACCATGTCAAGCGCTACGCCTGCTTCGCCGGCGGCTGCAGCAGGCAGGAGATCGTGGATTGCAAGGCGCGCCGCCTCTTCAGAGCCCAGCGCTTCCCTTGACAGCCGGAACAGCTCTTCCTCCAGGTCTGCGGGGCGCTCGTCGTACACTATGGCCTGCGCCTGCTGCTCTTCCAGCGGCTGCCAGACATAATGTATGCAATAATCGTTCAGCCGGACAAGGTTTGCCGCCACCATCCGGGAATCGATGTTGCTGTTGTTCTTGCCTTCCACCTCTACCCTGACGACAGGCTTTTTGGCAAGGGCAGAAGCCTTTTTGATTATAGAGTCGATGCCGGCCGCAAGGTCGCCATAGTCAAGCCGGACTGAAAATTGCGGGCGCCGGTGCAGCGGGATCCAGTGCACGCCGGCCTCTTTACCAGACATGTCGACCAGCGCAAATCCCTTTTCCACGTCCTTTATCCCCTCGCTTGGCGTCAGGTCAAGCGAGCCGGGGTACACCAGCGGCCCGCCCAGGTTTGCAAAGCGCTTTTCGTGGTGGTCGTGGTAGTGTCCCATCGCATAATAGTCGAAACTTGCAGGCAGGTCGGTCGAGTTTATCTCGCCGGCAAACTTGTTGAGATCGGTCAGCCCCTGGTGCAGGACGAGGATCTTTTTCTTGCCGTCATCGTGCCTCTTGGCCGCCTGCTCTGACACCTTCAGCCTTTCCACGAGTGAGTCGACGTTGCTGCGCCTTTCCTTGTCTGCGCCAAACACGACAATACTGTCGCCGACGACAAGCGGCTCGTCAGTTTTCAGTCGTTTCATCAGCCCGAGGTTTCCAAACACGTGCGCAAATGGCACGTCTCGCAGGCGGCTGATGTCGTGCTCGCCAAGCACAAAGGCGACAGGTATCTCTTTTTCCTTTAGTTTTTTCAGCGCGTTGGCAAGAGTTATGACAGACTTGCCGTTTGGCCGGGGCGTGTGGAATATGTCGCCGGCAAGAAGTACGAGCTGCACGCCCTCTTTGATCGAAATGTCAACTGCTTCCCGGAAGGTTTCGTAGACGTCTTCTTCCCGCTCTTCAAGGTTGAACTGCGAATAGCCAAGGTGCAGGTCGGAAATGTGAGCTATCAGCATCT
Source organism: Nitrososphaera viennensis EN76 (assembly GCF_000698785.1). Taxonomy (GTDB): domain Archaea; phylum Thermoproteota; class Nitrososphaeria; order Nitrososphaerales; family Nitrososphaeraceae; genus Nitrososphaera; species Nitrososphaera viennensis. The sequence continues at coordinate 1,436,793 of NZ_CP007536.1, forward strand.
GGCTCTGCTCCCGGATCCAATGTCCTCTAAACTAAAGGTTTTGGATTATTGTCATCTTGTCCGGTCCTGTTAACAATTCGCGAGTGGGATAATAGTCCCAGAACATTCCCACCGGCACAAAGGATCATGCAACTCCAGCGAATATGTACTCTGCAGCGACCAACTCGCAACAGGCAGTCGGTTTTTCATATCACTTGCTGGCAAGAGGACTATCAGTTTAATTTGCGTCTGACTTCCAGCTTGTCAGCAATTAACGCAAGAGAAAGCGGAGCTGCATGAAAATTAACAGACTATAAACAAAATAGCAATACTCTCACAGTTTTTTGTAAATCTTACTTCGGTGGCCAAGATCAACAACCAGAACCAGCATTTTTCCCTTCTCAATACTCACTATTGCGCGATAATCTCCAACTCTTATTGAATAAAGGTTGACCCCGCTTAGCTTCTTTGCCATAGCAAATGGATCTGCGGCCGCCTCATCAAGTCTTTCAATTATTCGTTCTTGGGCCACCCGGTCGAGTTTTTGCAGCTTCTTGAACGTGGTTTCTGTCCACCTTATTTCAAAAGTCATTTGATTTTCAGTCTTTGCTTGACTTCCTTCATCGATAGCGTCCTGCCTGCCTTGATATCCTCCAGACTCTGCTCTATTTCCCTTATTGTCGCTTCGCTCAATTCTCCTTCGTCCGTCTTTATGGATATTAGTCGCTCGACAACCTTGTTGTAGGATTCTCCGGGATATAGCTTGAGTTCCTTTAATTTGTCTCTGACGCTTTTGTCAAGTTGTATTGTGGTGCCCATATATGCACTAGCTATATGCAGCTATAGCTATTTATAGGTCACTATAAGCGGCAAGTCTTCATTGGATCTATTTTCATCCGTATTCGCCATCCGACAGATAATTGATAGCGTCGGAAGAAAAGTTGTCTCTATCAAAGCCAATTCCGGAACTAGTGAGCGCAATACTGTTGACAGAATTCTGAGATTCTTCTCATTGGCTATGATTTTGATAAACAATCCTTTTTTTCCAAAAGTGTAAAGAGATGATAGGGGCGGAAGTACATTGCGCCACAAGATGTCGTTTTCCATAGCAATCATAAGACAAAGGTAGAAGTAGAGCGTATTTTCTATTGCATTGCAGACTAATCCTGTATGTAGCCCGGCGGCACGTACGAGTCAGACGACTCTTTTGCTATCTCTTTTGCGGCCGCCAGCTGGCTCCACTGCTCCACTGCCTTCAGGTCGCCTCCTATCTTGCGCTCCTTTACCTCGTCTGCCCTGACAAACGTGGGAAGGTTGACCCACTGTCCTGCAAACACTGCCTCGCCGGGGTTCAGGGACGGCAGTTGGTCTATGAGGTCGCGGCTTAGAGCCTCGCTTGCCGCCGACACCTGCATCTGGTCGTCAGGCTGGATCATGCGCATCACTGCAAGCGACCCCATCTGGCTCAGTATGTTGGCGTCGATGCTCCTTGGCCTCTGCGACACTATGACAAGGCCGAGGCCGAACTTGCGGCCCTCCCTTGCGACCTTGGACGCAAAGTATTTCGTCTCTGTTTTTTCGTCCTTTGGTATAAAGACGTGCGCCTCCTCTATCACTACCAGGACAGGGGCGTTAAAGCGCGGGGGCGATTTCAGGTCTTCTGCCGACTGGATCCGGTCCTTGGCCTGCCGGGTGGCGCGCTTGCGGTCGTCCAAGAGCTCTTCCAGATAGTACGAGACAGAGACGTTGGCCTGCTTCTCGGTCAGCTCTACAAGGTTGATGACGTTTATCTTGCCGTTCTTTATCAGCGCTATGGGGTCTGCCATGCCGGGATCGAGTATGTTGCGGAACTTTTTGCGGACATAGTCTATCTTGTCCTCCACCTTTGCGGCCGCTTCTCGGTACATCTTTTCCTCAGCCCCAACTGCCCGGGCGCCTGCTACGAGCGAGTCCCAGAAATCGTCGCCCTTTCTCTGCTGGACGTCCTGAGTGAGTGCCTGGCGGAGCACGTGAATCTGGTTCGACGCGTTCTCTTGGATTTCAATAACTTCTGCAAGCTTGTCTGCCGGAAGCATCCTCGGATTTATCTTGGCAGGCATCAGGTTTGCAGCATTCCTGCCAAGGTCAAGCGTGGAATAGTCGTCGTGGTAATCAAAGATTATCATCGTGCCGCCCACCCGGGCGATCTCTTTTGCAAGGAGCGAAACCAGATTGCTCTTGCCCATGCCGGTCATTGCAAGCACGGCAAGGTGCCTTGACACGACCTTGTCGATGTTGGCCCTGACCTCCACCTCGACATTCCGGAGCAGGCTTCCCATGTGCGCCCACTCTGTCCCCTCTGGCGCAAAGACTTTGGCAAGGTCGGCGGTGGTCGCCTCGTATATCAGGGTGCCCGGCTCTGGCGGCAGCGCCGGCATGACTGCCTTGCACCTGCGCAGTTTTTCAAGGTAGCCGATTATCCTTGCGTCGGCCTTGTAGCTCTTGTCGCGCTTGTTTTCCGCCGCCACCTGGAGGCTCTCTGAAGCCTCGTCGTAGTTCCGGATGCTGTCGCCAAGGGCATCGCTCTTTACAAACGAGCGCTCCACAAGCGCAAGTATCTTTTCGCCGCAGCTCTGCATTACCACGTACTCGCCGACGCTGACGGGGCGCCTTGACTCGAACCGGACATAGTCCGGCTTGGCCACGCCCACGATTATCCCTAGCTCTTTTTCTCCTCCTTCACTCATTCAGCGCGTCCCTCGCTCCCTGCTCATTCTGCAAGCTGTAGATGCTTGCAAGCCTGTCTATATCTTCATTGCTTATCTTGCAGGTCTTGTGCGCGAGTTTCAGGCAGTACGGGTAGCCCGCTACAGAGTGGTAGCTCAGCATGTCAAGCATCGGCTTTACCTCGTCAATGCCGACGCCCCAGCTTGCGCTGTCTATCTCGATCCTCACCACTGGAGTATAGTCCTTGAGCCGGGCGTAGATTTCATAGACATCGCCTGCAGAAAAGCGTGCCCTCTGCGGCACACTAAAACCTGCCTTCTTGTCAAGGTGACCGTAGTAGTAAATGTCGCCTGCCTGCGAATCCAGGTCCTCAAACTGCAGCCTGCTGTTTGACGTTTTTGCGATAAAGACAGACTCGCCATACTGCCTGAGCACGCTTGCCGCGTCAAGGCTTCCCCGGGCCCTTGCCACTATCGAGCCGTCGACACACGTGATGTCGACGCCTGGATCCTCGACTGCTTTGCGCGCCATCCTTGCCTCCATCGCCATCGCCCTGACGTCAAGTTTTTCCGCCCTTGCCACGCCGGTTATGCTGCTTTCCCACTCCCTTGCGACTTGCCTGTTTGCGCTCGTGACTGCCACCGCGGCTATCGCGTACAGGTCCAGCCCCTGAAAACCCCGCTTGTTCCAGCTGCTGTCAATGCCGGCAGACTCGCACTTGGCCGGCCTTGGCGCATAGTTCACCCAACGCGAGCCGGCCTGCGCCATTATCCTGTCATAGTTGACGTCCCTTATCCCGGCAAGCTTGGCCTCCCTGTTCCTTATTGCGTCAAGTATTATCTCGTTGAACACGACCGCGACGGGTAACGTTGGAGCCCCGAGTTAAAAAGTGATCAGGCGGAGGACATCCTGCTTGCTATTTCCGCAGGGTCCCACATCGTCCTTGCCCTGCCTGCTTGTGCAAGCGCTCCCGCTTCCATCACCTGCGCCGCCACCTTTGCGGCCATCGGGAGCGCGCCCGTAGCACCAGGCGAATTGTAGTTCAAAACGTGCACCGACGAATCGCGTTTTAGGATGAGCGTGTCAGGGACGAACCTGCCCTCGCGGTCTATGACTGACGAGCGTATGCCTGCCGTGCCCCGCTCGGTAAAGGCAGAAGGCCTCAGCGCGGGCAGGAATTCCCTGACCCTGTTTATCATCGCAGTTTTTGAAAGTGAGCTTTTCAATTCCGTGCTTGCAAGCGACAGGAACTGCCTGTCAAAGAACACCTTGCGGGCGCCTGTCGCCGACGACTCTATTATCTTGGGGAGCATGTCTGCGATGTTCCTGCCTAGTGAATAGGCGTACGGCCCAAAGACGGGCACTGCGTTTGGCCCCACTTCGCGCCTGCCGTCCGCCCTCACTATCCAGTGCGGGTCAAGGAACGGGTACTCGGTATGTCTGGGGACTGAATACACAGACAGCCGGGTCAGGTCGCGGTACTGCTCTGGTGCCTGCCAGTACTCGCCCCGGAAGTGCAGGTCTGTGTATTCTCTGGCGACACCCATCGAGTGCGCAATGTCCACCGCGTTTCCGCCTGCAGCGTTTACGATAAACTCTGCTTCTATCTTGCGGCCCTGCCTAGTAGATATGACGTACGCACCAGCTTTGTTTTCCACCCGCGTGACACCGTGGCCGAGAAGAACTGCACACCCAAACGACCGGAGATCCTGCAAGAGGGTGCATGAAAACGAGCCATAGTCGACTGAGCCGTCCTTGCCGCAGTATATGGCCGCCTCGCACCGCACGTTTGGCTCCATCTTTTTGGTGCCGGCCTTGTCGAGGAGCAGCAGATCGTCCTTGGCAAGACCGTTTGCCTCGCCCCACGACATGTACTTGTGCAGGCGGTCTATGCTGCGCTCATCGGTTGCCACTTCAAGCACGCCGTCGCGCTCAAACGGCAGGCCCCGGGCCTGTGCAAACTTTTCCCACATTTCAAAGCCAAGCGATGCGGCCTTGGCAAACAGCTTTTTCTTTGCAGGATCATAGAGGAAGGGCGCGTGCACCTTGCCGGTGTTGCGGCTGCTGGTGTGCCGGGCTATGTCAAGCTCTTGCTCCACCAGAGCCACAGAACCCGGGTCCCTTGCCTGTCCGGAAAGGAAATACGCAATCGAGGTGCCGAGGATCCCGCCTCCTATCACAGCCACGGAGTACAAGCGCAAGACAGCATTGCACTTTGATTATATTTATTGTTCTTGGAAGGGCGCCCGTAAAACGTTTAATACGATACGTTGCGAGAGTCATTGATAATTGGCGCAGCAGGAGGTTTTTTCACAGGAAAGGAGGAAGCGCTTTGATGACCTTCCCGAGCTCCCCGAGAACAGGCCGGCTCTTTTGCTTTCCGCAGTCTACTCTGGCGAAGAAAGAAAGGTCTATTTGAAATTCTACGATCCCCGCGACAACGTAATTTACCACTGGCGCGACAGGACAGGCCACCTGCCGTACGCCTACAGCAAGATCCAGTACGCTGACGCGGTGGACCAGATAGTGGAAAAAGAGACGAAATACAAGGTCGAGCGCATGAAGAAAAAAGACGTAATCGCCGATCAAGAGATTGATGTATTAAAGATAACCGCGCCAGACCCGCTTTCCATAGGCGGCACCGACAACAGCCTGCGCGAAAAGGTGCGCTGCTGGGAAGCCGATATAAAATATCACGAAAACTACCTTTACGACCGCGGCCTGATACCGGGCACCTACTACGTCAGACACGGCGACAAGATAGAGCAGCACATGTACAAGATCTCTGACAAGGTCGAGTTTGAGCTCAAGGGCCTGCTGTGGGACAAGATAAAGGAGGAGGGCGAAGGGGGCAAGGAATACAGGCAATATGTAACAACATGGGCCAACCTGCTCAACCAGCCCATACCGGAGTTAAAACGCGTTGCAGTAGACATTGAAGTCGAGTCGGAGGAGGGCAGGATGCCTACGCCCCGCGACCACGACAGGCGCGTCACCGCGGTGGGCTTTGCGGGAAGCGACGGCCTGCGCAAAGTCCTGGTGCTTGGCGAGAACATGGTCGACAACGGCAAGCCCCTCATCAAGGAGGCAGAGGTGTGCAAGAGCGAAAAAGAGCTTTTGGAAAAAGCCTTTGCGGTAATCAACTCTTATCCCATAGTCCTGACGTTCAACGGCGACGACTTTGATCTGCCGTACCTCTATGCACGCTCGCAGGACGCGCGCATCAGCAGCGACGGCAGGGCGATTCCAAAAGACGCCGTGCCCATAATCGTCAAGAAAGAGTCGTTCATCAAGCACGGCATGCAGGCCGAGCCGGTGGGGATTCGCCACGGCGTCCACATCGACCTTTTCCGCACGTTCCAGAACCGCTCGATCCAGATCTACGCCTTTAGCCGGAAATACACGGAATTCACGCTCAACGCCATCTGCGAGGCGCTTTTGGAAGACACAAAGCTGGAGTTTGAAGGCGATATCAGCGACCTTCCCATGCAGACGCTTGCCGAATACTGCATGAAAGACGCCGACCTGACGTTCCGGCTCACCAGCTTTGGCGACAACCTGCTCATGAAGCTGCTGGTAGTCATTGCGAGAATAGGGCGCCTGTCAGTAGACGACATTGCCCGCTTTGGAGTCAACCAGTGGATCAGAGGCATATTGTACTACGAGCACAGGCAGCGCAATGAATTGATACCGCGGACAGACGAGCTGCATGAAAAGGGCACCGCGTCCACCGCGGCCGTCATCAAGGAGAAAAAGTACCGTGGCGGGGAGGTGGTAGAGCCGACTCCGGGCATCCACTTTAACGTAGTCGTCCTTGACTTTGCGTCGCTGTACCCGAGCATAATCAAGGTGCACAACCTCTCGTACGAGACGATAAACTGCGTGCACCCGCAATGCAGGGAAACGGGCAAGATAGAGGGCACAACCCACTGGGTGTGCCAGCAGCGAAAGGGGCTGTCGTCGCTTCTCATCGGGTCGCTTCGCGACCTGCGCGTCAACTATTACAAGTTCCTGTCAAAGGACAAGACGCTCCCCGCGCAGGAGCGCCAGCTCTACAACGTGGTAAGCCAGGCTATCAAGGTCATTTTGAACGCAAGCTATGGCGTCATGGGCGCCGAGATCTTTCCATTGTATTGCTTGCCTGTCGCCGACGCGACTGCCGCAATCGGCAGGAACACCATCAACGCAACCATCGACAAGTGCAAGGAGCTTGGCATCGAGGTCGTGTATGGCGACACGGACTCACTTTTCCTGAAAGAGCCTTCGCAGGAGTCAATAAACAAGGTAGTCACGTGGGCCAAGGACCAGCTTGGCGTCGACCTAGAAATAGACAAGCAGTACCGCTACGTCGTTTTCAGCGACCTGAAAAAGAACTACCTTGGCGTCTTGCCGGACGGCACGGTCGACGTCAAGGGCCTGACGGGCAAAAAGTCGCACACGCCTCCCTTTATACGCAACGCCTTTTATGAAATCCTCAGCATACTTGGCAGGGTCGGCTCCCAGAAGGACTTTGAAAGCGCAAAGGAGAGCATCAAGAACATCATCCAGCGCGACGCCAAGAACCTCGAATCGCACAAGATCCCGATGCCGGACCTGAGCTTCAACGTCATGATAAACAAGTCGCTTGCAAGCTATGGCAAGAAGGTCAACTCTGTCAAGACGATGGACGGCAAGGCCGCTCAGGTAGAGACCTACAAGGGCCTGCCGCAGCACATCAAGGCGGCAAAACTGCTTGCAGACAGGGGCAAGGAGATCAAGGCCGGCGACATTATCTCGTACGTCAAGACAAAGAACGGCGACGGGGTCAAGCCGGTCGAGCTTGCCAAGGCCGAAGAGATTGACACAGAGAAATACCTGGAGGCTATGGAATCGACGTTTGACCAGGTGCTTGGCGCGCTCAGCTTTGACTTCAAGTCGATGCTGGGCAAGCCCCGGCAGCAGAGCCTCGATGAGCTCTTTTGGAGCAAGCCTTCAATGTAATATAGTAGGTTTATTATCCGCGCTCTGAGAAAAAAGGCGTGTTGGACAAGGGCTTTTTCGACCTGTTTTTGGTGCCGGAAAAGACAAGGGCAGGCTATAGCTTTGCCGACACTCCTGTCAGGATCTCGTTCCAGGAAGCCAAGGTGGCAGTCTATGGCGTGCCTCTTGACGCGACCACGTCGTTTGGCAAGGGCACGGCGAGAGGGCCGGAGGCAATCAGGCTCACGTCTGCCCGGCAGATAGAGACTTTTGTGCTGGACGAAAAGGCCGACATTTACGAGCTGAGCCCGATATTCGACCTTGGCGACATAAAGATGCCAAAGGGCAGGGGCGCAAAGACTGTGCTTGCGTACCTTGACAGGACGATTCCACAGGTCGTATCTACGCTGCGGGAAAAGGACAAGATTCCCGTGATGCTCGGTGGCGAGCACACGCTTTCATACTACCAGCTAAGGGCGCTGGCAGGCGAAAAGCCGTTTGTCATACACTTTGACGCCCACCGCGACATGAAGGCCGAGTACGAGGGCATGAAGTTCTGCCACACGACTCCGTTCTACCATTTGCTGGAGTACATACCGGGCGAGGATTTCGTGCAGATAGGCATCCGCCAGACCGACAGGGAGGAAAACGACACTGCCATCAAGAGCGGCGTGACAACGTTTGACGCGTGGCAGGTGCACGACGACCTTGAAAAGGTAGCGGATTTTCTTGCCAAAAAGACGGCAGGCAGGAACATCTACATCTCGTTTGACATCGACGCTTATGACCTTCCGTACGTGCCCTGTACGGGGACGCCCGAGCCGTACGGCCTCGACCCGTTTCAGGTATTGCGCCTGATAAAGGCAATACACCCGTCAGCCAAGCTGGTAGGCATGGACATGGTCGAAGTCGGCCTGAAAAACGACGATTACCGCGAGGGCGCGCTTGCCACGCAGACCCTGTTGCGGATACTGTCGCGCAAGTACGCGCGCTAGCAGAAGGGGGAGGGGCGTGCTTCCAGTGGAACACGGCAAATTGCAGTTACTTCTTTTATACAGCTGCAAGCCTACACCAACATTATAGAATCTCCCGGTTATCAGAATCAGGCGTTGAAAACAAAAGGTGATATAGTAAAAAAGTACCGCATAATTCTAGCATATTGCCGTTTAAGGGTTTTGAGGTAGTAGGTCACAAGAATTTTATACAGACCTATGATTCTCTGCCCGAAAAGCACGAAATCAAGATACGCATTAGAGAAGTTCGCGATGAAATGCTGAGAGATATCAACAAAGGCGACTTTATCAAGAAAAAGCCGTATCCTGACAGATACCTAAAACTCAGCGTCAAGAACCTGTACGTTCATGATCTTCCCAACACCCACAGGCTGATTTACACTATCAGGACGGATGAGGAAAAGAAAACCTACCAGTATCTGGATCTGCTGACACACAAGGAATATGATGTTCTGTTCGGCTATAGTACCAGTTAGAGAGGAATTGATTCTTCTAGAGACTTGATCGCTTCTGGACTGTCAACAAATGTCCATACGATGGTCCCGTCCCTTTCAAACATTATCTTGTTGCTCTTTTCCAGGTAATCCAGTATCGTCAAAAGTGTGTTATACTGCATTGATTTTGGCAGGCTCCTCCAGAGCTGGTTTTTCGAGGTGAATACCTTGTCGCTCTTGATGGCTTCCTCCACCATCTGAATGGTATCCAATCTGGGCATGTGTCCCGAAGGTTTTGAAAGTCTGGATACTTTTCGTCCAGCTGAATGCTTTCTGTTCTTCTGCACATGCACGTTCTTCATTATGCGTAGACACCTACGTAGTAGAGCTATTTAGGTGTATACACCTTTGTATAATACAAATATGTACCATACATGATTGTATGAAGCATCAACACTTCAACTTGTTTCTCGATAGACTGCATATCCTTTGCATTTCGCAAGTAGCATCTTTTAGGCCATTATCTGCGGCCTGACCGAAACGTACCTTGGCAGGTTCAGCGGCAGGTAGGGCTTGTCCTTTGTCTGCGCCTTTACCTCGTCTATCAGCTCCTGCACGGTCATCTCGCGCTGCTTGCCCTCGTTTCTGTCGCGCACCATCAGCTTGCCGGAAGCCACTTCCTTGTCGCCGATGACTACGGTGTAGCGTATCCACTCTGTCTCTGACTCGCGGATCTTCTTTCCGACAGACTCGTCCCTGTCGTCAACGTCGGCGCGGATCTGGTTTGCAGACAGCTGCGCAAGCAGGTTGTCGCAGAACTGCAAATGCTCCTTTGCCACCGAGATGACGCGCACCTGCGTGTGCGCAAGCCACAGCGGAAACGACGGTATGCCGCCCGTCTTTGACACCTTGGCCGCCTTTTCCATCAGCGCATACATCACGCGCTCGACCGCGCCCGAAGGCGAGTTGTGCAGTATTATCGGGTTCTTTTTCGTGCCGTCCTCGTCCACGTACTCGATGTTGTAGCGCTTGCCGTTTTCCACGTCTATCTGGTCTGTTGAAAGCGCCGACGCCTTGCCGAGGCCGTCGACGTAGTTGAACTCCCATTTCAGCGTGAAATAAAAGAACCGCTCCTTCCACACCTCTGCAAGCACCGGCCTACCGAACTTGTTTATCAGCTCCGTGATAAAGTCCTTATTCTCGTTCCAGAAATCCTCAGTGAACCTGATTGCCATCTCGACGTCCTCGTTCTGGAGGCCAAGCGCATTTAGCACGCTTATCGAAAGCTCAAAGCGCTTGCGGAACTCCTCCTTTGCCTGCGCAAGGTCCTTGCAGAACGCGTGGCAGTCCGGCATTGTAAAGGCGCGCAGCCGGCGCAAACCTACGAGCTCGCCGGACTTTTCGCGCCTGAAAGAGTAGCGCGTCAATTCATAGAGCTTGAAGGGCATGTGCTTGTACGACACGTTCATGTCCTTTGCTATCAGGAATTGCCCAAAGCACGCCGCAAATCTCAAGAATAGTTGTTTATTATCAGACTGTATGTTGTACTGCCTTGCAGGAAAGCGGTTAAAGTAGCTCTCCATCGATGGGTGCTTTGAATCGTACATGATTGGCGTTTCCACTTCGATGCCGCCGTACTCCATCACCCGGCGGGTCACGTACTGCTCGATGAGCGACTTCATCAGGCGCCCCTTGGGATAAAAGCGCATGTTGCCGACGTCTGATGCCGGCTCGTAATCGGCTATTGCCATCTTTTTCATCAGGCGCACGTGCTCTGGCTGCTGGTTCACGGCGCGGTTCTTTGAAATTTCATAGTTTGTGAGCGTCTGGAGGTTTGCATCCTGCTTTTTGAACTTGTATTCGCTGACGGGGGTCAGAATGCCTCCCGGCTGCAGCACGTACCAGAACGACTTTAGCTTCTCCTCGTTCTTTAATGCTGTAGATTCTTTGCCCTCGTCGTGTTCGTGTTCGTGCTCGTGTAGGTGAACGTCTTCTGTTGCTTGCTTGGAAATCGCCTTGGCGTTTTCTGCCAGCGGATGGCCCTTGACCTTGATGTTGAACGACTTGGTCCAGCCAAAGGGCGACCTGTGCACTTCATCTACTGACTCTTTGGCAAAGCTTTCAACCGCCTTTACAATGCCTGCCGCCACGTCCGGCGCCGCAAGGTCGGAGCTCAGGTGCGCGTACGGGTAGACGAGAAGCCTTGACGCCTTTACGGTGTCCATGAATTTCTTGATCTCTCCTGCCGCCGCCTTGGCAACGCTTTCGTCGTCGTCGGTCTCTACTGCAACGAAAGCCACGACAAGATCTTCCAGTTTTACCTTGGCCTTTGAAGAAATGTCCTCGGCGCTTTTGATCTCCTTCTCGATGGGCTCGTACTCGATAAAATCAGAATGAAGTTGCAGCAGACGCATATCTCTTGATCACGGATCTATGCTAATTTATTTATAGTGTATTAGCCCCATCTGGCCCTCTCGTTTTCCCTCTCTTCCTTGCTGGCCTTTTTCCATTCCTTGTAGTGCTCGTGGCACAGGTAGACGTGCTTTGAACTGTTGAGGCCCATGTCCGGGGCCATTGCGGCCTTGCTTCCGCTTATCGAACGTTCCGCCTTGTTTTCGCAGCCGCTGACGCTGCAAGAAACACCCTTATCGACTCGGCCCATAACTAACTACTACCCAAAAACCACCATATGTGTATATAAAAAGATGACTGGAATGCTTATGGAGGGCCTGCGCGAAGCTAGCCTATGTATGGCCCCCTGTGCGAAAAGTGCCTCCACCCCCTAGAGCGCCACGGCTACGTGCTCACCCGGGCAAACGGAAAAGAAGTGAGGCGCTGCGAGATAGGGGTATGCACCTGCGTCATAATGAAGTAAGGTACCGTTAACTTTTTGGCCGCGGACGTTCAACAACAAGCGACGTGACAACCGACAACTTGGCAACATATCCTAAATGTAACAGCAAATTTCTTCAGACACGCTTGTTTTTGGCGGCAGCGATATAAAATGAGGCCCTACTCGCCATGCGTGGCTTTCGGGACCTGATGAACCCTTCTTTTAACCAATTTGGTCGGCTGATTGGCAGCTATTCTTTCAATTGATTGATTAAAACAGTTACTATCGCCATCTTTGCTGCTGCGTTATATGCCCCAACCGACACGGGCCCGAACCTTGTCGGTGTTGTATTCAAGCATCTCGAATCTTCTTCTTTCATCGGATGCTCCAAAACCGGAGTATCTGCGTGCACATATAATTGCCCTTGCAGCCGTCGCTCTGTGCCGTCGTTTACAATAATTATCTTTCGATTTTGTTGCATAACAAGATGCAGTTAAACCGGGAGTAATAGCATATGCAACAATATTTGTAGATTGCAGGTAGAGTTCCTTTGGCTCATTGGTGCTCGAACACTATGTGGAACTGTGCATCTCTGGGCCCTCATGGTCCAGATCCTATGCGGGTGCGGACCCATTCTGTCTAGAATTTAAGATTCTCTATTTTTTATGCGCAACAAGAAAACGAATCAGTTGGAGCCAATTCTCACATATCCTGCGAATTCCTTTTTCATTTCTACAGGACAACCTTCCCGCTCGGAAGCAGTTCTTGCAAAGTTCCAGTCTTCTGGGATAAGGTTTTCTACCTCTTCACTTGTGGCTATGCGTTGGACGGATATTGCCGATGCCCATGATCTGGGAACCTCTTAAATCCTGCCAAGGTGTTTGGACGTATCTTCAGAACTGCCCTCAGCAGGAGATCGCCGATCCTTTACTTCTTCTGCCCGAGTTCCCAGACTTTACAACTGTAACTTTATTGGATTCTTAACCTCCTAATGCTGCATGCTAAACAATCAAGTGATTTCCAAATGACAGCAGAGAAATTGAACTACTCTACCTGTGTAAACTTTCAGCAATCTTCACCAATACTTGAAGAGGCTGGTGCCCACGAATACCGTAAATGGTGCCATCCTGGTCATCATAGAACCTAACCCAGCCGGGCATTTTTATTGGTTCTTGTTTAACAATATTTCCATCTATTCTTACGGTGTCAGTCCCGTTAAATGGCTCCCATCCGATTCCTTTGTTGCCATTTACCGTGATTGGCTCAACTTTGGCTAGTGTTTCCGTATTATTTGCATAATATTCGAGTTCTTGATTCTGAAATTGAATGCTATCTTTTATCTCATCAGATTTATTGACACTGATAACTATGGCGCCTTTGTCAATTAGTCCGCCATACGATTCAGTAAGTGGACACAGAGAATGATCTGCATAAAACATGATGACGGTACGCCCTGCATAGTCAACGCCCTCCAACTGAAATCCTGCGGGCATACTTGAAGTATCGGGTTGTTTTACCGGAAAATCGGTGACTACGGAATCAAGCGTCTTTAGCATACATGCGTCATCGTTAGCTGCTTGACTCAATCTTCCGGTGTTTGCTAATATGACAGCTCCACCAATCACAGCTGAAAGAATTACCGCCACAAGAACAATCTTTCTTCTTTCCATTGTTACCACCTAACCATTACCACCGTAGTTAATCGGCGCTTGGACTGGATCATCGACTGTGCAAGAATCAGTATTATATGGTGACGAAAGGCCCGGACTAGTTGCAACAGTGTCTATTTTACTAGAGGAGCCAGTATAAGAGTAGACATAATTAAGAATGAAGCCATTAGACGAGTAGCATTTGTAATAGGGGTTAGATGAGGAGCTAAAGTAATCGTTAAATTGCATACTACCGCTTACCCATTTCCCTACTTTTAGCGAATCGAACCACCCGGGCAAGTTATTTGATGAATCTTGCGGATGGGTCGATCTAGCAGCGTTGCCTACACTCCCTGCCGGATGCGACCCTGTCGGAAAACAGTATGAATTAGAGTTAGATATTGTGGTAGCTTTCCAGCAATAGCTCGTGGAACTAGTCTGCTGCTCTACCTTAGCGGTAAATGTAGTCCCAGCAGATAACTGTGTCCAAAGATCGTGATTCACACCTATTGTGGGTGTAACGCGGTATACTAGATTATACTTCTCAACTGAAGAACTGCCTATCTGCGCATACCAGCCAGCGCCCATTGAAGAGTCAGTACTGTAAAAATTCACATACACCATGTAATCTCTATGATTCCAAGGAGATGCACTGCCGCTGATACTAGGAGTGTAGACCGTCAGGCTACCTTGCACTCCCGCTTGGTCGAAATTGGATTTCATCGATTGGTATGTATCATAATTTGTCGCGTTGGCAAGACTAGGAACAAGGAGAATTAAGGCTGCAACCATTCCTAATAGGAAATATACGGCTTGTATTCTCAAAAAATAGAGATTAAAGTCCATATATAAATTCCCTAGAAATATCTTCTATTCTGCGTGCATTTAAGGAATTAGTCGAAATATTGCGCCATTTGTGGTGGTTCTGTCGCATTGTCGTCGGATGCAATTTCATCTTGGTGATCACGAACCGACGCGAATGCTACAGTACCCAATCTTGTCGCGTAACAAAGAGCAGAGACTGGATGTAATCCTAATGCAACAAAATTGGCGATGTAATTAATCAAAAAAAGGAAAAAGGAAAGGTACAGAAAGTCTGCTAGCGTCTTTGTGCAACAGTGCCGTAGATAGGTTCGGTACCAAAGTGGTTTTCTATCTTTTCAGGTCCTAGCGTCATGGCAAATACAGAGTTGCCTATTATTCTGATAGTTATCGGCACATCCTGCACCGGGCCTTCCCGCATCGTGACGGTAGCTGTTCCATTGATAGTCGGGTTGCCAGATTCGTTGCTTCCAATTTCAGTCACTTTTAGATCTGACACTTCGTGTTCATGGAAGCCAGTACCGTTGGGCTGGACCATCTCTATTTTAGCCGTGAAGGAAAGGGCGGTTACATTAGCTGCCGGTGGCGCGGTTACATTAGCTGCCGGTGGCGCGGTTACATTAGCTGCCGGTGGCGCGGTTACATTACCTTCGACCTGTTCTAACTTCCAGATTCCCGCCAGTATCCACACAGGCGTGCCATCTTCAATCTGGATGCTTGCAATCCGGCCAGTTAGCCTACCCTCCGGCAACTGCAAGCCGGTTTGGTTTCCTGTAGTCGTTTGGTTTCCTGTAGTCGTTTGGTTTCCTGTAGTCGTTTGGTTTCCTGTAGTCGTTTGGTTTCCTGTAGTCGTTTGGTTTCCTGTAGTCGTTTGGTTTCCTGTAGTCGTTTGGTTTCCTAAACCTGTCACGTTTCCAATTAGGTTCTCTCCAGCGCTTGTCGCGTTTCCAATCAGGTCTTGTATCGGATTTTGTGCGAAGCTTCTTGCCACTGAAAAAGAACCGACTAGAATAGCCGAGACAAGCACTGCAGCAATCGCTGCAGAAACTATCTTAGCATTTTCTGCCATTTAGGAAATAATCGCTAGATGATGTTTAATGAGTTTCGACTTTGACTGCGATATGACTCTATTTTTGACCTACAGAGATAGACTGGTTGCACTATTACACACACAGGGCGCTACAAAAAACTCGGTAAAGATGCGGACGAGCATCGTGAAGAAAAGCCAATGGCAAAGACAAAAAACAGCAAGCAAGACACGCATGCACATACACACACGCATGTCAGGAGCAATATGACAGGCGGCACCAAATCCTAAAGGAAGAAGAGAATGCAAAAATATCGAGTGTGCCAGATTTGCGGCTGATAAGCTGGCAAGCTTTTTTACCTTGTGCCGGCTAGATCTCGGCAATATTTGCCAGGCACATATGAGTTATAATATATATAAATAGTTACTTTTAATCATATAAAAATCACCGGAAGTACCTTATAAAGACAGCATAGTTTACAGGTTTTTGATAACTCCTTAATATCTTTATACCGATGTAGGAAAGGCATGAGCATCGAAATCTCCAGTATACTTGCGCTCCTGACTACTTTTCAGGTAGCGGGAGGAAACGATCTGGCGGCCCCGATCGTAAATTCATTAAATGAATTCGGAACAACGATAGGGCGCGCCCTGCCAAATATTGTAGCAGCGCTTGTCCTCCTAGGAATCGGATATCTGGTAGGCAAGATTGCAGGGTGGGCAGTCTCCAAAGTCATAAAGAAACTCAACCTGGATAAACACTGGAGCAAAAGCGGGATCGGGCAGGCGACGGTAAGCACCGGCTGGAGCATGTCCAGGATTTTTGGAACAGCCACAAAGTGGTTCATCTACCTCTTCTTCATAGCCGCGGCGGTAAACGTGCTGCAATTCCCGCAGATATCGCAGGCGATCAACAGTGTGTGGCTGTGGGTTCCAAACGTCGTTGCCTTTTTGCTGGTGCTGGTGATAGGTTCGCTTCTTGCAGACTTTGTTGGAAGCTGGCTGCAAAATGAGCTTCCAAGGAGGGGAATCATAGCAGGCAAGACAATCGGCCTTGCCATAACCGGGATATTCTATGCCATAGTCCTGACAGTGGCAGTCACGCAGCTGGGCATCGGGCAGACCATACTGAACTCTGTCATAACCGCGCTGGTATGGGGGATAGCGGCGGCACTGGCGATTGGTTTTGGAGTAGGCCTCGCATACGGGTTGAAAGAGGCCATCCCTTCGATCATCAAGGGCAATACGCTCGTACAGCCGGCCATAAAGCAGGGACAGAAGATCTCGTTCAACCAGCACAGAGGCGTCGTACAGGAAGTCGGTGCATTTAGCGTAATAATAAAGGACGAGGCAGGAAGGACCGTGGTGATCCCGACAAAGAACCTCATAGACGAAGAAATAATCGTGGAATCGGGTCCAAACCCTGAAACGCAAGAAAGGATGATGGAAAGAGGAGGAGGATCACCATCGTCGTATTCTGCGGCAGCATAATAAAATAGCGAGACGACAACAACCTGTGCGTGCCAGAGCTATCAACAAGGCCGCCGGTGACCTTTTTCTTCTTCCTTTTTCAGGAACTATGGCGCGTAAAGACATCAGGGAAAAATAATATCACGAAATGAACGCACCTAGAGGTTTCTTCGTGAACCTATTTCTAATGGCTGGAATTTCTGAGAGTATCGCAGATGACTAGTAGTACGCGGTGGCGAAAGCTCCTGATAGGTCTGGTGATTCTTGGCGGCATCGTGGACGTTTCGGTCGCGACTTGGATTGCTGTTGCTGGTGGTGATGTTTCCAATCCAGACTTGCAATCCCTCCTGATTGGGTGGACTGTCGTTTTGAACCTAGTGATAATAGTAATTTCTGCGCTGGCGATCAAGAAGGGGCTATCGCGGCGACGGAAGCAGCAGCGCCACTTCCATAGCTCTCTGCAAACCCACCGTCCAAGCGATTTTCGCCGCACCTACACCACGATAAATGGTGAAACGGTGAAAAGCATGGGAGAGAAGCTCTTGGCAGACTACTTTTACCAAAACGACATCCGATACCAGTACGAAAGGACGGCATGGACTACTGACAACAAGCTCAAGCACAGAAGGATGATTTCCAAGCCTGATTTTTACCTGCCGGATTATGACCTGTACGTGGAATACTGGGGAATGGTGGATACGGAGGACGAAAGCAATAGGGCAGACTATATCAAATCAATGAAATGGAAAATGGCCAGGTACGATGAAAACAAAATCAAGTTCATATCCATCTATCCAAAGGATCTGGACGACTTGGACCGGATTGTCCGGGCAAAAATGAGCGAATCTGCACGTACAGGCCGGGACAGAAGAGACAGGTTCTCCTAGGGGATTTTATCAATAAAAAAATAAAAGGAGCAGGTCCTGCGGCTTGCGTTCTAACACGTTTCATTTTTTGCTATGGAAGCTACGAGTCCGCACTTTTCTGCCGCAGACAGGACAGTAGATTGTTCCCAGCGGCCGCCGTTCGGCGCATGTGCTGCAAAACGTGTTATAGAGGTAGATCGAGTTGGTGATGTCCCATTTCACCCAGATTGCAGTCGTCACGGCATCTTTTATCTAATATAGTGCCAAGCTTCTCGAAGTTAGTACCGGAGTCGCGATATTTAGAAAAGATTTCGGCCGCGTCAAACCTGCCTCTCTCCTTTTTGCTCTGCTCGCAGTTTTTGCGCGCCAATCCCCGGGCATTGTTTGTGTAAGGCTGTTTGGCGGGTCCAAGGCAAGAGCCCGCGAGAGACACATCATCATATTCTTCTTCCCGGGTTCTTGGAGTGTCAACGGCAAAAAAGTGCAACAATTGATAACTTGCTTGTACCAAGTAAAGTAATGCTTATAACAATCCTCTAGTCGGTTATTGGTGGCATGTCAGAAGACGACGACTTTGAGGATGACTTTGAAGACGAGGATGAAGACGAAGATTCTTCCGACGATGACGAAGGGGACGAATAAAAAAGTCCCCGCGGTTTTTATTGTTTTGTTATTGTCGTAATTTTTTGTTGTTGTTGCTGCTGCCGCCCAGCCTCTCGTACTGCATCCTGAACAATCCGATGAGCGTCTGCACGTCCTCGTCGCTGCGGACGTAAAATGTCACCCAGCCGGACTCCGGCAGGATGTGGTGCGGGGATACCTTTCCCTTTTCAACCAGCTCTTTTCTCACTTTCATCGGAAACGGCAGGTCGGCCCAGCTTGAGCCGTGCATGTGTCCCATCTCGCGGCCGTTCAGGTCAAACTCGGTCCCGCCAAACCTGTGGGTCTTGGTTACCACGCCCGGCCATGAGAGAAGCTCGCTTTTCACCCTCTCTAGCGTGTTTGCCACCATCAGTGTATATTATGACAGTATGGAGATTTAAGTGTGGTATGAATAACTTACTTGGTAGTATTCTTTTCTCCTCTATACCTTGAGGCCAAAGCTCTCGGCAAAGCCCTTGAACTGGTTGTACGAGTTCAGGAACTCCATACCCTTCTCGCTTATGCGGTATTTCGAGTCGGGCGCCTCGCTTAGGAGGCCGTACGCCTTTAGCTCCGAAACGATGGACGAGAGCCGGCGGTGAGGCACGTTTGCCTTTCTGATGAGGTGGGTGACGGGAGCGCCTTCGTCATAGCCCTCGTAGCTGTACTGCCTTGCCGTGTCCAGTATGTCGGCTATGATGCTGATGTGCGTCCTGTTGTTATTCGGCATCTTTAAGCCTCCTTCCAAGGCCGCTTGTCAGGCCGAATTTTGAGAACGGTATGAACATCAGGCCAAAGCCGGCAACCTTGGCTGCCAGGGCAGGGTAGTCATAAGTGCCTGGGAATATGAAATCGTACCAGGCCAAGAGCTCCGCTACTGCTAGCGTGCCAAGTCCCGAGCCAATCATGAGGGTGTTTGTCCTCATGGTCTGCATATACGATGCTAATGTTTCAATCGACACATATACTAGTAGAATAAAAGAAATTGACCTGACAAGATGTTCTATTGAATTTCCAGGTATTACGAATGGAGTAGCAGCTAAGGGTACCAAGGCAAGGGCGGCAGCGGAGGCGCCTCCTCTTGGCGCAAAGTCAAACGACGACTTTAGCCCATGAGACATGGCTATGAAAAAGTATCCGACTGCCTGCGCTGCAAGACCGGCGGTGTCGACTGCCCGGGCATAGCCGGGATGCACAAAGAATGCGGCTATGATGAGGGCAAAGCCGGCGGCTATCGAGGCAAACGCAAGGGTAAGGCGCAGGAGGTTTGGACTGCCGATGGTCGCATAGCCGCTGTACGCGAACCGGCCTATCATCGCAGAGATGGCTAGGCCAACGAGGTTTATCGCAAGTTCGATTTCCACCAACCGGCCGGTCGGTAATGGTTTGCGTGCAGAGTTATTTACTTTTTGTAGTCGCTCAGGATGTCGCGGTAGCGCGCGTCCTTGTACGCGATGTATTTCACGTACTCGCCGTAGGTCATGTCAAACTCGCACTTGGTGCACTTGACGTACGTGAAATCGTCTGCCAGCTCGGCTATTGCCTTGCAGTCGGGGCAGCGCACCTTCATGGCAGTACTGTCGTTGCAAAACTATAATAACTTTGGGAAAAAATCAGGCCGGATTTGGAAAAACCTTCTTAAGCGATGGGCGGCAAGTTATACTCAAGAGCGATAAATATGGACGGCAGCCTCAAGCCGGTACTAAAGCGCCAGATAATGTTCCTGGCGGCAAGCCTCGGGGCAGGGCTTGTTTTGACCTACTTTTTCGGCTTTCTGGTAGGCCTGGCTGCAAACGTTGCGATATTTGTCGCGGCCATCTTTTACATACGCTACCGCCAGACAAAGGCGCTCGGGTCGTTTGGCTTTGGAAGCGACACTGCCGGAAGGGGCCACATGAGCGAGGGAGTGAAGTTGAAGTATGTTTGTTTGGCCTGCGGCACAGAGGTCAAGGGTACAAGGTGCTCCAGCTGCGGCTCGAACATGAAAAAGCCGCTCTTTTAGAACGTATAATAATGGCTAGCGCAAGAGGTTCTCTCAAGATATGAGCGGCAAGACCTGCCTGAAGTGCGGCAAGCCGATAGACGCGCCGTCAGAAGACCCGGCCGCCGACAAGTACCCGGCATGCAACGCGTGCTGGAAAGAGTGGACGACGTACGCCATCATGGTGATGAACGAGCTCAGGCTCGACATGTCCCTTCCGGAGCACAGAAAGGCGTTGCGCAAGTACGAAAGGGCGTTCTTTGGCCTTGAGAAAGGCATCGGCGAGATAGAGAAAAAGCCCGAGCAGCCGCCGTCACATTAGTAGTACACACACACTAGAGGCCAAGCGCTTTTCTCGAATAGTCCGGAATGGCTGCAAGTATCTTCTCGCGCCTTGGAAAGGCAAAGAGCACTTCCTTGAACGAGTCTGCAAGTATCTCGCGCTCTCTGTCGCCAAGCGACTGAAACGTGTCCGTAAGCGACTGGAAGTTGAGGCGCTGGAGCGATTCTGGCTGTTTAATTATCTGGCTGCAATAGATGCTGAAAATCGCAGTGCGCTTTTCCGCGTCAAACCCTGCGAGGACCTCAAGCCACGTCTTTACCAGCACAGACAGCTTTTGCGGCTCTATCGTCGGAGCTGCTGCAAGCGCAAGCGCGATAGTCTCCTGCCTTTCCTTCTCGGCCATGTCAAAGAATTCTGAAAGCCTTTTTTGCAGCATCGGCTTGCGCAGGAATTCCGGAAGGTTTGCAAGGATCTGGATGATGTTTCCCGCGGCGCCATTGAGATCCTGCTGCTGTCCTCCCCCTCCTGCCCCTCCGCTCAACAGCCCATCTTTTGCTGCGGCTCAATTTAATCCGTGCTGCGCAGGTGAGATTAAATAACGACATGCTGTCACAAACTCCCATGCCGTGCCTTGTGACAGTAGGCGGATTCTTTGGCGACGAGGGAAAGGGCAAGATAGTAGCGTACCTGGCAAAGAAGGACAACCCGGTTATTGCGGTGCGCGGCGGAGTGGGACCAAATGCCGGCCACACTTTTGCATTTGAGGGCAAGGAGTACAAGGTGCGCATGCTTCCAAGCGCGGCGCTCAACCCGGCGACCCGGCTCCTGATAGGCGCCGGCGTGCTCGTAAACCCGCAGGTTTTGCTAAAGGAGATTGAGATGTTCAGGGCAGACGACAGGACCTACGTCGACGCCCAGTGCGGCATCATCGAGCAGTCGCACATTGACCGCGATAAGAGCGAGGATCACCTGAAGGGCAAGATCGGAACTACTGGGACTGGAACCGGCCCGGCAAACGCGGACAGGGCGCTTCGCACGCTGAAACTTGCCCGCGACGTGCCGGAACTTTCATTGTTCGTTGAAGACGTCAGCAACTCGGTCAACTATGCGCTTGAGAACAACGAAAAGGTGCTGGTGGAGGGGACGCAGGGCACGTATTTGTCGTTGTTTCACGGCGGCTACCCGTTTGTCACTTCAAAGGACGTCACGGCGTCCGGCATCTGCTCCGACATCGGAATCGGGCCGAAAAAGGTTGACGACGTGCTCGTGGTGTTCAAGGCGTACGTGACGAGGGTCGGCGGAGGGCCGCTTGCAAACGAGCTGTCTGAGGACGAGGCTAAAAAGCGCGGCTGGATGGAGTTTGGCAGCGTGACTGGCAGGCAGAGGAGGGCGGCGCCGTTTGATTTCGTCCTTGCGAAAAAGTCGATAAGGATAAACAGCGCGACGCAGATCGCAGTCACAAAGCTCGACGTGCTGTTCCCCTCGTGCGCAGGCGTGCGCCAGTATGAAAAGATGCCGGCCGAGGCAAGAAAGTTCATCGAGGAAATAGAGGGCGAGCTGGGAGTAAAGGCGACGCTCGTAGGCACCGGCCCGGACCTTGAGGACGTAGTCGACAGAAGGCGTTAGGGCTTTTTCCTTGCCAAGAGCGCCTTGAGCGCGTCGCGGCACTCGCGGAGGTTGTAAAGCAGTTTTTTCCTGTCGCCTTCAAGGTCAAGGCGCGCCAGCTTTTCTCTTGCAAAAGCAAGCAGGTCGCCGTCATCGTCGTCAGCGGCCTTCTTTGGTGGTGCAGGAGGCGATTGCTCATGCTCCAATCCATGCCGCAGTTTTATGTCAAGTATCGCGTACTCGACTGCGACGTAGGCGCGCCAGAGCGACGCAGGATCATCTGCCCTTGCAAGCACGCCCTGCGCCTGCGCGACAAGGTCGCGCGTCCTGTCGGTCATCCGTCCGTGAAAAGGGCGGATGACTTTAATACTGTATGCTTTAACCATAAGCGATTTCGATTTGCGCCTCAAAGCCCCGGTGTACATACCGCTTGCCGGCCTGAAGGATTTTGGCAGGCTAGTATGCGCGCTAGAGCGCGCCCCGATGCCGTCCTTTGCACTCACGGTCGGGGGAAAGCAGGTGCTTGCCGCGCAGCTGGACATCATGAACGGTAGGCCTGTCATCTACTTTACAGAGGCAGAGGTAGGGGGTTCGCAGTATCTGGCGTACAGGGTGTCAAACGGCGTCGAGGAGGTCACGCTTGCCGACTCGGTCGGAAACCCGACGTTTGTCTACTCGCCCATCCTTAACGTGGAAAAGTTCCCGCCGGCGCTTGCAAAATTCGGCAAGGTGGAAAAGGGGGCAGGCTACACCGCGATAAAGCTGAAGGACATGGCAAGTTTAGCAAAGGTCGCCGCGTACAAGACTATCTACGAGGAGGCGCCGCTGCCGCTGTTCCTTGCAAAGCAGCAGCGTGGAGGCAAGGCGACAGCAGCAACAACAATAATCGGCACGATCATGAGCGTCAACGAGAACGACTCTCTGTCGTACTTTTACTACGTCCCCCTTACGTCCGAGCCGGCGGAGCCCTTTTTGCGCTATGCCAGCCAGAGGCCGGAGCAGCCGGCATTCTGCTCAAGCCTGGACGAGCACGGCTACATCTACCTGAAAGTGATAAGGCTTGCGGCGGACCACCCGCTGGTAAAGGCCTATGACTAGCTCATCATCCTCCTTTTCGCAGCGGATGGCACAGCTGGCAGGGAAAAAGAAGAGCAGGATAGTGGTGGCGCTCGACCCTGCCGCAAACAAGCGCAACCTAAAGCAGTTTGCGATAAGGACCATAGACGCGGTGGCAGGCGAAGCCTGCGCAGTCAAGTTCAACTTTCACCTCCTGCTCCCGCTGTCATCTAGGGAGATTGCAGAGGTGACCAAGAGGGCGCACAGCCGCCGCCTCCTGTGCATAGCAGACATCAAGCTGAACGACATCGGCGACACCAACGAGGTCGCGCTTGAGCACCTCGCCAAGATGGGCTTTGACGCCGCGATAGCAAACCCGTTCATGGGCGCAAACACGCTTGCGTCGCTTGCAAAAAAGGCGCACGCGCTGGGAATGGGCCTCATTGCGCTTGTGTACATGAGCCACCCGGATGCGGCAGACGGGTACGGCCTGCAGGCACACGGCGGCATGATGATGTACAGGATATTTCTTGACAGGGCAATCAAGGCCTATGTCGACGGCATCGTGGTCGGCGCGACGCAGGCAGACATACTGAATGAAATATCCGAGAAAAAGAAAGAGCTGAAAATTTCACTTCCAGTGTATTCGCCGGGCGTCGGCGCGCAGGGAGGCGACGCAAGGCAGGCGGTCAAAAGCGGCTCGGACTATTTGATAATCGGAAGGTCGATATTCCAGGCAAAGGACCAGGCGGCGGCGGCGCGCCGGTTCAGGCTGCTGGCGGCTTCTCCTTCTCCATGAACTGCATCGCGGCTTCAAGCAGGTTCCTTGCGTTCCTGTAGGTAAGCTGCTTTATCGCGTCGTCGTAATTTTTCCACGCAAAGCCGATGTGCTCGTGCGATATCTTTACGTCTCTGGTCTTTGTCCGGACCAAAAAGAGTACGACTTCCTTGTCGACAAGCCTCCGGGCCTTTCTGTACCTGTACGATATTATCTGGCGAAAGCCCTCAACAAACTCGACGTCGGCGATGCCCGTCTCTTCGCGGATCTCTCTTGCCGCGGCCTCTTTTTCGGTCTCGCCTGCCTCTATGTTGCCCTTTGGGAAATCCCAGTGGCCGGCGGTATAATGCAGGAGAAGGTATTCCGGCTTGCCGCTGTCTGACGGCATAAAAACCACCACTGCGCCGGCGGACCGCTCGTCAACCACACATTGAGGTCAACGAGGTTGTTTGTATGTTTTACCTTTTACCCACATATTATACTGTCAAGGTATCGGTTGTTGCCCCTGCACGTGCTGGACATGACCAGATCAACCACCGCAGGCTTTTTTTGCATCACTGCCAGACTCAAACCTGAAATGACGCCGGCGGCGCTTTTTTTATTAAAGAAGCTAATAATGGCTGGAAAATAATGAAATGAATGGCCCGGCAAAGCCCGCATAAGAAAAATGAAGCAGTGCCGATGATGATAATGATGATTATAAGAAACCTTGATAGTCGCTCGTGATAGACCCGAAGATTATCGCAGCAAAGCCGGCCGCCATGGCAAGTTTACAGCGCCCCTTTCTTTACCCCTCTTCTTCTTCCTCTTGCTCTTCCTTTTCTTCTTCCCGCTGCTGCTCCGCAACCCCGGTGGCAGCTGGCGGCGCATAGTCGTGTATGTCCTCCCATTCTTCCTGCGTCATCCAGTAGCCGCAGAACCACCTGTTTTGCGATTGCGGGTCAAGCTCGCCGTGCTCGGGCATTATAATCCCAGGGTTGAAAAGAAAGCATGCGTGTTATTTATGTTTCAGCTGCCGCTGCCGTTTGCTTTTACCTGGTTCTCGCCCCCGCGCCTGTGGCGGAAGTGCTGGTACAGGAACGCGGCCGCTACAAGCGACACTGCAAGCCCTATCAAGAGCGACGACACCAGCGTGAACGGGCTCGTGGACAGCGTGAGCACGTCGGTGAACTGGAGCACCGGTATGTAGAGCAGGCCAAGCACCACCAGCCGCAGTATGTCAGCCATAGCGTGCGAGCTCCCCTTCAGCCAGTTGCTCAGGAGCACGCCGGCCATTATCGTGGCGACTCCTATCCACATCATCGTTATCATGCCCTTGGTAAAGCTTCCCACGATGGCCTTGTTGGAGATTATCTGCAGCGCGTCCATCTGGGACACAGGAATGTCATGCGGTATGCTGGAAATGCCGTTTGCAATGGCTGCAAGCATCATCAGCACTCCTCCGATTATAGAGAATATCTTGATGAAGTCGGTCGGCCCCATCTTGCCAAGCGAGCTTACCGCCCTGTCGACGTCAAAGGCGCGCACCACGAACGCGCCCCCAAGGATTGCAAGTATCATGACGGTCAGCCACTTGGTCTGCTCAAGCGCGACTGCAAGGCCGCCTGCGAGCAGCAGCGCGCCTGGCACGCCGAGGAAGAACTTGCTGTACTGCGGGTCGTACATCATCGCCTTCAGGTAGCGGCCAAACACCGCGTACGAGTATTCCACGCTCCTGCTGTGGCGGATGATGATGCGCTGGACAGACACCACGGGCACCCTCGACTGTATGACTGGAAGCACCGTCTCATCGTCCTCGCCATCTGAAACTATGACTGCGCCGGTCGCCTGGTACTTCTCGAGTATAGCCTGCACCTCCCGGCTTATCTTTTCGTCTGCCTCAACGCCCCTGTTGAACTTGCCAGCCACCACGGCCACCTCGACGTTGTAGCCCTTGCTCACCAGCTCTTCGTAGGTCTTGACCGCGCCGAAAATGGCGTTTCCGTCGGCGTCCTCAGGGTCCTCGATTGCGAGGCGGGTGCCGGCGTTTATGCACTGGTCGCGGCCGACAATGGGCGTCTCGATGCCTCCCTTTGTCCCGATGTCGTCGTCCCTGTCGATGCATAGGACGAGCAGCCTGCTCTG
This sequence comes from Nitrososphaera viennensis EN76, assembly GCF_000698785.1. Classification (GTDB taxonomy): domain Archaea; phylum Thermoproteota; class Nitrososphaeria; order Nitrososphaerales; family Nitrososphaeraceae; genus Nitrososphaera; species Nitrososphaera viennensis. Next base: position 1,463,020 of record NZ_CP007536.1, read on the forward strand.
TGAGGAGTCCTGGCTCTTTGGGACCTCCAGCTTGTGATTGCGGGCATAATAGTCAGGCTGGCCTGGCATCCGGGATATTTTACAGGTCGTGCAACAGCTTAATTAATTTAATCAACTTTGCCCGGGGTTATTCGGTTTAATTGGGCAACGTGCAGAATACATGAGAGAAAATTACTATCACGAGCGAAAGCCGATGCACACCAGGTACAGTTCGGAGCTTTCCTGCCGGCTTGCGGTGGGCTTGCTTACGAGCACCTTGCCAAAGCTTGCCTTCATCTCATTCTTTAGCTCGTTCAGGAACTCGCCCTCAAACACCTTGAAAACAGCGTTGCCGCCTGCCTTCAACACCTGCCTTGCAAGTGCGAGGGCGCTCCTCGTGAGGTCGATCTGCCGCGCGTGGTCCACCTCCCACATGCCGCTGACGTTTGGCGCAAGGTCTGACAATATTATGTCGGCTTTTTCTTCTCCCAGCGCCTCAACTATTTTTGCGACCGCGGCAGGGTCGTCGATGCTTCCCTGCAGTATCGTCGCGCCGTCCACCGGCTCTACCTCCTTGAGGTCTATTCCCACCACCCTGCCTCCCGGGCCGGCCTCTTTTGTGGCGACCTGCACCCAGCCGCCGGGCGCGCAGCCAATGTCAACTACCCTGTTTCCACGCTTGAGAATGCGGTAAGAATCGTTGATCTGCTTTAGCTTGTATGCAGCCCTGCTCCTGTAGCCCTGATCCTTGGCAAGGCGCCTGTAATGGTCCCTGCGGGCGTCTGCAAGCCTCATTTGGCCGGATCTTCTTCTTCCGTCTCTGAGGCCGGCGCCTGATGATGATTCTGATGCTGCTCTTGCTGCCTCCTCTGCTGGTTGGCCATGTTGAGGGACAGCACTAGCCAGTCCTCTATGAGGTTGCAGGTGATTGGGCTGTAGGAACCGTCAAGGGAGCACATGTGCTCCACGGGACAGGTGAGGCACGGCGCGTTTTCGACGCTGCTGGTGTCGATGGGCAGCTTGGTGGCGAAAAGCTTGTAGGTCCACCTGCCGTTTTCCAGCATCTTTTCCCGCCTTATAAGGGCCCGGCGCTCAAGGCGGATTGCCACACGCGAGCCGTCGCGGCTTGTCAGGTCAAGTTCCTTCCAGAGCTCTGACTGCAGTATACCACCCTTGCCGTTTGAGACGATCGTGCGAAAGACCTTGCCCGTCAGATCCTCGATCTGGGCTTCATTTAGTTTCAAACACAGCTACCCCGAAGACACTTCTTTTGACGCATAACTGATAAATAATCCTTTTCGGCCGCGCACTCGCGTACACGCGGCCAAAAAAGTCCTTGCTGTTACTACTTACTTGGCGTTCTTGTCTTCCTGAATTATGCCAAAGAGGTTGCCCTCGGTATCCTGGCAGGTGGCAAACCAGCCGACGCCCGGTATCGGCGACTTGGGCATGACTACCTTGCCGCCGCTTGAGGCTATCTTTTTGGAAAACTCGTCAACGTTTGCTACGCCTATGGTGTTCATGGCAGGCATTCCCGAATCGCCCTTCCTTGAGAGGCCGCCGTTTATGCCCGGCTCGTCCTTGTCGCCGGTGGTGCACATCCAGTACTCCATCGGCCCGTCCCATTTTTCAAACTTCCATCCAAACACGCTCTGGTAGAACTTGACCGCCCTTTCGGGGTTGTCTGCCGTCAGGTCGAAATGTATCGGTCTTGGCATGGCAAAAAGTAGATCGCAGAAATATTTAAGGATGCTTACCAAAAGTAAGCAGAGTAAAGAAAGTTACTACTGCTACTGCTGTTTGCCCTTCTTCTTGACCCCGAATATCTTGTTGAAGTATTCCGGGTTTTCCTGCGCTATCTCGGCAGTCTCGCCTTCCTTGACGCTTGCAAGGTTCTTGGCAAGCTTTTTCTTGTATTCCAGCTGCATCTGCCTTGCGATCTGGATGCGCTGCGCCTGCGGCGAGCCGGCGCCGTGCATCGACTCTGTGAGGTATCCCACCGCGTTCCGGCCAAGCGTCATGTTTTCAATAAGGCGGAGCATCCTCACCCTGCTCTCGGTCGAGACGCCCTTGCGTCCTTTCAGGTACTTCTCAAGCAGGGGGCCAGTCTCGGGCCCGCGAAAGTCCTTTTCCGACGGGAGCGTCACCATGAGGCCGCCGGCGATGTCCTGTGCCAGCCTGCTTATCTCGTAGGGGAATTTCGTCACGTTGTGCTTGCAGACGTTGGCCAGCATGTCGTCGCACTGCCAGTTTCCAGACGCCGTCTGGTGGGCCATGTACGAAGATGCAATGCCTGCGCCGAATATCGTCTCATTGAGGTGCGTCATCTCCACAAGCTTGTCCTTGATGTGCGAGGCGCTTGCGACCCCGTTATAGTCCGCGATTGCCGCCGCGGCGCCTATCAGCACGTCGCCAAGGCCAGTCTTGCAGACATACGAGCGCCTGTGGTAGCAGGTAAAGCGCTCGACCAGCATTGCTGCATAGTCGTACTCGCCGTCCAGAAAGATGAGCTCGTTTGGAATGAACACGTTGTCGAATATTATCATGGCCTCCTGACCTCCGAACTTGCTGTTGCCGGCGTCAATGTCGCCTTCTTCCATCGACCTTGTGTCGCACGACTGCCTGCCATAGATGTACGTGATGCCCGGGGCGTCGACCGGGACTGCGCCGACTATGGCATAGTCCTTGTCCTCCGCTTTCAGGCGCATGGTGGGCATGACGAGTATCCAGTGCGAGTTGATGCAGCCGGTCTGGTGCGCCTTGGCACCGGTGATGTAGACGCCCTTTTTGTCCCTCTTGACGATGTGCACGAACATGTCCGGGTCGGGCTGCTGCGACGGCGAGAGGCTCCTGTCGCCCTTGACGTCCGTCATGGCGCCCCCGATGACATAGTTCTCGCGCTGGATCATCTTGATGAACTCCTTCAGGCGCGCGTGGTATGGCGTTTTGTACTTTTGGTCGACTTCGTAGGTAGTGGAATACAGTGAGTTAAGGGCGTCCATGCCGACGCAGCGCTGGAAGCAGGTGCCCGTCAGCTGGCCAAGCCTCCTCTGCATCCTGTTCTGGTTCACAAGGTCCTCGGCGCTTTCCGCGATGTGGAGGAACCTGTTTACCTGCAGGCCGGATATCGACGACTTGGCTCCCGCCATCTCTGGCTCGGCGTTTGCAAGGTCGTACGTGGCGGCCACTGCGTTAATGGAGGGGCGGATCATGGGATGGTCCACCGGCTCCTTTACAAGCTGTCCAAAAAGATAGACTTTGAGTTTCCTTCCCCTGAGGCTCTCTACGTACTCAGCCCCGTTCTTTATCGGCATATAATGAGGTACTTTACGATGTTCTTATTTATATCTTCCAGCTTTCGCTCTACAAGAGAACAAGTTGTCTATTTCTGCAGTATTGCCGTGAGAAATTTGTACGGGCTAAGTATTACCCAGATAATGCATTTTAAGAAGTCATTTTGGTTTGCCTGCTCGGGTGATTCCTTGTTTCTGGATAAATTTCTCTTTGACCCATTATTGTTGATTCAGCAGACCCTTTCTGGATATACACACTCTTTATGTCCTGGATGAATCGAGAAAATCCTGCAAGAGCTCGCACACCACAGCGGGTTTCTCGGCAAAAGGCGCGTGTCCAGCATCCTTTACTATTATGGCCAGCGAGTTTCTTATTCCCTCTTTGAAAATTTGACAGTATTCTGGGGGATCAGCTTGTCCTCGCTTCCCCAGATAATCAGCGTCGGGATGTTGTTTTGACCGATCAGCTTTAGCCTCTTGATTCCTATTTGCGTGCTTGTGCTGTTGTCGTAAGCCGACTTGAAGGCAAGTTGCGCATTTGGCTGTTGTATTCTGTAGATAAAGCCATCGACCAATATCTCGGGAATTCTAGTCGGGTTTGCCACCAGCTGCTCGAACACCTCCCTGACAGATTGTTTTGAAGGGTTCATTGCAGCGTCAAGGTACCTCCTAAGCAGAGGTGTTTGACCTTGCAGCATTCCCGAGGAGTCCACCAAGACCAGTTTGTCAACGAGGCCTCTTTGCTCTATTGCAAGTTGCGCCGCTACGTAGCCTCCTAATGAATGGCCTACAATGCTGGTTTTCCCGTCATCTATGCCAATTTTGTGCATGAATTCTGCCACGGCCTGCGCGAAATTCTCGATGGTGTAATAATTCATGTCTGGGGGCTTGTCGCTGCCTCCGAATCCGGGCAGGTCTATGGCAACTGCATGAAAACCAAAGAGCGACATTGCATCAGGAATATCAAGCCATCTATCTGCCGATGACCCGAGACCGTGAATGAACAGCACGTGCCGAGGAGGTTGATGACGATGTTGCTGTTGTTTTCCGCTTTTGGGTCTCCCAATAGAAGAAGTAGAAACAGGAAATAGTGCATCATCATCCCTCCTGATGCTTGCCTCAAGGTACCTCACTCGTACTTGGCCTATGCTCGCATAGGATTCCTTCATCTTTATGACGTCTGCTTCCAGAAGGCATGTTTACGTTTATCTCTTTTTTCCACAAGACGAATATGGCCACGAATTTTCATTAGAGAAAGAGAATTTGGCAAAACGCCCGATTTTTTAACAGTACCACTATTGTATGTAGGACTGGCTTGCCCTGTCGAATTTCTTGACCAGCTGGAACTCCCGGCCAAACTGCGTCTGCATCATGTTGCGCAGCTGCGGGAACAGCGATGATGGGTCTTCCTTGGCCATTTTGGTCGAGCCGTGATCCTCTCCGAGCATCGTCTTGCAGAGGTTGTAGGTCATCTGGCGCACCGTGTTTTCGTCGATGATGCCAAGGCTGTGCAGGTATTCGTGCGCCAGAACCATGAACACGTACGCGTTGTATTCTGCTTCCGAGCCGGACAGCCTGCGGATTGCGGCAAGCACGTGGCTGTTCATCACTATTACGTTTGAGCCCAAGATATGGTAGGCGCCAAGGTTTGTCGGCATGACCTGCAGTATCAGGCTCAGGCCGGCGCGGTGCATCTTGAATTTTTCATAGACGGCGCTCTTGACCAGCTCAAAGGCTTCATCAAAGTCCTTCAAGCCTGCTACTCTGGCCCGGAACTCTGCCTGCGATTGCACTCTAGTAATAATTGTGCACAATCGACCGTATAAAGCCGGCAGTAAGCCGGAGCTTACTTCGGGTTCTGTCAAGTCTCAGGTTGATGAGCAACCCTGTCAACTTTCGATAGTTGTTGACAGAAACTTAACTTGCTTGCATCGACTTTCAGAATTGCCGGCTCCTTGCTGCTGGGTTTCTGTACCATTGCTTCATCTGCAAGCCCTTTTGAACGCTGGAACGCGTCAGCGCCCTTCTTTGCTATGTTCATCGCAGCTACAACGTCACGGTCCATCCACTTATTGCATTCTTGGCACCATAATTGCCGTCTGTGGACGAAATCGTGATGCTCTGCCCCTTGGAGTCTCTTTCCGCATCGAGGACAGAGCTGCGACGTTCCTCTCGTCTGACCTTTCGTTAGTGTTATTACTTTAACGCCTGCCCAAGCCGCCTTGTACTCTACTTGCCTCTTCAGCTCGTGGAACGGCCAAGAGTTCATCTTTCCTCGATGGTCGCGGCCTTGGTAATTCCAACGCTGGTATAGGCGGCGAATGAAGGTTATATCCTCAAAAACTATTGCCGCTTTCTGTTCTTTTGCCCGCTGTACAATTGCTTTTGATACATTGTGCAATAGCTGGTTAACGCGGTTTTTCCTGCGCAGGCCATACTTGCCTGCTATGTTTTTCCTTATCCTCGCATTGTTGCGCTTGAAGGAGCGGATTGCAGAGCGCGTGTTTTCTGCTACCTGTACGGCTTTCGATGCATCAAAGGTGATTATCTTTTCCTCGTTGCCATATGTGACGTTTGCAAGGTTCCTGTCAACCCCTGCTATCGCGATGCATTCAATCTCTGCCACTTCTTTAGAGTAGCAGATGCTCTCACCGTGTTGTTGGCGGCAAGAGTGAAAGAACGTACTATCACGGCGGGATCGGACAGGATGTTATTGATGTAGGCATTGAGTAGGATGCCAAAGTACTGTCGATCACCAAGAGGAACCTTCAAAGCGCCTTTTTCGACCTTGAAACCGTAGGATGAGATTAGAATTGCCTTCTTTAGATATGGTGTTTTTGTAGGAAAACCGCGCTTTAGCGATTGCTTTCTGTTTGCAATTATGCCGGCTGCCTTTGAAATCGCGTGCAGCTTGTAGTAAGAAATGATGTCATACTTGGCAAGAGCAGGATAGCAGAGCACCGATAGCCTCTTTAGAGTCGAAGCATCATTTTGCGGGCCGATTCTAATGCAGTCATTAACCATTTTTCTGAATGTTTCCATCATTGGAAATAACTGCTCGGTCTAGCAGGTCTTCTGCTCCACGCTCTTTACTGCCAACAACGATAATCCGTTAACAAGTTGATATATAAGATTTGATCAGCCAAAAGTTGACAGGGTTGCTCATCAACCTGAGACTTGACAGAACCCTACTTCGCAATCTTTTTTACTGCCACCCCATGCGTAGTGTCCGTGGTGGCCAAGCTAAACCTCGACAGGATAATCGGCAAGCATCAGGACTTTCCAAAACCAGGCATACTTTTCCGCGACATCAATCCTGTTTTTCGGAACCCCGACGCCCTCAAGTTCATTGCAAGCGAGTTTTCCCGCAAGTTTTCAAAGACGAGGTACGACGCTACTGCCGGCATCGAATCCAGGGGCTTTGTCGTCGCGACGGCGGTTGGCATGAAGGCGGGCAAGGGCGTGATAATGATAAGAAAGGTAGGCAAGCTTCCCGGCCCCACCATCAAGAAATCGTACGACATTGAATATGGCAACGCCACGATGGAGCTGCAGACAGACGCGGTGAAAAAGGGTCAAAGGGTCTTGATAGTCGACGACCTGATTGCGACCGGCGGCACTGCCGTCGCGGCTGCGCAGCTGGTGGAAGAACTTGGAGGCAAGGTCGCGGGCTTTGGTTTTGTAATAGAGCTGGCAGGATTAAAGGGCGCCGACAGGCTGCGCCAGATGGGCTACAGGGTAGAGTCTCTGGTGGTGTACGACTAGATGGAAAAGGCAGACATTGGCATCATCGGGGGCACGGGCGTCTATGATTCAGGACTTTTCAGCGACAAAAAAGAGGTCAAGGTGCACACGCCGTACGGCGAGCCCTCCGACCTCATCACGATAGGCGAGTACGCGGGCAGGAAGGTTGCGTTCCTGCCAAGGCACGGCAGGGGCCACAGGATACCTCCCCACAGGATCAATTTCCGGGCCAACATCTGGGCGCTAAAGCAACTTGGCGTCAAGCGCATAATCGCGCCTTCGGCGGTCGGGAGCCTCGGCTTTGACTACAAGCCCGGCCACGTCGCGCTTCCCGACCAGTTCATCGACTTTACCAAGAAAAGAGAATACACGTTTTACGACGGCGGGCAGGTGGCGCATGTCTCGATGGCAGACCCGTTCTGCCCCGAGATCCGCGACGTCGCGGCAAAAGTAATCGAGAAACTGAAATTCCCGTTCCAGCCAAGGGCGACGTACGTCTGCATCGAAGGCCCGCGCTTTTCAACCCGGGCAGAATCAAAATTTTTCCGCGACGTCATGAAGGCCGACATCATCGGCATGACGCTCGTGCCAGAAGTCACACTTGCGCGCGAGGCCGAAATTTGCTATCTCTCGGTGGCGACCGTCACCGACTATGACGTCTGGGCAGAGATACCTGTTACATCAAAAGAGATCATCGAGACGCTCCACAAGAACGTGGAAAAGACGAAAAAGCTCGTTGCAGAGCTGATACCGGCCGTGCCGATGGAACGCGCGAAATGCGCCTGCGGAAACGCGCTCGAAGGCTCGCTACTCTGATGATGACGGCGGCTTGATCCCTTCCGGGAGGACGACGTCGCCTTCCACTATCTTGCGCTGGATGGTGTCCACCAGCGCGTCCGGGTCGATGCCCATCTTGGCCACCTTGTCAAGCGTCGTCTTTGCTATCTTGACGCTTGCGTTGTGGCCGCCTATCCTTCCAAAGGCGATGGCGGTGAACCGGAACTCTTTTCCCTTTACTACAAAATAGCCTGACAGTTTTGCGGCAATTTCGCTCCCGTCAGCGTTCTTGACAAACACGGTCACTGGAGGAACATCATTATCGCCGCTGGCGCGCTCCATTTTACTTACTTGCCCTCTACTTCCACATTGCGGTTTACGTTGTTCTTGACCAGAAAGCTCCACCAGTCGGGGTCGGCTATGGCATAGTCCTTGACGTCGATTTCTACCGGCTTGTCGTCGGCGTCCTCGAACCTGAACCGGCCCTCTTTTACCAGCTTGACAAGGCGCCAGCGCAGGTGCCCCTTCCGCTTCCTGCTCACAGCGACTGCCCACTCTTCTTCCTGCTTTTTCTTGGGCATGCCAATGTAGTCGACGATTTCAAGGATGCCGAGGCGCTTTTCCTCGCAGAACATCTCCTTTGTCAAGAGGCTGCGCCAGATGTCCACCGATCCGAGCGTCCTCCCGTTCTCATTGATGTTTATCACTCCAAAGTAGACTACCTTGTCGCCTCCCGTCGGATCCGAAGTCGCCATATCTTCTTTTGCCATACAGAGAGCCGGCTGACGCCTATTTAGTCCTTGCATCCTCAAACGGCTTTTCAAGCACGATCCCGATGTTGTCAACCCGCAGGTTCTTCTTGAACGGGATGCTGTCCTCGGCGCAGCGGCGCCTGTAGCGGTTGGTGACTGCAAAGCGGGGGTGCAGCGACTCAAATTCTGTGGCAGTTATCTCGATCACCATCCCGCGGCCGACGAGGGATTTTGCAACCTCCAGCGCCTGCTTCTCGCTAATGCCCACTGCCTTTGATATCCGGGCAGCATCCATCTTGCCAGTCTTTACGATGGCGACGTACGCTCTAGCTTCTTCCGGGCTTATCTTTAGCTCCTCTATTATGGCCTGCTCGACGTTAGAGAGGTTGACTGCCATTTCGCTTACTTTACTTCAAGCGAGTTGAGGACGTCCTCGGTGTGCTGCTCGTCCTTGACCTCGTCGGCAAGGACGGTAGTGGCCAGGTTGTACGTCACGAAATCGCCCAGCTCAAGCGCCTTTTTGGCAAGCGCGTTATAGTTTTCAACCGCCTTGCCCTCGAATTTCACGGCGCGCTCTAGCGCGGATCTTAGTGTCAGGTGCTTTGCCGGATCGAGCGTGCCAATCGTGCTCAATTTCTCCCACTCGGTCGGGTTGCTTGGCGCCCTGCCCCCAAGCTCGGAGATCCTGTTTGCCAGGAGCTCTGCATGCATCAGCTCGCCCGTTGCCTGCGTCTTTAGCGCCTGCGCGTAGGTGACAAGCCCTATCCCTTCCATGTTGATGCCCACGTACCAAAAGTAGTGGAAGATGCGCATCTCGTCCGAGTACGCCCTCTTCAGGGTGTCGATTATTACCTGCGCGTTCTTGCCGAGGATCTTTTTCTCTGTGCGTCCCATATATGTCACGGCATGTGTGTCGGGGTATTTATTTTTGCTAGGATTCTTCTATATTCAACTTGCACCTGTGTTGTTAATAGATGCCAAGAACCATAACTTTGCGGCACGATAGTCGAATACATATGCTACAGGATTCCAGATGAAAGGCAGCAGCAACAGTTTGAGGCTGCATTCAAGGCCGCGCCCGAGCCGCTAATGTCATCGGCCCATTGCAGGAAATACGAATTGTCGCACTGCGTTGAAAACTCCGACCCGTCTATACTCAGGATCCCTTACTGTTGTCAGTGAATTGCATTCTTCACATACATTAGATTATGACCTTAGGCTTATATAGTATAGTATTCTATTATCCGGTGATTTTGGTTATTAAATTTACATTATTAAATTAACTACGATTGAATTATCATCATCAATGACCGAATACTTATAATCATTCATCTCGAGATCAGTGTCTGCAATGAATTTTGCACATGAAAGAAAAGAGGCAACAAAGATACGGACAAAAACAAGCGAGAAGAAAAAGTGGGGCGCCATCGTAGCCGGGACAGCAATCATGGCCGCACTGGCGCTTGCAGCAGCACAGACATTACTTCAAAGTGCATCTGCGGCGATAACTTCCCACTGCGAGAACAGGGGAGGACATGAGGCGCCCGGTCAGCAGGAGAATTGCCAAGGCGAGGGTCAGGAGCAGAGCAACCAAAATCCTGCAGGAAAGGAGCCGCCGGGACAAAACAAAGATGACTAAAGTATTGTCATAGCAACACAATAACCATGCATGCAAGCAAAAAAAGAGATGAGGGCGTCACAGATGTTTGTTCACCCCCCTCATCCTACACCTTTTTGTTAATGATTATCGCATATGCCTTCAGGAGAGCCAACCAAGATCAAGGGCGAAAAGTAAGGATCTGTCAGAATTGCACCAAGTTGCGGTACTTTTCGTACCGTTCCTCGACGTCGTCTTTCGTTATGGCAAGAAGCCTCCTGACTCCAAAGTCCTCCACCGCAAAAGAGCCCATGACGTTGCCGTATATCACCGCCTCCTTCATCGTGCGGAAATCAATCTTGTCCTTGCGGGCAATGTGGCCCAGAAAACCGCCGGCAAAAGAGTCGCCGGCGCCAGTCGGGTCGGAGATTTCGTCGAGGAAAAATGCAGCCGCAGGGAACACTTCGCCTTCTCTGGTAAAGAGCACGGCGCCGTGCTCGCCCTTTTTTATTATCGCAAACCTCGGCCCGAATGACATTATCTGCCTTGCGCATTTTGCGATGTTGACCTCGTTGCAGAGGAGGCGCGCCTCGCTGTCGTTTATCACGACGCCGTCTGTTTTTCCGATCATCTTGACGACGTCGTCCCTTGCCGTCTGGATCCAGTACTCTATCGTGTCGCAGACCACCAGCTTGGGCTTTTCAAAATGGCGAAGTATCTTCATGTTCTGCCGCGGGTCATTGTTTGCAAGGTAGACGTACTCTGATTTTACGTATTCCTCCGGGATGACGGGGTCGAAATCGGCAATGACGTTCAGCTCTGTCTTTAGAGTCGTCCTGCTCGATAAATTATAGTCAAACTCTGAATCATAGTGGAAGCACTTGCCGCCCCTGACTGTCACGATGCCTTTTGTGTCGACACCCTTTGACCTGACCGCCTCGATGTTGGCAAGGGGCATGTCCTCCCCGATGGCGGCGACCATCCCGGTCCGGGCAAACATGCCTGCCGACAGCGAGGCAAAAGTCGCGGCTCCGCCAAGTATCCTTTCTTCCACCCGGAATGGCGTGCGCGTGGTGTCAAGGGCCATCGTGCCAAAGACGGTCAGCACGGCAGAAATGCGCGACTGTCAGTAAATAAACCCTTTTGCGCTGCCGCCGGCAGCATCGTTATATAACAACACAAGCGTACAAGCTTGCAACTGTGCGACTGGTAATAGCCGTAACGGGCGCCTCCGGAGTGATATACGGGATACGCGCCCTTGAGGCGCTCAAAAAGCTAAGGGTGGAGACGCACCTCATCCTCAGCGAGTGGGGCGAAAAGACCATCAAGATAGAGACCGACAAGACGGGCGACTACGTCCGCTCGCTTGCAACCAAGGTGTACGAGGACAACAACATGGCCGCGCCTGTTTCTTCCGGCTCGTTCAAGACAGACGGCATGGCAGTCATCCCGTGCAGCATGCGCACTCTTGCAAGCATTGCAAACGGGCTTGACGACACGCTGGTGTCAAGGGCCGCCAGCGTCTGCATCAAGGAGGGCAGAAAGGTGGTCATAGTGCCAAGGGAGGCGCCGCTGTCAAAAATCCACCTTGAAAACATGAGCAAGCTTGCCGGCATACACAATATCGTAATCATGCCGGCGATGCCCGGCTTTTACCACAGGCCGCAGACCATGGACGACCTGATAGACCATGTTGTGGGCAAGGCGCTTGACCAGTTTGGAATCGACCACGGGCTTTTCAGGCGCTGGGGCGAGCGTGCCGGCGGCAAGATGGCATAACAAGAAAATCTATAAGTTTTATAATCTCGGCATGGTACTATTTTTTTGTGGAATGCCGGGAGAGGGGTGAGCTGGATTAGCTAAATACACAAAGAAATATTCCACCGGGCGCTCGGTCGGCTTTATAGTCCCACTTCTGGCCTTGATGTTTGTCGGCGCCATGTACGTCATGACGGCAAGAGGCGGCCAGAACGGCGCCAGCTTTATCCTCATCACAATCGCGGCGGGGTTCGTCATCTACTGGGTGCGCGAGATCCGCAAGATGTCTAGCCCGGCCGAACAAAAGGTCGCAATGCCCCGCAACGTGGAACAGAAGGACTGGGTCTATGACCTCATAAAGAACAACGACGGGGCGATGGTGTTCGTGGCAGAGGTGCCCGGCCCGGAGGACCAGATAGATGTCCGGCTGTCGGCAGGCATGCTAAAGATAAAGGGCGGCCAGAACTTTGCAAGGGACGTGCAGCTTGACATGTCGACGGCTGCTGAAATGGGCATATCCGACTACAAGTACAGAAACGGCGTGCTCACGATAAGGATGCAAAAAAAGGTCTAGGTTTCAATCCTTGTTTTAATGGATTTGTCTTTCAGACTTAAGGAGAAAGAAAGAACTATTCGTTTGTTTGGTGGTTTCAATCCTTGTTTTAATGGATTTGTCTTTCAGACAACAACTGGAAATAGGTGAGCTGTACTCTTTTGAAAGTTTCAATCCTTGTTTTAATGGATTTGTCTTTCAGACCAATACTCGAGGTATTAGGCTTTGAAAATAGAAAGTTTCAATCCTTGTTTTAATGGATTTGTCTTTCAGACAGACTGGTTCAGGGCTATCTGCCGCAAGTATGGGTAGTTTCAATCCTTGTTTTAATGGATTTGTCTTTCAGACTCAACATTTCTATGGGAAGAGGGATAAGAATGACGTTTCAATCCTTGTTTTAATGGATTTGTCTTTCAGACCCTGTTCAAAAGCACCCTTCAGAGCTGTAAGTTCAGGTTTCAATCCTTGTTTTAATGGATTTGTCTTTCAGACAAGATGACACTCGACGGTACCAACTATTATGCAAGTTTCAATCCTTGTTTTAATGGATTTGTCTTTCAGACATGCCAATTTCCAGCTTAATGAGTACGGCGTGAAATTGTTTCAATCCTTGTTTTAATGGATTTGTCTTTCAGACTTCGATATTTGGAAACATAACAGAAAGTGATTCTAGTTTCAATCCTTGTTTTAATGGATTTGTCTTTCAGACTCCATACCACAGAATCCAACGAAATCTCAATGACAGTTTCAATCCTTGTTTTAATGGATTTGTCTTTCAGACGCTTGGTTATGAACGACTATGCCGACCTTGGCTTCATGTTTCAATCCTTGTTTTAATGGATTTGTCTTTCAGACTGCTACGGACCCGGCAGCTACATACTGATCAAGGCGTTTCAATCCTTGTTTTAATGGATTTGTCTTTCAGACACAACGACGACGATGAGGAGGCCGACGACAACAAAAAGTTTCAATCCTTGTTTTAATGGATTTGTCTTTCAGACTCCCAGAGTGTGCCTATTACATAATCGTATTCCTTAGGTTTCAATCCTTGTTTTAATGGATTTGTCTTTCAGACGACGGAGGCTATCTTTTCCTGGAAGGAAGTATCAAGTTTCAATCCTTGTTTTAATGGATTTGTCTTTCAGACCCCAAGTAGAAGCCACCGAGTCAGTGGTGGTATCTACGTTTCAATCCTTGTTTTAATGGATTTGTCTTTCAGACGATAGGCAAGGACCTGTGCGACCAGCAGCTTTCGAGTTTCAATCCTTGTTTTAATGGATTTGTCTTTCAGACGTCATCTGTCAGGTGGAACAGGCCCGCTAGTCTAGTTTCAATCCTTGTTTTAATGGATTTGTCTTTCAGACGTACGTGAAATTGTTTGCCCTGCAACCAGCCGCAGTTTCAATCCTTGTTTTAATGGATTTGTCTTTCAGACCTCTATGGTCATCCAGCATTCGACTACGGACTAGAGTTTCAATCCTTGTTTTAATGGATTTGTCTTTCAGACGCATGCAAACGTCGTGTTGACTGGAAGAATGACGTCAGTTTCAATCCTTGTTTTAATGGATTTGTCTTTCAGACCGGGATATCGAGCCTAACCTAGTGACTGCAATAGAGTTTCAATCCTTGTTTTAATGGATTTGTCTTTCAGACGTATATCTCTCAGTCACTTCGGATAGCGACAGAGGTTTCAATCCTTGTTTTAATGGATTTGTCTTTCAGACCATTTGACCAGTCACGCGCATACTCAAATGAGAGGATGTTTCAATCCTTGTTTTAATGGATTTGTCTTTCAGACTCTATCACGTATGATGCCCACCCTCTCACTGGTAGAGTTTCAATCCTTGTTTTAATGGATTTGTCTTTCAGACGATCGTTATAGCGCCGTCGCCTACTGCATTAAAGGTTTCAATCCTTGTTTTAATGGATTTGTCTTTCAGACATCTTGACCTTAGGCATAAACACGCCTGCAAGCGGTTTCAATCCTTGTTTTAATGGATTTGTCTTTCAGACTAAAGGGCCAAAAACCGGGAGAGAGGTGGTTAACGAGTTTCAATCCTTGTTTTAATGGATTTGTCTTTCAGACAAGAAAGTCCTTGACGGCTATGGTAGTATCCTTTGGTTTCAATCCTTGTTTTAATGGATTTGTCTTTCAGACGAATCAAAATTAAGACACGCTTGGCACGTTGGCGGTTTCAATCCTTGTTTTAATGGATTTGTCTTTCAGACCTCCTCCAGAGCCTACTCCTGCAGGACTTAGCTCTAGTTTCAATCCTTGTTTTAATGGATTTGTCTTTCAGACTCCCTTACCATATACTCGATTATTGCCTTTAGGTTGGTTTCAATCCTTGTTTTAATGGATTTGTCTTTCAGACATGCTAGAGCGGGTAATCATACATGCCAAGAGTTTCAAGTTTCAATCCTTGTTTTAATGGATTTGTCTTTCAGACACATCTTCGACTACCACGGCGTGGTGCCGACAAGGAGTTTCAATCCTTGTTTTAATGGATTTGTCTTTCAGACAATCTTTTTTCCCTCTCCTTTTATTTTGTAATATGAGTTTCAATCCTTGTTTTAATGGATTTGTCTTTCAGACACCCGTTTTTTCGTCCTTTATCCCTACGTCGGCATGGTTTCAATCCTTGTTTTAATGGATTTGTCTTTCAGACCTCTCTGGATTCTCACCTTGTACATACAGTTAGGAGTTTCAATCCTTGTTTTAATGGATTTGTCTTTCAGACATCTCAAAACACTTGCCAACCAGTAAGAGTAGCACGTTTCAATCCTTGTTTTAATGGATTTGTCTTTCAGACACTAGTAGGTGAAGATCACCTAATTTATTCTATAAAGTTTCAATCCTTGTTTTAATGGATTTGTCTTTCAGACCTTCTGTATATTTTCCACCCTTACAACATAGTAAGCCGTTTCAATCCTTGTTTTAATGGATTTGTCTTTCAGACATACATCGTTTTCTTGTCGGTGATTGACGGCTTGCGAGTTTCAATCCTTGTTTTAATGGATTTGTCTTTCAGACGAGATCACCGAATATGCAGAGAACTGGCTTCTGTTGTTTCAATCCTTGTTTTAATGGATTTGTCTTTCAGACATATTTCGGCCAGCTCGTGGACGTCGTTGGTATCCCTGTTTCAATCCTTGTTTTAATGGATTTGTCTTTCAGACAGGGCTACGAAAGACGTTTCCAGTAGGTTTATGCCGTTTCAATCCTTGTTTTAATGGATTTGTCTTTCAGACTCAAATAATTTACGAGTTAGCTCTAGGGTAAGTGTGTTTCAATCCTTGTTTTAATGGATTTGTCTTTCAGACAGCTGGAGGGGATTCTACCCTTACTTCTGATTTCATGTTTCAATCCTTGTTTTAATGGATTTGTCTTTCAGACTGAAAGGACCAGGGCGGACAAGGGAGTCCAGTACATGTTTCAATCCTTGTTTTAATGGATTTGTCTTTCAGACAGCCCTCCGGACACCCGGTTTTGTGCGTAAAATTCAGTCTACAGACCCCAAAAGGCTGTCTTTCCTCACCGTCCTGCATTTTTATGGAACCCTATATAAAGATCCAGTGGGACACACCTTCTTGTAGGTGCAGTCAAGGCATTTGCTGCTATATTTCACGTCCGGGCTAATCCCACTTGCCAGTATCTGCTTTACGGATTCTAGCTTTTGAAGCGCAAAATCTTTCAATCCCTGGGTCAATTCAATCTCTTTTACCACTCGCTGGGATTTTTGGAACACAACAAAAGCGCGGGCAACCCGCTTGTTACGGTTCTCTTCTAGCAGAATAGATAACAGGCCCACCTGCGTTTTCAAAGTGTCGGTAATCACAGTAAAATCAGAATACTTCCTTTCGACCAGCACGATCTCGCTGGCGGTTTCATAAGCTTCATCTATCTTGCCGGATAGTCCAAGGCGCATGGAGTAGAGCTGGAAAGCGACCAGTTTCTTCCCTCTGCCGATTTTTGGCAGATAGTCGCGGTTGTCCTTCTCGGACCGCGTATGGAGAGCGCGGCCCGCAAGCACGGTCCCCCTCTTTTCTTCGTACTGACGCAGACCAAGGACCAGCGAATAATAGGTGAATTTCGGGCAGAACGCGTTTTCAACCACGTCTGTCACGGTTATCAGGTCTTTCATAGTACTTCAGCGGGCCTCTTGCCAGTTGCATACTGCGCGTCAAACCCCTTGCCCAGTACGCTAATCCTCCCAAAGCACTGCTGGCACGTGAGGATGAGGTAGAAGGAATCTTCGTCTTTGATGACCCGCTTGATGTCCTCCAAGAGATCTTTCTTTTTCTGGTTCACGAGTGTGCCGCAAAAGGCGCTTTTCTGGATCCGTACAAACCCGGCATTTTTCAAGATCCGTATGACGTTGCTCCTCACCAGGTTGTCAGAAATATCATAAATCGCATAGTACGAGTTTGCCTTCATTCCGCCTTGTCCTCTTTTGCAAGTTGCTCTATTATCTTCCTGCAAAACCCCCAAGCTATTTTTTCCAGCTCCTTCCTGTTTTTCTCGCTATAGGATGTCAGCAGTGCCAGCCTGGCGTCCTTGGCAAGGAAAATGCCCTGACCGTCCCGGTCCTCAAACCAGCTTTCCGAGACCATCTTTTTGCTGAACAGGCTCGTGACTGTCCTGTCTACAAGCGGCCTCACCGGCTCCATCAGGTCAAAGGACAGCGTGGGCTTGCCGTAAGAATCTGCATGGTAAAAGCCGGCGTTTGGGTCAAGCCCTGAGAGGATGATTATCTTTTCAACGTCAGAGTAGGCTATGCCATACGCGTAATTGAGCAGGGCGTTAAAGCCGTCCAGCGCAGGATACTGGCTCCTGCGCTCAAACGACCACTTGGCCGGCAGGACAGCAGAGATCGCGCGGAAATACGCTGATGCAGATGTCCCTTCAAATCCAAGCAGCGTTTGTTTTGTCCTCCCGTCGATTGCAAGCTTGCCCACCTGCAAAAGCGCCTCCGATATGACTGCGATGGCGCGGGTGATTTCCGGGACTTCGGCCTTCCTGTTGTTTTTCAGGTCCAGCAAAAATTCTCTCTGTCCTTTCAGCTTTGCTCGGACCAATTCAAGCGAGAGCTGGACTGCCATCGGTGTCTCTTGATTGACGTACTGCTTCCTGCGCAGTTCCGTGCTCTTGCCGGCCGTGCTTGTCCATAGCCGGGCCATGGGCCTGCCCGCCCAGTCGGCCACCACCAGCTGGATGTTCTTCTCGATGCACAGTTTTACTGCCTGCGAACTGATGAGTACATTGGCACTTACCATTATTGCATCGACTTTTTCTGCAGGGATTTCCGATGTGCCGTCCTGGTTTTTTACGACAAACAGGTCGTTCTGGCGCTTCAGCACTGAGCCGTGGCTCGATATTTCAAGGATCATGAGCTTTCAATCGCTCCGAAACCCTTTGAGACGCTCTTGCCTAGGCCAAAGAAACGTGGAAGATTCACGTTCGTTGTAAACGAAGCCCGAAAAGCCTGAAATTGGTTCTCGTGTACAAATACCCTTTGAGGCCGGAAGGTTTCAAGGTCAGCAGTCACCTTGAACTTTGCAAACACCGACAGCCCCTTGATGGCGCTAAGGACATTTCCCACCAGTATCTTTTCAAGGAACGCCTTTTTCTTGGCGCTTTCAAGGTTCCTGAATTTCTGGTAGTTTTCCTCGTTGAGGGCTATCCAGGGGGTGGCGAATCGAAACCTTATCCGTGTTTCTTCTTTTACAGAAAACGAGTCGGTCACAAGGTCCACGCTCTGCACGTTTATCCTGCCGTTTGGCGTGGTTATATGATCGAGGGTGGACATTTTGCGACATACCACCTCTGCATAGTCCTTGAGGCCCATCACCATGAGCCGGCCGCGCACCTTCTTGTACTGGACTAGTGGATAGTGGTAGGGGCTGTCAGAGTGGTGGTGGAATTCCGTGTCCTCCACGAACAGGTACCCTAGAAAACCCCTCAGCGCGACTGCGGATATGGTACTTGCGTCCGGGACTTCGATGTATGCATAGCAGACCTCTATTTTATCCATTTGTCAAGGCCGACCTCCGGATCGTAAACTTCTTTCAGGCTGCCGGGTCTCGGCAGGAGGATGCCCCTTTCCAGCAGGTCCGAGTCCAGGTAGTCCTTTATCTCCTTGTGTGCAGAACCGGGAAGGTTGGCAGTCAGGGCAGAATAAGCTTTGAATGACTGCTTGTCAAATTTTTGCATCGATTTCAGCTTGGCCAATATGTCTTGTAGGTCTTGCTCGGTGTCAGGGACTATCATGGAATGGCCTTCTTCCTCTGTAAAGACATGGTTGTTCACGAAACTAGAGACGCCTTCAAAGTCCATGTCGCCCACCAAACGTTCGAGTTCGGCCATCCTGTCAGCGTTTCGCAAGTTCTTGGCAGACACCTGCTCATAGTACCCGTCGAGTTTGCCGTACAGTTCCTTCGAGTTGCGCACTTTTTTCAGTACCTTGAGCGATTCCTGATATTCCAGCTCGCTGTACGGCCTGTGATCCTGGTCCGGCTGAAAAATGTAGAGCACGGGGTTTTCGTCGTCGCCCTCCCTGTTGAGCCGCCCCATGACCTGTACGATGCTGTCAAGCGGGGCGACTTCGCGGTAGACCTCTGCAAAGCTTACGTCGACTCCCGCCTCCAGCACCTGCGTCGATACCACCAACATCCCTTTTTTTGACTCGTGGATAAGTTTGATGGTGTTGCTCCTGTCCTTCTTTCTTATGCCAGAAGTGACGTACAGCAGGCTGTCCGTGTCGTCTTTTTTTATGCCATCAAAGATTTGCTTTGCCTTTTTGCGTGTGTTTGCCATGACGAGGACTTTTTTCCCATTAGTCCCGGCAGGAGGCTTGAAGCGGGGCACGAAACTGATCTTTTTCATCGTCAGGTGGTGGTATTCTCGTAAAAGCGCTGGAGGAACCCTGTTTATTGGAACATTGCTCGAAAGCTCGTACGGGATTGTCGCGCTCACCAGGAGCACCTTTGCGTTCATTTCCCGGCATATGACCCGCAGCATTTCAACAAGGTTTGGCAGCATGAACTTGGGCACGACCTGGATTTCGTCCACTATCAGCAATGAATTTCTCAGGGAAGCCAGCTTCATCTTGTCGGCCACTGCGTTGAAGTAGAGTATCATCAAAAGCCGCTGGGTCGTCGATATTACAAATTTGCTATTGAAAGATTCGTTGTCAAAATTGTATCCAAGGCTCTCCAGAACTCGGTTCTCTTGCTTGTCCGACAGGCTGCCTGTGAAAAGATGGTTGTAGACGAGGATGTCGTCAAGCGCTTTCGGGCCGAGGACTTGGGCGACCTTGCTCTCGAAATCCTCGGTCAGGGCAAGCAGGGGAGAAAAATACATGACGCGGCTCACCCCGTGCTTGCCGGCGTATTCGTTTATCAGGTCGAGGAAGACCTTTGTCTTGCCCATCCCCGTGGGCGCGTTGAGGACCGATATGGGCGCGCTAGTGTCATGGACGCCAGCGAACCACTGCTGGAACCCTGTACGGAGCCTCGACAGAGGTGACTCGGCTCTTACCAGTTTTCCAGTATCCATGTGCAGGTCGTACTTGATGTCCTGTCGCTCGGAAAAGCTTCCCCTGTCTGCCTGCAGCAGTGATGAGAACACCACCTCCGCCTCTACAAAGTCCCTTGTGGCGTCCCCTGATTTCGACTTGAGCTTTAGCTGAAAGTCCATCGGGAGGGCAAATTCCGCCAGGCAATGTTCCCAGTCGAGATTGCCAAAATGCTCGCTTGCAGGCATTGTTTTTCTAAACTGCGCGAGGTTTTCGAGCAGTCCCTTCTTGGCCCTCTTGCCCCTGTCTGTTATCTTTTCTGACGATACCTCGTTAGAGAGGTACGAGTGGTGGGCCGCGATGGTGCACAGGACAAGCTGGAGGCGGTTTGGATCGAGCTCTTTGCAGAGTAGTTTTTCTGCCGCCCATGCGGAAAACACGGAATGCTGCCTCTCATACTTGGACTCTAATTCGCTTTCAAGAGACTTTTGCCTATCCGGCGCCGCATGAAAGAGCTCCTGATAAAAGGGGTTCAGCTTGCCGATGTCATGCAAGAGGCCGGCATAGTAGGCCAGCCTGCTGCTTGCAAAGTTGGTCTGGCGCATGATGCCTTCGGCTGCTGTTGCTACTTTTGTCAGGTGCTCGTCCAGCGGCTTGCCCGGGTGCGACAGGAAATCAATATAGGCAGACAACTTTGCCGCCGTCCGGAAAAGAGTGGAGAGAAGACAGCTTAGGTTTCTCAATCTGTACCTTATAGATAGAACCCCCTGCAGGGATCCAGTGTCGAAGTACACGTCTCTCCAGCTGCCCGTTTTCAAAGAAATGGTGCAGGTGCCTTTCTATTATCATGCGCGAGCTGTCCTGCGCTTTGTTAGCGGTTACAGAAAACCCAGTATTGTAGGTCTCGGATTCGTCGAGGATTACCGCCGAAGTGGCAAACTTTAGCTCTTTAAAAAGCGGCATATCTTGCATCGCGACATCGGAGATGCGCGCAGGGCAGTACGCGTGGCCAAAATACGGAGCATACTTGCAGTCGTTGTCTTTCAAAGACTTGTAAAGTGCTTCCCGGGTAGCGTCGTCGGTCTTGACATAGAACCTGTACGAGGGCGAAACCAAAACCTCCGTCTTGAAAGGCTTTGTCTTGGATTCCTTTAGAGACCGGTGGTTGGTAAAGAAAGAGACCTTCCTCGGGTCCGATTCCAGCTCTATTCCGATTGAGGTCTTTTTGAACAGCTCAAGGTAACCAGGGCCGTAGATTTCTCCAAGCGAATGATCCCTCTCTATGCCCAAGACCGCGCCAATCATTCCTATCACCGCGCTCTTGGACGGTATGTAGTACACGGTCTGGTTGGATGTTACGGAAGGATCCCGGAACGCCGCAAACTCGCCGGAGGCGCGGAAGGATATGATGTCGGGCATTAGAGTTCCTGTACGGGTATCCCTTTTGACCGCAGCTGCGACGCAAGCGACCTGACGTCTTCTTGTATGTCATCACAGGAGGCTATCCTCACATTCTTTACGCGGGATTTCCTTTCCACAAGCGCGCTCACCAGACGCCTAAAGTCAAATGGCGACTTTGAAAGCTCTTTCGCATGCTGTTTCATCTCCTGCGACTCGTCGACTAGGACCGGGAGGTCGTTGTACGACGTAGAGTCGTACGAGACCTCTATGTACAGTATGCTGCGTTGCGGAAACTTTGAGCGTGTGATCAGGTTGTTCGTACCCTTCCAGAGGCACTCGAACAGCTTTTCCTCGACCTTATCAAAGCGGTTTCTTGCCTTGTCGTTGTTGAAGTACTTGCCAAGATTCATCGGGTTTATGGCGCCGTGAATCTTCAAGAGGGCGTACTCGACCGAATAGAACTTGCCGAATGTGGAGAATTGCTTCTCCTGGTTCTCCTTCTCTTTGCCCACAAACCTGCCCGATATTGTCGGGTTTATTATCCTGACCTTGTTCACGCTCCTGCCAAGGCCAAACTGTGCAGGGCCGGTAAGCTTGTACGAGCCACCTTCGTCATCCCCCTTCTCAGACCTGACCGTGACGAGGGCGCCAAAGAGCGGAGCGTCAAAAGTCGATTGTATCAGTTCTCCAATGACGTCTTTACCCTTCATGTTGCCGATTATCTCCTTGGCCCTCTGGTCGGCCGTAACGGCGTTGCCGTCCTTGTCGTAGTCTACAAACAACGTCTCACCAAGGACGTCGCGGGCATAGTCGCGTATAGTCCGCTTTATCCTGACATCGGTTATCAGGATGGTGTCGTCCGGCATCAGCCGGGGCTGGTTCTCAAAACCGGGATCGCCATTGGGGTTCTGCCGGGATTCATAGTAGAACAGGATTTCCTTGTTGATGCTCTTTGTCAAGCTCTCTCCTCCTTTTTCCCGGCTGCGCCTTTGCTAAAATAGCCCTTGTAGAAAAAGTACGAATAATCGTTGTACGCAGAATTGTCGCTTATTTCGACAGAGGGCTGGTTGCTGCTGATGAACGACTCCAGTCTCTTTACCTTCTCTCCCGGTGCCTTTGACAGGCTCAAGCCGAGGCCGATCCGCTGCATGACAAAGCGGAGTTTTTCCCTGTCATACCTCGAATACGCGAGGATGTCGCGGAGTGAGTTGCTGGACTCTTTTACGTCCTCTTTGAATTTGATGTATTCTGCAGCGATAATCCCAACGCTATGTGCATATTGTTCATCGCTATTCATTTCATCACCCTTGCCTCCGTTTGGATTGGCATTCTTACATAAAACTTTTATGCAAAAGTCGCATTTGCGGAAGAACTGGTACGACTCTCCATTTTGTGCCATTCCTTTCAACCAATCCGGCAGGTATTCGCGCAACTGCAAGACAAACCGCGAAAGCAGGTAATTCCTGTCCACGCTCCTTTTTGCCAGCAGGCTGCGGACTGCTGCCAGATAGTGGGTCCAGATGACGGTATTTCCTTTCTTTTCGATGAGGATTTCCAGAGCGTGTGGTGGGATTTCGCCTTCTTCAATTCCAGAGAACATCTCCCTCATGTCCTCCATTGTTAGGTTTTCGTCGAGCATGACCTCCATCTTGGCCTGCGAGGTCAGGTAGCACAGGATTTTGAGACTGGACATATCTTCAAGCCTGTTGGTTTTGTCTAGATCCTTGTAGTTCCTCCACAGCTGGTAGTATATCCCGTTCTTGGTATTTTTGAAGCGATGGCCGGGCTTGGCAATGTCTGTAAACATCCACTGCAGCCCGGAAATGCGGAACGCGTCTGCCGCGTTGATGTTGACCGACCGGTGCGAGCCTGCACCAATAGCTAGGTTGCGATAAAAACTTTCGCCGTCGGTGCAGTTTATCGAAAAGGCAGGGTCGTCGTACGAAAGGAACTTGGCCGTTATCGTGGTTTCTTTTGCATAGCCCTTTGCTTTGTTGCCAAAAGAGTCGATAAAGCTTGTTCCTACGTCCTCCTCATCGGCAGAACGGTATTCCACCTCGACATCTTTTGGGAGGACTATTAACGAAAAAGAGATTTTCTTGTTCTGTATTTCATCGACTTTCCAGTGCGACCGGACATGCTTGAAGAACACTTTGCAGATGCTCGTAAAGAGTACAGACTTGAACTTGCCGTCTTTTGTCAGTACCTTGGATCGCACGTATTCGTCATAGAGGTTCTTGCCCGAAACAAAATACCTCTCTTTGTCTATCTTCAACTGGACGCTATTCTTGGCTGCAATCCTTTCCTTCTTGGTGTTTAGGTCCAGCTCCCCGACAAACGATGCAGTCCCCTTACCTATCGTAAGGGAGATTGTTGGACCAGATTTGTTATTCAAGAATTGACCGTACAGTTCAACATAGGGCGGCGGAGAGTTTGGGCTGTTTGCCCGGAATTTGAGGCCAAGGCCGGCCGCCGTATTGGCAGGCATAGAGAAGAGCTCTTGGAATGACTTGTAATCTTCAAGCGTGTCGCTATATTGATCCAGAGCCTTTTTGTCTAGGGCAGGACGCGTCCCGCGCATTATCACCTTCTTGACCGGTTTGGGAGTCCTTACATACTCCCCCTTGAAATCCTTGTTTTTCAGGTACAGTTCAAAAGCCAGCAATTGTCTGGGGTTAACAGGCCATTGAATTAAACATTTTCATATAACATTTTCAGAGAAGGTTGAGCTATACCACGTTTGCCTAGGTTTCTTTTTCTTCCATTATTTCGCTTTCTTCCACGTCGCGCTTGTCGTCTTCCCACAGGCGCATCCTGTCCATCTTGTCGCGCCTTCTTGCCTCCTGCAGCATGTTGTAGACGCTCTTGTGCATGCTTCCCCGGCACAGCATGTCTATTGCGTCCGTCGCAAGCCTGACCTCGTGGTACGTGCCTATCAGGCTCACTGTGTGGCCGTAAACGGACATGGACGCTCCGCTCAGCTCCTCTATCGTGCGCCTTGACTTGCCGCCCTCGCCGATTATCCTGCCCTTGACGCGCTCTAGCGCGCTTGGCGACCTGCCGGTGTAGTCGCGCAGGTCTATTTGCTGGAACAGCATCTCCTCCTCTTCCAAAAGGCGCATGGCGCGCTGGGGCGAAAAGCCCCGCGAGATAGCAGAGATTATCTCGACTGCCTTGAACATCTCTATCTGCTCCACGGGCTTGTTTTCCCCGGTCGTTATCACGGCGTCGCCGGACTCGCTGTCAACCTCGATTGCGACCCCGCATCTTTTCTCGATGTCCTGCTTTACCCTTCCGCCCTTGCCTATCAGGACGGCTATCCTTTCCCTTGGAAGCTTGACGTTGTGCTGGAAGCTCATATCTCTTGTTTTATCCCGCTGTCATTATCCTGTCCATGAGGTGCGTGGTGTCAATGACGTCTATGCCCCGCTTGATGAAGAACCTGTTTACGTTCTGCACGTCGCGGACTAAAAACTGTTTTGAATTTGGGTGCTTGACGTCGACTGCCGAGCCAAAGTCAAGCAGGATTATCTCGCCTTTTGGGTTCTTGAATATGTTGTACTCTGACAGGTCGGCGTGCACGAGGCCGGCCTTTTGGTACAGTATTTGCAGCTGCTCCACCACTTCAGCATAGTCGGCTTCTGTTACGCTTTCAAGGTTTGCCAGCGGGGTCGCGACGTTTCCCTCGCTGTCGCCGATGAACTCCATGACAAGGACGTTCTTTTCAACCGCTATTGGCGCCGGCACGCGGACGCCGGCCTTGTGCGCCTGCTGCAGGTTCTTGAACTCTTTTCTTGCCCACGCGGAGATAAAGTTGCGGGTGCCTCCCTTGATCTCTGAAAAGCGCGGGTCGCCGGCGATGTACTGCATCCTCTTCTTGAACTCGGAGCTCACCGTCAGGTATATCTTCACCGCAAGGGGCGAGCCGTCGGGCGCCTCTCCAATGAACACCTTGGCCTCCTTGCCGGAGGCAAAGTGGCTCTGCACCGATTTCAGTATGCCGTCGTTTACCATTTTCGTGATGACCATCATGGTGGGCATGTCAAACACCTCCTCCACCACCTGGTAGTCCTCCGACTTTTTTTGCAAAAAGCGGTTTTCCCGCTCGTGGCGCGCATAGCGCCTGTCGGCCCGCGCGACGGCCTTTGGCTCTTTATGTTGTTCTTGTTCTTGCTGCTGTTGTTGCTGCTGTTTCTCTTCTTCCGGCTCTACGTCGTCTTTGCCCATCTAGGTCACTTTTGCTGGAACTTGAATATCATCAAGAATGGGACGCCGGATATGCGCTTGACGCTTGCCTCCTTTGCCATCTTCATCGAAAGCGCCTGGCCAACGATCTTGTCGCCTACCAGGTTTGCAATCGCGCACTTCTTCAAGAGCTCGCCGGCCTGCTGCGGCTCTATCACGTCCTGCTTGAAGTACGACTCGGTCAGGTCGATGGCAAGGCCGTCCTGCTCCAGCTTGCTCCCTATCAACTCAAGGTCGCAGATGTCTATCATGAGAGACCCCTGGTACTGGGTGGTCCGGGCAGCGTACAACTGATCTAGCTTCTACAGACAGTGTAATGAGTATTGCTGTATCTTTTACTGCTAGCCGTACGTCTCTACCTTGATGTCAAACGAGCCGTCCTTGCGCTTGTGCCTGTTGCTGACAAACCCTAGCGGTTGCAGTATCGAGATCACGCTGTCAATGGTGCCCGAGTAGCCGCAGATGTGAAAAAACGAGTTTTCCGGCGTGACTTTGCCGCCAAGCGCCCTTTCAAGCTCGGACAGGCGATCACCACCACCATTGCCATTACTATCCTTTGGCACCAGAAGCGACTCCACCCTGCCGGTGTGGCCGGTCCATCCCTCCGAGCCGGGATCGTTTGGCCTGCTCACCGTCGGCAAGTAGACAAAATTGCCGTTGCTTTCCTTTGCGAGCCGTTCAAACAGGTCCCGGTAGCCAAGCTCCTTTGCGTTGCGAGCGCCGTGCAACAGCGCTATCCTGCGCCGGGAGCCTGTCGCCTTTAGGTGCAGGGCATAGCCCACAAACGGCGCAAGTCCGGTCCCGGAGGCGACCAGAACAAGCGTCCTTTCGTCAGGCGTGCCGTCTACCCTCTTGTCTTCTATGGTAAAGGCGCCGGCGGGCTTGCGCCAGTAAAGCTCGTCGCCCTCTTTCATGTTGAAAAGGGCGGTGGTGAACTTGCCGGGCACCGGCTCTTGCGCCCACTTTATGTACAGCTCAAAGTAGCGCTTTTCCTCCGGGGGCGAGGAAAGCGAGTAGGCGCGGTTTGTTATCTTGTCGCCCTCGCCGTCCAGCTTTAGCCCGAGGGTGACGAACTGGCCGGGCTTGAAGTCGGGCACCGGGCTCCCGTCTGACGGCTGGATGCGGATTATCGCAAGGTCAGGGGTAAGGTCTTTCCTGTAGACAAGTTTTCCAAGGTTGGGCTGCGCGCTCATGTGTGTGTACCTGTACTCGAGAGTTTACGGTATATTTTGATATGCTTTTTATTTGGAGCCCTTTCGGTATAGATCGTCTTGGCAAGCGCAAAGGGCATAGCGATAACGGCCATAATCGCAGGCGGCATAATCGGTGCCAGCCTGCTCGTCTGGTTCCTGCCGCAGCAGGGCGGCATGCCCACGGGCACCAACATCACCGACAGGGAAGGCGCCGCGGCCGACGCCGCCAACCTGCCTGCTGACAACCTGTCATTTGTCTACACGCAGCACAATTTTGCCGCGACGGAAGTTGAAAACTCGTTTGACAAGTGGACCAAGGGCGAGGTCACTGCCAACGACATGAATTCTGCGATAAGCAAGGCAAGGTCGGACCTTGACGCGCTGAAAAAGCGCGTAGACACACCCGGCGTGCCGCAAGAGTGGCAGGAAAGCTACGGCCTTTACTCGCAGGCCCTTGGCAAGTTCGGCAGCTACCTTGACGAGATGAAGAGACTAGTCGACAGCGACAACAAGAGCGGAGATCATGCAACGCTTGACTCTATCAAGGCCGAGATGAACGACTTGATAGACCGCTCGATAAAGGCTTTCCCGACTACTGCTGCTACCTGAGCACGTCGATTATCCGGTCCAGCCTTGCATCTGTTTTAAAGGCGCCAAAATTGAGCGAAGTCTTTGACGCTTTATAGCCGGCAGCGCGCAGCTTTTCGATTATCTTTGGTATCGAATGCGGGTTTGTCCTCAATTTTGAAGAGATCTCGTCTGCCTTGAAGTAATAGGGCACGTCGTCGATCTCGTCAAGGGCCGCATCAAGGACCTTTTTGCTTTTCTCGTCTTTGCCTGCTTGCTCTTTCATTTTTGCGACAAACCCCTTTTCGTGCAGGGGCCCCGTCCACAGCTGGCCTCCAACCCGGAGCTTTTTCTGGCACAGCTCGCACCTGGCGTTCCCGTCGTACTCGGCAGTTGCAAGCCGGTGGCCGCAGTTGAAGCAGTGCATCACGTGGCCGATGCTTGCATAGACGTCATTTGCCTCGCTAGAGCTGACCGATACCTGCGCGTACACCCGCAGGTAGTGCATCGTGGCGTGCGAAAACACCGGCTTTATCGCGAGCTCCAGCCTTGAAGCGGTGAGCGCTATCAGCGACGTGAGCAGGCGCAGCGCGGTCTCGTTGCCGTAGCTGTTGTTCAGCGGCCGGCCGTAGTAGCGGCGCAGGCACACTTCTGGATAGACGCCGCAGAGGACAGCCGTGTCCGTCGCGGTTATCGAGACCAGGCCGTCGTCAAGCGCGGCGCGAAGAACGCAGTCGACGTGGCGGGCGGGCGTCCCAAACGGGTCGAGGTCGACTATTCCAAAGCGCTCCTCGCTGTCGTTTCCCTTCATCAGAAACTTGCAGACTTCATTGACAGAGAAGCGGCATTTTCCAGAGACGCCGTTGAGTTCTGCAGATTTTCTGGCAGCTTCAATCGCTGTCGGGTTGGCGTCGTTTGCAAACACCTGCTCTATCTCCGGCACCTCCACTGCCACCCGCAAGGCCCGGGCGCCAATCCCGGTAAAGCCGTCTGCAAGCGTCTTTTCCTTCTTCAGCCGGGGAGCAAAGGCGCGGTACGCAAGTATTGAAAGGTCGCGGCTCTGCTTTGCCGCAGGGTTGAAAAAGGCAGGGACCTTGGGCGGCACCCTTTCCGTCAGGGACAGTGCTGGCACTAGCAGTCTTGTCTTGCACTCCACCGTCTCGACAAAGCCGTCCATGCAAGAGGGCTGTTTCATGCGATATTTATTATTGTAAGCGCAGGCACTGTCATGACTGTTCGTCGGACGCCAGATCACTTCAATATCGATGTGGTCGATGATACAAGCTACCAGCAGCAACACCATCCATCACACATTTTATTATACCCGGCTGCTGAATTAAACTGCAGAGAGTGAAGTAAATTGCAAGGACAGGACGAGGTAAATAACGTTGATGACTCGCTGCTTTTGCAGTTTGAGCAAGAGGTCCAGAGCAAGGTTCCTCACCTGAGAGAGGAACCTGGCGCGGGCAAGGCAGCGGCAATAATAATCAACGCAACTCCGCTTGTTGACATCACCAAAGACCTGAAGGAATGCGCAAAAAATGTGTTCGGCCTGGACCTTGCCGACAAAGCCCTGCGAGTTTTCGGCAAGTTCGATTCGGACTTGCTGGCAGGCTCAATAAAAGTAAGGCCGGCAGTACAGATAATCCATGACGCCATCGCTACCGGGAAGCTCAAGCGCGGGCAGACGATATTTGAAGCGACTTCGGGCAACTTTGGAATTGCTCTGGGGCAGATCTCCAAGCTGGGCATAGATGTTGTTGCCCTTGTCTCTCGGAAGCTCCAGGAAGGAGTGTTCGACGAGCTGAGAAACGAAAAAACACGCATCATCAATCTCGACATGGACATCTGCCCTGCCCCGGGAATGAAGGGAAACGCGAACCTCATGGCCGCCAGGGCGACAGCCTCAAACGTTCGCGCACAGCTCACTGAATTGGGGTTTGACCCTGCAATTTTCGACAAGTCGCGCTCTGAGGTAGAAGCGATTCTAGCGAGCCAGGACATAATAAACCTGGCAAAGCTGCTTGCAAGGATCTACGGCGGCTTCTGCCCAGAACAGTACGACAACGAGCTGAACATTGAAGCGCACAGAACCGTGACGGCTGCAGAGCTGGACCAGCAACTGCGTGAACAAGGAAATGCGCTGTCAGAGTCCAGAATTGTCTGCACGTTTGGCACAGGCGGCACCTCCGGCGGTCTGAGCAGGTACATGATGGAGAAATACGGCAAAAAGTCCGTGCACGTAGTCTTTCCACTCGGCGACCAGGATGTTGCGGGAATAAGGACAAAAGGCAAGGCAGCGGGCCTAAAGTTTTACGAGCCTGACAGGTATGCAGGACAGCACGAAGTGGATTTCAGGCAGGCAAAACGCCTGCTAAAGTTTTTTGTGGACAAAGGGTACGACATGGGGGAAAGCAGTGCCCTCGCGCTTTACGCCGTGATACAGATGGCGAACTTTGGCATGGGCGGCAGCAACTTTGTCGTGATGATCGCAGACGGGATCCAAAAGTACAGAAAAAGCCTTGAAGCGATGGCGGGTGAAGAGAAACAACAAAGGAGCTTGCAGGTTCCCCTGCAGGAAGCTGTCTCGAACATCGGAAATTATGACAGGGTTGTCTGGATTCATACAATGTATACCCCGCGCAAAGAAGGAATAGAGCTCATCGCAAAATCGCTGGGCGTCGATGAAAGCAAGATCTTTGTTCCGACGGCCAGGGAGGTGGAGCAATTATTGGCAACCCAGCAGGTGCCCAAGGAGATGGAAAAATCGCTGGGTGGTGCTAATGCAAAGCCGCTGCTCGTCTGCATGATGGGAAATACGTCTCTCAGGGTAGCTGAAGTGCTTGCACAGAAGGGCATTGTAGCTGAAAGTTTGAATGGCGGGATATCCGCCCTTTCTGCAGGAAAAGGCAAGCAGATACCTGAATTGGTGCGAATGGCTACCGAATAAAGGACGCTGTTCAATGATCGGGTCATCGCTAGCGATGGATATTGAGCACGATTTATTCTCGAATGCCCCCAAGATCGAACAGAGCCCAAGCGCAAAAGGGATAATAGCTACCTCCCAAATCACATAGACAGCTTATGCTGTTAATTGGCGGCGTGGACGAGGCGGGGCGCGGCTCGATAATAGGGCCGCTCGTAGTCGCCGGCGTCTCTGTCCGCGAGTCAAAAATTACAAAATTAAAAGAGATTGGCGTCAGGGACTCGAAGCAATTGACGCGGCAGGCCCGCGAAAGATTGTACGACGAAATAGTCAGCATCGCCGACCACCACCACATACACACGATAAAGTCGACAGAGGTTGACAGCCACGTGCTGCAGCGCGGCCTGAACAAGCTGGAGGCAAGGGCGATGGCGCACGTCATCGGCAAGATGAAGGTCGACGAGGTGTACGTCGACTGCTGCGACACAAACCCCGAACGCTATAAGGAGCACATCGCATGCCACCTAAAGAGCATGCCACAGGCGATGACAATACATTCTATGCACCATGCAGACAGGATAAACGTGGTAGTGTCTGCGGCGTCGATACTGGCCAAGATAACGCGCGATTTGGAGATACAAAAGATAAGGAAGCGCTACCGCGACATCGGCTCCGGCTACCCCTCCGACGAAAAGACTATGCTTTTCATCCGCAACTGGGTGGAGATGAAAAAGACGCCGCCGGCGTTTGCGAGAAAGTCGTGGAAGCCCCTGCGCATGATGCTTGAAGGGATGGAGCAGAGGACGCTTTTCTAGGACTTGAAAAAGCAGTAGATCATGCCATGGTCCTTGTCAAACGGCTCAAGGTTCAGCACCTGGTCTATCACAAACCCCGCTTTTTCCAGCTTTTTTGCCTCCTGTACGACGACTGCCTTTGGATCCATCAGAACGTCGATGCTGCGCGTCTTTACCACAAGGAGCATGACTCCTCCCGGCTTTAGGTACGCGTTGCAGTTTGCTATCGCAATGTCCGTCTGGTCAGGCTGGGCGATGTCGCAGTAGACGACGTCGACCTTGCCAAACACGGAAAAATACGAATTCGGTTTTCTTGCATCTTCGAGGACTGGCACTACGTTCTTGCGCTTTGACGCCACGTTCTCTATAAGCTCCCGGGCAACGCGCGTAGCCGGCTCGACTGCAAACACTATGCCGGAATTGCCTACAATGTCAGAGACGTGGCTCACTGTCGTCCCGGTGGACGCGCCGAGGTACAGCACCTTGATGCCGTTTTTTATCGGCAGGTTCTTCAGCCCCTTTTTCAGCGCGCCAGCAAGCTTGCTCCGGAAAGGGTCCCACAGGCGGTATTCCTCGCCATCCTGCTTGACCAGCTTTTCACCGTAGACGCTGTTTCCGGGGACAAGGTTTATTGTGGCAGCGTGCTTTTCGCCGCCGGCAAAGATCCACCTAATACCGTCGTTTTCCAAAGTGCTTTCGGTCCTTTCCCTTCTTCTTGCCGCCGCCAAACCTGTCGCGGCCGCCTTCGCGCCTATCTCTTCCACCGCCGCCAAAGCGCCTCGGTCCCCTGTCCTGGCGCCTCTCATGCTCCCTGTATTTCTTGTCGCGCTCTTTTTCCGGCACCGGCTCCTTGTACTTTTCGCGGATCTCTTCAAGGCGCGTGTTCAGCTTTTCCGTGATCTGGGCGTCCTTGCCGGCGTGCCGATAATAGTCTATCCTTGCCGCGATTGCGACCTTGGACGCTACTGCGCGGGCGATTTTGCCGCGCTGCCACTTTGGAGCCGAGTGTATGAGCGGGTGCTGGAACAGTATGCCGTGCTTGGGCGGCCTTGCGCCTGTTTTCAACGCGCGGAAAAGCGCCTTTTCTGCGCCAAGCACCTGTATCGTGCTTGCAGGGAGCACGGCAAGCCTTGCGAGGCTCCCGGCCTTGGCGATGAGCCTTGCGCCCACCGCGGCTGTTAGCAATTCTTTGACGTTCGGGGCGACTACTTCCATCGCGGCCTCGATGTGGTCTGAAAGTATGCGCCGCAAGTCAGACTGCAGAATGACCTGGTCTGCCAGCTTTTTCACGATTGCAAGGTTCTCCGGCGTCATGTCACCTCCCCTGCTGCGCTTTGCGCCGTCAAGTATTATCTCCACCTTTTTGTCCTGCATGCCGGCACTCTCCAGGATTTCCTTTGTTATCTTGTCACGCGAGCCGGCCCTGCTGATTATCTCTGCGTGCGCGACCTGGCTCTGCACGAGGTTGTCAAGCTCCGGGTAATGCAGGCCGTACCACTCGCGCATCCTCGTCCCTATCGTGTTGATTATCTTGTCCAGCTCGTCCAGCGCGTTTATCGACTGGACTATGTGAAGGTCGAGTTTCTCTGACGCTTCCTTTACGCGTGATGACGAAAGCTCTATCGCAAAGTCGCGCAGCGCCTGCATGGCGTCCTGCGGGCTTGCCGCAAACCCGGCCCTGACGATATAGTCGGGCTTGCTTGCCTGGATCTCTTGCTGCTGGGTCTCCTGCATCATCTGGGTGTTGAGTCCGGCCTGCCGCAGCACTATTGCCACGCTTGCGTCGTTTACTGACAGGGTATCGTATGAGCGCAATTGGTCCACGAAGGGCTTGATCTCTTCCGGCGTGCCTCCGCTCTTTAGCAGGCGGTACGAGTGCAGCGCGCTGTCGAATTTCCTTGACGCCACGGCGTTGCCTGCGCCGTCAAAGGCGGCTATGCCAAGCTCCAGCAGGACCACTGAGCAAGAATTACTGTTACTTGAAGACATTTTTGTACGTGAGTGCTACAATAATGCCATTAAAAAAGATAAGGTATAGTCGCTTGTACCCCGTAATTTTGAATAGCAAGTTCGTTTTCGCAAAGGCTGAAAGCAAATGAGTTTTCTTACTAGAATTTATACCCACCCCGCCAACTGGAGAGGCGTATATGGGCCTTGTACTTGCAGACAGAAAAGAGCTTGAGGCGCTGCTAAAGGCGGCTGCTAAAGACCCCAAGGTGGCCACGACCCTTGCGGGCAGGATGGTCCCGGGGCAGGGCGACGCGGGCGAGTTTGCGTACGGCCTTTTGGCCGGCATGGTGATCGGCAGCTTCATGGCCTCTTTTGAAGGCAAAAACGGCAGGCAGCCGGACAGGGACGAGACTGCAGACCTGCTGTCAATCGTGATGTCGAGGATGCCGGCTCTGAGAAAGGCCATAATGAAGCAGCTAGAAATGCGTTAGAGAACGAACAAGAACATAGTTCGAAAACGTTTATCTAATGTTTACGTCACAAAGCCTCCGTTGGAGCAAAAGTCCAAGCTGCCCGTCGCAATGCGCGACATCATCATCGTCGTTGCCGGCGTGGCCATAGTATGGCTTGGGCTCAGGCTTGCGTTTGACACCAACAACCCGTTCTACGTAGTTTCCAGCAGGAGCATGGTCCCGACTCTGGAGGTAAACGACGTCCTTGTGGTCAGGGACGGTGGCTCGTGGGACACCCTCAGGGTCGGCGACATCATCGTGTTTGACAGGCCCGACGGCGAGGACCGCGTTATTGTCCATCGCGTGGCCGAGATTGGCGAGAATTCCGCCGGCGAGCGCGTGATCCGGACAAAGGGCGACGCAAACCCGGCCTCCATACCCGGTACGGACTATCCAATCCGCGAGGAGAACTATATCGGCAAGGTGGTGTACGTCATGCCGGGCGCCGGCGTGATAACAAAGATCATCAGCCCGCCTGTCAACTACATCATAATTGCGATAATTCTTGTGATACTGTTCTTCAGCAAGTGGGGCAGAAAGGGAAAGGGCGACGCCCCGCAGCCGCCTTCTTCTGGCACGTCAACAGGCCAGCCGCCGTCGGCATGAAATCCAGGACAGCATACCTGACGTTCAACACGCCAGAGAGGCACGCTTTTGTAAACATCACGCCGCAGGTGAGAAAGGTCGTTGAGGAGAGCGGCGTAAAGGAGGGCATGGTCTTGGTGAACGCGATGCACATCTCGGCTAGCGTTTTCATAAACGACGACGAAAGCGGCCTGCACCAGGATTTTGAAAAGTGGCTCGAAAAACTTGCACCGTACTCGCCGGAGAGCTACCTACACAACCGCACCGGCGAGGACAACGCCGACGCCCACCTGAAGAGGCAGGTGATGGGCCGCGAGGTTGTTGTCGCCATCACAAACGGCAAGCTTGATTTCGGCCCGTGGGAGCAGATCTTTTACGGCGAGTTTGACGGCCAGAGGCCAAAGCGCGTCCTGGTAAAGGTCATCGGCGAATAGAGAGCGGCAATAGAGTGGAGTATTTAGCTCCGCTTAAATTGGCTGGCTGAAATTTACTTCAAATTTTCAGGAAATCATTCAAAATATGGCAAGCAGGTATATATACCACCCCTTTATAAAGGGGACTATGCCGCAGACCAAGCCCATAGTCAGCATTGAAAACGTTGTAGCTTCTGCAACCGTCAACCAGACGGTCAACCTAAACCTGATTACCCAGATATTCCCGGACGTCGAGTACCACCCGGACCAGTTCCCGGGCCTCGTGTTCAGGCTGAGGTCGCCCAAGACAGCGACTCTGATTTTCAGTTCCGGCAAGATGGTCTGCACCGGCGCAAAGTCGGAAAAGATGGCAATCCAGGCGGTCAAAAACGTGGTTCAAAAGCTGAAAAAGGGCGGCATCCCGCTTGAAAACGAGCCGCAGATAGAGATTCAGAACATCGTCGCGTCTGCAAGCCTCGGAGGCAAGATCCATCTGGAGCTTGCCGCGCGCGTTCTTCCAAGGAGCATGTACGAGCCGGAGCAGTTCCCCGGCCTCATCCACAGGATGCTGGACCCAAAGACGGTCATCCTGCTCTTTGCCTCCGGCAAGCTGGTGTGCACCGGCGCCAAGAAGGAGAGCGAGGTCTACAGGGCAGTCGGCAACCTCCACACGCTCCTCGAAGAAAAGAACCTGATGATATACGAAGGATGAATGAAGAAAGGGTAAAGGGTTATTAGCGCTCGTACTAGAATGTCAGTTGTCGTGGCCAGGGCCCTTGCGCTTGCTTTTTTAGTTGCAATAATTATTGTTGTTGCATCTACCGCCACCGCAGCAGCCCCGGTCTTTTCTCAGGCTGCTGCAAAGGGCTCCCGCCCCGCGTACGTTTACGACAGGGCAGAAGTCATCACGCCTGAATACCGCCAGATAATTGATGCGTACCTGCGTGGCCTTGACGACGCGACCACGAACGAGATCGTGATTTACACCATCCCAAGTTTTGTAGGCCACGGGATAAAGAAGGACGGAATAGAGCTTCAGGACCGCGACATGCTTGCCAACTACATCTACAACGAATTGACGCTGGACGGCGTAAAGGGCATCGGCAAGGCTGGAAAGGACAACGGCGCGCTCGTGTTGATGTCGCTAGAGCGCGACGGCGGTGGCGGCTCCATGAGGATCGAGGTGGGCAGGGGGCTTGAGGGCAACATCACTGACGGGACGGCTGGCGAAATCCTTGACCGCTACCTTGTGCCGGCAAGGCAGGAGTATGAGGACACTGGCAGTACGGCGGCGTTTGACAGGGCGTTTTTGAATACAGTGGTCGCGCTTGGCACGCAGACGGGCTACCAGGCAGGCGACTCTGTGCCTGTGCCCACGGACAGCTTTCAGCCATCAGCAGAAGACGACAATACGCAGACCGTCATCTTTTTTGTGCTGGTCTTTGCGGCAGTCATTGCAGTAGCGGCACTGGACGCCAAGTACGGAAGGAGAAGGAGGAGGGGCGGCTACTTCATTGGCGGCGGGTATGGCGGCGGAGGCGGCTGGGGAGGAGGTAGCGGGGGAGGCGGCTTTGGCGGCGGAGGCGGCAGGTCCGGCGGCGGAGGCGCGGGGCGCTAAAGGTAATAAATAGGCGCAGATAATGACAGGCTACCACATTGGTCAAGAAGAGCATCATAATCGTTGGCGCTGTTGTTGGTGTCATTGCAATAATCATAGGCTCGCTGTATTCCATGTATTTCTCTGGCTTTAACGCGGCGCAGGCCAAGGACGAGAACGTAAAGAGGCTTGCAGCAGATATAGACGTCCAGCTGCAGCGCCGGTATGACCTTATACCCAACATAGTCAGGACGGCGCAGGCTTACCTCCAGTTTGAAAAGAGCGTGCTTGAAGACGTCACGAGGCTCAGGACTGACTGGCAGAGGGCGCCGACAGTAAACGAGCGCGTGCAGACGAGCAACCAGATAGAAGAGGCGCTCAGCAAGATACTGATAACTTATGAAAACTACCCGGAGCTCAAGGCCGACCAGCAGCTGAGGAGGGTCATGGACGAGCTTGCGGGCACGGAAAACCGCATAGCAGTTGCGCGCACCTACTACAACGACGGAGTGCGCGACTTTAATGTCAACCTGCGCACGTTCCCGAACAACGTGTTCAACGAAAGCGGGTTCCTAGGCACCAAGCCTTGGGGGATGACGCAGTATGCGTCCTACCAGGCGACGACTGCTGCGCAGACGACTGTCCCGCAGGTGGACATCCAGGTGCCGCAGTAGGCAACAGATAGCTACTAGTCGGTTTCCAGGCCGCCGCTTGCGGCTATCTGCTTTACCACGGCGTCCATGGTGCTGTCGTCGACAAGCCCGGCCTTGTGCAGGGCGCCGGCGATATCCTGTATCGTGGCAACAGAGGTGAGCCTGACTCCCATCTGCTTTAGCTTTTCCTCCGCGCCTTCCATCCTGTTCACGACGGCCACAACATCCTCCACAACGCCGCCGTTTGCCCTTATCGCGTCGATCGCCTTGCTCACGGAAAGGCCGGTGGTCGCAACGTCGTCGACTATGACCACCCGGGCGCCGGAGGCAAGGTGGCCCTCCACCAGCTTGCTCATGCCATAGCCCTTGGACTCTTTTCTCACGTAGACAAAGGGCTTTTCCATCTCGTAGGCAAGGGCCGAGCCAAAGACGAGGCCGGAGGTCGGCACCGAGGCAAAGGTGTCAAAGCTTGCCACCTTTTTTGCCACGGCGTCCTTGAGGGCGCCTATTGTCAGGCGAAAGTGCGCCGGAAAGCTTGGCAGCATTCTCAGGTCGATGTAGTAGGGGCTTGGCTTGCCGCTTGCAAGCGTGAATGCGCCGAACTTGAGCGCGTTGCTCTTTAGCAGGAACGACGCAAATTCCAGGGTAAAATCAGAGGAGGAAGGCACGGTTGATCTGCAAGGGATTCGTTTTTATCTTTTGTCATCGTGGCTTGCACGGGAGATAGATATATGCCGGAGATATGGCTCAGGTACGGCGGCACCGACGTGGTGCTGGACATCAGGTTTGAAAACCTGTCAAGCCAGGTCTCCTCCACGTTTTCAGCCATGCCTGACGAGCAGGCAAAAGCGGCGCTTGACTCTGTCCCAGTAACCGACAACATGCTGGTGCTGGCGCTTGCCCCGTCAAGGGCGGTCGCAAAGGCGGTTGTCTCTATTTCAGAAGCTGCAAGGGCAAAGGGCTATGCAGCCATTACGGTTGACGTCCCTGCAAAGGCCGCCGGCGCGCTGCGGGCAAACCTTGCAGCTATTGCACCTGCCGACCCGCAGGCAGCACCTTCGATAAACCGTATTGACTACCAGTCGCTTGAAGAGCGCGCAAAAAAATTCCAGAGCACCGTCATAGTGTCGCAGGCCGGCTTTGACCCGCTCTTTGGGTTCTCCGGGGCGCCCACCGCGCTCGTGCGCACCCTGTATCCTGAAAAAATGGCAGAGGCGTTTTCGGCGCGAAAAGAAGGCAACGTGCCGGCGCCCGGCGAGCAGGGCGAACCGCTGAAAATAGCGACGTCAGCTATTGAAGGCGTTATTATTCCTGCCGCAACGTCGGTCGAGCTTGTGGCAAACGGCGCCGGAATAGCCGGCGTGCACGCCGGCACAGTGCAGGAGGCGTTTTCAAGGGCGGTCGAGCAATTAAAGGCGGTTGCGACCGTCGAGGCCGACCCCGTCAGGTCCGCGATAATCAGCGCCGGAAGCGAGGCTGGCACGCACGCGACGCTTGCCGGCGCGCTCTATTCCCTCTGGAACGCAGCCCACATCGTCAGGGGCGGCGGGTCTGCCGTGCTCCTTGCCGAATGCCGCGAAGGCGTCGGGGGCGGCGCGCTGCAGGCGTTTGTCGAGGGCAGGCTCAAGCAGGAACAGCTTGCAACTGCGCAATATACTGACGGCCTTGAGCACCTGCTGTACATGCAGGAGCTGAGGCAGAAATGCGAGCTGGGCCTGGTGTCGAGCCTGCCGCACTATTACGCAGGAGCAAAGCTCGGGTTTGCTACGTACGCGGGCGCAAAGGACGCCCTTGAGAAACTTCTTGCGCGAAACGGCAAGGGCCACAAGGCCCTTGTAGTGTCTGACGCCGACATCACCCTTCTCAGGCCAAGGACGTGAACACTTCGGCAGGCAGCGGCGCGCACAGGACGGCAAGTGCTATTGCAACCCAAAAGAGCGCCTTGCGCTTTTTCGACAGCGGGGACACGTCGTCAAGGGGCGTGCTTTCCGGCGCGCGTGAGCTAAAGAGGAGCACGAACGCGGCCATGATAAAGTAGCCAAGGCCTGTCAGCACTCCGACGCTAGAGTAGGTCAGGATGCGGTGCCACCTGACGCCAAGGGCAGACCTTGCAAGGTGCCCGCCGTCCAGCTGCCACGCCGGCAGCAGGTTGAGAAACGTGATGAGAAAGCCCACCCATGCGGCAAAGAGCACGGGCGACATTATCAGGGCCGCGTCGCCGGCCGCTGCGCCGTGGCCTGTCAAGTCCAGGGTCGCCTGCATCAGGATGCTGCTGTTTATGCGCAGCAGTCCAGAGTCGCCAAAGAGGTCCTGCACCCTGTCTGCCGGCACGAGCACCGATATCGACGAGCCGTACACCGACACCACCATAGTCACCAGGAGGCCGGCTATCGGCCCGGCAATCCCCACGTCGAACAGGACGTTTCGGTTGGTCATGTTGCTTCGTATCTGGATCATAGCGCCAAAGGTCGGCACAAATAGCCCCGGTATCCCAGGTATGAAATACGGCCACGACGCCCTGATCCCGTGGTGCTTGGCTGCTATCATGTGACCCATCTCGTGCACGCCCAGTATCCCCACTAGCGACATCGTGTATACTGCCGCAAGGAGCAGAGGGTTGCGGATGAACACGTTGGCAAAGTCTGACTGGGAGCGGTACAGGCCGTCGATAAAGACTACTGTGAGAGTCGCTATGAACAGGATCGCCGGAATCGAGGGCAGGTACCTGTTGCTGCCCTGCCTGGGCGGCTGCTTCTGGACCTTGGACACGGTCACCACTATGCCGTCCTCGACCGTCAGGTTGGTGGACGAAAGCGTGGGCATCAGCCTCGACGCGTACCTGGTGCGCTTGGCAGTGGCTATCATGTCCATCTTGGCAAGCTCCCTTACGAGCTTGGGAAACGAGTCATAGATGTCCGACTCGGCGATGAGGAACCGGACGGCGTCCTCGGTCTGGTGCTTTTGCATGTCCACTATGCGGTAGAATGAGGAGACGACCGGGACCGCCCGTGAGTAGTCGCCTTCGACAAAGCTTGCCACTACAGTGACCTATTGGCAATTTTGGGATTAAAACATTGTTCCAGATGGCTCTACGTACAGAGCAGTGAGGTCCGGCCTCGGCGAAAAGCAGAATTGACAAACTTAAGGTTAAATAGTGTCGGTTCAGAGTCTAGTTCAGATTTGCAGACTGCCCTGCGAAAAGTAGGCGACGACTATGTGATACGCCGCTGCGAGGACAGCGACCTCCAGGCAGTGATTGACATCAACATGGCCGCCCTGCCGGAGCACTACTCGGACTATTTCTTCGAGTCGATACTGAGGGAGCTCCCGGAGGCGTTCATCGTGGCCGAGACAGGAGGCAAGGTAATCGGCTACATCATGTGCAAGATCGAGTTTGGCTTTTCCAACTTTCGCAAGCTGGGCTTTGTGAAAAAGGGCCACGTCGTCTCCGTGGCCGTGCTTGACGAGCACAGGGGCAGGGGCGTCGGAAAAGCGCTGATGCTTGAGGGCATCAACGGCGTGCTGCAGAGAAAGGCGGACGAGATTTACCTCGAGGTCAGGGTCAGCAACACCAGCGCGATCAAGATGTACGAGAAGCTGCGCTTTGAGACAAAGTCGAGGCTGCGCTCGTACTACCGCGACGGCGAGGACGCGTACCTCATGGCGCTCGAGCTCGCCTAGCTAGTCCACAAAGTCGTTTGCGATGTTGCTTATTGCTTCCATTATCCTCGGCTCGTGGGCTTTGGCATTCACCAGCACTACAGCGCCTGCGCCTTCGTAGGACGAGACGGTCTCTGACACGCGGCGCAAAAGAGAAAACGCCTTTTCAAATCCAAGCATGTATATCAGCTCTGTCGCGCTGTCGATGAGGACGGTAGAGCCGGGGTTTTCCCGGGTTATCGACTCTATCTCGCGGGCTATTCTTTCCTCGTTGTCCGACAGGATCACCCGCTCGGAGCCTTCTTCGTTTCTGCCGCCGCCCTCCTTGGCGCCGCCGACGGCAGCGACCGACTGGAGTATGTACAGCCTGGGCTTGCCCTTGCCCTGCAAGGCGCGGTAGTAGATGTTGCTCCCCTTCCTTGTGAGGACGATGGTGTTCTGGCTTGCAAGCAGGCCTTCAAGCGCCTTTGCCGCGTGGCCAAACCTGCTTGCGTTGAGAAGGACCAGCTTGCCCTTGTAGTCGCCGACTTGTTGTTTTGGAGCCGGCAGATTCTCGTCATTATCATCTGCAAAGGCCTTTGTCTTGCCGGCGGCCGCCGCTGCCGGCTTGAGGTTATTGTCCTCTGCAAAGGCCCATGTCGGCTTGCCTGCGGCCGCTGCCGGGTCGTCATCTTCGATGAAGGCCTTGGCCTTTTTCTTGCCGATGACCACGTCGTCCTCGCTTGCGGACGGCACCACGGCCGACGGCACATCTGCAACAACAGTGCGGGGCGCACCACCTTCCTGCATCTGGCTCTTTACCATCTGGAGCAGGGCGTCAGAGCCCCCGCCGATGAGGTCGCGAAGGGTGGTCTCGACAAGCTCCAGCTTTGTCATGCGCACCAGGTCGCCAAGCACCACCCTCTTTGAGATGAGTATTGCTGCCGCGGTGGCGCACGCGGCCGAGATTGCAGACGCAAGGCCGCCGTAAAAGAACGCCAGCTGCATCACCTGCTGCGACTGGGCGCGGGATGCCTCGCCTATCTGCGCGTCGATTGCGAGAAGATCGTCGTACGACGATACTAGCCTGTCAGTCTGGGCCACGAGCTGCAGCGCCTCTGCCTGCGCCTGGGGCGCAAACGACGGGTCCGTGGACAGGATCGCAAGGTCTTCCACCCTTGAGCTATAGTCCTCCCACTGCTGGCCTATGGTCTCCACAAGGACGGTCTCGTCTGCAGATATCTTGCTCAGGTCGACTCCTTGCGCAGGCAAAAAGTCGCCCGGCAGGTCCTGTATGGTCTTGTAGCTCCCCGCGGTCGAGGCAATCCCGTTTTTGAGCAGGATCATGTGGGATATGCCGGCCTTTTTCTGTGCAGGGTCTTGCGAGCTTGCGAACTGGATTAGGTCTGACCTCATGCCAAGCAGGTCGCCCTTGTTCTTTGAGAGCAATTCCACGTTCGTGACGTAGCCGGAATAGATGTTGGCTATCTGGTCCTTGAACTTGATTATCGTGACCGTCGAGACGGCCGAAAGCGCGATGATCGGTATGATCGCTATCAGGATGAAAAACAGGATGAGCCTGTTCTTAAAATCCAAGCATAGATCGATAGAGGCAGGTTCTATGTAAGTTTTGTCAGGACCGCTTTTTGGGCAACAAAGGGAAGCTTTTGCCCTAATCGCGGCCTGTGTCGGTGAGTTTAAAAGCACACACCATAAGATATGCGCATGGTTTTCAAGTACATCGATATCCTGGGCGAGTCGGCAAAGAGCTTTGAGGACGCGGTCCAGAACGCCATAACAGAGACTGCAAGGACCGTCAAGGACATCCGCACGGCAGAGGTGATGAAGATGAACGCCATTGTCAACAGCGACAAGATAGTAGAGTACCAGGCGGTGGTGCGCGTTGCATTCAAGGTCCGCCGGAAGGAAGAATAGCTGCTACCCTAAAGATTGATAAGATGCGCAGCTTGCCATCAACGGCATGGGCGCAGTGAAGGGCAACAAGGGCGCAGGTGCGGCCCTTTTAGCGGCTGCAATAATCGTGTTTTTCGCCTACGCCTACGCCATGTTCGGGACGCAGTACAGCGAGATGATAATCAAGTTCACGATGGTGGCCGCGGTGGGCATACTCCTTGCGGTGCTTGGCTGGATAGGCTACACGATGCTGACTGCGCCAAAGGAAGACAGAGTCACTTCGTGATTTTCACGTCGGCGACGATCTGGTAGACGCGCGGGCCGACTTCCCGGACCACCGTTGTTTCCATGATTTCGCAGCTGTAGGGCGCAAACGCCTCTGCAGCGTCCCTTGCGCCTGCCTCTTCCCTTGCCTTCTGCTTGCCGTCTGCCTTGACGTGGGCAAAATAGTGCACGACGCCACCGCGCTCTTTCAGGGCAAGCACGGCCGGCCCGACAAACTCTCTTGCCCTTTCCGGAAGCGGCATTATCACCCTGTCTGCGACGCCTGCCAGCTGCGTTTTTATCGCTTCGGTCGCGTCAGCGCACACTGGCACGACGCGGTCGGCCACCTTGTTCAGCCTGGCATTTTCGATGCACAGGTAGTTTGCCACGGGGTTGGAGTCGACGCTGTACACCTTGCACGTCTTGACCGCCTTGGCGATTATTATCGAGTACGTGCCGACGCCGGCAAACATGTTGACCACCGTCTCGTTGTCCTGCACGAGGCCTGCTATGCGCTGGCGCTCTGTCGACAGGCGCGGCGAAAAGTAGGCGCGCGCAACGTCGACCTTGAACCTGCAGCCATGCTCCCTGTACTCCGTGACCGTGCGGTTCTCGCCTGCGACGAACTCTAGCTCGCGGATGCGGTAGTCGCCCTTTACCGCGGACGCCTGCGCAAACACCGCTTTTGCGGTCTTGACATTTGCAAGTATCGCCTCTGCTATAACTTGCTTTTTTGAGGCAAGGCTGTCAGGGATTTTTATTATGACAATGTCGCCCACCTGATCAAACGCGGAATAGACCTGCGATGCCTCTTCGGCAGGGAGCACGCCGGCTAGCACGTTTTTGAGCATGTGCGGCATTTTATTGCTGCGGCTGCCTTGTGTAGTAAT
Source organism: Nitrososphaera viennensis EN76 (assembly GCF_000698785.1). Taxonomy (GTDB): domain Archaea; phylum Thermoproteota; class Nitrososphaeria; order Nitrososphaerales; family Nitrososphaeraceae; genus Nitrososphaera; species Nitrososphaera viennensis. The sequence continues at coordinate 1,506,533 of NZ_CP007536.1, forward strand.
AGTTGCCCGAGTCCTTTTGCTCCCTGTCCAGCCTGCCGCCTTCCTTGTTCACGCGGGGCCTGCCGGTGGTCTCGTCGCGCCTGTATGTGATCGCAAGCGCCTTCAAAAAGCGGTTCATGCCATCCTCCTTGCGCATGGGGGCAGTCGCGTGGCCTTCTATGCCCGGCTCGCCCTCGAATATCACGAGCGTGTCTGACACAAGGTCTACCAGCTGGAGGTCGTGGTCGATGATTATCGCCGAGCGCCCCTGCGCCCTGACAAAGCGCTGCAGGAATTTTGCGACCGCTATCCTGTCCTCTGCATCAAGGAAGGCGGACGGCTCGTCAAGCGCGTAAATGTCTGCCTGGCGCAAGAGTGATGCGGCAACCGCGACCTTTTGCAGCTCGCCTCCGCTCAGGTTCTTGACGCTCTTTTCAAGAAGTTTCTTTATGCCAAGCGGGATTATGATCTGCTCTTCTGCCGGCGAGTTTTCGATTGGGGCCTGGTACGCCGTGTACAGGAGCGAGCGCACGTCGCCCTCGTAATCCTGGTTGAGGTACTGCGGCTTGTACGATATCTTGGCGCCTACCTCAATCTTGCCCGAGTTGGGCTTGTCGACCCCGGCGAGCATGCGCATGAACGTCGTCTTGCCGAGCGCGTTTGCGCCCACCACGCCCACTATCTCGCCCCTGCGGATCTTGCCCGCAGCGACGTTCAGCCTGAACGAGGGAAATGCCTTTGAAACGTCGGTATAGCTTGCGACTGCCAGTTCCTCCACGATGTCGTCCGCCGCGGTGGCAACGTCAAAGCGGAACGCCTTTTCGCGGAACCGCACGTTTTCCGCCGGCAAATAGCCGTCAAGAAAGTTGTTGATGCCAACCTTGGTGCTCTGCAGTGCCGAGACGATGCCGTACGCGCCCGGCTCGCCGTATATTATATGAATATAGTCGGACAGATAGTCAAGGAGCGTCATGTCGTGCTCGACTACCATCACGCTCTTGCCCTGCTCTGCAAGGTTTTTCATCACCTTTGCGACTGCAAGGCGCTGGTACACGTCGTTGTACGAGGACGGCTCGTCGAAAAAGTAATAGTCGGCGTCCTTTGCCGCCGCCACCGCCACCGCAAGGCGCTGGAGCTCGCCTCCCGAAAGAGTAGCAAGGTCGCGGTCAAGAACGTTTTTCAGTCCCAGCTCTTCGACCAAGCTGTCAGAGACCTTGCGCTCGTCGTATTTCTTTAGCAGTTCTTTTGGCGTGCCCTTGAAAGCCTTTGGTATCAGGTACACGAGCTGCGGCTTGATCGAAGCGCGCAGCTGGCCGTTTGCTATCTTTTCAAAGTGGGCTTTTAGCTCAGTGCCCTGAAAATATTTCAGCACCTCGTCCCATGCAGGCTCGCCCTCGAACCTGCCGAGGTTTGGCTTCATGCTGCCTGAAAGGACGTTTACGATCGTGGACTTGCCCATGCCGTTTCGGCCCACGAGGCCGACCACCGCGCCTTTTTTTGGAGTCGGCAGGCGGTAAAAGCGGAACGAGTTGACGCCGTATTGATGAATTTTGTCCTCCGACAGCTCTTTTGCAAGGTTGACTATTACAATGGCGTCAAAGGGGCATTTCTTTATGCAGATGCCGCAGCCCGTGCACAGTTCTTCGGATATAAGCGCTTTTCCATCCTCCTCGCGCTGGATTATGCACTGGCCCCCCGTCTTGTTCACCGGGCAGTATACTATGCACTCTAGGCCGCACTTTCTTGGCTGGCACAGCTCATAGTCCATTACCGCTACGCGGTGGGTCGATGACGGGTCGTCGCTTCCCATGCAAGCTCTTTGCGGCGTGAATGCGTTATATAGGTAGTGTTTTTTTTCGCATCTAAAAGTCCTGCCGGCAACCCGGAGCATAGCAAAAACTGGCGTGCGTCCCTGCCGCCAGCAATCGGGCGATTTTTTGCCACCTGGTACGCCTGGGCAGTACCTGTCAGCCATACCACAAATGCCCTGCCTCTAGTCGCGAGCTTGGCAGGCGAGTCTCTCTGCTCCTGCGGTCAGGGACCGGCTGGAGCGCCTGAAGAGCAAAGGGATCCTCCAGAGGTTCATGCTATCGATGGATCCAGGCGTGTTTGACCGCGATGACCTTTTGCTGTTCTTCCGGGGCGACTTTACGCGAAAGACTGTGCTGGCGGCGCTTGCGGCGCCGGACGTATCCTGGGTGGCCTGGAAGCTGGACGAGCGGATGACCGTATGAATGTGGACAAAAGACGAGCGCAAGGCCACGGACGGCCTCGCAAATATCCTGGGGTCCAGGCCCTCGGGACGGGCTTTTACGCCACGCAAAAAGAAGAGGCGAGCGCCGGTTTCGATTATCGACCTGTCCATAATGGATGCCTTGGTAGACGATCCCAAGTTGCCATTTGGCGAACTTGTAAAATCCACGGGGCTGAGTCCAAAGACTGTACGCAAGCACCTTGAGCTGCTCTTAGAGACGAAAACGATTTCCATCGAGCCAAGTCTAGGGGCACTGACGGATTCCGGCAAATTGATATATCAGCTGCTGGTCGCCGGGAGGGTCGGCATGAGCGAAGTGCGAAGGACAATAGGCGAGACTGCCCTGACGCACCACACCCAGGAACCGCCGACGAAGTACATGCTCCGCATGGGAAGCTCGCTGGCCGATGTGATGACAAAGACCCGCGTGCTGGAAAAGGTCCAGGGAGTCGAGTCTGTCACGATTTCTTTGAACCGGGAGGTGCTGGTCTCTACGGACCTCAGGCACTCCCTAATCAGGAAGGAAATTCACAAGCTGGAAAAGGAACGAAGAGCAAGGTTAAATTAACCCCTTCTTGAAAGAGAGGGTAAGCCGGTCATAGCGGCAGGGTGCGACCCGGTCCCATTCCGAACCCGGAAGTCAAACCTGTCGTCGCTGCTGTGTTACTGATCTGCGTGAGCGGTCGGGAAGCAGCAGTGCTGGCATTATCATCATCATATCATACATACTCGTTCTCCCCAAAGTGCACCTGCTTCATCAGCTTGCGGGCGTGCATCGCCATCCTGTCCAGGATCCCAAACACGGAGGCAAGGCCAGCAGGGTCCCACACCGACGTTTCAACGACGCAGCAATAGTTGTGCGCCCGGACGTTGATGCGCTTGCACTCTTCCTTCATGATGTTTTTTGCAAGCTCGGCCGAAAGCTCGGCATCTTGCGCAAGCAGGTTTGAAAGCACGCCTCCGCTCCAGCCCAGGTTCTTTGGCCGGCCGTTATGCAGCTGGAAATACGGGCTTGCGTCCAGCAGGTTGTGGGCGTTGTCGTCGCTTCCCGACAGCGAGTCGTTTCCGACGAGGCAGTAGACGTTGAAAAACGGGCCCATGCGCACGACCTCCTCTATCCCGATATAGTCTATGTGGCCGCTTTCCATGGTCACAAAGCCGTCACGGTTTTGCAGCCACCGCTCAAAGTAGGGCCACCTGTCCGGCCTGACGTCTGACCTGGCTCCTTCCTTGCACGCGTAGCCAAGAGCCGCAAGGGCCTCCACCAGAGTGTCGACTGCAAAAATAGGCATATTTCTTACTACTGCTGCTGTTGTTGCTGCTGTTGTCCCTGCTGTGATGATGACGATGATGATGTTGATGGCTTTTCTTCCTCTCCAAGCAGTTTCAAGAGCGTCCTTATGCCAAAGCCCGTGGCGCCCTTTGGGTTGTAGCTCCTCTCGTAGGTGCCGTCCTGCGTCCACGCCGTGCCGGCGATGTCCATGTGGACCCACGGCGTCCCGGCGACGAAATTGGAGAGAAACGCCGCTGCCGTTATCGCGCCTCCGGACCTGCCCCCGACGTTCTTGATGTCAGCGTACGAGCTTTTTATCTGCTCGTGGAACTCGTCGTACAGCGGCAAGTCCCACACCCGCTCGCCGGCCTTCTCTGCCATCCTGCGCACCCTGTCGGTCAGCTGCTTGTTGTTGCCGACAAGCGCCGCGACGTTGGCGCCAAGCGCGATTATGGCTGCGCCAGTTAGCGTGGCCATGTCGATGACTGCCTTTGGGCTGTAGGTGGAAATGCCGTACGCCAGCGCATCTGCAAGGATCATGCGCCCCTCGGCGTCGGTATTGAGCACTTCGACTGTCTTGCCGTTGTACATCCTGATAATGTCGCCGGGCCTGTACGCCGTGCTTGACGGCATGTTTTCCACCGACGGCACGATGCCGACCACGTTTACCGCAAGTTTCAGCGAGGCAACGGCGCGCAGTATCGCAAGCACGTTGCAGCCGCCGCACTTGTCAAACTTCATCTCGTCCATCTTGTCTCCCGGCTTGAGCGATATGCCGCCCGTGTCAAACGTGACTGCCTTTCCCACAAGCAGGTAGGGCTTGGCGTCGCTTGCTGTGGCGCCGTTGTATTCGAGGATTATCAGTTTGGGCGGGTTGTTGCTCCCCTTGCCCACCGCCACGATTCCCCCCATGTTCATGTTCTCAAGCTCGTACCGGTCGATGACGCGGGCCTTCATGCCATATTCGGCTGCCAGAGAAAGCGCCACCGACGCAAGGTGCGCCGGCGGGCAGTCGTTCGGGGGCAGGTTGCCGAGGTCGCGTGCAAAGTTGACGGCGTCTGCGACGTGGCTTGCGCGCTCGGCTATCATGGAAAAGCGCGGCGAGTCAGAGTTTATCAGGATCGTGACTTCTTCAACGCGGACGGCGTCCTTGTCCTGCGCCTTGTACTTGTCAAAGGTGTATAGCGCAAGCGCGATGCCCTCCGTCATCGCCTCCACGAGCCCCTCGTCGAGGTTTGAGAACTGCAGTATAGAAAATTCCTTTGTGCCAAGGTCCCTTGCACGGTGGGCCGCCTTGCCGGCGCATATCCTTGCCATCTCGTCGGTGAACTTGTCCCGCTTGCCAAGGCCAAGGAGCATAATCTTTTTCATCGGGCCCTTGCCCAGCGTGTACGCAACCATGCTGGAGCCAAAAGTCCCGCGGAAATCCTTGTTCTCAAGCGCCTCTTTTATGTACGTCAAAACGGACGGGTCAAGCTCTTTGGACTGCGAGAAATCCTGCTCGCCTTCAAACACGCCGATAACCAGAAGCGACGTCTGCTTTTGATCGATCTTGGCCTTTTCTACCCTGATCTGGACCATGAGGTTGTGTTGCGCCCCGTCGCTATTTTAATAATATGATGACTATGAGGAGGAGGCGAAGGGAAAGGTCGCGCCGTGCGACAGCATCCTTGCCAGGCGCTTGAAGACGTTGGTCGGCGTGTAGCACGACATCAACGGGGTGCCGTCGTACTCGCAGGCAGGTGCAGACAACATGTCTATGTTTTTTCTGCCTCCCCGGAACCATCCTGCAACTATCTCTCTTGCCAGCGGCGGCAGTCCCGAGCGGGCCCCGTGCGCGCCTGACCTGTTGACGAGCCAGAACATGCGGGTAGCGTCATAGCCTTTTGGGAATATCATCTCCCTGGCCCTCTTGGCCTCCTCCGAGTGGTAGTGGCCTGCGGTGCGTATCCAGCCCCTTGAGAGGGCGCTGGCGGTCCTGGCGAACTTGGTGCACGAGTAGCACTTGTCGTCGTATATGAGTAGCGGCCTTGCAAACGTCGATGACAGCGACAAGCGACAAGGTACCTTGTACCGCCGGCGTTATAGCCTTTTTTTAGGTAGTAGTAGTGTAGAGGCGCACGGAGCTATGTTTTTATTTCCTCGAAGACTGGTTTCAGCTGCCGCTTGGGCTGTTGCTGGCAGGGTGACAATGACAATAATGGGATTTGACATGCGCTATCTGGAGCTGAAGAGAAAGGTACGCGAGGTCCGCATGTGGGCCATCCAGGGGATCGCGGAGGCCGGCTCGGGCCACCCCGGCGCGTCGTTTTCGGCCGCAGAGATAATGAGCACGCTCTACTTCCGCAGGATGAGGCATGACCCGAAAGACCCGGCGTGGCAGGAGCGCGACTACTTCATCAATTCAAAGGCTCATTCTGCGCCCGGCTATTACTCGACCCTTGCGGTGGCAGGCTATTTCCCGCCGGAAGAACTGAAAACGCTGCGCAAGCTGGGATCGCGCCTCCAGGGCCACCCCGTGCGCTACTCGGGGCGCCAGAAGGACCACAGCGTGCCCGGCGTAGAGTATTCCGGCGGATCGGAGGGCATCGGGCTCTCGGTCGGTGTCGGCATCGCGCTTGCAAGCAAGCTGGACGGCAAGAAAAACCGCGTCTATGTCATGATAGGCGACGGCGAGTCAAACGAGGGCCAGATATGGGAGGCCTCGATGGCGGCTGCAAAATTCAAGCTTGACAACCTGGTAGCGGTGCTTGACCGAAACCGCATCCAGCAGGACGGCTTTACCGAGGACATCATGCCCCTTGACCCGGCAAAGAACAAGTGGGAGGCGTTCAACTGGCAGGTGTTTGAAGTAGACGGCCACCGCGTGGAGCAGTTGGTGGACGCGCTGAACAGGGCGTCTCAGGTAAAGGACAAGCCCGTGATGATAGTCGCAAACACGGTCAAGGGAAACGGGATACGCCACATGGCAAACAACCCGCAGTGGCACGGAAAGGCGCCGTCGAAAAAGCAGACGCCAGTGCTCCTTGAGGAGCTGGAAAGCGAGTACTTCATCGCGCCCTCCATAATCGCCGGCGAGAAGGAAAACTATGAGGACAAGATACGCAAGGTCGAGCGCGAGGGCGTGGAGATGATACACCTCGACGTCATGGACGGCAAGTTCGTCCCGAACACGACGTTCCTTGCCGACACGATAAAGCGCCTGAGGCGCGTTACCGTGCTTCCCTTTGACGCGCACCTGATGATAGAAAACCCTCTCGCACACATTGACGAGTACATCGACGCGCGCTGCGACGTCATCACGGTCCACGCAGAGGCGTGCAACGAGGACGAGTTTGTGCAGATACAGGACAGGTGCCTGGCGGCAGGCATCAGCCCCGGAATCGCGATAAACCCCAAGACAGACATACCAGAATGGCTGTACCCACACATTTCAAACGTCGACGTCGTGATAGTCATGTCGGTCAACCCCGGCTTTGCAGGCCAGAAATTCATGCCAGAGGTGCTTCCAAAGATGGTCGCAGTCAACAAAAAGCTTCGCGAGCACGGCTTTAAAGGCTACATAGAGGCCGACGGAGGTATCGACTCGACAACACTGCCGCAGGTGTACGACGCCGGCGCGCGCATATTTGTCGCCGGCAACGCAGTCTACGGCAACGTCGACGTGCACACGGCGGTGATACAGCTGCGCCACAAGGCGGCAGTCGCGCTTGAGAAGAAACTTCTCGACCATGCGACGCGCATCGGGATAAGGGGCGACTGGATGAAGGCGCGTAAACATATATTGATTCCGTACGCTTCTGAACTTGGGATAGAGGCAGAGCTTCATGCTATTAAGTAGCGAGAAAAAGACGGCAGACATGAGGGGCGCGTACGGCGATGCCCTCGTGGAGCTTGGCAAGACCGACTCGCGCATCGTCTGCGTCGGAGGGGACACCACCGACTCGCTCAAGACCAAGAAATTTGGCGACAAGTACCCGGAGCGCATGTTCAACGTCGGGATCGCAGAGGCAAACCTCGTCTCGATCGCCGCCGGCCTGGCAATTGCAGGCAAGGTGGCGTTTGCAAGCACCTATGCGGCTTTTATCCCTGGAAGGGCGGTCGACCAGATCCGAAACACGATATGCTATCCCGCCCTTGACGTCAAGCTGGTCGTGTCGCACGGCGGCCTGACAGTAGGCCCGGACGGCGCGTCGCATCAGCAGATTGAAGACCTGAGCACGACTCGCGCCATGCCAAACATGCGCGTCATGGTTCCCGCGGACGCGGTCGCAGTCAGGCACCTGATAAAGGCGATGGTCGACACTCCGGGCCCCTTTTACATGCGCCTTGCAAGGCCGACCACAGAGCTTGTTTATGCAGAGTCGACCCCGGCCGACCAGTTCAGGGTCGGCAGGGGCAACGTGCTTGTGGACGGCTCTGACGCGACGATAGTTGCGTGCGGCCTGATGGTCGGAAAGGCGCTTGAAGCCGCAAATCTCCTAAAGCGCGAGGAGGGCATCTCTGCAAGGGTGGTCGACATGTTCACGATAAAGCCGGTCGATTTTGACCTCGTGGCAAAGTGCGCCAAGGAAACCGGCGCTATTGCCACCGCCGAAGAGCACAACATCATCGGAGGCCTCGGTGCGGCTGTTTCAGAGGCGGCAGGAGAAACTTATCCGGTGCCGATAAAGCGCGTCGGCGTGCGCGACACGTTTGGCGAGTCGGCAAGGGACGAGGAGGTCGACACGCTCCTGGAGCAGTACGGCCTGACCGCAACAGAAATAGCAAAGGCGGTAGTTGAAGCAAGGAGCAGGATGAAAAAATAAGATGAAGATCTTTCTTGACACGGCCAACCTCGACTCGATAAAAAAGTACAACGACATGGGCCTGGTCGACGGGGTCACCACCAACCCGACGCTTCTGTCAAAGGAGAAGGGAAACCCGGCCGACATCATGCACGAGATCGTGCGCATTGTCAAGGGCCCGGTGAGCCTCGAGGTCGTCGGGACGACGTACGACAGCATGATGGAAGAGGCGCACAGGCTGAAAAAATACGGCAGAAACGTCGTAGTCAAGATACCGATGCTCCCTGACGGCATGAAGGCGGTCAAGAAGCTCAGTGAGGAAGGAATAGAGACAAATGTCACGCTGGTCTTCTCCGCAAACCAGGCAGTCCTTGCTGCAAAGGCGGGCGCGTCGTACGTCAGCCCGTTCATAGGCAGGCTGGACGACGCGGGGCAGGACGGCATGACCCTGATACGGGAGATAGTGCAGATCTTTAACAACTACAAGTTCACCACAAACGTGCTCGTCGCAAGCGTGCGCCACCCGATGCACGTGGTGGAGGCAGGCAAGGTTGGTGCCCACGTAGTCACGCTGCCCCCCGACATACTCGGCAAGATGATGGCCCACCCGCTCACCGACAAGGGGCTTGCCGCGTTTCTTGCAGACTGGGAGAAGGTAAAGAAGGAAAACCCGAAACTGTCGCTCTAGGCGCGCAAGAGCTTTATCACTTTTTTCGGCATGTCCTGGAGCCGGCTGACCGACAGGGCCTTTTCATAGTTCAGGTATTTCAGGTTCTGGCCGATTCCCACCGCGTCGTTGAGGTTGCGCCCGACCCCTATTGCCACCATCTTTATCCCGACCTTGCGGTAGGAAAGCACCATCGCCCTCACGGCGTCAAAGTCGGACGGCTCGCCGTCGGTCAGGGTCACGAATATGTCCGGCTTGAACGACTTGAGCACCGGCTGCAGGAGCCCGTAGACCTCTGCAAGCGGCGTCCCACCAACCGCCTTTATCTGCGCGAGCCGGCGGGCGCACACGAGCGACCACTTGACCGTTGGCGGCTTGACCACCCAGCACTTTACCTGCCGGTTCTCGGTGGAAAACGCGTACACGGCAAACTTCACGCCAAGGTAGCTGAGTGCCTCGCAGAGTGCAACCGTGGCCTGCTTGTATTCAGTCTCCACGTCGGCTATGCTGCTTGAATGGTCCAGGAGCAGGACGACCTTGGACTTTATCGACAGTTTCACGTCAGAGAGGAAGGGCTTTGGCAGCGATTCCACAATAGTCTCGATGTCAAGCTCCTCGCCTGTCTCGTCATGGCGCTCGACCCAGCCTGTCTTCCACTCCCTGAACGCGGCCTTGACCTTCTGTATGAGGTCGAGGTCGTAGATTTGCGTCTCGTCCACGTCCATCCTGTCCGGCACGCTCAGGCCAAAGTTCTCCAGGCTGTCGTAGCCCTTGTTCTCGGTCTTCTTGCTCTCCTTGACGAGCGCCTCGAACTCGTGCAGCACGTCGCTTCCCTCGTAGATCTCTTTGGACTTTTCCTCGGAATCCTTTTCCCTCTTTTTCGTCCTGACGACCTTCTCTATCTGCTTCAGCACGTCCTGCTGCGTCAGCGACGCGCCCATCCTGGTGCGGGGCGCAAGGACGGGTATGGAGACAAGCGGGTCAAGCTCCAGCATCTTTATCAGTTTTGGGATCTGCTGCTCGACCCACTCGGTGCCATAGTTGTTGTCAAGCGCCTCCTTCACCACCTCGTTGGCAAACTCGACGGCTTTCTGCACCTTCTCAAGCTCGCCCCCGAAAAGCTCGCCCTTTACATAGCCTGTCAGGAAATACTGCGAGAACGCCTCTGCAATCTTGTACCGGCCGTAGATGGTGTTCAAAAGCTGCCGGGACTGCCACGATATACCCTCGTAAAATATCAGCTCGTTTTCCATGCCCTCCCAGTCGCGGAGGCCCAGTATCTCGACGCGCTTTGTCTCTAGCGTGTTCAAGAGAAAGCCAAAAGCGTGCTCGTTTGACAGCACCTTGCTTGAATGGCGCATGCGCATCGACTCGTACCAGAGGGCGACGCGCCACTGCCTGTATCTTTGAAAGTCCGTGCCGACGTAGTAGGCAAGCGCCGGTAGCGTCACCTGGCTCTTGTCCGGCTTGGTCGCCGGCGGCCTGTCCGGCGCAAGCGTGATTATTGTCCTGTCATTTCCTGACCACCTGCGGGCAAGGAACGTGGCGATGTCCAGGAGGACGTCGTTTCGCATCACGGCTTTTTCAAGCTTGGACATTGTTTTGTCGTCACTTGTCGCCAAAGATCGAGGTTATCATGTCCAGGACCTTCTGGTATTCCACCTGGCCCCACTGGTCGTACGCGTTTGCGTACACGACTTCGGCAGCCTGCCTGCCTGAAAGCCCGGCGTTTAGCATCTTGGCAAACGCTATGGTCTCCCTGAGCGACGGGCTGTAATACAGCTCTTCCACGGCCGCGGCGTCGCGCAGGCTCCTGGCGAGCTGTATAGCGTGCTTGACGTCGCGCATCCTGCCGTCGTCCATCTTGACGTGCCTCTTTACTATCTCCAGCTCCAAGTCCTCCGGCGGGTAGTCAAGCCTCATCCTCACCGGGAACCTGCTCAAGAGCTGCGGCGGCAGTTCCTTTGTCCCCACGTGCGAAAGCGGGTTTATCGTCGCAATCACGAACCAGTCCGGCGACGCCTTTACGAGCTGGCCCTCGGCCTCCTTGAGCACCAGCTGGCGCCTGTCGTCGAGGGCCTCGTCAAGGCGCAGGAGGACGTCCGCTTCTGCTGCGTTTAGCTCGTCGAGGTACAGCATCGTTCCTTCCTTCATCGATTTTACCAGCACGCCTTCGACAAAGCTTATCTCCCCCTTGTCAATCGTCCTCGTGCCGACAAGGTGCGATTCCCTCGTTCTGAGCGAAAAGTTCACGGAATAAAGCTCTTTTTTCATCGCCGAGGCGAACTTGCGCACAAGCGTGGTCTTGCCGGTCCCCTTGGGGCCGATGATTAGCACAAAGAGCCCGGCCTTGTAGGCCTTTTCAAGCACGTCCAGGGCGTTGTTCCAGTCAAGGTAAACCACCTCATGACTGCCATCGTCCAGTTCAGTCGCTGCCATCTCTGGGTTATAGCGGGGTACAATGGTATTTGAGCGTTTAAGCGTACGAGAGATATTATAATAGAGGCGCCTGCACACTTTTTCCCGCGGCGATGAGCACCCGGGAGCTCGTGCAGGACCACGCCACTGTCAGGCGCATACGCGACATTGCGCAGAAATGCTCCGACAGGCTGTACGCCGGCGACGACATCCCGCTTGAGGAAATCGAGATAATCTCCGTCGTCATCGAAGAGTTTGTGGACGCGTTCCACCACGGCAAGGAGGAAAAGGCCTACTTTCCGGCAAACGAGCGCAAGAGTGGCGACTACGCGGAGGAGGTGCGCAAGTTCAAGATAGAGCACGAGTTCGGGCGCAGGGTCGCAGGGATGATGCTCCGCAGCCTGAAAAAGTGGAAGAGCGGGGTTGTTGACGGCAGGGAGCCCGTCGCGCGGTTCTTAAAGACGTACGCGGCGTTTGTCACGGACCACACCGGCAAGGAAGAGAAATTTTTTGAAATGGTCGAAGAAATGAGGAGCATATCAAGCGAGGAGGACAGGCAGATCCTGCGCCACTATGAGGCGTGCAGGATCGACGTGGGAGGGAGCGCAAGGGTGCAGGAGTTGTTGAGGCTGGTCGAGTACCTGGAAGAAAGGGAGTGGATGAAGAAGAAAAAATGATCCATCGCTGCTACTCCACAGTCAGGCTTCCCTCCATCCACGGATGCAGCGCGCAGTAATAGTCGTGCCTGCCTGCGCTGTCGAATTTGTGCGTCCACGAGCCGCCTGCCCCTATCAGCGACGAGTCAAAAGCCCCCTGCCTGTCGGTGACCGTGTGCACTATGGTGTCCTGGTTTACCCAGGTCACTTCCGATCCTGCATTGACAGAGATTTCGCGCGGGGCATAGTTCTCTTTTTGTTTGTTGTCCCACGAGCCTGCCACGATTGCCACCTGCGGGCCTGCGCCATGATGGGGGGAAGAGGAGGAGCTTGCCGGGGCGGTGGCGTTGTTTGCACCGCCGGTGTACTCTGTCACCTCCGGCTTTTGCAGCTTTTCAATCAGCTCGTGCTGCCAGCCTATCATCGACTCTGCCCGGTACGGCCCCTGCGACGGCTCGACCATTATCTCGCCCATGTTGCCCCGCTCTTCCTGCAGGCCGTGGCTGTGGAAGAGGTACGTCCCGGGCCACTTCCACGTCGCCTCGACTATGGCGGCGTTTCCCGGCCCTATTTCGACCGTCTGGGCGTCTATCGGGTCGTTGGACCAGAGCCCCGACGGGTACGCCTTGAAGATGGTGCTGTGAAGGTGGAACGAGTACGGGATGGTGGTGCCCATGTTGATGACGTACATCCTGATAAGCTCGCCCTGCCTGACGTGCAGCATGTTGTTGTCTTCGCCCATGTACTGGTCCGCGTAGCCGTTTACGAGATAGTACCTGGGCACAAAGCTCTCCTGGTCTTCCGGGTCAAACTCGCCCATCACTATCACAAACTCTCTTGCCGGCTCGGGCTTGCTGTTGCTGTCATCTTTGGGGTCTACTATCAGCGCGCCGTACATGCCCATCCTGATGTGGAGCGACGTCGGGTACGCGTGGCAGTGGTACATCAGCGCGCCGGCGGGGTCGGCCACGAAAGTGTAGTTGTAAGCCTCCCCGGGGAGCAACTGCGGGTGGACCCCGTCGCTTTCGTCGTCGTGGTTCCCGTGCAGGTGGAGCGTGTGCGCAAGGGGCGTCTTGTTTATGAAATGTATGGTGACGTTGTCGCCCTCGGTGAACCTGAGGGTCGGCCCGGGCATCGTGCCGTTGAACGTCCACGCTTTAACGCGCTCGCCGGGCGCTATCTCGATCTCGGCTTCTTCGGCCACGAGCGTGACCTCTTTTTTAGCATTAGCATTATTATTGTTGCTGTCTGCCGCCGCTGCCGCTGCTCCTCCTCCTGCCGCCCGGCCTTCAGGCGCAAGGAAGAAGAGCGAGCCGGCCACAACGCTTGAAGCAACCGCGGCCACGACTGCAAGAGCAAGAAGCTTTTTCCCTCCCCTACCATCATTATTGTTGTTTTCACTTGGCATAGGAAAAATTTCTCTGGTTTTGCATATAGGCAGGCCGTATACACAGCAAGCCCGCCTCCGTACTATAATCGCCTGCAACCTTTTGCAGCCGGCCGCAGGCGCGCCTGCTTGCCGGCGCTTGCAATGCAGACTCTTGTTTTAATAGGGGCGGAAAAGATGTGATGGCGTTGGCGGACCAGCTGGTGGAAAAGCGCGCCCTCCTGGAGGGCATGGTATTCGTGGCAATAGCGGACATTGAGCTGAAAAAAGGAAAGGAGGAGGAGTTCAAGAAGTGGTTTTTGCAGTCAAACCGCGTCCTTGCAAGGCAGGACGGCTTTATAGCAAGAAAGCTGCTAAAGTCGCCCAATGGGAGCCAGCACCGGATAATGGTCATCATGGAAAGCAAGGAGGCGTTTGCCAAGATGCACACGACATCCGAGCACGCCAAGCTCCACACGGAGGCGCTTGCGTTCATGGCAAGGCCGCCAAAAATATCCGCCTATGATTCCGTGTCCTGACTTGCTTGCTTTCGCTATTCGTCGACTGTGAGCGTGAGCATGGTGTTTGACACCATGATGTCTACGCGCCTGTTCAGGATCTCGTTGAATATCTGCTCCAGGAGCGTCTTGTGGTAGAGCGACCAGTTGTATCCGAGGTCGTGCTTCATCACAAAGACGTGCCGGCCCTCGTTTTCGCTGTGGGAAAACTCGATTGACGAGCTCTTCATCCGGGTCTCAAGCCACGACAGGAACGACGAGAGGTCCATCCTAGTCTTCATGAAAAGCGCGATGTCGTGAACCACGCCCTTGCCAATCTTTTGCGCCATCTCCAGTATTTCCTCCCTGTCCATGCTTTCAAAGAGCGTGTGCACCAGGGGCCTTGCGATCGGTATCATGCCGACCTTTGGCTCGTACACGTCCCACTCGACAAAGCGCTTAAGTATCTGGTTGACAAGCGTGTTGAGGCTGACTTCCCTCTTGTCAGACTCGGACCGGAGCTTGCCCATGACGCCTTCTTCGATGCGGAACGTCATAGTGACTGTTTTTTTGGAATCATCTGTCATGGGGACTATTACAGAGTTTTTCCGCGTTTGAACTATAATAACGATGCTGAAACGCTTGCAGGCGCTTGCAATGCGTACCTGATGCATAAGTATCATTCTGGCCTAGATGCAGCAGTTGGTCCTTGGCTGCAGGGGGCTTTGCGCCCGGCTGGAGACGATTGGCGGAGGCAAGAACTCGGTGTACAGCCTCGGCTACAAGCGGTGCTCGTCCTGCGACATTTACATAAAGTGGGACGACGGGTGCCGGTGCCCGTGCTGCAAGCTGCCGTTGCGCGTGAAAAAGAGAACAAAGCAGAATATCGTCTCCTCCCGCGCGTACTGATTCTTATTATTATCTGCAGTACAGTTTCACGGTTATGCCGTCAGGGTCGCGCACAGTGGCAGAATCGCGCGCCTGCTTGCAATCTCGATGATAATTAATATTTATTCGGGTTCCAATGACGAACCGTAAGAAATGCCAAAAGAGCTTTCAGAAGCGCAAGCGTGGGAGATAGTCAAGCCGGTCTGCAGGGAGCTGGTCGAGCTCGTCAATGAAAAGATGGTCAGGTTCGTCTCTGCCACGGAAAGCGACAGCGGGACGTACGCGATTAACTTGAAATCAAGCCGGATTCATCTTGCCTCCCGCGGGTTCAAGGACAGCATCGGCGACATAGAGTACGGCGATGGAAAGCTGAGGATCGGGCTGCGGGCAAACGGCAGGCCGGGAAACATTTTCATCGACCTGGAATGAACAACATGCATAGTTCCATTTTTCAAGCGTGCATAATTGCATAATTTGAGCACGGCCGTGCATAATTGGGAAAAAACGACTGTGCTTGGGTGATGCGTGTGTGTGCGCGCGCGTGTGTGCGGCGGGACATGCAAGATAGGTGGTATCCATGTCGTACATAGATAAAAGAACTACTATATTCTGCAAAAGATATGTGTGCTGGCGCATTTTTTTCTTATTCTGAAGAAGAGATGAGCCTGTGCTTTTTCAACAAGGGCAGCACCTTGCCCAGTATTATTTCTTCGTGGCGGGCATAGTTATCAAAGGACATGAGCAGGAGGGCATAATCACCGTGCATCAACGGGATTGAAGCCCTTTTCACTTTCTCGTACAGGGTGAACGTGTATACGGCCCTGCCAAGTCTTGATTCATAATCTTCACGGGTCTTCATGCGAAGGACAGACTTGACTGCAGAGCCTTCCACCTCCTCGTCGGTCAAGAGAGGTTTCACCCCTTCTCGAAACTCGGAGGCAACCATTTTGCCCATCTTGTTTGCAATTCCCGCAAACCGGATAGAACTGTCAGCCAAGAGTATCTGCCTGCAGATATTTTTTAGATGAAGAGCGGCATCATTATCATCAGCAACTACCATTTTTCCCTCGCAACCACCTTGGGTACGGCAATAATTATCTAAAACAGTTGCCGGACAGGACACAGATGATGATCTCTATTATTCGTACCTGTTTAATATCATGACGTCCAAGATCCACGGCTGGCGCCGATATATGCACGATTGGTATGCGTGTGCACAAGGGATCCTGACGGTCAATCACGGTATTAGCAGTAGTTGCAGCAGAGCCTCCCAATCCGGGTCAGAATCAGCGAAAGACATTCTCATACCCTCCAATATAGTATAGATATAGCGGGAATTTGCACTTTAATTAAATAGTAAAATCAGATATTTGACGAATGTGAGGAACGACACTTCGTCAAGGCTGGCTGCTGTCGCATTAATATCTGCGATATTGCTCGGAGCGACGGCAGCAGTTGGGTACATGTTGAACATTCAGACAGCACGTGCAGTAGAGGTTGGCAACACGCAAGTACAGATACAGGTACAGGGCTCGGGAAGCGATGGCGGTGGGGGTAGCGGCAATAGTGGCAGCGGCAGCGAGGGAGGAGGACAGGGCTCGGGAAGCGATGGTGAGAGAGATGGGCAAGATAGCAATGGTGGCGATAATGGACAAGGTCGATATTGCTACAGCGCCGCCGTCACTAACCCATTCACCGGCAAGACACGCACCGTCGATGTGTGCTTTGACAGCCAATCTGACTGCGAACAGGCCCAGCAGCATGACCCAGATTCGGCATCCGGCTGCGAAACGCAGTAGCAAAAGCCACCAAAGCGCGCCGGCCAGGGCATTTGCCGAAAAACGAAAGAGCAAGATGCACGTGTGTACAAGATACTGAGCAGGCGTGGTGGCTTTTTCTTCTGCTGCTGCCGACAACCAGCCACAATTCCTGTACCTGGACACCAGGGGGTGGAAGACTGGCAAAAAGCACCAGATAGAAATCTGGTTTGTCGAGCATGAAGGCAAATATTACATAATGTCAGAGCGCAGGGAACGCTCCCACTGGGTCCAGAACATCATGCACGACCCCGGCGTTTTCTTCAGCGTCAACGACAAGAAATTCGAGGGGACTGCAAGGACCGTCAGGCAGGAAGATGAGCCCGGGCTGGCGGTGGAAGTCGCAAAATTGATGAATGCCAAATACCGGTGGGACGACGGCTTGATTGTAGAGCTCAAGCCGGCGTAGCAGCAACAGCAGCCCATATAGCGCGTATGCGTGTATGCATGCGCAGGTCCATAACTTGCAGGCTCGCCACGGCCGCGGCAGTCACGGAAGGGGAGTGATCTCTCTTATGCTAAAGTCAGAGTACGCCATCGTTCCGTATTCGTGCCTTACATAGACTGTAAGCATGGGTTTTCCTGTCTCGCTGCTATCATCTATGAACGAGTGTATTAGCGGCAGCGCCGGGTCCACGCCAGGCCTGCATGCGCCCCGGTCAACGCCGAAATTGTTGCCGTTGTCAATGAATTCCGTTATTTTCTGCCATGAGCCGCCATTCAAGCCGCCAGTCATGTCCCGGTACAGCTCCAGCTTTACCTTGGTGTTGTCGTCCATGTTGCGCAGCACGTACTTGAAGCCCACCCACGTGTTCAGCGGTAGCTCGCCTGACGGCCTTTGCCCTGCCGCGCGGGTGTAGCCGTCGTCTAGGTGGTGCGCAGTCTCTTTTTCAAAGGCCCATCCGCCGTTGATGTTCACCAGGCCGCCGTAGCCGCGGTCGTCGCAGTAATTGACATTCTCCCTGCCCTCTGTCCCGTGGTTTGTGCGCGCAAACACCTGCATGCCTGAATAGTCGACGATCTCTGTTTCGTCGATCCTCTTGACGTACAGCGTTATCTCCAGGTTCTCCGACCATTCGCGCTCGTTGGCAGGGTCGTGGACGTACATCCTGACATAGTCGCCGGATGCTGTCAGCGTGCCTGCGCCGTCTATCGTGTACGTCCCGTCGCCGTGCTTTGTTTCAAACCAGTCATCCTCAGGATCAACGTCATTGACTATTGTCCGCGCCGCCCCGTTGTCCCATTTTGACGACCATTCAATGCCCCCGGGAGAAGTGGGGTACAGCCGTGTGATTCCAAACCTGTCCTTTGGCGACAAGAGATCAGTTGCCGTTGGCGGCACAGCCTGAAGCAAAATTACCAGTACCAGAGCCAGTGCCAGCAGCGCCGCAGCAATAATGATGATGATGACAAAGACGAGCCGCTTGCGAGTGTTCGGCGACTGCAGCAGTGACAATAAGGATCGCTTTATGCGATCGCCCATGCTGTTACTTGCATCGGCATCTCCTACAGTCAACTTTTTTCTCCTTGAATTTGCTGTTCATGTGTGCTCTTACGCGCACACGTACACGCACGTGTGTGTGCGCGCGTACGCACATACAAGGCAGCCGGTTATCAGGTACAGGCAAGGTATATCTACAAACGTGTCATTATTGAAGATAATACTGGAACCTTTTACCATACTCTTCTTCGACAATAGGTCAGACGCTCACTCATTGCAGTCTGCTGCTGGAGTAAGAAAAACTAGAAAGAGAAGGCGAGAGAGAGGGGGCGAGAGAAAAGCTACGGATTTGCCTTGGCCTTCTCGACTTCTATGGTGCATTTGGTCACTATTCCTGCTATTACGCCCAGCGCGGCCAGCCATGGCGCCAGCGCGAGCACCGCAACCGCCCCGGCCGCTCCCCATGTGACAGGGATGGACAAGAGCAGCTTGCCTTTCTCATCTTTTATGTTGATTCTCTTGACCTGGGCATCGTTGATTATTTCCTTGACTTTGCCGACCAAGCCTTCGCCAGAGACGTTGTAGACGTCCTTTTCAATCCCTACCTGGGCCCCGCAATTGGGGCAGAATCTAGCATTAGACGGGAGTTCAGCATGGCATTCCTTGCATTTTCCGGGAGTGGCTTCTTCGACCATATCGAACTTGCGTGTACCTCTTTTCTCCAGCAATCAATCAACAGTACAATATTCAAGGTTTTTCCTGCGGCTACCAACAGCCAGGTTGTCCATGCGCGCACGTGTGTGTGCGCGCGCAACCGCCTTGATCCTGCCATTACTTATTATTGCCCGCTGACATCATGAACAGGGGACCCGTTCACCACCATGCTGCAGCCCCGGATTGTAACCTCTGTTGCGCCGTACGTGACTGTCGCCGGCGCCCTGCAGGCTACCCAGCTTGCGCACGAGGACGGATTTTCAGGGGTGGAGCACAGCGAAGACCACCTTCACTGCTCTGTTGCGGCAAAGCCAAACTGCCTTGCCATGCTGAGGGAATTCAGCGCGGACAAGCACATGCACAACTCCCTCCACAAGACCTTGCACAGGCCCAGCATCGACTCGCCGGACAGGGCCGAGAGGAAGAAGGCAGTAGAATACACGCTAAAGACGCTCGATTACATGGAGGCTGCCGGCATCCCGAGGATGGTCCTGCACAGCTTTAGCGACCTGCCTGCCTTCTTTTCCCTAAAGGCCGAGCGCGCCAACAGGGCAGGATACCTGGTAGGCTCCAACGTTGTCAAGGTGTACGGCGTCCTTGCTCCCGCGCTAAGGGCGTACCGCCGGTGGAAAAAAGAAGAGGTCCAGGCGAACTTTATGCGCTCGCTGGAAGAGATAGCGAAGTACGCGGCCGACAAGAAAGTAGACGGCGGCAGGCCCATCGAGATCGTGTTTGAGGAGCATTACTCGGATGCCATTGACTATGACCTCGTCCCGTACGGGAGGGGGAATTTCGTCAACGTCATCCGCGGCATAGACACGGCGCACCACCTGATCAGGACAGGAAAAGACCTGGACCTTGAAGGGGTGTCGGAGCCTATCCACTTTCACGCAGTCGACACGAACGGCAGGATAGACGACCACAGGACGATAGGCACGGGCAGGGTGCATTTCGAGAACAGCCTGTCGGCCGCCATTGGAAGGAACCTGGCAAGCGCCATCGTGATAGAAGACGGCACGAGAAAGAGCGCGCTAAGGTCCAAGGAAGTGCTGGCGGCCATGATAAAGCGCATTGGCACGGCTAGTCGAAATTGATATCACATCATCAACAACAACGCGTGGGTAAAAACGTCCTAGTCAGAAGAAGAAATGCCTGCGACTTCAGAATAGGTCTTTATCGTGTATCCCTTGGCGCGAATGTCGTCGATGAGCGCATCCAGGTCGGCCAGTTCGCTGCTTGAAACCTGGTTTGTCGGGTTCTGGTTTGAGTCCTTGATTGCAAAGTCTTCAGGGTGCAATGTCACCACTGCATACCCGTAGGATGATATTGCCTCGTCGATGCTGCTTGTCATAGTATTCATCGATGTCTTTGTCGGCGGTTCGGAATCGTAGGTGTAAAAGCCCACCACCTGCGGGAGGTGGTAGACGCCATGCGAGTCTGAAATGTCAGAGCCAGGCATTGCCTTGTAGACCTTGTTGTTTGGGCTGTCAGGGTCGTCAGGGTCGTAGACGCTCAAAAGCTCTTCGTCGAATTCCGCGCTTATGATCTTCATGTCGAGCGCTTCCAGTGCGGCAAGAGTGTCTTCGTTATAGGAGTTGTACGGCGGGATAAAGACTACTGCGCTTGTCCCCCAGAGCGCGACCATCTTTTGGTTGGCCCGCTGCAGCGTGGCGCGCTGCTCCTGAAGAGTCAGGGTCTTGTAGTCGACGTGGTCCCACGCGTGGCTTGCAAGCTCGAACGTGCCAGACGAGAGGCCTGCCCTTACTTTGTCAACCACGGATGAATCGTTTCCCACAATGTTCATTATCGCCCCGACGTTGAGTTTTTCATTCTTTTCAATGAAATAATCCATGAGTGCAACCTGGACCGAGTTCATCCACTCATCCTGAATGTCATCAAGCCTAAAGATGACGCAATTGCAGGCTTGTTCCTCCTGTGCAGGCGCTGCGGCAATGGAAGCATTGGCAGAAGAGATTGGAACAGAGACCATGCCAGAGACGAGCAGCAGGGCTGCAACAGCCGCTGCTACTGCTGCCGAGCTATTCCTGGCTGACAACATCCGGCTTTTTTTGCCACATTTCATTTGTACAGGCGCGTCTTGCGTTTCCTTTCTTGGACTAAAAGCGTGGTGCAGACCTACTCTATAGAATCCAAGCATTGAATTTTACGCTAAAGGTGCCATCACCTCTGATTGCAGAACAATAATACACCGCGAAAACAGGTTTTTCATGCAACAAAGCTACTACTTTATTCCGGCCTTTTGCTGTCTCACATGCTTTGACGCGCGTAAGGACCCTTTGCACCCAGGCACGCCGACCACGATGGCGCCGCATTACCGGGCGTCCTCTCCCAGGGGTTCACGCACTTGTTTTTCGCTATCTCTGCCTTATGCTGGAGATACGCTTCTTCGAACCATGATTGCATGCGGCTCTTTGATGGCACAATGTTGTTGTGGTGCTCCTTGTCAGCACCAGCGGCTTTATCCCAGAGTATCTCGCGTCCATACTGCTCTGAAAACCACATCTTGTGCGTCCTGTCAGCTCCTCCTCTGTCCCACCACTTTTGAAATGCCTTGAAGTTTTGCTTTTCCGTCTTGGCATAGTCGTAATGCCAGGCTTGCTTTTCCAGCGACAGATAGTGGCGCCAGGTCTTGTCGTCGGCCTCTGCATGCCGGGTCATGTTATCTCTCATCTCTGCTCGTTTTTGCAGATATTTCATCTGTTCATCTGTCTTCTTTATCTCGTGATGTGGCTGGTGGTTGGCCTTGTTCCAGAGTATCTCGTCCCTGAGATGCTCGTGCTGCCACATTTCGCCCTTGGGATAAGATGACGGGTCGCAAGCGTGAGTGAAATCCTTGTAGCCGTGCAGGCGCAAGTCTGCGCAGTACCACTTTTGGTATGCCTTGACATTGTGCTTTTCCATTTTGCCGTAGTTGTAATGCCAGGATTCTTTTTCCAGTTTCAAAAAATCCTGCCAGTACTGCTGTCGCAGCTTGGCAGTAGCGGTAGCGATGTTATTGTTACTGCTACTGCTACTTTTGTCGGCGTTGTTGTTATTATTATTGTTGCCAGTTATCTTGGTCGCCTGCTCTGCGGCAGATGCCCTGTACGGCGATGATTGAATGGCCGCGAAAATCAAGAGGGCCGTCAGTGATAGCACGGCCGCAGACATCATCCCTACTCGTCTTTTGTCCATGGCAGCGCTATTTTTTTCGCTCTCGCCTTCAATCATGCTATTTCGTCGTTTACAATGATCCACAAACGAGTAATAAAGAGCCATGATTTCAGTCTCCTGAGGGAGAGTGCAGAAAGAAATTCGCGTATTTCTCTCGCGCCTGCTCCTATTTTTTGCTCCCGTAGATCAGAGGAGACTGCTGCAGTCATCATGAAAGCGGGTCGATCTCTCTTATGTCAAAGCCCGAGTACGCCATCGTTCCGTATTCGTGCCTCACATAGACAGAGAGCATTGGCTTTTTTGATTCGCTGCTATCGTCTATGAACGAGTGTATTAGCGGCAGCGCCGGGTCCACGCCGGGCCTGCATGCGCCGTAGCCGGCACCGAAATTGTTGCCGTTGTCAATGAATTCCGTTATTTTCTGCCATGAGCCGCCATTCAAGCCGCCAGTCATGTCCCGGTACAGCTCCAGCTTTACCTTGGTGTTGTCGTCCATGTTGCGCAGCACGTACTTGAAGCCCACCCACGTGTTCAGCGGTAGCTCGCCTGACGGCCTCTGGCTTGCCACGTCGACATAGCCATTGTCCAGGTGGTGCGCCGTCTCTTTCTCAAACGACCACTGGCCGTTGATGTTCACCAGGCCGCCGTAGCCGCGGTCGTCGCAGAGGTTCACCTCTTCGTTGCCGTTCGTGCCGTGGTTTGTGCGCGCAAACACCTGCATGCCTGAATAGTCGACGATTTGCGTTTCGCTTATTCTCTTGACGTACAGCGTTATCTCCAGGTTCTCCGACCATTCGCGCTCGTTGGCAGGGTCGTGGACGTACATCCTGACATAGTCGCCGGATGCTGTCAGCGTGCCTGCGCCGTCTATCGTGTACGTCCCGTCGCCGTGCTTTGTTTCAAACCAGTCATCCTCAGGATCAACGTCATTGACTATTGTCCGCGCCGCCCCGTTGTCCCATTTTGACGACCACTCCATTCCACTGGCAGAAGTAGGATACAGCTCGGTGATTCCAAACCTGTCTTTTGACGGGGAAGAGTTTCTAGTAGTCGTTGTTGTTGTCGTCGTAGTTGTTGTTGGCACAGCCGGACCTGGCTTTTGGGAGATTCCCACCACCAGTATTACAGGAATCGATGCCACCAGCGTCGCTGCAACAAGTACAAAGATAAGCCGGTTGCGAATTTTTGCCGGCTGGGGCGATGATGATGACGACGACGATAATAGCCGCTTTATCCGATTACCGATATTGTTTGTCCCAGCGTCATCATCTCTTACAACCACGGTTTGTTCTCCTCTCGGTTTTTTTGCGGTTTATTTGCACTCTGCGGCCCTGACTGTCAGATTCAGACAGAGAATATATCACCAAACATGTCAGTATTGAAGATAATTCTGGAACTTTTTACCATGCCGGAAATCACGGGTGAGGACTGATCCCATTATCATCTTGTTTTAAACATAGTCCAGGTCCCATGGCCCGCCACCGAATAGTCCGGGATATATGTCCTCCAAATGGTTCATCTGGCTCCAACAATGCCAGGGCAGTTTCTTCCAGAGTTTGCGCCCGAAATAACGCGACATTACAACCATGACGATAACTCGTAAATATTTTTTCTGCCGTACCAAGAGGCTATGAGCCTTCATGAGCTAAAATGCGAGGCGTGCAGAGGAGATGTGCCCGTGCTTCAAGAAAGGGAGATTGCGGAGCTCCGGCCCGGCGTGCCCGACTGGGAATTAGCCCTCGTGGACGGGATAAAAGTCCTCAGGCGGGTCTACAAGTTCAAGAATTTTGCAGAAGCGCTTTCATTTACAAACAAGGTAGGGGCACTGGCAGAAGAGCAAGGGCACCATCCTGCGCTGCTGACAGAATGGGGCAAGGTAACCGTCACGTGGTGGACCCACGCGATAGGCGGCCTGCACAAGAACGACTTTATCATGGCCGCCAAGACCGACAAGCTGCTGGAAAGTTGAGCAGGTAATTATTTCCGGTAACTGCTCACTGCTTACTTTCAGATAACTGCCGCTCTTCTGTATTTTAATAACCCTCATAATGTATGTGCAAAGTGCACAACGACAAAACAATTCTTGAAAACAAAACGAATCATCATCGTCGTCTGTTGGCTGGTCTTGCGGCAACAATAATGGCGGCAGCAGGATTCGCAGGGGACTTTTTGTTTCCGGAATCATTTGCAGCAACAACGACAGAAGCATCCACCGCACTTCAGGAAGAAGACACCACTAAACCGACCGGAACCATCATTTCGCCGGCGCCAGGGAACACGGTTCAGCTGAACACCCCCATAACTGTGACCGGGACCGCGTTTGACGACGTAGAAATATCAAAGGTCGAGGTCAGGGCTGTGAACCTGGAAGATACAAAGGGGACGACGTACGCTCTGGCAACCTCGTCTGACGGGTATGCCAGCTGGACATTTACCCTGACGATACCAAGCGAGAGTTACGAGAACATCACTGTGAGGATAACCGATACTTCGGGCAACCAAAAGTGGATGACGCACCGTGTTCAGGTCACAGGAACCGTTCCTGTGACGACGACAACAACATAGTAGTAATAGTAGCAGTGCTCCCTGCCGCCGGAAAGAACAGAGAGGCTGCTGCGGCCGCCGTCATTCTGCCGAGGGGCAAGAAGACGGTCCGGCGCGCAGATACAAAAATCGTCTTATTGCGTTTGTTTGTCCGCGCGCGTCGGCACAGCGCGCGTAATAATAGTAATAATAATATTTTATAGCAAGAAAGCGCCGTATCACAGTTGTCGCGCAGCAGGTCTTTTGAAAATGCAGTACAGGATGATAAAACGCCTCGGGTCCGGCGGCTTTGGGAACGTCTACCAGGTAGAGGGGAGCGACGGCAACACCTACGCAATGAAGCTCCTAAAAAGCGCCGACGTGGTAAACAAGAAGCGCTTTGAGCGCGAGATCAAGATACTGGCCACCCTGGACCACCCAAGCGTGGTCAGGATATACCAGTGGAACCTCGGGGGCGACCCTCCCGACTTTAGCCCGTGGTACGTCATGGAGTACCTGCGCGGGGGCTCGCTTCGGGAGCACATGGACGAAAAGTTCCGCGACAGGTATGTGTTCCAGCGGAACAGGTCCATAAACTCGATAATCCTGCCCGTATGCAACGCGCTTGCGCAGGCCCACAGCCTGGGCATATACCACCGCGATTTAAAGCCAGACAACATCATGTACGTGGATGGCGACAGGACGGCCATCAAGATAACGGACTGGGGCCTCGGCAGGGACATCAACAGAAAATCTTTGATGCTAACGGCGGAGATAGGCCACGTCGGGGGCGACCCGGGCTACTGCGCGCCCGAGCAATGGTTTGCCGCCGAAAACCATGTTGACGGCAGGGCCGACATATTCTCGATGGGGGTGATGCTGTACGAAATGATGACCGGCAGGAGGCCGGCGCACTATGACAACCACATGGGCAGGCCCGCCGTCGAGCCGCCGTCAAAGTTCCATCCAAGCATATCTCCCCAGATGGACAGGCTGGTACTGAAGATGCTCAGCCTGCGCCAGGAAGAGAGGCCGCAGTCGGTCTGGGAGCTGATGTCAGAAATAGAGAACCTGCCTGACGCCAGGTACTACTAGAAAAACTCGTGTGGCACGCGCAATAAAAGAAAGAAAAAAGGAAGGAATGTACGGCTATCCCTCGCTCATCCACTACTACTGCTGTTGCGCCTTCCACGTGTCAAAGTCGTACGTGTCGTCTGTTTCTGGTAGAGCCGTGCCCGTTTGTACGAGGAATTCCAGGGGGCTGGCTCCTGACACTATGTCCAGTTCGGTGCTGTTGGTATCGGTATCTCCTATTTTGATGGCAACCAGGTCGGACGTACCGTCGCTGTTCCAGTCATCTGCTGCAAAATCAAACTCTTCATCTGCCTGCGGCAGTACTGTGCCTGTCTGGACGAGGAATTCTTGCGGATTGGCTCCTGACACTACTTGTATTTCGGTGCTGTTCGTGCCAGTGTTGCTCATTTTTATGGCAACCACGTCAGCTGTGCCGTCGTTGTTCCAGTCGTCAACTGCGAAATCAAATTCTTCGCCTGCCTGCGGCAGGGCGGTGCCTGTTTGAACCAGAAATGCAGTGAAATTGGATGCGCCATTCAGGACTTGTATTTCGGTGCTGTTGGTTTCTGTGTTGCTCATCTTGATGGCGACCAGGTCGGACGTACCGTCGCTGTTCCAGTCGTCAAATCCAAAGTCGTACGTCTCGTCTGTTTCCGGCAATGCAGTGCCCGTTTGTACGAGGAATGAAGTGAAATTGGATGCGCCATCCAGAATCTGGAGTTCGGTGCTGTTCGTGCCAGTGTTGCTCATTTTTATGGCAACCACGTCAGCTGTGCCATCATGATTCCAGTCATCTACTGCAAACTCGTACGTCTCGTCTGTTTCCGGTAGAGCCGTGCCCGTCTGGAGGAGCAATTGCTGCGGATTAGTCCCTGACACCACATAGACTTCGGTGCTGTTGGTCTGGGTATTGCTCTTTTTAAAGGCAAACAAGTCGGGGGATGACGACGACGGTGGTGGTGGTGATTGGGCGGCCGCCAAGTTTGGCCCTTGGGTGGCTGCCAATGAGAGCGTGCTTGAAACAATCATCATTGAAACGATGATTGCAGGCATTGCAGATTTTTTTCTGATATTCATCACCCTAAGTTTCCGGACTTGTTTTTAACAATAGCAGGAGGGCCAGCAGAGGACAAAATAACAAAACTATGTACAGGAAGAAGAAGAAATGAAATGAGATGCATTTCTTTCCTTGCAGGCATACACACGCGCATATCGGCCGCGGACGTTTGGACGTTAGCTATTTTTGCACCGAATATACATACACGCACACCGTGCATCCATGCATGCCATCCATAACGTTGCGCCATTTTCGAGGAAATCCCTAAATTGATAACCTGTTTTCGGCTCTATTATGAAATACGCAAACGTTGTATCCACGGTCGCAGTGGCGGCAGCCTTGCTTGCCCTGGCCGTAGCTCTGGTGCAGCCGTCGCATCAGCAAACCACTGCAGTCAACAACAACAATCTTGGCAGGGTCAGGCCATCATGGCCGCCCAATGTCCACGCCAACGTCAGGACGGACTTTAATCCGGAAATTAGCACCCCGCAAATAAGCGACACTGCTTTCATTCACCCGTTTGCGGTGGTCATAGGCGATTGCCACATAGGCAAGATGGTCATGGTGGCTCCGACTGCCGTCTGCCGGGGAGACGAAGGAACGCCGATCCACGTTGGCGACTACTCTAACATGCAGGACGGGGTCGTCATCCATGCGCTGGAAACAACCGAGAATGGGACGATCATTGACGGCCGGCGCTTTACAAGTGACGGAATCCGGCTTGCAGGAAAGGATGGCGGTGATGATGGCGCATTTTCAGAAGGATATGCGGTATGGGTCGGCGACCGTACAAGCCTGGCTCACGGCGCCATGATTCATGGCCCCGCATGGATTGGAAACGACACGTTTGTTGGCATGGAAGCGATGATCTTTAACGCCAAGATAGGGAATAACGTCGCCGTGGGCGTTTCAAGCACGATAACTGGCGGCGTTGCCATACCTGACGGCAGGTTCGTTCCGCCGGGAAGCGTGATAACCACGCAGGAGCAGGCAGACAGCCTTCCGTCCCGCATTGGAAGCCCCTACGAGGATACCAACAAGGCGGTCATACACGTCAATGAAAACCTTGCCGAGGGTTATGACGGGCTTGGGCTGGAAGAGCTGGCCCGCCAGAGAGAGGCGCAGATGGAAGAAGGAATGATGGAAACAGCTGGCAACAGCAGCGGCGGCAGCTAGCTAGCTGGTTAGCTCCCCCCTCCTCTTCTTCTTTCTTTTTAGCCGTTGCACAATTCTCTCGTTTCCAGCCGTGATATCAAGCAGGAAAAAGGATTTGGGCATAGGCCGGGGGCTCGCTGGGGTGGGGGAGGGTAGAAGGGGAACAACGCATCGTGTCACTGTCGTCACCGCAGGATCCTTTTCCCACCTGTTTCATGCGTAAATCTTAATGTTAGTAGTAGCCACAGACTTGACACAGTACCAAGATGGATAACGATTATCATCATCATTCTTCTACTACTACTGCCGCCAATCTTGCGGCGTCTGCGTCGCTCATCATCGCCCGAATTTTTTACGGGGCAAATTGGTTCAATGTAGCTGCAATATTTCCCCTGATAGCACTGGAGTTTGGCCAGGATGTCTCTCTGCTTGGCTCGATATCTGCCGCATTTCTGATAGGCGTGGGAGCGTTTCAGGTCCCGTCTGGAATATTTGCAGCCAGGCACAGCCCGCGCACATCTGCCATAGCTGGAATCGCAGTGTCGTCAGCAGCCGCCCTGGTTTCCGGCCTTATCTCCGAGGCGCCTCAGCTGGTCTGGCTGCGCTTCATTGTTGGCGCCGGCATGGCTTTCTTTTTCAGCTCCGGCGTGGTGCTCATTGCAAGGTATGCCAACAGGAATTCGCCCGGTCTTTCAATAGGGGTGATGAATGCCGCCCATTCTGTAGGCGGCATCATTGGCATTCTTGGCTGGATTGTCATCGCAGTGGCCATTGGGTGGCGGCAAAGCCTTGTCCTGAGCGGGGCAATCGGCCTTGCAACTGCACTGCTGCTGGTGCTGACAATTCCAAAAAGAGAAACTACTAAAAGCACTGATGGCAGCCCACCTCCTTCTTCCTCCCCCTCTGATCGCAAGCCGCCACTCCCACCATCACCGCCGCTGCCGCTAAACGGCGCTGCAGTCTTGAAAATACTGTCAAACCACTCGATAGTTGCGCTTGGCCTGGTCCTTACCGGAATTCAGGCGGCGTGGGCCCTGACACTGACATTTATCGTTGTATTCCTGCAGGAACTTGAAGCCTCCCTTGAAATAATAGGGATCATCGCAAGCGTCGCCTTGATCTCTGCCATAATTTCTGCGCCGCTGATAGGGAGGGTCTATGACAGGGTAATAAGGGATGCCAGAAAGATCCTGCTGATCTGCGGAGCCGCCACAAGCCTGGCCACTGCCGCAGTATCAACAGCAATCCTTCCTGTCATAGTAGCCGCTGTCATTGTGATCGGCTTTTTTGCAGGCGGGGCGTTTACCGTTGCCTACGCAAAGGCCCGCAGGACGCCTGTCAGGGGCCTGGGCCTGGAGCCGCCGGACTCTGGCGGCGATGGTTCAGCTAGCAGCAACTATAGCGCGCTCAACGTTGCATGGGTAAACGGCCTGTCCCTCCTGGGCGTGCTATGGATGCCTGTCGCATTCTCTTATGCAGTCCAGCATGCCGGAGGATATCCAGCGGCGTGGATGCTTGCCGGCGTCTTGACGGCCTTGTTTGTGACCGTCCCTCTGCTCAAGGTGGAAAAGTAAAGAGAGACACACACATATCGCCACCACAAGTCTCTTTTCTGGTCATTTGGGGTAGTGTGTCTTGTAAAAAAGAGAAAGAAAGGGATGAGGTTTTCCTGTTTTTTGCCCGTGTTTCAAGCCTCTTCTTCTTCAGGAATATCTGTTGAGGGATCTGTCGGTGCCGTTGTCGGCTTGAAATCCGCCCTCAGGCTGTACGTCACGTCAAACGGCTCTGCATCTAGCGAGTGCAGGGACAAGGATTGTCCCGTGAAACTGGATGCGCCGTTTTCCTCGCTTGGACTTGCCAGGGTGTCCCCATCGACCACCAGAGTCACGTTTGCGCTTGAGGACCAGATGATGTCGCCAGACCACTGAAACCCGCTGACAGGCGGCAACAGAAATACGCCCTCGACCCCATCGTGGATCCGTGAAGAATGGATTGTCCGGGCAGAGACGAATATGCTGCCATTGACCACCACTGTCGTGTCATCATTTCCCGGCACCTCCGGAATTTCAGGCTCGGTGCCGTTGGTCATGGGCGGTTCCGGTAGCGTGTTGTTGTTTGCAGGAGGTACGGGCGTCGTGTTGTTTGCCGGCGGAACATAAGGCGCGTACGAATAGTACTGGGGTCCCGGCGCCTGCGCCTGTACAGGAATAACAGCAATGGCATAAGAAAGCGCCGCTATCACTCCAAGCGTTGCAAGCGTGTAAATATTCGTGTCCTTCATCGGTTTCAAACCGGCCATGACATGCCAGAAATACATTAGGGAAGTCATTTTCATACGATTATGCCACTAACGTGTTTCTACCACTATTCTACACAGCCTTTCTTTTTTTATTCAGAGTTCAAAAATAAGGCTTGCTTAAATGGCCTGCCCTCGTAGAATAATTAGCAGCAGTGGCATCGGGATACATGAGAGTCTACCGCATTTCTGCTATCACACTCAAAGTAAAGGAGATGGGAAGCTCGTGCCAGTTTTATTCAAAGATACCGGGATTTAGAATCGTCTATGGGGGCGCCTCTGATGACACCTTTTCAACATTTGAGATCGGTGAAGGAGAAAAGAAGGCATATCTCAATTTAGAGTTGGCAGAAATGGCCGCCGGGAGAAAGTCGAAGGAAGCAGGCATAGAAAGAGAGCAAGGAAGCAGCAAAAGAAATGATTTTGGGAGAATAATATTTCATACAGAAAATGTTGACGACCTCTACCGGTACATGAAGAAAGACGAGTTTCTCTGCAAGCACGCAATATTTGAAACCGAGCCTGCTGACGCCCCCTGGGGCGAGAGGTTCTTTCACATCAGAGAGCCTGATGGCTACCAATTGTCTTTTGCCCAGCCTCTCAAGACTGTGTCGCTTTAGGGCTGGATAGATATACGTGTGTGTACTGTCTCGGCACCTTGAACCTATGAATAGGCGTTGAAAGAAAAGGTGGAGGAGAGCCATATCGCCTTTTCGTTCCTCTTTAATATCATACAGTGCTGGTATTCTTTGTGCAGGCATCTCGCAGATGTCTTCTATCACTCTTGATAATCATTACCTCATTTTCGACCATGTTCCAGTATGCGTTCATAATAATGCCCGCTACAGCGGCAGCAGTAAACACTCGACCCAATTCAATGACTGGCTCGCCGGCATTTCTAATGCGAGAAAGCGAAGAAGGCGTATTCGCATCAGTTGATCAGTTAAGCCGCGACCATCGCCATTTAGCCATGCAGGAACAACAACCACCCAGCATCTCTGGAGGCAGCGACACCGATGCATCGAACAATACATCATCACCACCACCATCATCATCTCCTCCTACTCCTGCAAGGAGTCAATCCATACCTTTCCTAACAGTTGTCGCGGATCAAGCTACCAGCACGGTTTTTCCAGGTTCCGGCCAAGTGCTAAAACTAATGATAGATGTCAGAGAAGGCAGAGGAGACATCTTGGTAAATACAAATATTTTCTCAGGAGGGTTGTGGCAGAATTCGGCCAGGATAGCGGCATCGGTAGCCCAGTCCTTAACGCACGTTGACCTCTCTTCAAAAGAGGTGATACTTACGATAAAGAGCACAAACGCTACAGAAAGTGAAGAGGTATTAAGAAAATTCGGCGGCGGTGTCGATGGTCCAAGTGCCGGCGGAGCCATGACCGTCTTGCTAATTTCGGAACTTGAAGGAAAGGCAATTAACAACTATACAGCCATGACAGGAACGATCAATCCAGACGGCACTATCGGTCCTGTTGGAGGGGTCATAGAAAAGGCGGTTGCAGCAGGAAAGTACGGGGCAAAGGTAATGCTGGTTCCAGCGGGCCAGGGTTATTATCCAGAATTGTCTTGCAAATATCAAGAACCACAACCATCATCATCATTGTCATCGTCGTCTTCCAGCGCGCTAACGGACTCGCAAATATGCAGGTTAGAGCAAAAGCCACTTTCAGCTTTGATGGAATCGCGGTACGGCATGAGGGTGATAGAGATTCCGGACGTGCAGTCAGCATTGCGTTATTTCCAGTCTGACAGCGGCAACGGGACAACAATTGTAGACTCGCCACATCACCAAAAACAACTGGAAGGTGGCCCACCATAGAGACGGAACCGCCCACAAAAAACAAATCAAAACCCATGGAGGTGGGGAAGGAGGAGGAGAAAAATAACATATGAGCATGAAAGCGGTGATTATGGCGGCGGTGATGATGGCTATCGGAAAAAGAAGAAGGATATCGTCGCATGCGGCGGCCCTAGCGACTCTTCTTGTGATTATTGCGTTGCTGAATACAAGCTTTGAATCAAGCATTTTATTTCAGCAGCAAGGTCAACAATCATCATCCATTCAGGCCTTTGGGCAACAACAAGACGAGGAAGGCACCAGCAGCAACAACAATAGCAACCTGATAAGCGGCGATGATAATAAGAATGATGATGGTGGTGCAGCTATCAACCTGAGCAACGATAACGGAACGTCATCCTTTTTCATGACAGCCGAAGATGTCAGCAGCAACGCCATGATAGCCGCCTCGGGTAATAATGTCTACGCAGTCTGGGTAGACAATAGCACAGGGCTGCTGGGCAGTTACGACATTTTCTTTGCAAGAAGTGCAGACGGCGGAGACTCTTTTGACAGTCCTGTGGACCTCAGCACGCCTATCCGGAACAATGGTAGCACATATGGGAATTCTTACTCGCCACAGATCGCTGTCTCTGGAAACAATGTCTATGTTACATGGATTGAAAGTGTTTACGCTCCTTCACAAGACAGACAAGACACCCACATACTATTTTTGAGGAGTGATGACGGCGGAAGTACCTTCCAGGGCCCCATTGACATAAGTGGCGGCACATCGGGAATTCCAGAACCAGAATCACTATCGCTTGCTTACCCGCTGTATTCCAGCAATCCACAGATCGCCGTTTCCAGAGATGATGATGATTATAATGAAGGTACCGTGTATGTTGTTTGGACTGTCCATCCATTAATAATACCAGCGACAGACACGCAGCAGCAAGAAGAACGGGTTGGAGAAGGAGACATTTTCTTTACCAGAATCGGGCCAGACGGATCATCAACCGAACCTGTAAACCTGAGCAACAATACAGGCGAATCGCGCTTTCCCCGCATAGGATTGTCGGGGTCCAATGATGTCTACGTGGCGTGGGCAGATGATACCTATGGCGATGGCGAGATATTTTTCAGGCACATCTCAGATAATGGCTCCACGCTTGGGCCAGTTGTCAATATCAGCAGCAACTATTTCCAGGACGACAAGCCGCAGATAGCGGCTGATAGGAACAATGTGTATGCAATATGGCAAAACTATGGGAAAAATGAAACCGGCGGGACAGTAGGAGCAATAGGGTTTGCATCAAGCCAAGACAACGGCACCACATTTGGCGAACCAATGTTGGTCATGACCACAAAGATTGATCCTGCTATAGGCCCACTCCATAACCTGGCCACCATTAGTACTGCTGCTGTTACTACTGCAGGCAGGAACCTCGATCAGACAGGCAACGTCAGCTCTAATGGCAATAATAATAATGATGATGATGTCTTTGTCGTCTGGTCCGACGGAACAATTGGAAATCGCGACATATATTTCTCAAAAAACAATGCCACGAGCAACGACAGCCCCTTCTTCCCCTACTATTACTGGACCATAAGCGACAATGCAGGAGAGTCTCTCCTGCCAGAGATTGCGGTCTCGGGTAGCGGCAATGTCTATGTGGTCTGGATGGACAATGCTTCAGGGACATACGAGATATACTTTAGAGAAGCCAACTTTACGACGACAACAAAAACAGCAACAAATGGCAATAATGATTTCGAAGTAACATTTTCAGACACCATAAATATTAGCAATACCACCGGCAACTCCATGTTCCCACAGATAGCTGCAGAAGGTAACAACGTCTATGTCGCATGGGAAGAGTATGCCAGTGATGGCGAGAACCCGGAGATCTATTTCAAAAGGATAGAACGATGAGGCAAAAAGATTTTGGTAGTTCTTCTTCTTATTATTATTCCGCCGTCATGATAATAATTGTTGGAGATATATCATCACTGATCTCTAGGCTTCTTTAGTACGGCTTCCAACTTCATGCCGTTTTCTATTTTCAATATTTTTTTGTCATCCTTTACGGGTTTTTCTTTGCTGTCGTTAGAAAAGTAAAGCGCATACTCGGTAGGGGCAAAGCCTGCCCTCTCCAGCACCTCTTCAGCAGTAAGTGACTCTTCAATGATTGGGGTCTCTTTGCCGTTTACAAAGACCATCTTTTCCTTTGTGACGCGTGTTAGGTCAACCATATTTCAAGCCACAAGTACACACTTGCAATAATGATTCAAATGATTTTCTGGCTCCCCGCAGTGAACGAAGCTTGCTATTGTAACATTTCCTAGAGATAACGAACTTCTGGAGGCCGTGATGCTCCTGATGAACCAGAAGATAGTCATAAAGTCATAATAATAATTAAAGAGTGTTTTAGACGGCTTCAGGCATACCAGGCGGATTAGAGATAAAGCGAATGCCTGCAATCGTCTTTCCAGAAGCGACAGCGTATCGAATATTTTTTCCATCATCCTTGACAGCCGGGTTTTCGAATGAAACAGGATATTCTTTCACTCCACTAACGCCGTCCCTGTTTGGTATCAACATGTTGTATGGACGGTAATCGATCGTCCTCCTAGTTGACATCCCATCATCATAGGTGGCTTGGCCGAAACTCAGGTTTGAGACTTCCACCTTGTATCTAACTGGGAAGGGAGTGTTGCCATTACTGCCGCCAGCCTTGTTCCACCATTCTATTCCTGTAAAATGATTGCCTCCCTGATACGAAAATCCTTTATTATTATCTTCCGAAGAGACATCGAAAACAAAAGCTTCATTTTGTTCCGTACTGAGGTCTGTTAATGAAAATTCAATTGACTTCTTTTCCTTTTTCATTATTATCTCACGGAGATAAGAGTGTCCTACGGCAGGAAGGACTTTGGTGAACTTGTATCGATTGATCCCCCTAAAGATCGCCCAAAAATTGTCCCTATCATTGAACTGACATATCAGATCAAGCTCCAGGGCAGCCGCTGTATTCTTGTCAAATAATTCAAGCAGGTAAAGCATCCAGGACTTGTCAGGGATATGGTTTCCGAGGTCTTCCAAGATGGTCAGAGTATCAGAAATTGCAATGACATTGGGTGGGTAGGATGGGGATGGCGGCCGCTTGACGTGAGCAGTTGTTGATGATACCGGAGTTAGAGTTGTAGAGGAGGAGGATGATGATGGCGCTCGTAGGCAAAGTGAACCAACCCAGAAATGGTTTGCCATTTTAGGATGTGCCTCCCTCCCTCTTTTCTTATCTTGCGCAAGACACGTATTAAAAAGTACGGAACAAGACGCTGTCAACTATTTGTACGCTGCCGATTTCAAGTGATCTAACTGAAATTCATGCTCAATATCGCTAGCGAGCAAGCAAAAACCCGCATATTCAGCAGTGCCAGCTTTTGACCAGGATAGATTTGAACGCACTGAACGGTTGTTGGTCGGGTATAATATTTAGCGAGCAAAAATCAGATAATTTTTATTGTGATATCTTTACCTTACGAGTTTACCGAATGTATTTAAAAAATTATGACAGTGTAGCTGGAAGAACTTGCGACTAACGAAAAATATCTTCGAAAGTGTCACCGGGAAGCTCATCAGGACAGGTCTTCTGCTTTCACTTTTCATGATTGTTCTTACTGTTTCGATTCCGATGAAACCGATTGCGTTTGCAGCGGATTCTTCTAGTAATAATCATACGGAAGAGCTCAGGAGTTTACACGAACAATTTGCGAAAGAGGCCAATGTCGCAAATAATGTTGTCGTTGCTGCTGTCGCCGGTGATTCTGCCGATAACTCTGGTAAGAAAACCGATTGGTCAGACATTGAGTATGCCCGTGACAAGAATAATATCACGATGGTGGATTACAAAAACCTCTTTGGCCTGCAAATAGGCAAAGTCTACAATCCTAACTTTGTCGACGATGCTGACTGGTTTCTCAAAAACTATGAAGATCATGGCAATTATTACCTGGTACCGTATAACTACGACTGGTTCTTTTATTCTCACATACCAGCTCCCTGGTACGGATGTGAGGCTCAGAGTAAGGCGATGCTCGTGACCGCCAAAGAATACAATGAGACAGGAGATCGCAGATACCTGGAATTTTCCAAAAAAGTACTCAATGGCTTTAATTCCACAACCATGAACCATGACGGATGGCTTTTGGGCGTGGTGGGAAAGAACCACAATGTCGCCATACTGAACAGTCAGCTGTTTTGCGTTGCGAATTTGATGACTTATTACGAATACACAGGGGACGAGAAGGCGCTGACATTATTTCAGAGTGGGGTAGACGTATTAGAGAAGAACATCGGTAACCTGACGGCAGATTGTGGCACATACTATTCCCTGTTTAAAGATAGGTTCGTGCCGCACCACGAGCATCCCGAATACATGGAGATGCTGGACAGGCTCTATTCTATGACGGGCAGCGCCACGCTGAAAAACACGCTGGATAAATGGCAGCATGACTACCTAGCCTGCGGCAAAGGCAGCCCTCAGTAAAAAGTCAGGCAAACGTATACTTCAGAATGCCACACACACGCATAAAAAAAAGAATATGTGAACTGGGGTGCTGTCAGTCTGCGGTTGCCAACATTCAAGAATTGCACATACCATCAACCGGCAACTTGGCAGTTCTGCCGTATATGCTATCTTTAGTGCCCCGCCTACGACAAAACTCGATAACGGGGGGGGGTGAAGTGCAAGATCCCCGGTGTGGACACGGTTGGATTCTACCGTGAGTGGACCACCCCCTTGCCCGACTGGCGCAGAACAGTGAAATGACAGTAGGTGTCCTCGAGGTTGAGGGCGATTGAGGCCATCGTCTTGGTGGTACCACTGCCGATCTCCGCGAGGTCGAACTTGATCCCATTCGGGAGGTTGATGCGGACGCGATGCTCAGCCCCCGTCGCAGGGCTTCGGATCGGACGGGCGGTGGACTCGAGCACGTCGGGGATCACGATGCGTGCTTTTCGGCGCTCGATATTCACGTCAAAGTCGATGTGTTTGAAAAGCGGAGGATGGACGGTGCTTGACATCATCCGATAGACCCACCAATGGGTCGCCCCCTCGCTGGTCTCGCCACCGTACAGGACGGTAGCAAGAGCGTCTCGTTGCTTGCCGTCCGCCCGCTCATCGATGACGGCCTGACACTCGCCGTTGCCCTCGTAGATCGGTCCCGGGAAGGCGTAGAGGAGGGCTGCGCCGAGGCCATCGAGCGCCACGTCTCCAAAGTGGCCCTTATCGATGCGAACGGCCGCGAAGCCGCGGCAGTATCCGTGCGTGGGGCGGCGTGACTCGAACTGACAAGGGCAGGCGTAGTCGCAGTTGCAATTGCTGAACTCGGCTCCTTCGATGTACCAGTCAACCTGTGCCATGGTGCCCTCCGTCAGAACCACCTCCCGACGACGACATGATGATGCTCGCGTGCTGCGCCGAGACGACGACGAGGATGACGAGAAGCGGAACGCGGGTGATGTTCATGGCTGCCTCCCGCTGACTGAGTGGCTGGAATATCGATTTTGTTCTGATTGCCAAGCGTCTTGCGTCAATCAGGGTCATATTTTATTACACGAAAAGGTTTGCTATTAGTCTTTGATGAAATTGTCATTCCTGGTCTATCTACTCGCAAAATTCTAGCATCACCCTAATTCAACACGCGATGACCCGAATTCAGCAGGCAGTCGGTTTTCACCCGATTTTTCACCAGTGTCCAAAAGCGAGCTCGATAAATAAGACTTGACGTATTCTATATGTGGAGGATTGTTTGTGTGTGTCTGACGCAAAATTGTTCTATGACCTGAAAGAAAGGGCAAAGTGGTCACGCGATGTTGAAGAAAAGAAGGCAGCCATCAAGCAGTTGTCATCCCTCGGTGAAAAAGCCCTTCCCTCTTTGGAAGAAATCCTGAGTGTAACGGCCTACGAGGACATCAAGGCGACCTGCCTTGATGCAATAAAATCAATCAAAGAAGGAAAGGAAAAGGAGGCGGCGGTGGTAATGGATAAACAACCGTCAGCTTCTACGGCCAGTGCAGCAGCTACTGCTACTGCAGATGATGTTAAAAAAAAGGAGCAAGAAAAGGCGGCCGAAGGAGGCGAGGCAAGCAAGGCCAGACCAAAGCTAGCTGACTTGCCTCCTTGAATTTTTTTTACTACACATTGTTCCAACTTACTTGGGCACATGAAATTCTCAGGTCCTGTTTGATCTGCAGGCTCTAGTTGAATA
Source organism: Nitrososphaera viennensis EN76 (assembly GCF_000698785.1). GTDB lineage: Archaea > Thermoproteota > Nitrososphaeria > Nitrososphaerales > Nitrososphaeraceae > Nitrososphaera > Nitrososphaera viennensis. The sequence goes on from NZ_CP007536.1 coordinate 1,544,640, forward strand.
TATGTGACCGACTATTATCATCACAGGAGTTGAATTATGGCATATGTCACATAGTACAGAGGGCCAGCTCTACATCCCCTATTTGAGAGCCACAGTTGTAGAGCCTAACTTTTCAACAGCAGTGTCCTGCGAGATCTTATAACGTGGTTCGATTCCGGTATCTCGCATTGGTCAAGCCAACAGTCGTTTCTCCCGATGATGTACAGAACGACTACGAGGAGCCTTGGCAATCGCCAAACGCCATCGGCGTAAATTTTGGTGCAGCTCAGGCAGCCTACTATCAAAACCGGCCAGACGAAAACCCACCTTTCTTTTATGTTGAGGATTCCATGAAGATCTTCCGGCAGGCCGGGATCCGCACGATCCGGGTCCCTTTCTATTGGGAGAGCTACGAGCGCAACCGGCAGGAATTCTACAAAGACCTGTTTCATATTCTGGAACAAGCCAGCATCAACAACCTGCAGGTTGTCCTGGATAACCATCAGTGGGAAACGGGCAGCTGGCTTGGATGGGGCCTTGGCTTTCCCAATTCTATCCTGTCAGTATATTATCCCAAGGGCTCCGGGCAACCAAACTATGACCATGTCAGAGACTTTTGGTTTCGATTTTGGGACAGGACAGCCAGAGACAGCAATGGCCGTGATGTATGGGAACTGCACGTCGAATTCTTCAAAGAGGTGGTTACGCTGACAAGGGACCATCCGGCCGTCGTTGCCTACGAGATACTGAATGAGCCCGAGGTTTGGCGTAAAGCGGATTACTTCAAAATCAGCCAGTACAATGCTTTCATGCTTGGCCAGCTACGGCCGCTGGCACGGAGCTGGCACAGGTTTGTCATCTCCTGGGCTCTGCCAAGAGGAGGCGTGACAGACACCGCGGGACGCCAAAGGAGCCAGTTTGCCGGCCTGCCGGATCTCCGGGATCTTATCTATGATGGCCACGCCTATCCGCCGAACCATTTCCGCTTTTCCTACTTTCGCTCTATCGTTGCTCCACTGGGCTTGCCGCTATGGATTGGCGAATTCAATTCCGGGTTTACAGCAGGGGTCACGCTTGGCAAGAAACAGCTGTTTCAATACATACGCAGGTTCAAGAACAGCGGCGTTTGCGGCTGGCAGCTGTGGAAATTCGACTATAGATTTGATTCTAACATACCGGCATTTAATCTAGCTCGGATAATCAACAACAGAATCAAACCTGCAGAACCCTTTTACCATCTAGCAGAAGCAATCAGCACCATAAAGCCATAATGCTTGGCGACCCCGGACACGTACACACTGCGGCATTGGCGTAGGCTGACCCAGATCCGAGGTAAAAAAAATCTCCAGCCGACGACGAATTCCGCGCCTCTTGTCAGAAGCGCGGGACGTGATGAACGCTTACTCTGGCGGGCCGACTGTAACAACTCAGGTGATCAGGGGAGCAGTATCAGTCGATCTTGAGGGGACCTCCCTTGCCCAGATGACCTTGCTGCTCAGCCTGACCCCGTTGTTATTGATTACAGGAGCAGCTTACTATATTAGCAAATAGAATATTGTACTATAATTAAATGACTTGTTTGTTCAAAAATTAGCCTTCACTGGGCGCAGGTTGGCTCGGTTGGCTGAAAGAAATCATACTGATTAGAGCCTATTAATCGTCTGTTCTATAACATTTCTACTTTTCCTTCCAGGATACAAGGTTGCCCCGAAGGATGCTAAAATCATACACCGTTCTACCCTCAGAGGATTCTGGCACTCTATTCAACAAAGAGGATTTTTAAATAATAGCCTTACATACAACTAACAAAGTTGCACAGGCTAGAAGAAGAAGAGTGCGCCAATTTTGCTTTTTGCTGCCAGAAAAGAGTACAACAGCAGAGGGAGAGTGAGTGACTGATTGTCAGTGTATGACCGGCGACAGGTCGTATCCGAGATCCAAAAGACGTTACGTGAATTCTTGTTTACCGAAACCGAGGTTTTCTACTACCATCTTGAAAATGTAGGTGTAAGCCGTGACGAAATACTGGACAAGCCAGAGCAGTTCGTTGATGCGCTTCACGACATCTTTGGAAACGGAGCCGCGCTGATAGAAAGCGCCATCATATCAGAGATATCAAGCCAGAATACGGGCTCCACCGCAGAGCAGAGCCTTGTTGATGTACTAAAGTCCATCGAGAGGAGGGCGAAATGAGCGGCATGGGGCTTGATAGTAATAACAGGAGCAGCATGGATCTCAAAGATGATAGCACGCTTGCATTCCTGGCGTCTTTTGCAAAAAAGCACAGGGAGGACATCCAGCCACAGTTTAGGCACGGCGTCGGCATAATCTATGAGATAGAGAACGCGGACCTTTCCTTTGAAAGGATAAGGAATTATGAGCAGGAAAAATTGCTATCGGTGACAGGTTCCAGGTCCTACTCTGCATGCCCCAGATGCAAGAGCCTGCTTCTATCACTCAGGCTCTCCTGCCCCGACTGCAAGAAACTCTCCCTTGCAAGATCAGAGATAATGATACACTATGGCTGCGAATACTCCGGGCCGGTGGAAGAGTTTGTCTCTCAAAAGGACAGCGAGTACGTGTGCCCCAAGTGCTCAAAGCAGATGAAGCGGGTGGGAATCGAATACGGCAGGCCGGGCATAGGATTCAAGTGCCAGGACTGCGGAAGGGTTTTTCAGTACCCTCTTGTGAACGCAGTCTGTCATAACGGCCACGAGCTAAAGGTCGATGAAATCGACCTCCAGCATTTTCCCGTGTACAGGATCAATGACGAAATACGGAACTTTGCAGAAGTGGCCGAGTATTTTGCCTCGATTCAACAGGCACTGGCAGGCAAAGGCCTCGAGGCCCAGGTCCTCTGCAAGATAAGGGGAGGAAGTGGCGTCATCCACATTATACCACTTGTAGTGAGGGCAGGAAAGACGCAGGTTATTGTGGATTTTATCCTGGATGAATCAGGATTTGACGCCAAGATCCTGCAAAAGATACTGAGGGGGGCAGATCTCAGCAAATACGTCATGCTCTTGTTCGTGCCGGAAGGCCTGGTCGGCAGACTTGCACCGATCGTCAACCCGGAGAAGATAAAACTCGTGCCTCTTTCCGGCAACAAGAAGAAGGATCCGGCTGCTGTCGCGGAAGAGGTAATCAAAGCTGCAGGCTAGGCGCGTCGCCGTCTTTGTTGCATGCATGTCGGCGCTTGCGGCCTTTGCTGCACTGATGCCATCGGCGTTTCTGTTTTCACTGGCTGCGGGAATTACCGCCATCTACACGGCGTGGGGCGTCTACCACCTCATAGTCACAATATCGGGCATAAAGCCTCCACTGAGCCCCGACACGAGGCTTGAGGTCTACCCCAGAATCTCTGCAATAATTCCGGCCAGAAACGAGCCGATACTCGGAAGGACGATTGAGGCCTGCCTTTACCACGTTGACTACCCTCAGGACAAAAAGGAGATAATTGTAGTCGTCGACGACGAGGGAGGCGAGCGCATTGCGTTCTGGTACCAGCAAAAGCACCCGGAGACAGTCAAGGTGCTGGCGCGGCGCCAGTTTTTTCCTACAAAGCCATCTGCGCTAAACGATGCCATGCTGCTTTGCACCGGGGACATCGTGGTGATAATGGACGTGGAGGATATTCCTGACAGGGACGTCTTCAAAAAGGCAGCCGCAGCCATACAGGGAGGCAAGCAAGCGGTGCAGGTCATGCTGCGCATTGGCAACACCGAGGACTCGTGGATATCCAGGATATTTGCAATGGAGTACGCAGGGTGGTTCCGCATTATGCTCAACGGCAGATCGAACCTGAAAATGTTTGCACCGCTTGGCGGCACGGGTAACTACTTTAGCAGGGCCGCCCTGCGTTACGTGGGCGGGTATGAGCCGACTAACCTGGCAGAGGATGCCGAACTTGCAATACGGCTCAGGATTGCCAGGTGGAATGTCTCGACGCTTGACGCCCGGCACTGGGAAGAGGCGCCGGTCAAGTTTGACGCATGGCTCAAGCAGAGAACCCGGTGGTTCCGCGGATGGATGCAGAGCTTCTGGAAATACGCTGGCATATTGTTGCTCCAGCCAACCGTTGCAAGAAGGATAGGTTTTCTGGGAATATTTTCAACGCTTGTGATGCTGGTCAGCCCACTGATAGTGGTGCTCAACTGGATCGCATACGCAATCACCGTGCTATGGCTGCTGGAAGGGGCAGGATTGGTTCCGCAGTTTATTACCGCCGATACGGTTCCTTTCTGGACAATAATACCGCTTGGATTCAACGGCCTTTACTACTACATCTGGATAAAGGGGGCCAGGCTGGAAGGCATAGAGGTAAAGACCTTGAAGTATCTGCCGCACATGTTCTTTTACATGAATGTCATGATGCCCATCGCATCTTTGCGGGCTTTTTATCAGGAGCTTTTCAAGTCAGTCTTTTGGGAAAAGACCACGCACCACGGAAGAGGAGTAAGGTCGACTGCGGTGGAGAAACATTGAGAGAGAGGAGCAAAAAAAGGCAGCAGCAATTCACCGGGCGCTTTGAAAGATTGGCGGACAGGTTTTTATCAGATTAGCTTCAATTACAACGTACATGCACACACACTCAACAAGAGGAGGGGCCATATGCAAGACATGAATGAGGTTCTTTTCACATTCGTACTGCCGTCATACTCACTAGCAACCATAGTCGTGATTTACACTCTGATAGGCCTCTTCATTTCTGCCATGTCTGCGCTTGCCCTATACAGGATGATTATTGGCAAATCCAAATCTTTGACAACGCAAGACGACGAATTTGGCCATCCTTTCAAAAGGGAATAGCACAATTATGAAATTTTATTCTAGGGAATTTCTACTATATAACATATTTACAGAATAGACGACAAAATAATAATGGCCTTCGAGGGGTTTTGGGAAGGCAAATAAAACACGAGAACAAAGAGAGCATAGCAAATATCATGAGTTACAACAAGCTGACTCCTGAAGAAGAAAGAGTAATAGTACACAAGGCAACAGAACCTCCTTTCTCTGGAGAATATGACAATTTTTACGAACAGGGCACATATGTATGCCGACGATGTAATCAGCCTCTTTTTTCATCCAAGAGCAAGTTTGATGCAGGGTGCGGATGGCCCGCCTTTGATGACAGTTTTCCTAACGCCATAAAACGTCTGCCAGATCCGGACGGAATAAGAACGGAGATAGAGTGCGCAAGATGCGGCGCTCACCTGGGGCATGAATTTATTGGAGAAAACCTGACGGCCAAGAACACCAGAGAATGTGTCAATTCGTTGTCCATACGTTTTATCCCTGCTGCCAGGACATGAAGACCGAGATTGCTACGCTTGCCAATGGCTGCTTCTGGTGTTCTGAAGCAATATTCAGCCGGCTTAAAGGCGTCAAATCTGTCCTACCCGGCTATTCAGGAGGAAAGGTTGAAAATCCATCGTACGATGATGTATGCACAGGAAGGACAGGCCATGCAGAAGCCGCTCAGATAGAATTTGATCCAGTGGTTATTTCTTTTGAAAAACTGCTTGACGTTTTCTGGCATACCCACGATCCAACCACCCTGAACAGACAAGGCAACGACGTAGGCACACAATACAGGTCAGCAATATTTTACCACGATGATAAACAAAGAGAGATTGCAGAAAATTCAAAAAGAGAGCTTGAGGCCAGAGGCATCTACAAAGACCCCATCGTGACAGAGATCGTGCCTTTTAAGAAATTTTACGCCGCGGAAGATTACCACAAGAAATACTATGAACAGCATCAGAACGCTCCGTACTGCAGGTTTGTCATCGAGCCCAAGGTCCGTAAGCTGCTCAAGCAATATGGAAAGGACGTAAGGAACGAGTTTAGTTAATTGTCGAGGTCCTGTATCATTATTATCGTCGGATTGCATTTTGTCTCGTTATCGAATCGGCCGGTGCGAATGATACAGTACCAATTCCTTGTTCCCACAGATAGTTGCCGAAGGCAGTAACATCTATGTCGCATGGGAAGAGCATATGCCAGTAACAACAGCGACGTGGATAGAAATTCCGAGATCTATTTCAAAAGAATGGTCAGATGAGGTATAGAGTATCAGCCGTTACTGTTTTTGCATGTCAATTCAATTCAGGTGCGTTTCATATACGCCAACCAATCTTGAAAAAGAAAGACCGCATAGAAATTAAAGGTGGAGAGAGCATTTTTCTTAGAACGCTCTCTTCTCATTTTATCTTGAGGAGCTCTTTTAGCATCTTTGCATGCTTTTCTTCGTCCACTTTAATCTCCTTGAAGACCTTGACGCACTCCTAGTTTCCGTCTTTCTCTGCATCTTTTATGTAGCCGTCAAGATGCCAAAGAAATTCCAGCTTTTTCTCAAGCTGTTTTGCCATGTTATATTGGCAGTCCGTTAGGACTTGCGTTGACCTCTGCATTCTCAAAGACCACCTAACAAGGATATACAACATCGTCGTTATCAAGATGAGCGATCGAAAAAAGATGCAGCAGTGGTAATAACAGTAGCATCACGGACTCATTCTCTCGCTCCACATCAATCACGGTAGCAGTAGCAGGGGTTCCTTGGTCCTTATGTGGTAGATTAGCTCCCTAATCTGCTGCAAACTCTTTTCCAAATATGGCATTACTTCGACATTCACGATAGTCTGTTCGAACATATTATCACCTTCAGAATCGCGTTGAACCTTCATGAAGCGCAACTCCGAATGTTCGCCAGAAAACCCTTTCACCGTCGTGGTTTTCTTGAGAAATGTTGTATGCACCGATTGGTTTCTCAATTCGTCCAGAAGCGCATACCATTTGCCATGTTGCCTAGCCTCATCCAATTCGCCAAGCAAATCTATCTTCTTTGTCTTGGCACTGAGCGCGCTCTGCACGTTAGCAAAGGATACATCGTAAGGACGGATGCCCAATTCCAATTTGTTGTTTATCTCAAACAACAAAGAGTCCACGGCTCCCATAAGATGTGACAAGAAACAATCTATCTCCATCTCGACTTCAATCCTAGCATTGTCCTTAGCAATATCGTCTCCGATCTCCTTGAGCCTGTTAAGATGCTGCTCGGCCGCGTATAGTCTGAATTCTACTCGGTCGTGCAGCAATTTCAAAGAAGTACTGTCATACTTGCCGCCACCATCATCATTTGGGAGCATATGTTGCATCGATCAGCATGAATCTATTAAAATAATCTACCTGTATCTACGTGTTTTGTATTAATAATCATAGACTGGCCTCTGCAGAACTGCTGCCATGATCTGCTGCAACATCATATTTTGAAGAGGAAGAAGAGACGCCAGAGCTACCTTTGGGTTTACTATCGCTAGTGATTTAAGAGTGAAAATGGTGCGAAGTGCGGGATTTGAACCCGCGATCCCGAGCTCGGCAAGTCTTTTACTCAAAGATTTTAATATCGAAGCTAACGCGGTTGTTTACAACAGAGCGGTCATGGTCTAGTGGTTATGACTCGGGCTTCCCAAGCCCGATACCCGGGTTCGAATCCCGGTGACCGCATTTCTCCATACTATTCCTTAACCAGGCTGGGGTGAACCACCTCCATACGAGGCTTCTCGCTTCCTTGGCTGAACTTGCTTATCCGTCTAACAAGTAGCGGTTCTGCCTCTGCGCGGGCTCGTTCCAAGCCCAATTTCAGTATGTTCAAAGCTGCATTATGGTCTCTGTCCATCGTTAGACCGCAGCTTGGACATTTATGCACGCGTACAGACAGGTCTTTTTCCACCACAACCCAACATCCGGAGCATTTTTGCGACGTACCATTTGGGGTGACAATTATTGTCCGTCCTCCGCGTCTTTCTACCTTGTAGGCAGTATATTCGCGCAGCTTTCCCCAAGTGGCATCCATTATTGTTGATGCCAGACTATGGTTTTTGACCATGTTATCGATTGTCAGCTTTTCAAATACAACAGTATCGTAATTGGCTGCAAGTTTGGCAGAAGGCATACCACTGGTCCACGTCACGAATGACTGTACATGTTTTCAATACGCCGACAGGTATTTGGTGCATCCTAATTCTGATAGCGCCGATAAACGAAAGTACTAGCCTGTTACTCTTGAATTGAAAGCCGCCATATTGTGGATACGTGAAAGAATTGTATTTCCTTCGTTTCTTGAATCTTGGAAATTTGGCAAGCTTGTTGAAGAAGGCTTGGTACGCCTTATCTAATCTCAACAGAACATCCTGCAATACTTGGCTATGCACCTGTTTGTAGTATTTGTTGTCCTCCCTTCTCAGGGTCAATAGTTGCTTTTGAACCCAATAATCTACATCCCAATCTATACTTCTCTCGCCAAGCGAATCATTGTAGAGATGTCTGCAAGTTTCAACAGTATCGTTCAGGACTTTGGTTTGCTCTTCTGACGGATAAATGCGAAATTTGTATGATCGGATTATTTTTGGTTCTTGATTTATTTCATCGTAATGTTCGATATAAATTTTTAAAATTGAAGATCCGCTGGGCTAACTTCGCACTACTGCCGTACGAAGTGGAATTTTGAAGCTGAAGATAAAAGCCTTTGCCATTAATGGTCATGGTTGCAATGTATTACAGAGAGATCTCTTCAAGCCAGAAGGAGTAAACAACTTCTCTACCGATGCAAAGTCAGAAAAAGAGGAGAGAAAAAGAAGGGAAGGCAGCCGCGCCGCATTTTTTGCTGTCTTGTCTATGCATCAAGTGATGTTTGGAAACACCATCACGTGAATATCTTGTGCATCACAGGCAGAAGCGCCAGCGTCCAACTTTACCTTAACTATGGTTCCAGATTTCCATCTGCCTTGTGGGAAGCTGCTACCAGATTGTGACTGCATTGTCGTCGGCATCATCATCGGCGACAGATATGCTATCTTCTTCTGATTCGATTCACTCTCATACTATCTCATGTGAGGCTGAGCTCAGCCTCCACATTGGAGCCTGTTGACGTGAATCTTTGGTTCACCGTATCATATTTTATTGACAGGCTGTTACTTTGGCTATCTAAGGGTATAGTGCTGCTGTTGGCGTTTATCTTGTCCTTGGCGAACAAGGATGCAGTGAATTTACCTTTATCATCATCCTGGTCTGTGAAATCTGCATTGACGGTCAGTTTTGCTCCCTTGACATCGAAGGTGATGTTGCTAAGATCCATTGTTGCAGCAGTGTTGCCATTCCTATCGCGGATTTCTGCGCTTCCAGTGACTGAATCGGTTTGTAATCTAAGAATAGTGCCCTTCTTGGTGTCAATGTCTACTGTGGCTTCTATTGTTGCCGTTGCAAGTGCGTTGGAACCACTTACCTTCCCCGTAGCAGATATATCGAGTGTAAGTTGTTTGGTAGCGCCGACGTCTCCGCGGATAAGGCACTGAAAGCCCGGAGGACACTGTGCATTACCGTTGTTACCGCCACCACCAGTATTATTGCCATTGTTCGCTCCTGCCTCGTTGCCGCCAAGATTGCCCACCGCATCTTTGGAAATCAGAGCTTGCTGCGGTTGGAATGTAGGTTCTGCGGCCGCTGCTGCGGGTCTTATCAAGCTGCTACTTATCGACGGTGCCAGAACCAAGCTCAGCGCAGCAACTAGCAAAAAGAACATTGCCGCGTGTCTTGGACCACCGCCACTACTAACGGATTTTTTGTTAAAAAAAGACATGCCATCATAACAAGCTTTATGTAAATAAAAAATCTGACGCCACCTTCTACTCTAGTAATTATTTGATATAATTTCTGCTAATTGCATTATCTTATAATTGCAGTAGCGATTTTGATAGAATGTTTACTTCCTTTATGCATTTGATATTCTGATGGCACAGGCCTGCTTCGTTTGTGGCCCTTCCTACATCATTATACCATCGTTATGCTGCTGCCCGCGTCCATTTTGGACTTTAGCCACTTGTTGAAGCATTTGTTTTGTCATTATGGTGTTCTTGTAGAATTATTATTCTGCACATAGTTATGTATGCCTGTGTCTCTCATCGTTATCGCATCTAGAGAGAATGCGACAGTATATTGGTCGCTCGACGCGGAATGGGCCAGGATCTCAGAGCCTACAAAGTCAACCGTGCCCGAAGTGGCGTTTGTCATCAGCGTCGTAGTGGCATACTTGCGTCCCTCGACGGTCCACGTCTTGATCCCAGTCGTGTTTCCTTGTTGGTCGGTAATGTCATGGATTGCTATTATATCCACACCTTTTGATGCGGTAAATGTCACTTTTCCGTCGTACACCTGCCCTGCTTGAGGCCAGACAAAATGCACCGCCTGATGTGATTGGTGGCCTTCTGCATTATGCGCAATCGACGTCTCGACCCAGCTTCCCGCTATCCTGCGGGGCATGTTTGATGATGCAGTGGCATTTTGCATCGAGGCTGCGACCATCGACGCACCCAAGATCGTCGCGAACACTCCTATGGCAATGACAGCCACTATCATCCTATGATTCCCAAGTGTCATCTAGATTCGGATCGAAGACTGGATGCATCGTATAAAAATTTTTTTCAGAAATCAAGACAATGCCGTTGCCGGAGTGACAGCAGACAGCGTAGTAGTTGTCATCTTCATTTTGTCATCTCTGCATGTAGTAAGGCCTGCCTGGGCGGAACGCAATCGTCCTTGCAGACATCCTGTCGCGGATGCCCCGCCTGTTTACCTCGTTGTTTTGCGGGCGGGACGTGCCGTGCTCGTCCACTATCTCCACCTCGACATCGTCGTGGAACTTTTTCTTTAGCGCCCACGCCATCGAAAGCGCCATCCTGATGTTGCCGTCGCCGATCTTTACCACCTTTCTGTGCGAGCTGACTCCCCCGAGCACCGCGGAAATCTGCCCTATCGCGCTTGCGGGCGACGACTCGACAATGCTTGCTATCTCTTCGTGCAGGTACATCACAGAGATCCCGATCCTGTTGCCCGGGTCGATGCCAATGGTCAGCTGGTCGTCGGCCTGCGAGCCGGCGATGCTCCTCAGTATCTTTGCCTTGGCTATAGCAGGGTATTTCACGAGCTCGGTGTCAAGCATCACCGCCTTGCTGCCTCCTCCCCTGGCAGCAATCATGCCTGCCTCGTCGCGCGTGGTGATCACGACCTTGCAGCTGGAATCTGCCGCTTCCTCAGGCGATATAGAGTCGTACCTTACCCCCATCTGCTTTAGCGCGTGCGTGATTTCATAATATGGGCGGCCGCGGAGAGTTGCCACTGACACCTTGTATTGTTGTTGTTGCAAAAGCTCCTTTGTCAGGGGCGCTTCATCGACAGCTAGCTTGTATGGAAAATCGCTTTTAAGCTTTGCTGCTGCCGCCTAGCTCACGGGCTTGCCGTCAGAGCCGTACTTCTTGACCTTCGGGGCCTTTTTCTCGCCCTTTTCTGCCGCTGTTTCCTGCCCGAGGACCGTCTTTACTATGCTCTCGACTGCCTTGTCAAACGAGGAGTCGATGTTCTTTTTTATCGAAGTCAGGCTCGTCTCGGCTTCCTTCATAATCTGCGCGGACTCGGACTCTGCTTCCGCCCTTGCCGCTTCTACTATCCTCTTGGCCTCCTCGTTTGCCATGGAGATTATCTGCTGCTTCAGCTTGTCCACTTCCTCGTTGGAGTGCGCAAGCAGGCGCTTTTTCATTTCGTCCACGCGTGCGTTCATGCTGTCGATGTCGCTCTCCAGCTCGGCCAGCGCGCCGACGATGGACTCTACGGCAGAATGCGAAGTAAGAGTAGCAACGGGTTTATCGTGTCCCAAGACAGGACAATTGCCGTGGCAGGGCTATTTAAAAGTATGAGGCTGTTGTCAGGTCGTGAGCGTCAGGATCGCCTGCGCCATGTCGCCTTTTGACTCGGTCAGCGCCTGGACCGCCTTTTCCCTCGACACATTTGCCTGCTGCATGACAAGCAGTATGTCGTCTTCCTTGAACGTCGGCACCTCGCGCTGCTTTTCCTCGATGTCCGTCGCGACCACCTGGAAGATGGTGCTGTCCTTGCCCTTCATCTCTATGATCTGCGGCTTGACCAGGTAGAACTCTTTGGTGTCGGTCTTGATTATGACTTCCTCAACGTTTGGCATCTCCTTCATGTCAAGGCCCATCTTGTCCAGCATGCGCCTCATTTCGCGGTTGCCGCGCATCATGTCACACTTGCTAGGCCGTTCGACCTTTTATTCCTTCCCTGACTTTGACTGCGACGCCCTTTGAGAACCTGTTCATCAGGCCTGCGCCAAGAACGGCAATGCCGACAGCAATCACGCTGTTGTTCTTGTCGTCAAGCACGGCGACATCCGAGCCTGCCCTCACGTTAGAGCCGCACCATGCCACGTGGCGGCAGAAAAGCGACCTTCCCTCGCTCACAAACGGCACCGCTTCTTCTGCCGGCACCACGCAGTTTTTCCGGAAAGCCTTGCTGTTGTTCACAAAGAACCGGGCGCCTTCCACGGTGAGCGCAAGCCCGCCGTCGGTGCGCAGGGTGGCGACAAGCGCGCTGTCGATTGAAAAGTTCTTGATCCTCCCCGTTTTTCGCGAGTATTCAAACTGCATGTTGCTGTTGGCCGGCAGGGCCTCCGAGACGCCGGCGCCAAATATGGCGTCTACGTGCCGGCAGACCTTGTCCCGTGCGTCGAGTGGAAGCGGGTTCAATTCGATTCAGGCATCAGAGTTGCAGGGAATCCCACATAAATACAGTGCCACTTTACTGTCGTTTGTTCTTTCTATATAGAAAATGGGTAGGCATATATAGAATTGAGTAAAATCCTACAATCAATGGAAAGCATCGTAGAAAGTGGCAACGGCAAGGGCGGCCATGGCGAGGAAACGAGGAAATTGCAGTACACCGGCGGCTCGTCGTACATCGTGTCACTTCCGAAAAAGTGGATACAGGAGCTTGGCCTCAAGCAGGGCGACCACGTGACGATACTGAGGCAGGGCAACTCGACCTTGCAGATTGCCCCGGCATCAAAGCGCGTCGCAAAAGAGCAGAAGGACGCCACGATCGAGGTCGCAAAGGACAACAACCCCTACTTTATCGCAAGAAAGCTCATCGCTCTCTATTTTCTCGGCTACAACGTCATAAACGTCGTCCCAAAGGACGGCAGGCTGCAGGTGGAGCAGCGCGAAGTCATCAAGAATATCGCCCGGCGCATCCTCATGGGGACGGAGATAATAGCCGACTCGGCCGCGGGCATAACGCTCCAGGTGCTCATCAACCTGCTTGACCTGTCGGTGGACGCCGCGTTCAAGCGCATGCTGTTGATTGCCAAGTCGATGTACCGCGACGTGATGATGGCGCTCCGGGAAAACAACGCCGAACTTGCGGAGGAGGTGATAAAATCAGACGACGAAGTAGACAGGTTCAGCTTCTATATAGTCAGGCAGTTGAAAATAGCAATCAAGAACGAGCACCTGCTAAAGGAGATAGGCCTTGAGGAGCCGCGCAACTGCCTCGGCTACAGGCTCGTCGCCAAGTCGGTCGAGCGCGTCGCCGACCACGCGGCAATAATCGCCAAGGACATCATAGAGATGCGCCAGCCGGCAAACAAGGACATCGTTGAGAAGATAGACGAGATGTGCAACTTTGCCCTCGAGGTGCTCGACGACGCGTGCCTGTCGATGTTCAAGCGCGACTACGAGGCCGCGGACAGGGCGATTGAAAAGGCGCGCAAAGTCGACGAGATGGAAAAGGCGATAATAAAGTCCATCTCAAAGCCCAGGGACGCAAGCGAGATGTACAGGGTAAAGCTCATCACAGAGAACGTCCGGCGCGTGTCAGAGTGTGCAAGCGACATTGCCGAGATCGTGCTCAACATGACGGTGCAGCAGACAATTCGGAAAAGTTAATTGCATCCGCATGCGTCTAGCAGGTTGGAAACAATAACAATATGTCCTACTGCGAGCTTTGCGGCAAGCACGCCGCCGAAAAAAAGATGGTGGTAGTGGACGGCACCGTTTTCAAGGTCTGCATGTCCTGCTCAAAGCACGGCAAGCCCTACACGCCCTCGCAAGTGCCGACAGCAGCAAAAAAGAAAAAAGCCGCGCCGGCCCCTACCCAGAGGCAGGCAAAGATCGGCATGGCCGACGACCTCGTGCTAGACCCCGAGTTCCCGAGGCTCATCAGGGAGGCGAGGATGAAAAAGGGCGTCACGCACGAGCAGCTGGGCATGCAGATGAACGAAAAGGCCAACCTGCTGAGGAGGTTTGAAACAGGCTCCCTCAAGCCGGACGAGCTTTTTGCAAAAAAGCTGGAGCGCCACCTTGGAATCAAATTGTATGTCAGTGCCTCGGCAGCAGCAGAAAAAGAAGAAAAGTGAAGATGCTGTTGGCTGCTGCTTACAGAAAGGCCATACTGATAACGTACCCCTATGACGAGGCGATAAGCGAGGCAGTGTCGCTTGCCGACGCCGCCGGCTACAGGGTAGAGAAAATAGTGACGCAAAAGCATATCACGAAATCGCGCTATGGCATCGGCAGGGGCAAGGCTGAGGAGGTGAAAGCGATTGCAGAAGAGATCCAGCCCGAAGTGATAGTGTTTGACGAGGTGCTCAAGCCGAGCCAGACCTACAACCTTGCAAGCGTCTGCAAAAAAGAAGTCATTGACAGAGAGCGCCTGATACTGGAGATATTTGAGCGCAGGGCAAGCACCACTGAATCAAAGACGCAGATCAAGCTGGCGCAGCTGCGCTACGACATGACTCGCGCAAGGGAGGCAGTGCGGCTTGCAAAGGCCGGCGAGCAGCCGGGATTTTACGGCCTTGGCAAGTACGAGGCCGACACGTACCTGCTGGACATAAAAAACCGCGCGCAGGCGCTCAAGAAAAAGCTGGAAAAGGAAGTGACCAAGAGGCAGCTGCACAGGAACCAGCGCGCAAAGGCTGGGCTGATGTCGGTTTCGCTTGCCGGCTACACGTCGGCGGGCAAGACCACGCTCTTTAACGCGCTCACAGGCGAAACCAAGAGCACGGCGGCAAGCGTCTTTACCACGCTTTCCACGTTTACCCGCGCAATCGACCTTGACGGCGACAAGGTGCTGTTGCTGGATACAGTGGGTTTTATCAGCAAGCTGCCGGCGTACATGATTGACGCATTCAAGTCCACCCTTGAAGAGCTGTCGTACGCAAGCCTCGTGTTTCTCGTGATTGACATCAGCGAGCCCGTCCTTGAGATAAGGCGCAAGCTGGCAAGCTCGCTTGAAGTGATAAGGGAGTTTGAGGTGCCCGAGACCAGGATCGTCTATGTGCTGAACAAGGTCGACAGGACAACGGTGGAGGATGCCTTTGACAAGGCGGGCCAGCTTGGCCTGCTTGCGTCAAGGCGCGTCCTGCCGGTGTCGGCAAAGACCGGATACAACATGGATCAGTTGAAAAGCCTGGCAAGGTCCCTGCTTTTTGAAACGGAGAGGGTGGTGCAGGATGACAATGAAAAAACAACAGGTGGCAGTGCTCAGGATAGGGCATAGGCTGGTCAGGGACGACCGCGTGACGACGCACGCGGCGCTTGTCTCCCGGGCGTTTGGAGCCGAGCGGATCTACATGACAGGCATAGACCAGTCGGTGAAGGACACTGTTAATGCTGTTGGCAAGCGCTGGGGCGGCAATTTCGAGGTGGAGATAATAGAGGACTGGAAGGGAGTCGCAAGGGCGTGGAAAAAATCAGGCGGCAAGATTGCGCACCTGACCATGTACGGCATCAACATCGACGACGCGATTGAAAAAGTGCGCAAGGAGGAAAAACTGCTGGTGATAATAGGCGCGGAAAAGGTGCCAAGGGAGGCGTACGAGCTTGCCGACTATAATATCGCCGTCGGGAACCAGCCGCATTCGGAGATAGCGGCGCTTGCGATATTCCTTGACAGGGTGTTTTCCGGCAAGCAGTTGAAAAAAGAGGTCGCCGGCGGCCAGCTGAGGATAGTGCCTTCGGAGAAGGGCAAGCAGGTGGAAAAGATTTAATCGCTCTCTGATTCCATCAGTGCCAGTGATGACACTAACCTGCGCCGATCGCCCATTCAGCGAGATGAGGAAATGCACCTCGACTGAGACATACTGAAAAAAAGTGTGTCACCCGGGTGCACATCACTTCCCTTCTTTTTGTTGCATTGCTAGTTGCTCCACAAGGCGATCCAGGTTCTGGTTCAGCCCCTCGATGGCGTACTTCTTGGCCACATCGTCGCGTTCTTCGGGCGACTTGAAGAGCATCCGCACTGTAACCTTGGTCTTGCCGCCAGCCTCCTGCTCGGCAAAGGTCACCGTCGCGCGAAATTGCGGCCCTGATACATGGGAGTAGACTATGCGCTCCGGCTTCACTATCTCGTCATAGACCATCTTGTTCTGGTAGTCGACGCCATCTGGGCCATGCATGACAAACCGCCAGACGCCGCCCGGCCGCACATCCATCTCGTAAATAGTGGTCGTAAAACCTCTTGGCCCCCACCACTGCGCCACGTGTTTTGGATCGGTCTACATGCTGAACACGAGCTCATGGGGCGCGTCGATGACTATTGTCTTTCTGATTTCTTTTGTGCTGTTTTTGCAGTAATCTGCAAGCTGGACTGTAAAGTAGGACCAGCCCTCGTTGACGTCCTTGGCCCACTTGCCCTTCAGCCCGGTGTGCACAACCGTAACCAGCGTCTTGCCGCCTGCCGCCGGCTCAAGCGTCCACGTGACCGTCGTGTCCGGAAAGTCTGGGTCGGAGGTGTTTTTCCACGACATCGAGAATTTCCTGTCCGGGATTATCTCGAGTACCTTTCCGACGACGCGGTGATCCACCGTACCGTCGGCGCGCAGGAACCGAAACTCGACTGCTCCTCCGGCCCTCGGCTCCAGCTTGACCTGGTTTGGGAACCAGTGCGTAAGGTCATTTTCGCTTGTCAGCGCCTTGAATACCGCGGCCTGCGGCGCGTTGATGACTATGCTCTTTTCTATCGTTTCGGTCACTTTCTTTTCGCCCCCTCCCTGTTCTCCACGTACTCCTTCAGGCTGTCCAGCTTGTCGTCCCAGAACGCGTCAAAGAACCGCACCATCTCGGACATCTGCGCCCTGTTGACTGAATAGAGCCTGTTCTGCCCTTCCCTGCGCTCGTTTACAAGCCCGGCGTCCCGGAGCACGCGCAGGTGCGTCGAAAGCGCGGGGAGCGTAAAGTGAAAGTGCGTCGCTATCTCGCTTGGCGTCCTTTCCTTTTCCTTCAGCATCACGAGTATCTGTCGGCGGCTGTCGTCGGCCATTGCTTTCCACGGTGATCCCATTGGCATATTCAATAATTAAATAATTATTTAAGTATTTAGCTACTGCATCATGAGGGCGACTATCGCCTTTGCCGCTTCTGAATTCCCAAACAGCAGTTCTACTGCTTTTTCCTTCTTTTTGCCGGGGTTCAGCTCGATTATGTGGAGCCGGCCGTCTACCAGGAATTCAAGGTGGAGCGACTTTCTTGCAATGCTGGCGTTTCTTATCCCAAAGCGCTTGCCCGCAAGGCTGTTTGGGCTCTCCGGGTCAAGCGCGGTCAGCCGGCCCACCGCTTCTACGAGCCTGTCCAAGAGCGCGAACATTGGCTCTGGTTTTTCCTTTTCGCCGTTGTCGCCAGCAACGACGCCCCATTTCACCTTGCTTTCAGACATGGACGCAAGGCTGTCAAACGTCTTGACGAATTCGCCAAAGACGGACTCCATCGTCACGTCGATTACGTGGTTTTTGGTCCGGACAAACTGCGACGTCACCTTCTGGTCCGTGAACTGGACACCGCGGTACTTGACATACAGCAGCGGCTGGCCGTATTTTACGACGTTTGCCTCGCAGCCTTCCATCTGCGACACCAGTTTCTGGAAATACGCTTTTGAAGAGGTGTTGCGCGCGGTGGAATTCATCTTTGACATTATCATCAGTTTTACAAGGTCGCGCACAAAGTCGTCCGCGTATTTCGGATAATCTGCAAAATCGTACCGGACCTCCTCGACGACCAAAAGCTATCTTCTGTGCATGTATGGCCGGGCATCTGCATTTAATTTTTCTTTCTTTTTGCGCGCCAGTACCGGGCCAGCTTGACTCCTCCACACCGCCCGGTAGTTAAGTAAAATAGACGTCTGGTGGCGCTTGCTTTCAACAACTTGGAGGGAGAGGGGCCGTTTGCGTTCCAGCCCAGTGCCGGCCACCTAGCGCACAGCAACATCGCGCGCTTCATGAAAAAGCACGGCATTTCCGACTACAAGGAGCTTGTAAAAAGGGCAAACGGCGACATTTCGTGGTACTGGGACGCAGTAAACGACGACCTCGGCCTTGAATGGTTCCAGAAATATGGCAGAGTCTACGATTCTTCTGCCGCCGGCGTACCGTGGACAAAGTGGTTCATCGGCGGCAGGTGCAACATTGTCGCAAACGCAATCGACAGGCACGCCAAGAAAAGCCCTGACAAGGTCGCGTACATATTTGCCGGCGAAAACAGCGCAAGAAAGGTCACGTACGGAGAGCTGGACCTCGAAGTCGGCAGGCTTGCGTCAGCTCTTCTGGACGCGGGCGTGAAAAAGGGTGACGTGGTGGGCATCTACCTTCCCATGATACCCGAGGCGTTCTTTGCTATTTTTGCCTGCTCCAAGATTGGCGCCGTGCACGCGACCGTGTTTTCCGGGTTTTCGGCGCCGGCGCTGCGCTCCCGCCTTGTCGATTCCGGCGCCCGGCTCTTGATAACAGCAGACAGCGCAAAGAGGCGCGGCAAGGACATTGACCTGAAGGCGCAGTGGTCGCAGGCAATAGAGGGCACGAAAGTCGGAAAGGTAGTCACGGTCGGCGGCAAAAGCGGAGGAGGCAACAGTATTGTCAATTACAGCGATTTTGTAAAAGGCAAGAAAAAACAGGCAAAAACCGAGGCAATGGACTCTGAAGATCCGCTCTTCATACTCTACACTTCCGGCACCACCGGCCAGCCCAAGGGCACGCTGCAGGTGCACGGCGGCTTTATGGCAGTCGCCGCCCAGCAGGCCGCTTACCTCATCGACATGAAGCCTGACGACGTCCTGTTCTGGTACGCCGACATTGGCTGGATAACGGGGCAGGTGTGGGTTGTGTACGGGAGCCCGATTGTGGGCGCCACGGCGCTCGTGTACGAAGAGGCACTCGACTATCCCGCGCCTGATACATGGTGCAGGCTTGTACAGGATCATAAAGTAAGCATCTTTGGCGCGGCGCCGACTGCCATACGGCTGTTCATGAAGAGCAACGTCAATACCGGCAGCTACGACCTTTCATCGCTCCGCATGCTTGCGTGCACGGGCGAGCCGATAAACCGGGAGGCGTGGGACTGGTATTTTGAAAAGGTGGGCAGGAAAAAGTGCCCCGTCATCAACCTCTCTGGCGGGACGGAGATAGGGGGCGCCATACTGAGCGCGCTCCCGGTGATGCCGCTGCGCCCTTGCACAGTCGGCTGCCCGATACCGGGATTTGACGCCGGAGTGCTTGACGAAAGCGGCAGGCCGGCAGGCGAAGGCCTGCTCGTGATAAAAAAGCCGTGGCCCTCGATGAGCAGGGGGATACTGAATGACCCTGCAAGGTTCATCGAGACATACTTCTCGAAATACGGAAAAAACGTCTGGTACCACGGCGACATCGTGCTTGTCGACGACGACGGGCTGTGGTACATGCGCGGGAGGGCCGACGACGTCATCAAGGTGGCCGGCCACAGGATCGGGACCGCGGAGGTGGAAGCCGCCGCGGCGTCGCACCCGGCGGTGGCAGAGGCGGTGGCAGTCGGCCGGCCCGACGACCTCAAGGGCGAGGTTATCGTGGTCTGCGCAGTGATAAGGGACGGCCACCACCAACCTGACGAGGGTCTAAAGTCCGAGATAGCAAAAAAGGTGGAAGAGTCGATAGGCAGGTTCGCAAGGCCCGAAGAGGTGAGGCTCGTGCCAGAGCTTCCAAAGACGAGGACAGGCAAGCTGGTGAGGCGCCTCGTGAGGGCAAAGGTGGCCGGCGAGAGCATGTCAGGGCAGGACGTCTCCACCGTGGAAAACCCCCACTGCCTCGACCTAATCTAGCAACCTTTATTCTACTGACTTTTGCTAGCAGGGGTCGTATAGACATATGCAGGAAGAGACCAGAAGAAAGTTCGAGCTTGCAGGAAGCAAGGCGCATTATGCCCCGTCGCTTGTTTTCACAATAAGCCACATGAGGCTGGAAATAGAACCTGACCTCAAGGCGCATGCCATTTCGTGCAGGCAAGAGCTCGAGATTGCCGCCGTCCAGGACGCAGATGAAATCGAGCTGGACGCTGCCGAGCTTGAGGTAAAGTCAGTCATGTTTGGCGGCAAAAAGGTCCCCTCCTTCCGAAGCATGGACGACAGGCTTGTCATAAAACTGCCCAAACCCCTCAAGGAAGGCGAGCGGGCGCAAATCTCGATCTCATATTCTGCAAAGCCTAGGAAGGGCTTTTACTTTGTCGCGCCCGACAGGCACTACCCGGACAAGCGGGTGGAAGCATGGACGCAGGGCGAGACGGTCGAGGCAAAATACTGGTTTCCCTGCATCGACCACCCGCAGGTGAAGTTCTCAAGCGAGACCATCGTGACGGTGCCGGAAGACTTTATGGCAATCTCTAACGGCCGGCTTGCGAAAACCGAAAAGAGCAAAAAGTGGAAGTACCACTGGGTCGAGAGCAACCCCCACCCGGCGTACCTCACGTCTGTGGTGGTAGGCAAGTACGTCGAGATAAACGAGGGCAGCCTCTACTACTACGTCCCGACGGAGCTGGCGCATGACGCCAAGCGCTCGTTTGATAGGACGGGCGACATGGTGCAGTTCTTTGAGGAATACCTCGGCGCGAAATACCCGTACGAGAAATACTCGCAGGTGTGCGTGCAGGATTTCGTATACGGAGGCATGGAAAATTCCAGCTGCACTACGCTGACGCAGGACACTCTGCACGACAAAAAGGCCCACGTCGACTTTACAAGCGACCACCTCGTGTCTCACGAGCTTGCGCACCAGTGGTTTGGCGACCTTGTCACCTGCAGGGACTGGCAGCACGTATGGCTCAACGAGGGGTTTGCGACCTACTGCGAGGCCCTGTACTGGGAGGCAAGCAGGGGCACCGACGAGTTCCATTACTACGTGATGCAGACGGCAGACGACTATTTCGACGAGGCGGCCAGCCGCTACGTGCGGCCCATCGTCACAAAGACGTACAAGCACCCTGACGACCTCTTTGACAGGCACACGTACGAAAAGGGCGGGTGCGTGCTCCACATGCTCCGCAATTTCGTCGGCGACAAGTACTTCAGGCGCTCGCTAAAGACATACCTGCACAGGTTTGCCAACAGCACCGCGGAAACCGACGACCTGCGCAAGGTCTTCGAGCTAGAGACGGGCAAGAGCCTGCAGCAGTTCTTTGACCAGTGGGTATTCCGCGAGGGCCACCCAGACCTGAAAATAGAATTTTCACAGGACAAGAAAACTGCCAAGGTAAGGGTGCAGCAGGCGCAGCAGCAAGAGCCGTTCTCCTTTGCACTTGAGGTCAAGCTGGCGTTTGCAAGGGGAGGCATCAAGATGTACACCTTCGACATCGCAGACAAGGAGAGCACGTTCCAGATCCCGGTAGAAAGGGAAGTCGAGTGGTTCTCTGTCGACCCCGAGTTCAAGATACTGAAAACAATATCAATCAAGGCGCCAAGGGAGATGCTGGCAAGGCAGTTGCACGAAGGCCAGACCGTGGTCGAGAGGGTCGAGGCTGCGCGCGCGCTCAAGGAGCATTCCGCAGACGCCGCAGTCGACGCGCTGTACAGGGCGGTGATGAACGACAGGTTCTGGGGAGTGGCGGCAGAGGCGGCCAAGAGCCTGGGCGCAATAAGGACAGACCACGCGTACAGGGCGCTTGAAAAGTGCCTGAAGGTGAGCCACCCAAAGGCAAGGCGCGCCGTGGTAAAGGCGCTTGGCGAGTTCAAGCGCCACGAGACGATTGCGATGCTAAAGCCGTACCTGCACGAGGAGAGCTATTTCGTAGAGTCAGAGGCCTTGACTGCCATTGGCAGGACAAAGAGCAGCGACGCCGTTCCGATCCTGAAAAAAGCCGTTGAAACGACTTCGTTCCAGAACATCGTGGCGCAGGGCGCGATTTCCGGCCTCAAGGAATTCCCGGATGACAGGGACATCGCAAGCCTGCTTGTTGAAAAGAGCAGGCCGGGCAACCACCACCGCGTGAGAGAAGCCGCCACGTTTGCGCTTGCCAAGTTTGTCGACAGCGGCAGCAGCAATAATAATGCAGTCGTGGATCAGCTCAGGCTCTTGCTGGCGGACAGCTGGTTCCGCGTCAGGATAAACGCTTGCAGGGCTTTTGCCGACGCCGAGTATGTCAAGGCGATACCAGACCTGACAAGGGTGTCCGAGACCGACCTTGACCACAGGGTAAGGCGCGTGGCAGAAGAGTGCATCAACATGATAAAGGACGCGGCAAAGAAGCCAAAGGAGGTTGCGCAGATGCGCGACGAGCTTGACAGGATGAAGGCAAAGAGCCTGGAGATGATGCAGAGGATGGACAGGCTGGAGCGGGGCGGCAGCAGCTAGCTATCATCATCTTCTTCTTCCTTTACAAAATCTGCGACAAGCCTGTTAAAGACCTGCGGCCTGTCGGCGTGCGGGCGGTGGCCACAGTTCTCCAGGAGCACGACGCGGGCGTTCCTCATTTTCACAAACGGCTCGACGTATCTTGCGGGGATCATGATGTCGTCCTTGCCCCACAGCACAAGGGTCGGCGCCCTGACCTTTGACAGCCGGGCTTTGTTGAGGCGCGGGGCCCTTGCGCTCCCTGCAAGGGCAGACAGGAACGCCTCCTTTGCCCCGGGCATGGCAAACTTGTCGTAGGCGGCCCTGGCGTACGCGTCATCCACGGGCTTGTTGTCGACCGCGTAAAGCGCCTTTTTCACCTCCTCCACCGACTTGGCCTTGAGCACCTTGACGTAGCGCCAGAGCGCCGGCGACCCCTTGAATGATTTTGGAAGCGCCCCGGACGGGCTTGTCAGGATCAATTTTGAAACGATCTCCGGGTGCGCGATTGCAAGCTCGCAGGCAACGTGGCCGCCAAGCGACGAGCCGGCGACTGCAAGTGGCGCAATGCCGAGCGCCCTTGCAAATTTTGCTACAAAATCAACATAGAACTTTATCGTGTAGCTCATTTTCGGCTTGTCGCTAAATCCAAAGCCGGGCAGGTCAAGCGCTATCACGCGCAGCTCCTCTTTCTTTGCAAGCTCGCCGATGTTGTTTGCCCAGCTCTCTATTGCCCCGCCAAGGCCGTGCATCAAGAGCAGGGGCTTGCTGCCGCCGCTGCTGCCAGCATCGACGTAGCGTACGTGCAGCCCGCCGACCTCCAGGAATTTAAAATCCATTGCCATCATGCCTGCAAGCGTCACTGCGTAAATTCCTTGCTGTACAGCAAAAATAGTTCCGAGTCTTCTTCCTTCTTGAAGCTCTTGAGCATTGACGTGATGCTCTTGCTGTCGTGGCATACCACGTGCATGCGCTCATACCTGCCGCTGCCGTAGATGTTGGCCGCAAATGTAAGGAGGTCCTGCAACGACTTTCTCGACGCCGAGTCGAGGTATACGATCTGCAGGACGTCTGTCCTCTTCCAGTAGCCCTTGGCATTGATTATGACGACGCCATCGATGTCGTCGTCGCCCGTCACGGCGACGCTCTTTTCCCTGATGAGTCCTCGCAGCGCCTTTCTGTCAAGCGGGTACCAGTGCCATGCCCTGACGTACTTGCCGGCAGACAGGCAGTAGATCCGCGATTTCTGCAGGTACGCCCAGATCCTGTCAAGGTCTGCAAGGGTGGCGGGCCTTGCCTCCGTCTTTTGCTGCGCAAACTTTTGGTCTGTGCTGTAATAGACCCACCTAGAGACTGCCGCAAAGCCGTTTTTCTCCATCATGCGCTGCGACGGCACGTTCTCGCTCGAGACTATGGCAGATGCCTGCCTTGCCCCGCGCCTGCCTGCATAGGCAAGCATCCTGTCCAAGAGCTCCGTGGCAATCCTGGACCTCCTGTACTCGGGGCGCACCCTGACCCCCTCAAGCCACGCTGACCTGCCTCCCGGGCAGACTGCGACGTGCGACACGCCTATTTTCCTGCCTTCTTTGTCTTCGACTACAAACAGCCTCCCGTTCTTGTCCGAAAACCAATAGTCCCACACCTGGTCGATATAGTCGCCCCAGCTGAACGTGTTGGTGCAAAAGCCAAGGATCTCCTCCTTGTCAGAGCTTTTTGCCCGCCGTATCTTTATCGTCATGCTGCAGCCTGTTCCATCTCCTGGACCATCGTCGCGACAAACTGCTTTACCTGCGCTATCCAGTCCAGCGCAAGGGCAAGCGTCCCGGTTTCGTGAAAGATCGTCACCACGTACGAGCTTTCCTTGAACTGGCTCACGCGGATGTCGCTCCACGATTCTTGCGACAGCTCGCTTCCTGTTTTTGTCACTATCTGCAGCGCGTCCATCGGGTTCTTGTGGGCGACGTACCTGCCGGCAAGCGACGGCACGTTTTCAATGCTTGACAGTTTTGAAAGGACGCGCTGCCCGCTGCCGTCTACTATGGCATGCGAAACGACGCGCACTGCGTAAATGTCGTTTTCAATGTCGATGTGCAGGTGCTCCTGCAGCTGCGATGTGGCAAAGCGCAGGCACGCAAGCGTCTCTGCGTCCGGCTCCTTCAGAGTGTTTGGGTAGCTCATAACCTGCAGGATGCGGAACGGCAGCACGTTTGACTGCACCGGCGCAATCCGGAACCCCTCGCGGTAGAAGGACATCGTCCCCTGCATCGGGTGCGTGCCGTAGTCGTCCGCGACTGGCCTGGCTTCAAAGCCCTGCACGCCTGAAAACATTGTCCCCAAGAGCTCGCTGTCAAGTGCCGGCCTGCGGAAATACAGTTGCACATTGAACTGGGTGATGTGGATGTGCATCGCAATCTGTTGCCGCTACTCTGCTATTTACTGCTACTGACTGCCTTGGCCGACGACTCTGGATCCTGCGGGATGATGGTGAGCCACGGGCCCATTTTTTCAGGGTCCAGCTTGACAAGCTCTACCCCTGCGTCGCGCAGGAGCTGCGTCCCGTCCTCTGGATAATCTGCGATTACCACTATCCTCTTGATGCCGACGCTTATCGCCATCTTGCTGCATTCAATGCAGGGTGCAA
The DNA here is from genome assembly GCF_000698785.1 of Nitrososphaera viennensis EN76. Taxonomy (GTDB): domain Archaea; phylum Thermoproteota; class Nitrososphaeria; order Nitrososphaerales; family Nitrososphaeraceae; genus Nitrososphaera; species Nitrososphaera viennensis. The sequence goes on from NZ_CP007536.1 coordinate 1,569,728, forward strand.
AAGTGGAATACAGGGTTGCGCCCCGGGTGCTGCCGGCGTTTCCAAACATGGCGCACTGCATTATCGCGTTTGCCTCTGCGTGCGTGCACAGGCACCGGTCGAGGCTCTCGCCGGACTTGACCTCGCCCCTGATCCTGGCAAGGCACCTCGGGCACCCGCCCTCAAAGCAGTTCTTTATCCCCGGCGGGGTGCCGTTGTAGCCGGTCGCTATCTGCCTGTTCTCCTTGACAATGACTGCGCCGATGTGGCGCGTCAGGCAGTTTGAGCGGAGCTTGGCTATCTCGGCCTGCAGCATGAAATAGGTGTCCCAGTCGGGCCTTTGCATCAGGCTGCTAGTTGGCAGGATTACTATAAAAGCTGTTGCGGTTACTTGCGCTTCTTCTTGCCAGCCGTTCTTTTGGGCAGCCTTGATATTATCGCGTCGCATTCCTGCGCAAGGTCCATCGCCCTTGCCATGTCGCCCTTTTTTGCGCCCCGCAGCTCAAGCGTGCTGTCAAGGGCCCTGTGCGAGTTCACGTTGCGCAGCCTGTTGAACTCGTTGAGAACGGCATAGTCCTCGTCTGAAAGGTGGCGGCCAGAATGCAGGGCATCGATGATGTGCTTGAACTTGCGGTGCACTGGCGGCGCGTCTCCATGCCTGTAAAAGTTGTTGAGCCTCTGCTCAAGGTATTCGTGCGCCAAAAGTATCGCTTCAAGCTGCAGGCCCTGGCCAAAGACCTGCCTGCAGTGGGCTAAAACGTCGTCTATCAGAATCCTGTGCCCTTCGTCGGCGTCCTGGTACGGCGGCATGTGTACGGAGCAGCTGCCTGCCCGTTGCCTTATAACGCTACCTACCTAGAGGATTGCCTCTTCAAGCACAGGCGCATCTCGTCGTCAAGCACCTTGGAGCCCACGAGCCACGCGATAAAGGCCACGCCGGCGATGCCGGCGATTTCATAGGGTTCCATTTCTTTCCCCTACTCTTCCTTCTTTCTTACCTGACCCTTGCAGCCGCTTCTGCTGCCGCTTGCAGGGCAGGCGCGTCGCGCTTTGCGATCCTCCAGGCAGCTTCCATCGCCGCGAATGTCGCAACAAACCCCATTGCCACGTATCCGATTGCTTCGATCATTTCGATCACGACGTTGTATCGGAAAGAATAGAGATTAACGATGCTCATAGTGCGGGCATACGGTTTAGCGGGGCTTTGTAAGAATCAAAAGCGCGTTGAATAATCAGCTTGCACAAATCGTATCAGCGGCGCTTTTGAGTAGTAGTTACCGCTTATGATAGCGCAAAAGGGCTTATTATCAATGGTAAAATTGTATCTCTAGCAAATACCGGTAACGACTCACATGAACATGGGAAGTGGTCAATTACGGCATTTCCACCAAGTCCCATTTCCCATGTTCTTTTTAATATAGTAATAATTGCGAACGGCTTTGCTGGCTGTCAAGCGGCAAGGTAGCTGTTACTGAATAAAGATGATCAATTGTCCTTTTTCAATGGGTAATCCTTTTTCAACTTCATGTACAGGTCGTCGCCGCATATCCAAGGGAAATCTGGTATCCCCACAAACTTGATGCTTCTATCTATAATAGTGGTAGGCACTGACGTGATGCCGTACTCTTTCATTTTTACCTTAATCTCTTTGGTCATTTTGTTTACGTCATAAACTACCTGAGTGCAGCCTTCGCACTTGCCAACCTCGATATCGTCTGTTATGTGCTTGCATAGAGGACAACCAGCCTAGAATATCTCGATAGAGTGATGCCGCTTCATACATTATTACTTGGCGGTTCAGCGATTTGAACCCTCGTCATTTCATGACGCGTGACATCAGACATGCCACCACCATCTTTCCAAAGGGCGAAGAAGATAACCCAAGCAGACAGAAGGCAGCTATGGTGTGCAGAATGCAAGAGATGAATGAATAGGGACGTGCCTGCAGCCATGAACCTTTCCATCAGGTGGCGGTCAAGATTCGACCGTTCACAAGGCGCAATATGTGAAGCAATGAGGTGGAACGTGGTGAAGGAACCGCTAATCCCCAGAGTCGATGCTGCAAAGTTGACCTTCCGGCGCAAGCTAGAGGTTGATAGAATCCGAACGGCTCAGAGCTAGAAAGCCATCATCATTACCGTTCAGCAGTAACAGTGTCTGTATTTTCTGCAAGCTCACTGATAAACGTTAAGAACCATGCGCGGCAAGGATGAATGGTTGTAATTGAAAAACGGACAGGTCGCCAAGGCGCTGCGCGACATTGGCTTTCTGACGGAGGTAGAAGACGCCGAGAACGCCCAGTTCAAGTCGCGTGCATACTACAGGGCGGCAGACAGCATCGAGGCGCTTGAGCAAGACGTTGCCGGCGTCTATGAAAAAGGTGGAATCAATGCGCTGCTGGAGCTGCCGGGCATCGGAAAGGCAATCGCCGCAAAGATTGAAGAGTACCTAAAGACCGGCAGGATAAGGCACCTTGACGAGCTGAAAGAAAAGATCCCGATAGACATCGGCCAGCTGGGCGCCATAGAGGGCGTCGGGCCAAAGACGCTCAAGGCGATATACGAGAAACTGAAGGTGACAGACATGGCGGGCCTTGAAAAAGCCGCGCTTGAAGGCCGGCTGAAAACCGTGCCGGGCATCACGGCAAGAAAAGAGCAGGACATCCTGAAGAAAATCGAGTTTACAAAAAAGAACGGCGGAAGGAGCATCATAGGAGAGGTGTGGCCCCTTGCCAAGAAAATAGAGGCGCGCCTGAAAGGGCTGGAAGGGGTCAGGCACGCGGCGCTTGCAGGCTCGGCGCGCAGGATGAAAGAAACGATAGGCGACCTTGACTACATCGTGTGCGCATCCGAGCCGGAAAACGTCATGGACTTTTTTGTAAAAATGCCCGAAGTCGAGGAGGTGAAGAGCAGGGGGCCGGCCAAGGCGTTTGTGAGGCTTGCTGGCGGGATTGACTGCGACCTCCTGGCGGTGCCGGAGGAAAGCTGGGGCTCGGCTCTTTTGTATTTCACAGGAAACAAGGAGCACAACGTGGAGCTTCGCAGGATAGCTATTGCGCGTGGCCTGCGCCTCAACGAGTGGGGCGCCTTTGAAAACAACGACAGGAGGGTCGCCGGCGCAAGCGAGGAGGAAGTCTACAAGGCCCTTGGGCTTGCGTGGATAGCGCCGGAGATGCGGGAAAACGCCGGCGAGATAGACCTTGCCGCAAAAGGCAGGCTGCCAAGCCTGGTAGAGTACGGCAGCTTGAGGGGAGACCTGCAGGTGCACAGCGACAACAGCGACGGCACCGCGACCATGGAGGAGATGGCCCTTGCCGCAAAAGAGTTTGGCCTTGACTATATCGCCATCACCGACCACACGAAGAGCCTTGCGATGGCCGGCGGGCTGGACGAGCAGGAGCTTTTGGACCAGGCGCAGAAAATAGCAGAGCTCAACGACAGGCTCGATGGCATCAGGGTGCTTTCCTCGGCAGAGGTCAACATCGGCAAGGACGGGTCGCTTGACATCGCAAACAACGTGCTCGACAAGCTGGACATCGTGGGAGCCGCGATACATTCCCACTTTGGCCTTTCGATGGAAGAGCAGACTGCGCGCCTTGTAAACGCTGCCAAGAACCCGAGCGTCGACATCATCTTCCACCCGACGGGCCGGCTCATCAACAGGCGCGAAGGCTATCCCGTGGATATCGCCCGGCTGACAGACGTCGCAAAGGACACCAACACCGCGCTGGAGATAGACGCCCACTACAACCGCCTTGACCTCAAGGACGAGTACGTCAGGATGGCCGTCAGAAAAGGCGTCAAGCTGACAATAGACTCTGACGCGCACCATCCTGTGCACTATGCGTTTTTGCAGTTTGGGATAGGGCAGGCCCGGAGGGGGTGGGCTACTGCCGCGGACGTCCTCAACACCATGCCGGCAGACAGGCTCCTAAAGGCGCTCAAGTAGTAGTAAGTAAACGATATATCCGGAGTTTAGGTAGGTAGAGGCTGTATATGCGCTCGGCTCTGGAGAAAGACGACAGGCGGACGAGAAAGATATTTCTGGGCGTCTTTTACGTCTGCGCCACGGCCATGGCGGTAATAACGTTCTATGCCATGTACGTCAGCCTTGACGAGTACCAGAGGACGGGCAGGGTCGTAATAGGCGAGGTGCTTGTCGACACAGAATGGCCGTTTCCGGGAGTCGCCAAGCTGGTTACGTACCTGATGATAGTGTCCGTGGTCGCGTGGTACTGCGTGGTGAGGCTTGGAGGCGACAAGGTGAGCAACATACCAAAGTGGCTCAAGTCGATACTGCAGCTGGTTGTGCTCATGATCGCAGTCGTCGCGCTGTACGAGTTTGTGTACAACTTTATCGTGTGGAACTCGTTCATCACCGCCGACGTGATAAAGGGCGTGCTGGACTTTGACAACAAGAGCGTCGAGTACCCCAACCCAGAGACGCCCTGGAACCTGGTGTTTGCGACCAAGATGTCGCTTGCGGCGTTTCTCATAGCGGCTCACGGCTTTTACACCATGTCCAAGCCGGACAGGCGCGACCACCTACAGTAGCCACTCTTTTATCCTGCTTCTCTCAAAGTCGTGCTTTTTCTCGTAGCTTTCCGCAGATGGAGGCTCCAGCCTCACCGCCGGCCCGCCTTCGTGGTAAAAGTCGGCCTCTACAAAGCCTGCCATGCTGTTGCCCACTTCCACGAAGCAGAATCCCTGGCCGTTGTACGCCGCTGTTGATGCTGGCCTGCCGCTTATTTCGTCGATAATCTCCTGCGCCACTACCTTGGCCTGCCCCTCGGCAAAGATGCCGGCCTTGGGCACCGTGACCGTCCCGGATTTTACCTCGGCCACGTCTCCTATCGCAAACACGCCGGGGTGGCCGGTGCGCAGGGTGAGCCTGTCTACAGGCACCCACTCGCCTGTTGCAGATGTCGCAAGGCCCGAGGTCTTTATCACGTCTGGCGACCGGTGGGGCGGGATGCCGGCAAGGACGTCGTACGCTGCCTTTTCGCCGCTTTCAAACTCGACCTCGCCGTCTCTGACGATTTTCGGCTTGCAGTCAGGGTGGAAGCGGATGCCGTAGCGGGCTATCATGTCCACGATTTCCCTGCTGACCTGCGGGCCTACCACCGGGAGCGCTATTGGCGCCGGCACGTACATGTCCACCTGCACGTTTTTCCGGGTGCCGTTCTTTTCCAGGATGTCGCTTATTATCATGGCCGCCTCGTACGGCGCCGGCGGGCACTTGTAGGGCATGCCCATCACCGATATTGCCACCCTGCCCTGTCTTAGCGCAAGCAGCTTTTCGCGCAGCGGCTGCACCTGCTCTGCGTCGTAGAGGTTGTAGCCCCGGCCGGCAAACCCCTCTATTTTTTCAGGTGCAAGCTCGCTTCCGAGCGCGACTACCAGGTAGTCATAGTCGATCCAGCCGTGCCCCCTTGCCTGCACCTTCTTTGCGGCGATGTCGATTTTGATCGCCTCGTCGTTGAGGTACTCTATTCCCCGCGCGTTCAGGCCGGCAAGCGGCGTCTGCGGCTCGTCTGGCCTCCTGCTCCCGGCAAGTATCCACAGGTTGACAAGGCCCATCATGAACGACTTTTTCCTGTCAACTACAATCACGCGGTGATCCTGGGAAAGGCCCTTTCGCAGCGCGTTTGCGCACGCAAGGCCGCCAAAGCCGGCGCCAAGGATTACTATTCGCTTGCCCATGTGTATGTAACAGCAAACAGGGGGCGAATGTCGGTAAAAACCTTTTAGCATAGCCCGCGCATTAGAATAGCGCGCAATGAAAGAAACGGCCGCCGAAAGGATGCAGGGAGAAGATGCCGCCGGCCACTTTACGTACGACGACGCGGCCCTGGAAAGGATGCAGCGCCGCTTTTCCAGCTACGACGACCTGCTAAGGTACGTCAAGCGCTACGGCATGCACAGGCATTTCGAGTAGCATCAGCAAAAACTAGCGTTCCTGCGAAGTCGGCCTCAGCATTATCTCGTTCACGTTGACATAGTGTGGCGAGTCTACCGCAAACAGGATGGCGTTTGCGATGTCCTGCGCCTTTAGCGACTCCATCTGCCTTGTAGACTCGATGAATTTTGCAAGAGACGCGTCGGTGATGCTGTTGTTAAGCTCCGTGTCGACTACCCCCGGCTCGATGCAGGTCACGCGGATGTTGGAGCGCTGGCTGAACTCCTGGCGCAGGCCCTCACTGAACGCCGTGACGGCGTGCTTGGTCGCGCAGTAGACGGTTCCCGCCGGGAAGACGACCCTGCCGGCTATCGAAGACATGTTGACGATGTGGCCGGATTTTTTGGCCATCATGTGCGGTATAGCCGCGGCGGTGCAGTAGATCACGCCCTTGAGGTTGACGTCTATCATCCTGTTCCACTCGTCGACCTTCATGTTCTTGAAAAACGACAGCGGCATCAGGCCGGCGTTGTTGACCAGGATGTCCACCGTCCCCCACTTTTTGACCACGGCGTCGACAAAGGCGTCGCACTCGGCTTTCTTGGTGACGTCCAGCTTTTGCACGAACGCCTCGCCGCCGGCCTTTTCGATCTCGGCCTTCAGAGCGTCAAGCTTGTCCGTGCGCCTTGCGCCTCCGGCAACCTTTGCGCCGGCCCTTGCAAGCGCAAGCGCCGTTGCTTGCCCAATGCCGCTGCTTGCGCCTGTGACTATTGCAACCTTGCCTTTTATCGTCGTCATTATGCGAGCTATGATGCAGGATTTTCGTAATAATATTTGTTTGTTGTTGGTTAACCTAAGACTTAAGTACAAAACAGCCGATAGCTGTCTCAGTATGAGCCTTGACGACAGGGATGAGCTGGCGTACCTGTGGACCAAGGTCAAGTTCGTGCAGAGGTACATGAGCAGGAACAACTGCACTTTTGAAGTCGCCGAAGTAGAGTTCCACCGCTGGATAGACGGCCTGATGGACGGAAGCAGGATCGAGCAGGCAAACAGGATGCTCAACGCGTCCAACAGCCAGTAAACACACACAGGCACTATCTGACAACTAACCGATATATCATATCCTTTTCATCGTCAATAATAACTCTCAATGCAGGACTTTTAGGCGCAGCTGTGTAAACATATATCTGTATTTCAAAAATTGCCAATGATCGTCATCGTCAGGCCGGACAGCAGCGGGACGCTCAGGTTATCGCTGATGCGCAAGGGAATAAACTCTATCGTCATGCCCACCAATGCCGCTACCAGTGCCATTGCGGGAGACGCAAAAAATAGCGAGCCGGCAAAGGCACAGATGATCCCGGCCGCCGTTCCTTCTATGCTCTTGCCACGGGAGTAGGGGATCTTGGTCTTGCCGTACATTCTTCCCACCACTGACGCAAAACCATCTCCCAGCGTGACGACCGCTATCGCGACATAATTAAAAGGAGCAGGAAATATCAAGAGCGACAAAAGGACCCCTGCAGCAAGGTAAAGCGGGGCTATGACGAAAGTGTTCTGTTTTTCGCCGCCATCACTGTTATTACTGCTATTGCTGCTGTCGTCGTCATCATCATTATTCCGCATCGCCATTCTTGTAATGGCTGTAAACACCGGGACGCGGCGCCCTTTGAGGCGCATATACTCAGATATGGAATAGGCCGCCGCCATTCCCGCTACAAACGCAGCGGCAACTGTGATCCCGAAAGCAAGGGATATGAAAGGAACGATAAAGCCCAGAATGTGTATTGATTTTCTAAAGATCTCTTTTCTGATTTGAACGGATTGCTTGTTGCCGTCATTCTGGCGCCTGCCACCCATTCTTCTTATATTTATGCCTGTTTGCTCTACATAATATTGCTTATGCAAGATCCCCGTGAATCTGCCAGAGCATCCGGAGTGGGATGATGACAGATATGGGCTACAACGTAAAGCTTGCAGAAAAGCTCCGCGCCATGCTTGCAGGCCGCAAGGGCTACAGCGAGAAAAAGATGTTTGGCGGGCTGTCATTCATGATCGACGGCAAGATGTGTGTGTGTCGGGGTGCTCAACGACGACCTCGTGCTGCGCGTTGGGGCCGGGCGAAATGGCGAGGCGCTTGCGCTGCCCCACGCAAGGCCGATGGACTTTACCGGCAAGCCCATGGAGGGTTTTGTCTATGTAGGCCCCGGCGGCTGGCAGAAGGACGCGACACTGAGCAAATGCATCGAAATGGGTCTCGATTATGTTTCTTTGCTGCCGCCGGCAAAAAAGCGCAAGAGCAAGCGCGCGGCCAAAAATAGAGGAAAGAAAAGGAATGGAGCTAGCTAGCGCTCCTGCTCCTGTTCCTGCTCTTGTTCTCCCAGAATTTCGCCCGACGAAGTTGCTATCCTGCCAATGAATCCCAGCACCCCGCCAAAGACGATGTGCAGCGCAAGCGAGCCTGAAAGGATTGTAGTAGAGAGCGCGACCAGTTTTTCTGCAAGCTGGAACATCGGCGCCTGCGGCCCCTGCGCGACTATGCCCTGCAGCATCGGCTGCACCAAGCCAAAGTTCAGCGGAAGGAACAGGATTGCCCACACCACCACGCCGGTGATGATGCCGGTCACAAGGCCCTTGGGCACGGACTTGATGTACAGCTTTTTCACCGAGTTGGAGATTATCATGTAGATTATGCCTATCACCGTGGCAGTCACCATGTGCATGAGAAAGCCCAGGTAGACGTCGGCGGAAGGCCCCTGCCCGAGGACCATGCCTATCATCTTGTAAAAGGTGCCCGGAGGAGTCACCAGGGTCGCGTCCACCGCCAGAATCAGCCCGAATATGGCCCATGCGGCAGCCTGGCCTGCAGCTATGCCGGCCTTGGTAGAGTCGACGAGTGTTGCCGAATTGATCCTTACTAACTGCATGAAGTCTATACGTGCTTCAAATATTTTAGGGTACTACCAGATTATTTATAATATGTTACAGACAATTTAGATGTAAAAAAGTTTTCTCAATAAATAAGGAAAAAATGTGTAAAAATTTTATCAAGTGCTCTTTTGCTCTTCTTCCGCAGGCTGGACCTTTTGCTTCCTTGCCATGAACAACAGCAAGCCCCCAAACATCGCAAGCAGGACGGCGATGCCCTGCCCGCCCCCGAGCGGGATGAGCACGATGTATGCGACGGCAAACGCAAAGCACACGAACGCCTGCATCAAGTAGACGTACAGCTGGCGCAGGCCGGTCTTTTTGGCGGCGATGCCTATTGCAAAGAACGCGGCCGTCGGGTAGATGGTGTACAGCACAAAGTCGACAATGTCAACGCCGTTGTGCGTCAATTGCAGAGAAAAGTATGCGGACTGGGTATTTAATTTAATTTATTTTACAGCCGGGCGTGCACCTGCACGGCAGAGCCCGACTCTATGAACGAGCGCGCGTTTTCAAGCGGCAGCGTGGCCACGTCCTCCTGCTGGAACGGCCCGTATTTCGTCATGTCCACTCCTATAAACTGCTCCTGCGCCTTGACAAAGCGCACGACAATGCGCTTTTCGCGCACGCGTGCGGATATCGCCTCAAGCACCTTTGGCCTGCCTTTCGTTGTCGCGGCGACCACCTCGCCCAGCCTGCCTGCGGCCTCTTGCTGCCCGTCAAGGACGTATTTCTCCTCGTCAGTCAGCCTCGAATAGTCAAGGGGCTCGCCACTACCGCCGCCCCCTTCTTCCTGGTGTTGCACCTTGCGCTGGCGCACCTCGAAAAGCAGCCTTGCGGAAGCGGAAAGGAGCTCTACCATGCGGTCCCGGACCTTTGCCTCGACGCCCTCAAACCCCTGGCCCTTCAGGCTGCCGAGCGACGCGGCGACCTTCTGGTAGGTGTCCGGCTCGATCTGCTGGAGCGCAGGGTTTTCTACCTCTTTTTTGAGAAGCTCGTAGATGTGCTTGAGGGAGACGTCGCTCTCGTTTTCGCTCATTTTTGGTCGCTGCCGGAGGCCATGGAAGCCTTAAATTATAGGGTTCGCGTGTCCTACTGGAAGAGAGGTTAGCTGGTTGCCTTATAAATTAATTGACGGCAAGATAGCCCCGTTAACATTTACCGCCGAAGAAGTCATGAAGCGCCTCAAGGAGGACAAGATAAAATTCATCGACCTCCAGTTCACCGGCCTCTTTGGCAGGTTCCACCACACCACGATGGACGCCAAGATGTTCCGCATCGAGGATTTCGCAGACGGCCTCCCCAAGGTCGACGGCTCTTCGATCCGCGGCTTTACCGAGATCCACGAATCAGACCTCATAATCAGGCCTGACCCGGCAACCTACGCGACCATCCCGTGGATAGAGCAGGCCCCCACCGCAAGGCTCATCTGCGACATTTTGAGCGGGGGGTCAAAGCGCGACATTTTCCCCCGCGACCCCCGCGGCCTTGCGAAAAAGGCGGAAAGATACTGCGGCGAGCAGGGCTACGACACCTCGTACTGGGGCCCGGAAGTCGAGTTTTTCGTGTTTGACAAGCTGGAGGTAAACACGATGACGCCGTACCAGGGGCAGAGCTACCATATCACGTCAAGGGAGGCTCCGTGGTCAAGCGACAACGTCGGCTACGCCCTGCGCCTGAAGGACGGATACCTGCCGAGCGCGCCCGGCGACACGCTCATGGAATACCGCAACCAGTGCGTCGACGTGCTTACCAACAACTTTGGGATTGTCTGCGACGCGCACCACCACGAGGTGGCCACAGCCGGCCAGTGCGAGATAGACATTCGCTTTGACACCCTTGTGAACGCGGCTGACAGCGTCCAGAGCTACAAGTACATAGTCAAGAACATCGCGCAAAAGCGCAACATGATGGCGACGATGATGCCAAAGCCGATTGCGCTTGACAACGGCTCGGGCATGCACGTAAACGTCAGCCTCTGGAACAAGGGCAAGAACCTCTTTTACGACCCGGACGACGATTACGCTGAAATGTCGCAGACTGCGCGCTATTTCGGCGGAGGCATCATGGAGCACGCGCAGGCCCTTGCCTCCATAGTCGCGCCCACCACCAACTCGTACCGCAGGCTCGTGCCCGGCTACGAGGCGCCCGTGTACGTGGCGTGGAGCACCGGCAACCGCTCTGCAATAATCAGGATCCCGGCGCACTACAAGGGACAGAAATTCTCTGCAATGAAGAGGATAGAGTTCCGCGCGCCGGACCCCTCGTGCAACCCGTACCTTGCGTTCTGCGCTATTATGGCCGCCGGCCTTGACGGCATCAGGAAAAAGCGCGACATCGGCGACCCGGTGAAGGAGGACATTTTCAAGATGACCCCAAAGCGCAGGCGCGAGCTTGGCATAACGCAGCTGCCGGCGTCGCTGCGCCAGGCGTACGAGGCGCTTGAAAGCGACAGCGCGTTCCTCAAGCCGATACTTGACGACGAGACGATTGAAAAGATAATCGAGCACGAGGAGAGGGAGAACGTAGAGGTCTCGGTGAGGCCCCACCCCCACGAGTTTGCTCTGTACGCCGACGTCTAGCTGCACACTCACCTCAAGGGAGCCCCCAAAGTGCATCCCAGAGATGAAGGCGCGCATGAGACGCGCCAAAAATCCCTCCAAAAACAAGCGATAAGAAAACGCCGCGCCAATACATAGTGTGAAACAACACGCCACGCTCTCAGCCGCCGCGATTGCGCCTATTCTCCTTTTTGCCGGCCTTGCATCGCAGGCGGCATACGCAAACCAGATGGACGCGCTCTTGCTTCCCGCGCAGGACAGCTCGCAGCTGCACCTTACCGCATTCCGCACGATAGAACTGCGCTACCCCGAAGGGAGCCCGCTTGCCAGCATGCTTGCCGATAAAAGCGAGAGGCTGGAATTTTCCGTGCAGGGCAATGACGCGCAGGCCGTGGTCGACGCGCTGAACAGGGCGGCGCGGGAGAGATCAAGCCCGCTTGTGCTTGAGAACGGGACGGTGGATTATGTGGCAACGCTAAAGGGCTATCCTGACAGGGCGCAGATCTCGTACAAGGTAGACGTCAAGGCGCAGATGTCAAAGTACGTGCTGCAAAAAGAGCAGGACAAAGAGCCTGCAATCCTCGACCTTGCGTGGCGCAGCCTGTCCGTGCAGGGCCCGGTCGTCGTGGCCGCTGCAGGACATGGCGAGGAAATAAACATCAACCAGCCGGCGGGCGCGCTCGACGCGATGGTGCCCGGGCTTGCAGACAAGCTGCTGATGGCAGCGGGTGCAGGCAAAAAAATAATGCAGGACTCCATACTCGACTTTGGCCGGTTCAACCTGCCTATGCAGCAGTGGCACTTCCTCTTTGACGTGACAGGCGAGCAGCTCAAGAACTATGGCGTGTTCAGGCCGGGCGAGGGCGCAACGGTGTCGGTATACTCGATAGGCGAGAGCAGCTTCCGCGAAGGCAGGTACGTGCCGGAAGAGATGGACGCCACCATTGACGTGGACGGCGCGCAGGTAAAGGTGCACGCAAGCACGCCCCCGCCGAGCGGGCAGGTGAGCGTCGCCGGCTATGCCAAGGCCGAGGAGCAGAACGGCGTCGAGTACGTGACTGCAAGCAGCAAGCATACAGAGATGCCGGCGCTTGACTTTCAGCTGCAGGTGCTGATGGCGCTTGGAGGCATGATGGGCGCAATAGCGGTGTTTGTGCTGATAAAAGCGCGGCGCTAATTAGTACTTCCACTCGGAAGCGATGCCGTTCCACCACGCCCGGTACGGCCGGGCGTCGGCGCCTATCTCGCCCTGTATGCGGTTTTCAATCGCAAAAAACATGTTTTCCATCGCGTCTGCGCCGCCGTCGGCGGCAAGCTCCCTGCCTATTTCGGCGATGCGCTCTTTTTTGCTTGCAACGTCGGAACTTGCAGACGGGTTCTGGATGCAGAATGTCAGCAAATCGTACAGCTCTTCTTCAAGGTAGGCGTCCAAACTACTATATCAGTCCACCCTTTTTATGATGTGGTAGCCAAACTCGGTCTTGACCGGCCCTGACATCTGTCCCTTTTCCAGCTTGAACGCCGCCTCTTCAAACGGCTTGACCATCATGCCCCTTGTAAAGTAGCCAAGGTCGCCGCCGCGCTTGCCAGATCCCCTGTCCTGCGACAGCTCTTGCGCCAGCCTGGAAAAGCTCTCGCCCTTTTTCAGCCGCTCAAGGACGGCAAGGGCCTCGCTCTGCTTCTGGACAAGTATGTGTGAACACTTGATCTTGTTTGACATGGCAGCAGGAAACAGGCGCAGGGCGAGAATTAACCTTTGCGACCTGCTTGTTTCAGAAACTATATTACATAATACTTTTAAGAAATTTTCCTCATAGGCACACCGGTATCAATTATTGCATGAAGGGAGCTTGCCGCCTGCTGCAGCAGGACTTGCCATAGGGATAGGGCTCATAGTTTTGTTTGCAGTTTTTGCCCCCTCGATGCCTTTGAAAAATCCAAACGCCGGCTTTCTGGCATTTGCCGATTGCTCGCAGCCGCTGGCAGTCGCTTCAGGCCAAACAGGGCAAACCCAACTGAAGGAAAGAACGTGGATCTCGGTGGCCAAGCTTTCTGCTTTACCAAAGGTCGGCAAAGTAAAGTGCACGGCCATCTCGCAGGAGCTCCTTGCCAAGTTCCCGGTACTTAAGGAAGCCCTGAAAGGAGCTGACGGGTGCGCTGACGGCACAGAGGTTTGTGAAGTATCCTATGGCATGTCGTCGTCGCTGATGGATACGAGTTTGGGAATTTCTGTACCAGATAGAGAAGATTATGAACTGTCCGTAACAAAAGCTGAAGCGGAGGCGATCGCAGGAGAATTGGGAATTTCAGAACCAAGGAGAGCCATTCTGTCTTACAACGACAGCCTGTACGTATTGTATTTGCGCAGCGCAGGCACCCAAGACGTTAGCGCGCAGATGGAATCAAAGTTTGTCGAACCAGTAAGCTTTGTACCCGTTCCACTTGAAAAAGGCCGGTCGCTAAACTATACCCTGACAATAAAGACATGGGCCACGTACGGCGGGCCGGTGGAGATCGACCTCAATGCCACTGCATCTGCAAGGGATTCTGGCCTTGACGCAAGATTCGAGCCCTCAAGATTGGTCATACCTGAAAGGAGCGAAGCCTCGACGAGACTTGTGATCAGGGCGGGCGAGGATGCAAAAGACGGCGTGTACCGCATAAGGATTGGAGGCAGCATCAACCATTCTTTGATCTTGCAGGATTCACCGTGCAAGTATGGCAGCGGGTGCCCGATCGTGAAAATAGGCGCTTCAGAATGGGGGATTGAAAATTATGGAAGTGACCAGTACATCGGGCTTGGAGGCCGCCAGCCTCCGGAATGGCTCAAGGCGACTGTAGAGACGGACAAAGACGCCTACTCTGCAGGAGAGGATGTGAAGATAAGCGCCCACCTGGCAAACGAAGGCGCGCAGGCTATCACGCTTGACAATGACACCCGGCTGATCCTTACAATCTATGACGATAGCAACAAGTACAACGAGAATGTCTACACGATAGATTCGTACATTTTCGGCCTGAAAGAGCCGATTGTCGTGGAGCCGGGTTCAAAGATCCTTCTGGCAAGGGCTTTTCAGTGGGACCAAAAGACCTTTGGCTTTGGAGTGGCGCCGCACGACGTCGAGCAGGGCAGGTATTCTATCGGCATGTCGTTTGCCGGGTACAACGCCTCGGTGTTTCATACAGAAACGCAATTCAGGATAGGGCTTGGAAGCATCTCTAAAGTGCCTGGCGCAGGAAACGGCGGAACCGACAGCAATTCAGGATACAACGGCACCATGATAATAATCCCTCGCGGATTGAACGGAGCCGAGGCCAGCAGCCCGCCGTTCTACGAGCCGGAGGAAGCCCATGTAAAGGCAGGAGAGGAAATACGCTGGAAGAACGAGGATGGCGCGCTTCATACTGCAACGTCATCAACCCCAAGTTCAGAAGATACGGGAAAGCTCTTTGACACGGACATCATCCCACCCAACAGGTTTTCGCATCCTGTCGTGATAAAAGACCCCGGCGAATATTCCTACTTTTGCCAGCTGCATCCCTGGATGTCAGGGAAGATAATAATCGTCGAGCCGCGGGCGACGGAATAGCGCGACATGTCTCTGCCCGAAATCATGATATAAGCGCCAGCAGGCGTAAACCTATGTCAGAAGACACGTCTCCAGCCGCATCGAACGAGGCAATCCCTTTTCCCACGCTTACAATCCTGTACCTGCCGGCCGAGGCGGCGGCTGTAGTCGAGGACGTGAGCCAGAAATACCCCAACATGACTATCGAGGACTGCACCGGCTTTTTCCACGGGGGCCAGCGGCTTTACAAGAAAGTGACGATATGGAGCCAGGGCATAGACAGTCTGTGGATGGACGCGGTGATCGCAAGGACAAAAGAACTTGCGTCAGTGCAATTCGTCAACGTTGTTTCCGGCGGCATGATGCACATACTGTAGCAGAAAGAGCGGCGCTTTGCAAGAATAATAGTAAAAAAATAGGAGCCCAGAGGTACCCGGGCTTTTCAACTTATTATGTACACCACGGTGACGCTTGCCGAGACCTCCTGCCCGCCTACCACTATGGGCGTCCCAGACGGCCCGAGCTGGGCCTGCGCGGCATAGAACGGGCCGGGAATGTATCCTGTGTCGCTTGAAACGATGCTCTGCACCCCGGTTATCTCTACCCCGAGTTTTGCGGCTATCGTGTCGGCCTTGGCCCTTGCGTTGTCTATGGCGCTTTCAATCAGGTCTGACTGGATCTTGGCCAGCTGCTCGTTGGAGAACACGAACTGGACGTTGTCGACCCTGTTTGCGCCTGCCTGCACAGCGGCGTCGATCCACGAGGACACGTTGCCGGTTTTCGCGCTTGACACGGTAAGCGAGTTGGTCACCGTGTAGCCCTGGAGCGACTGGACGTTTCCGCTCTGGGTGTAGTTGTAGATGGGAAAGATGTTGAAATACGCCGTGCTGGTCTCGTTCTTTTGCACGCCTGCTTCTTCCAATGCGGCAAGGACGCTGTTCATGGCCTCCGAGTTCTTGTCAAGCGCCGCCTCGGCCGTGGTGTCCCTCGTCTCGACTGCAAACGTGACGATGGCCCGGTCTGGTACTGCCTTTGTTGAAGCCGTGCCAGAGACCATGATCACGTGCTCGAGGTCCTGCTGCGGCTGCGGTGGTGGCGGTGGGGGCGGTGGGGGGGGAATGGATTGGGCAAACGCATTGCCGTAAAGGGTGTGGCCTGTTGCAGGTACAGCGGCTATTATTGCTGCCAGCCCAATAATAGCAAGCATGCCGTTTTTGCCTAAAGGTGTAAACATGTACAGCATAGGCAGAGATTCGTGATAAGCATTTTGAAAAAAAATTCTAGAGGTCTTGTCACTTGATCTCGTACAGCGCGACTGACAGCTTGAATGCGAGGCGCTCGTCGGTCGCCTGCGCAAGCGGCACGGCGTGCCTCTGCGCCTCTTCCTTGAAGCGCAAGGCGCTGTCGCGGTATGCGTGGTTCTTCATCGACCTTGCGGTGTCAAGCCTGTCGGCAAGCTTGACGCAGCGCGCCTCTTTTGAACTCTTGGCAAGCTTTGCGAAATATTCGTCCAGGATTTTGTCGCGCTCTTCTTTTTCTCCCTGCTGCTTTGGCCGGGGCTCTGCCGCGGCGCGCACCATCTCTGCAACCCTGTCGCCGCATTCTTCGCGCACCTCCTGCTCCTGCACGCCTTCAAGCGCGTCGTGCAAGAGCGCGGCGGAAGCAATGTCAGCGTCGTGCATCTGCAATTC
Source organism: Nitrososphaera viennensis EN76 (assembly GCF_000698785.1). GTDB lineage: Archaea > Thermoproteota > Nitrososphaeria > Nitrososphaerales > Nitrososphaeraceae > Nitrososphaera > Nitrososphaera viennensis. Next base: position 1,586,357 of record NZ_CP007536.1, read on the forward strand.
CTCTGCAAGTATGAGCGCAGTCCGGAGCGAGTGGTTCACGTGCGGCTCCTTGCCGTCTATGACGTGGCCCTTGTGGGCCTTGGTCGCAAGGGCAAAGGCCCTCGTCAGCTTGACCACATCGTCAGTGTTATCCTCAAAATGCTTCAAAAGGCGCGCAAAGCCGGCCTTGGTGAAATCATTGAAACTTTGTTCCACGCCTGTAAAGAGTGTACTGACCCTTTATAATGTGATTCGGCAGAGCCTCACATGCTGCACCAGGGCCGGGTCTCGTTGTTTTGGGCAAAGAAGGGTCTCCAGGTTGCCGGGTTGCCTTCGTCGGCGTCTTGTCCGTGGACCTTGCAGGTCGCCAGGTGGGCCCATTCGTGGTTTATCACTTCTGAATCATAGTCTGCAATCGCGTACCCCTTGTCGATCCACGCCTTGCCCAGGAGGAGGCTGTAGTCATAGGTGGAGGGAATGCCTGAATACGTCCTCAGCCAGAGGTTCCACTCCCACTGGTCCGAGACAAGCGGGCTTGGCGCATTCTTGTCGTTCGTGTTGTTGTCGTTGTCATCATACGCGATCTCTGGCGAAAGATCATAGACAAAGATCAGCATGTCATATGGATAAGCCGCCCTCAACTTTTCCACAGTACTATCCAAGGTCAGCAGGCTGACGTGCGGGAAACAGACCACGTTAAGGGACGAGTTGTTGGTGTAGGAAGTGTATCCGTACTTGTTTATCATTATGCCCTGCTGGAGCTCCCATGCGCTTTTGTATGTGCACGACGGCTTGGTGATGAACACCCGCGTGTGGATGTCCTGCTTCTCCTCTTCCTCTTCTTCTGCAAAAGCGTCACTACCACTACCATTATTATTGCCTAGCCACGCAGGAGCCAAAATCCCGATCAACAGCATCGACATAACCACTGTACCTGTTTTGCGGAACATCATATGCCTTCCAAGCAGGGAAAAGGCGGAATTATCCGGGTGTATGTTCCGTTGAACGAGCAGACTACAAATGCAAAAAAAATGATTCAATCAGGCGCTGCTACAGATAGGTGCCCTTTGTGGCCGGGATGCGGGCGATTGCAGATTTACACACATGCAAGCGGCAGAGGCCCAGTACGACCTGTAAAAGACATAATAATGCTAAAATACACACTTGCTGCGGGTCTTGGCCGACAGCAAGGGCTACTATGCCATCCTTGGAGTGTCAGAGAGGGCAAGCCAGCTTGAGATCAAAAAGGCATACAGGCGCCTTGCGAGGAAATACCATCCTGACAGGAACGGCGCAGTCCACGCCGAGGACATGATCAAAAAGATAAACGCCGCGTACGAGGTTTTGTCAGACATCCACAAGCGCGAGCAATATGACAGGTCCAGCTTTGGCGACGTATCAGGGCAGGAGCAAGAGGCGCACGTCCATGAGGAGCCCCGGCACGCAGGAGGAGGAGGACAAGCTGAGGAGCATGCAGGTGGCGATGCTGCTGCCGAGTACGCAGAGCAGCAGCCAAGGGCGAAAAAGGCTGAAGCAAAAAAAGACACCGCCGACCATTACTACGGGCCTACGCACATCGAGACGCCAAAGAGCAGGTTCCACATCATTGTCGAGCCGTCGCTGTGCATGGCGTTTGGCAGCTGCGAGACGCTTGCGCCAAAGGTGTTCGTCGTGGAAAAGAACAAGCGCGTCAACCCAAAGGCAAGGGTCGAGTCGGAAACTGGCGCCGATTACGAAACAATCCACGCGGCGGCGCAGACGTGCCCCACCAAGGCCATCAGGATAATAGACCGCTACACCGGCGAGCAGCTCTTCCCGTGAACTACCCACGAATAAATCCGGGGGCTTCCTGCTTCAGTGACCGCTGTGCGATCTCCACAGGCGTGACTTCCCGGCGCTCCACCGGTAGTAGGCGTAACATCTGAAGTCCATTCTGCAGATGGTTTATGGCAGAATTGTAGAGTCTCTATCAAGTACAGCTCCGCATTTTGGACAGGAATGAGTGCGCACTGCAAGCGACTTTGGGACGGGGTGGCTGCAGCGGGAGCAGTCAATTGAGGAGTACGCAGGCTCCACTTCAACTATTCTGTTGGCTTTGTACTGACACATTGTATTGAATGTTGACCAGCTTGCATCCAATATCTTGCGCGCAAGCTTGTGGTTCCTCATCAGGTTTGCCACCCTCAAGCGTTCAAGGAATATCAGGTCATATCGGCTGCAGTAGTATGTCGATGTCTTGTGGAGAAAGTCCCTGCGCCTGTTGTTTATCTTCTCATACAGCCTTGCAAGCATGTGCTTTGCCTTACTGTGGTTGCTGCCGCCTCGCTGCCTTCTTGACACTCTGCGATGAGCCCTCTTGACTGGTTTGAGCATCTTTGTCAGAAACCGGGGGTTCTCGATTACGTGGTTGTCAGAGTCATGAGCAAACTTGGTAATGCCAACGTCTATTCCCACCGGTTTTTTGTAAATTATGTTCGAGCACGATCTGTGCAATATTTCGCATGCTGCAACTGCGTACCATTTTCCATTCTTTCTACAGACTGTTACTTGCTTGACATTAACAATCTGACGATGGAGCACAATCTTGATGCATCCAATCTTGGATAATATCAGTACTCCTCTACTGTCAAATCGAAATCCTGTCTGGTTGTACGTGAAAGCATTGTAGTCATCGTCTCTTCTGTACTTCAACTTGCCCCTAGCTGTCCTTCTTGCTGCTGCCACCTGCTTTCCCACCATCTGCAGCATTTTAGAATGGTAATTTCGAAGCCAAGGATGCTGCTCCTTCAGCTCTGTCAGGGCATAGTTCATATCATACTCTGACATGGATGGGACGGACAGAAAGTAGTTGTACACCCACCTGCAGCCATCAAGTGTCTGATCAAGTACAAGCTCCTGCTCTTTTGTGGGATGGAGGCGGTACTTGTAGTTGAGCACGGCATTATGTTTACTAGGTTTGTTATTATTTAAAAGCAGGTGCACTATGGGGAGAGGGGAGTCTGTTACACGACAGAAACCAGATTCATCATTCTACCCGTAAACGGTGTGGGTTTTTTCTGGTTTCCGTACCCTTCATTCTGATAACTTAAATTGCAGAACGAGACTGCGTGTACCCCATGAAGCTTTACTGCGTCGGTTGCGGCCCCGGAGACCCGGAGCTCCTGACTGTCAGGGCCGTGAACCTGATCAGGGGCGCCGAGGTGATATTTGCGCCGACGGCAAGGGAGGGCAAGCCCAGCATCGCGCTTTCGGTGGTCGAGCAGTACGTCGACAAGGCCGCCAAGGCAGTCAGCCTGGTTTTCCCGATGGTAAAGGACAGGGAGTCGCTCAAGGATTACTGGAGGCGAAACGCCGACGAGATAGCTTCCGCGGTCAGGTCAGGGAAAAAAGTCGTTTACCTGACGGTGGGCGACCCTGCGCTCTACAGCACGTGGATATACATACACCGCGAGCTGAAAAAGAGCCACCCGGATGTCGAGGTTGAGATAGTGCCCGGCGTGGCGTCGATGTTTGCGATTGCCAACAAGGCCAAGATAAGCCTGGCAGAAGGCGACGAGACCGTGGCAATCGTTCCGGCGTGCTACGACATGGAACGGGTAAAGAGGACTGCTAACGCGTGCGACACGGTGATTTTCCTAAAGGACGGCAGGTACTTTGACAACGTGATTTCCATGCTTGGCGAGGCAGGATTTCCCGACGACGCGAGCATCGCGATAGCGCAGGACGTCGACTCGGAAGGCGAGATCCTTGAAATGACGACGCTTGCAGACCAGCGCGGCAGGAAAGGCCCGACAGAGAAATATTTCTCGATAATGGTGGCGAAGAAAAAGAGTGCAAGGCAACAACAACAGCAATAGTAAAACAGTATATTTCGTCGGCTCCGGGCCGGGCGACCCCGAGCTCATCACGCTCAAGGCAAAAAAGCTCGTCGAGCAGGCAGACGTCATCATTTACTCTGGCTCGCTTTTCAACCCAAAGAACCTGAAGTACGCCCGCAAGGACGCCGTGCTGCACGACGCGGCGCTCATTGACCGTGAGAAGATTTACCAGATCCTTCGCGACAGCGCCCTTGAGGGCAAGCTTGCAGTCAGGTTCCACGACGGCGACCCGGCGCTTTTCAGCACGATTCGTGAGCAGATAGACAAGCTGGAAGCCGACGGCATCACGTGCAAGGTGGTGCCCGGCGTGACTGCAATCCTTGGCGCGGCCGCAGACCTGAAGCTTGAGGTGACGCTGCCAGGCATCACGCAGACTCTGATAATAACGAGGGCGGAGCTCCGCACGCCGGTGCCCGAGCGCGAGGCGATATCAGAGCTTGCCAAGCACGGCGCCACGATGGCGTTCTACCTGAGCGTGCACCTGATAGGCGACGTGGTGAAGGAACTGCTGAAAGGCGGCGTGTACACGGAGCAGACGCCGGCGGCAGTCGTGTACCGCGCTACGTGGGAAGACGAGAAGATAATCAAGGGCACGCTTGGCGACATCGCCGAAAAGACAAAGAAGGAAAAGATAATCAAGACTGCGCTCATCATAGTCGGCGACGTGATTGCGCCAAAAAAATACGAGCACTCGAAGGTGTACGACGCCGGCTTTACGCACGGGTACAGAAAGGCAGAGAACAAAAACAGTAACAACAAGTGAAAGCCATAGACAACATGGGCAGGCCTTAACTATCCCGGCCCGCCTCATGCAAGCTCCAAGAAGATGTGACCTGCATGGAAATTGAACATTCAAGTTTGGCCGTCATGTCCGCGCTGAAAGACGCCCTTGACTTTCTGGGCGAGGATTCAAGGCGGGTGGTGCACTACCACATGGCTGAAAGGCACGGCATACGCGCAGGAGACAGGGTGTCGCTTCCGGAGGTAGAGGCGGCGCTTGCAAGCCTCCTTGGCCCTGCCGCGGGCATCATCACAGTGCTTGTGCGCAAAAAGCTTGTTGGCAGCAGCGGCAGTAATAGTAGTAGTAGTGCCACGGCATGACAGGCCATTTCGATGAGTTTTGCCGGCGTGCGCTTGGCTGCGACGGCGCCATGAGGTCCGCAAGGGTTGCAGACTCGTTTGGCGGGCTCGTAGGCGGCGCCTACAGGGAAGGCCTTGCGCACATGAAGGACGACGAGGAAGAGCGATATACTCTAGCCAGTCCGTGCTGCGCGCCACCCTGCGCGAGAATTTCCAGCCGACAAACGGCAGGCTGCGCTATTCCGTGTCGGTATATGAAAAGCTTGTGCGCGCAACGCTTCCGCTTGCGATAGCGGGCGAAAAGTTCTACCTGCTCCTGTCGCTTGACGCTGAGGCGGACATTTCGGTCATAATAAGGGAAAAGGTGATCCCGATGGTGGAGGAGAAAAGCGCCGCTGCCCTGCAGTCAGAGATATAATCATAATAAGTAAAGAGATGAAAAAGTAAAAAGTAGGGGTTTAGGCCCTTTTTGCCCACGCCGTGACGGTTATGGTGCTTATCGCCGCGCCTGCTCCACCGCAGATCATGGCAAGGATGATGCTCTGGTCCAGCATGGGCCACATTTCCTTGAGGTACTGCCCCACCGCAGGAGTTGCGAGGTAGGCCATGAAGCCTATCGCAAAGCCGATGGCCGCAAATATCCCTATTATGCCTGCTCTTGATGCCATCTCATGCTCACCTACTACTGTTGCTGGTGTCCCTCCGCAGACACCCTCACGCTGCCGACAGGGATTGAGGGGAACTTGTCCGTCACCCTCTGCTCCGCGACGGCGGATGCTTCCATCATTATCTGGTCGATGTCGCTTCCCGAGCCCTGGTTCAGCTCGACTCCCATGCCGCTTCCCTGGAGCGAGTCCATCATGATTCCGCTGAGCAGGTTCTGCATGTTGCCTATCTCGGCGTCCGCGCCTGGCATAAAGCGTGTGAGCCCTGACTTTAGTCCCTTTATCGAGGCCATTGCCGGGCCAAGCGCCACCATCGCGTCTCCAAGGTCGTGCACCGTGGACAGCCTCATCTGTACCTGCTCGATTGCTATCTTGGCGTTTCCGAGCGTCTTGGAGATCTTGCGCACCTCCGCCAGCTCGTTTGAGAGGACCTTTGCGGTGTCGGCGTCGTGCCTTTGCATCGCGTCTACCACCCTCCTGAACAGGGCGGCGTCCCTCTCGTTCATCTTGGTGATCATTGTGTCTAATTTTGATGTCTGCAGCTGAAGCTTGTTAACAGCCGTCTCGATCCTCGGTTTCAGCGGTCCCTGGGGTCTCAAGGACTCCTTCAGTCTATCGCTGGCCGAAGCCTTGCTCTGGTTGCTCCAGTTCTTGTCGAAGCCAGTCATGGATTGCCATGCTGTTTTTTGTTATTAATTTCGGGTGTATAATCCGGTAAACCAGCAGGTCAGCTAGCAAGCCGCGTTGTTGAGACGCGCGTGTTATAGAGGAAAAATCCAGCCAAAAGTTACATTTGTGCAACGCGGACATGGCAAAAAGAGGGCAACAAAATGCGCAGACTACTGTCTGAAAAAGTCATGGGAGGGGATTGATCTCCCTTATGGTAAAGTTGGAGAACCCCATGGCCGCGAACTCGCTTCTTATGTAGACGGAAAGCATGGGCTTTTTTGTTTCGCTGCTGGCGTCTATGAACGAGTGTATGAGCGGCATCGCAGGGTTCACGAAGGACTTGCACGGCTCCATGCCGACCCCAAAGTTCGTGCCGTTGTCCACGAATTCAGTCATTTTCTCCCACTTGCCCCCGTTCAGGCCGGCAGTCATGTCGCGGTACAGCTCCAGCTTTACCTTGGTGTCGTTGTCCATGTTGCGCAGGACGAACTTGATGCCTACCCACGTGTCCTTTGGAAGCCCGCCCCAGGGCCTTTCAGTCGCCACCTCGACGTAGCCATTTGGCAGGTGGTGGGCAATCTCCTTTACAAACGCCCACTTGCCGTTGCTTAATGCTACGCCGCCGTAACCACGGTCGTCGCAGAGGTTCACGTTTTCGTCGGCATTCGTGCCGTGGTTTGTGCGCGCAAATATCTCCGGCCCAGAATAGTCGACAAGCTGCGTTTCGTTTATCCTGTTGACGTACACGGTTATCTCCAGGTTCTCCGACCATTCCCTGACGTTGGCAGGGTCGTGGACGTACATCCTGGTAAAGTTGCCCGATGCCGTCAGCGTGCCCTTGCCGTCTATGACGTACGTTCCTTCGCCGTGGTCCGTGTCAAACCAGCTGTCGCCGGGGTCGACTTCGTTGCCGATTTGCCTGGGATTGCCGTTGTCCCAGCTTGACGACCATTCCAGCCCGCCAGCGGCAGTCGGGTACAGCTTGGCGATGCCAAACCTGTCTGTCGTTGTTGTTGTCGTCGTTGTCGATGGCAAAGGGCCTGCCACATGCACGGTCTGGCCCGGATCTTGGGCCTGAGAAACAACCGTTATGGGCATGACGTACCACTGGCGGTTCCCGTCGCTGTCAGTCGCACGCGCAACTATTTCATGGACTCCAGTCGGCAGCGCATGGGAGTAGTGATAGTGGTAGGTCCACGCCGACCAGTCTCCGGGGGAGACAGGGGTTGCAGGCTCGTAGGTGGCGTTTTCGGCCCTGACTTCGACCTGATTTATCTTGCTGTTGCCGGAACCTGATGTCTTGCCGTTGATAATGATGATGATGTCGTCGTCTGTGGCGAGCGCGCCAAGTTCGCCGTTGTTGTTATTTGAAGGCGGATCTATGGTTATAGAGGGCGCGGTTTTCCGGGTTTTTTCTTCTTCCATAGCAGAAGCATCATCCCCGAAAACGGTGCCTGTCAAAAGAAGAGGCGGTAATGCCAGCATTGCAGCCAAGGCCGCAAAAACAAGCCACTTGCAGATGATTTTAGAAGGCCTTGCAGGCAGGTTTTCTCCCCTATTTTTTGCAGCCATATGTACACACGGTGTCCGGTTGTCGGATGCAGGCAAAATATATCAATAAACACGTCAAGGGTGCATTCAATACCGGAACTTTTCGCCACACCTGGCAACCGCGGGGCAGGCGCGCCTCTCATCCCAGCGCGAACGCCTGCAGCCGCTGCACGCGCGCACACACGCACATCCATTCACGCTTCAGGATTCAAGCAAGCGAACCGCCTTTGCAGGGTGCAGAGAATGTTGGCGCGGTGCATGGCGCATGAATAACGAAGGTAGTTGTTGCCGTCTGTCGGACGGCGCGCGCGTTTTTTACTTCTTTAGCGGCAGGCGCATTATTTCCTTGGTGGCTACAGAGCCCCACGCCCCCATGCCGTGGCTCTTGCCCGGCTCGGCCGGGCCTGTTATGACGCTTACCATGATCTCGCTTGCGGCCATAGGCGGCCACAGCATGGCGACGTACTCGCCGGCGTTGCCGGCCTTGTCCAGAGACGCCATCTCTGTGTTTTTGAAGCCTGCTGCTGCAAGCTTCTCCTTCACCGGCTCTGCCAGGTTGCGCTGGCCGTGCACAATCACATAGACCTTTTTAGTGCCATCTATCTGGGACATGGCTCTGGATCGCAAATAGGACTATAAACGTGTTAGTGTCCCTGTCAGGGGTCGTGATAGTGGCCGACTCGCACATGGCAATGGTGCTCCCAGACGACATTTCAGAGCGCATTTCTGCGTTTGTTGCAGGCAAGAGGGCCTTTCCCTTCATTGAAAAGGACGAGCTTGCATGCGTCATGTACCTGTACGGCAGGTCGGCCGGTGTCAGGCAGGAAAGTGAGGTTGCCGAGGCGACGGGGCTTGCCCAGCGCACGGCAGGGCAGATGTCAGTCGAGATAGACGGCTACCTCAACAGCTCTGCCGGCAAGCTTGACTCCGAGTACATCAGGAGCAGGTACCTCAACCGCGAGCTCCAGCTTGCGGTGGAGAAAAAGAACGGCGCAGGCAGGCTTGCAGGCGATCCTGCAATCCTTTCTGACTGCTTTGCGCAGCACGTAGCGTTTTACAGGCAGGATTATTTCTTTGGCCTGTACGGGCCGCTGAAGGAAGGCGAGCTGACAGCCGACATCCGCGGTGCGCTCTTGGGCAGGATGGTCATGGTATGCTACAACAGGAAAAGCGAGCAGGAGCTTGGATCGCATCCCCTGATACCGGTGTACGTGTGGTTCAAAGAACGGCTTCAGCGTCAAAGTAGCAATATATAGCGAAAGTGCGTTTTTGCGCGTGTTGCAAGAAGGAGAAGAGAAGGAGCCCCGCGCCCCGGTGGTCAGGTTCTCCGAGTTTCTCGGCATGGGCTATTTCGGCGATGAGCGGCAGGACGTTGTCGCGCCGATATTTGACTCGCGGCGCAATGCCGAGAAGGGCTGGTCGAGGGTCATGGAGATGCACGGCGAGACGCCGCCGGCGTTCCACGCGGCGTTCGTGGAGCACCCTGCCAAGTACGAGTTTATCGCGTACCCGCTTTCCATGAACCCGGCGCAGATAAACTATGTCATCTACAGGTCGTTTTCAAGCCTGGCGTCCCTGCGCAAGTTCAAAGAGACGCACGACGGGCGCACGTTCATCAAGTTCGGCTGGCAGGACATAACAAAGCCGCAAAAGTTTGACGTGCTTGCGCAGTACGCGTTAGTGGACGCAGTAGAGTTTCTGACAGTACAGGACGTCAAGCCCGGGACGATGGTTGACAGGATAAGGAAAAACGAGCTTTGACGCAAAAACGTTTTTTGCCGGCCCGGCGGGCAGGCAGGCAAAAACTCTAGCTGTTCAGGGCGGAATTATGATGACTGCTACTGCTGCTGCCGCAGCCCGGCAAGCTGGCAGGGCGGACGTTGAGGAACTTTAGCAGCCCCGCCCCAGCATCATCGTCATCTTGACCTGGGCCAAAGCCGGGATAGTAGTTTATCCGGTTGTCTGGAAGCGGCCTGCCTGCGTCATCGTGCCACGTGCCGTGGATTGCAAGGTGCCTTCCTTCGTGGTATATCGTGGACGCCCAGACCGGCGAGAACGCCGTATTTTCAGCGACGTTTGCCCAGCCATCCACCATGCTGGCGCGCTCGGTCCCAAAGCGCATGGCGATGTAATCCCGGAATTGCTTTTCAAGCGGCTGCTGGTACACAAAGATGTAAAGCTCTTCGACGTTTCCCGCCTTTTCCTGCGCGGCCTTGCGGAGCACAGGCACCGTCACCTTCTCTATGTACTGGAAAGTGTTTGCATCCTTTTTGACCAGCCCGTCAAGGCACGTCACGTCATAGTCCTTTGGAAAATGCTGCTTGTTGCCTTCAGGGTCTGGAAGCAGCATCCCTTTTTTTATCAGCTCCGCGGAACACCCGGTGTCGTCAGAGATCACCAAGACGTTCATGTGCTGCTGCTCAGGCGCTCTGCAAGAATAAGCGGCCGGCACATTGACTGCGGCAATTATGCCGGCAAGAGCTATCGCGATCACTCCTGCTGCATGCACAGGACACGAATCCTGTCCTGCGTACAAAAGAAACGAGACTTTTTCTGCAACAATACATGAGAATAATTCTCTGTAACACTGCGCATAATGGAATTATGCACGTACATTTAGCAGATCATTGGATTTGCTCGATTCGGGAGTGCGGCTAGAGCTTTTTTGTGCGCAAAAGAAGAAGGTTAGGCCCGCCCAGCTGAAGCGTGTGAGGCTGGGCGGGGGTGATTTGAGACTTGCTGGTAGATGCCAATGCCAGACTTCCTGGAAATTAGGCATGCCTAATTAGGTCAGCCTAATATTTAAACGGTCTTTCGATTGGCTCTGTAGAGAATACCAAGGATTATGCTGGGTTGCAGGTGTTGCTGTTGTGGCCTCAGTTGCACGATGAACCAGCGAGGCATCGAAACAGGTGCTTGTGCTTCTCTTTGAGGTATAGGATGCACTCCAGAAGGTCCCGGGCCTGAGAGTCAGTCAGCATCGACAGAAACTGCCTGTCAATGCCGTGCTCTGCCAGCATGGCCCTGACCCTGACGTTCTGTGGCAATCTTGCCGGCATTATCCACGATAGGGAGGAATAGTTGGATATATCAAAGTATAGCGTGAATATTATGCGTATTCTCCTGTAATAGCGAAAAATAGAATAAAGCTATATAGTATCTCTACTGCAAAAGGGGTTCAAAAGGCACTGCCGCAAGCACGATCGCGTCCAAAGCTTGTGCGAGCCGCAGTTGTGCATCATAGTATCACTCAAGTGCGGGACTGCAATTTTTGCACCGGCCATCCGAGAGAGAGATCATCATTGTTGTTGTTGCCGCGTGACGTTGACCGGGACGTATACCCAGGTTTGTTTTCCCTCGATGTCAGTCGCCTTGGCAATGATGTCGATGGCTCCGGGCGTTGACGGCATCTGGACGATTTTCGTCCAGTCCTCAAAGTCGTTGTCAGTAGACGCGACGCGGTACGAGGAATCCGTTGTCCGCACCTCCACCGACTCTATCCCCGTGTCGTCAAATGCCCTGCCGGTGACTGTGACCTTTGCGTCTGTCGCAAACGACGATCCGGCGGTCGGAGTCAGGACGCTTTCATACGGCTTTGACTTGTCGGGTATGGTCGAGAGGTCCGGGTGGTTATCCTCAAGTGCCTGCTGGAAGCCTGCAAAGGAGAACCCCGCATCCCTGGCAGCCGTGATAAACTGCTCCAGCCGGAGCATCGCCACAGGGTTCACCTCATTCTGCACCTCTGTGCCGTTGTACTGCGTAAAGTCCTGCGGGTGGAGGGTGAGGACTGCGTATCCCTTGTCCCGTATGTCCGTGCTGACGGCAGAAACAAGGTCGTCAAGGGGGCGGAGAACCCTCACTTCCCCGACCTGCTCTGCAAAATTTATCGTCTGCGGCATATGCTTGACATTGGGATAGAGTGGCGATTCCCTTGGGGCTGCAGGGAAAAGGTCTGTGTCGTCAGAGCTTATGATCGTCATCCCGATCTGGTCCATGGCGTTTAGCGTGTCCTCGTTAAAGTTGTTGTAGGGCGCGACAAAGATGTTTGAATCCTTGCCAAGGACGTCTACAAGCTTGGCCTTGGCCTGCACAAGCGTGCTTTTCTGCTCTTCAGGGGAAAGGGTCGCATAGTCGACGTGCTTCCAGCCGTGGACCGAATATTCGAACAACCCTGCGTCTGCGCCTTCACGGACCTTTGACACTATTGCAGGGTCGTTGCCGAAATCATGCATTATGATTGCGGTGGACGTATGGACCTGGTTGGAGATCAAGCGGTTCATGAGGGCAAGCTGCACGTCTCTGACCCAGTCATCCTGCACGTCATCCAGGCGCATTACGATGCAATTGCAGCGGTCGTCATCACCATTATTATCATCATCACCATCACCGTTGCCGCCGTTGCTGTTGCTGTTGTGGTCTCCATTTCTTCTGTTGCCATCGTCATTGTCTCTTTCGCCCCTGTCATCGCTATCGCCGCCACGCCTGCTGGCATCGTCATCATTATTATTATCATTGCCACCATCCCTGCCGCCGTTATTGTTACTGTCATCGTCATCATCATTATGATTTATCCTGACTATGTCGGCTATTGAATCAAGCGTGCTGCCAACGACTGCATGCACGGCATCGCCGGCTCCATTGAGGGCTTTGTCGACGGGCCGCTGTGCAAACGCGCTTGGCATGGCCGCGCTCATGGCGATCACGGCAAACGTTGCAAAGGCAAGCAGGCGGCGGGAGCCAAGAGTACGCAAAGAAGGAGAAAGAGAAGAAGGATGCATCAGCGTCCTTGACAGGCGTGTAAGGGCCAGGCTGCCAAAAATAGATCTAGGTGACATCGTTTCCTGCTCTTATAATAAGAGCGGGGATAACTGCGTATTGTTCATCAAAAATGAAATTATAAGAAAAGTTTTCCACTCCTGACTCTAGTAGAATTTCATATAGATCTGGGAAAAATCTTATCTATGTCCCGGAAAGCCGAAATCACGGTATCATGCAGCAAAAGGAGGTATGCCATGCAATAGCCAGGCTGCATGAAAACGTCCTCGCAGTGTTTCTTGTACAGGACGGGGCGATAGTGGAATGGAAGGTCCGGCCCGGCACAAGGCTGCCCGGGCCGCACGAAATGGAAGGCGTGATGATGCAGAGGCTCATCATGATGTCGCTTGCAAAAAACCACGAAACGTTTCTTGGCAGGCTGCACTACGTCACGGGCCGCTATGACGATTCGGACATCCTGCTGTTTGACCACGGCAGGGACGCAAAGTCCTTGCTCGTGGTGAGGGTAAGGAGGCCTTACAGGATGGAGGCGCTTGCAAGAAAGGTGGCCGGCATCCTGGCGGCCTAGGAAGAAAAAGGAGAACCTACAATAACCCCATCAGGTGCACAAAGTCCTGTTGACCAACAACCCCGTGGCAGTTTTCGACTCGGGCATAGGCTCGCTTTCCATAATACGCGAGCTGAAAAAAGCGGTGCCTGCCGAGGACCTGCTGTACTTTGCCGACAGGGCGCACTTTCCCTACGGGAACAAGTCGCACCAGCAGCTCCTGGAGATAACGGTCAGCACGATAAACTACCTGAAACGCTACAAGCCCAAGCTCGTCGTCATGGCGTCAAACACCCCGAGCGTGCAGGTGCTCGAAGAAGTCAAAAAGAGGGTCGGCGAGATGCCGATAATCGGCGTGCGGCCGCCCCTCAAGGAGGCCGTGCGGCTGACCAAGAAAAAGCACATCGGGATCATGGCCACCGCCGGGACCATAAACAGCAAGGAGCTTGAGAACCAGATAAGGCGCGAGGTGCCTCAGCACATACTTGTAACAAAGTTCAACGCGTCTCCCATAATAGAGCTCGTGGAAAGCGGCGTGCACCTTGAAAACGAGCGCAGGACGTTTGACGTGGTGTCGAGGGTGCTTGGCGACGGCGTGGACGAAAAGATCGATGTCATGACCCTGTCGAGCACGCACCTGCCGTTTGTGAAAAGCTACCTCAACGCGCTCCTGCCCACAGTCAGGTTCGTCGACCCCGCCCAGATGGTCGCAAAAGACGTGAGAAAGTTCCTGAACTTTTACAGGATGGCCAAAAAAAGCGGCAGCGGCAAATTGCAGATCCTCGTCTCGGACGGCAAGCGCGAGTTTGAAAAGTCCATCCGCGCCATGGGGGTGCGGGAGCCCGTGGAAGAAGTGTTTTTGACGTTTTAACCAACAGGATAGAGCGTTTGAACGGAACGTTGCGTGAAAGAGTAAAGGTACAGCGCGGCCGGAAAACTGTAAGGACGTCGTTGGCCGAAGGTAACAGGATACAGTACAACTTTGTCAAGCCACACATGGCTTTGGGCGGGCAGACACCCGCGCAGGTAGCAGGCTTAGATGTCAAAGGATGGAAGGAATTGCTAGAGCGGGCAATACTTGAGAAGTCATGAGCTGCCTTTTTTCTTGTAGTAATCTAAAAGATAAGCGACATCTCGCATTTCTTTGTCGAGATGTTTTAGTTCAAAATTCGCAATATCTTGCTGTCCGCCAAAAAGATTGTTGGAGAGTGCTTTCTTACTGGATTCTAGGTCTTTATGATAAACCGCCAGCGCATTGCAGATCAACCCTAAGTTGTATCGGATGAGGTTTTCTGCCGTTTTATCGATAAACTTCTGTCTTAGTTGGTTACATCGATCTGCATGTGCATCTAGGTCTTTAATCATCACTCCGTTACCGATTTTGACCAATTCATCAGTCTTTAGACTTTCTAGGCGCTTTGCGAGATGCCCCAAAGCGCGGGCAATTATATCATAATCTGAATCGCCTTCGTCAGACAACCAAATCATGGTAAATACTCCTGTAAGAAATATCTTTTGTCTTTACCAACCAGCTTGCAACAACCAAAACGAACACCTAGGGAATTCAACGGAACCAATATTTTCGTTGAGGGCGTACAGCTCTGGTGTAAACGTATTCCAGAATGCCAAGCGCGTTGAGAATTGCGGGATTGCCAAGCGTCAAACAAACAACAGGATTGAGCGCATGAACGGCACTCTGCGTGAAAGGGTAAAGGTACAGCGCGGCTGGAAAACTATCAAAACGCCGCTTGCAGAAGGCAACAGGATTCAGTACAATTTCGTAAAGCCACACATGGCAATAGATGGAAAAACGCCAGCTCAAGCAGCGGGTATCGGAACGGAAGGAAAAGACAAGTGGATGGAGTTGATCAGAAATGCGAAAAAGTAGTTCTTTTAATAGAACTAGGATAATACCTCCCCCGTGGCAATAGAACTGCTATCACATTTTTGGATAGTTTTGCCCATCTTCTTTGTTCTTAGGATGCTCGTTCCAATATTTGATAAAGGTATGCGAGACTCTCCGAATCAATCTGAAATAAAGACATTTTCCGAATATCGAGTACATAACATCACATTAGCTACATTCAGCATTGTTGCAATTGCCTTGATTCTAGGGTTTAATCCTGAAAATATCTCGAAGCATGTGGATGAGTTATTTTTTCTGTCAATCAGTATGTTCTGCTTTTTCGTTGCATCTTACTTGCTGGTTATCCGACCGAATAGGTGGATACCATTTGCAGGACGTACGTTCGAGTATACAGGGTTACTTGCAATAGCCATAGGATTTGTCTATCTAATATCAAATACGATTCCTGACGATAGACTGGTCTATTCCTACATTGTCTTTTTTATAGGTACACTGGCTATTGCAATATTCGATCTATCTGTTAATATACATGCCCGTTATTTCCAAAAATAATGGTGTCATTTGCCAGCGCCTCTGTAGAACGCTGTGAAATATGCGGGAAGCGTCTGATAGATGGTCGCTGCTTCAATACGCTCTGTGGCACTAACCAGAAAGTGGTAAAAGATGGAAAAGAATGAATCTGTCGATCCATGTCCGCATTGTGGAGGCCGAACGGTTGATGGCAGATGCTTTAACCCACGATGCCCATCAAACAAGAAATAATGCCACCCGAAATTCAACACCCAAACGCGACACCCATAGATTCAACGGAACCAATATTTTGGTAGGTTAAGGCAAAATTAATCCAAGCGTCCACAAAGTTGACTATTGCTTTCATTAAACGACATGGCAAGCAAGGGATGCGAAACGAAAGCCCAGAACCTCGGCCAGCAAGACGCAGATATAATGAGGGAAAAATAATTGCGGAAGCAAGAGAGGGAGAAAGACGCAGGTGACGCAGGAAGCAACGAAAACAGAAGAAAAGAGCGGGGAGGGAGATAACGACAAATCTGGCTATGCGGGCGGCACGGGCCGGCGCTCTCGCACAATGGTGCGAGGAAGGAGAAGCTGGCCAGTTGCAACCGTGCTGCCTGCGAGGGATGGAGGATGCTTTCAGTCGTGCTGTTGATAGCAGCTAAAGCGTGACGACGTGAATCGAGAAAACTAGCAAAAAAGGTGCGCCGGCCCGCATGACGTGCATTGGGCGGGCCGTGCAAGCATCTGACCATCGTTAACAATTGTATGGCCCAGTCCTCCTGAATATTGAAATATAGATGCACAGAATTCCACAGGTGTACATACAGATGGGCCTGAGCAAGGATTTTGACAGGGGAGGGAGAGCGGTTATGGACACACTGCTCCACGCAAGCCGCATCTATTCCTACTATGAGCGCAGGCTGGAGAACGAGATATTGAGCCAGCCCCTGCCAAACCACGTCGCCATAATCCTGGACGGCAACAGGAGGTGGGCCCGCTACCATTTCCTTGACACAGAAATGGGCCACGCCTACGGAGCGGACAGGGCCGAGGACCTGCTCAACTGGATACACGACATCGGCGTCAGGATAACCACTCTTTACATCCTTTCAAACGAGAACCTGGAGCGAAACGACGAGGAGCTCGAGAACATCTACAGGCTGCTTGAGGTCAAGCTGAACAGGCTGTACAACGACGAGAGGGTGCACAGGCGCCAGATGAAGATAAAGGCCATTGGCGACAAGCACAGGCTCCCCCGCAACCTGCAGGAGATACTTGGCAAGCTCGAGGAGGCGACTGCCGAGTACGAAAAGATGTTTCTCAACATCGCAGTCGCGTACGGCGGCCAGAAGGAGCTCGTGGATGCCGTGAAAAAGATTGCAGGCATGGCCAAGAACAACGAGATAAAGATAGAGGACATCAACGAGAAAACGATAGAGGCGTGCCTCTACACGTCGCACCTGCCCCAGTCGTCGCCAGACCTCATCCTGAGGACGTCGGGCGAGAAGCGCCTGAGCGGGTTCTTGATATGGCAGAGCGCCTACAGCGAGCTCATGTTCATGGACGTTTTCTGGCCTGAGTTCCGCAAGATAGACCTGATGCGCGCGATCAGGACGTACCAGCGCAGGGTGCGCCGGTATGGAAGGTAGAGCAAGAGCCGGAAAAATGTGCAGCTGGAAAGCAAATTTTGAGAGACTGTACACTCTCTGCGCTTGTCAGGGCAGCAGTAAAAAACACGCAAGAACCTGATTTGCGGCAACAAAAAAATTATTTCCTGCTCGCAAGAAAATATACTATGCACATCGTCGTCGTTTATCCAGATTGTGCTGTTGTTCAAAAAAAACTCTCCCTTTTTCCAGCCATGTACATCATATCGTGTAAAGACATGTCTTACATACTACCATCATGATGAGATTTTGCATCAGATATAACGGCATGTTACGCATATCTCCCTCATATAATATTTGTAGGTAATTAGAGTGGGGCGCTCTCTTCCATAATCTCTTTAAGTTATCTTTATCCTGCTGCGCGAGGATAAGGATGAACCTTAATTCAGACGCAAGGGCGGTAGCGGGATGTACGTTCGTGGTAGCGGTGCTGTTGATAGGCTGTGCGGCGTACCCTCTGATGGGCGGCGTTGCACATGCAGCCACCACGTCGGAGAGCCTCACCATAAACGCATTTTCCCTGCCAGATGGCGACGCGGTCAGCGTACTGGTGGAAATCCGGGCAGGCGAGAGCCTGATAAAGTCTGGATTTGCCCCGCTGACCATTGCGGGACAAGCCGGCACGATATACACCATCAAGGTGAGCAACAGCCAGAGCTATGCATTTGACCACTGGCAGGACGGCAGCAAAAGCAACACCAAGGCGGTACTCCTGTCCGGGGACACCACGCTTGCGGCTTTCTTCAAGAAGGTCTCTACGCCTCCAAACCTCACCGTAAGTGCAGTGACGCCCAACGGCGAAGAGCTCCACATGTGGACGACTATCAGGTCGGGCATACAAACTGTGGGCGCAGGGCTGACGCCCTTTTCGTTTAGCGGGGCGCCGGGCAGGACGTACCAGCTGATAGTTGGAAACCAGGAAGCAGAAAATGCCTCTCTTGTGGAAGGAAACACGTCGTCGCTCTCGGGAATCGCTCCAATCAGCATCATTTTCAACCACTGGCAGGATAACAACGACAGGAGCAGGACGCGCGATGTCACCCTGCCGGCCGACGGCACGCCCTTGAACCTTGTTGGAGTATACAACAAAGGCGACAGGATCACGCTTGAAGACCTGGGAGTGCTGCAGCTTGTATCGCACGACCTGTACAACACCATCCGCGACGGGCCAAACCCGGGAAGCATAGAGGACGAGAGGCTCAACCTCAGCACAGTGCTTGACCACGGGGAGAACCAGATAATCGTCGGAGGAGAGCCAAGGAACAGCGAGAACATCGCAATCCACACGGTAGCTGTAAAGCTGGGCAAGATGTACCTCGACCTCGTAATAGACAAGAAGATGAAGCCAGAGGACGCAAGAGAGCAGACGGTGCAGGTCTACCTGCAGATGGTTGCAAAGGCCTACCAGAACACCTTTGGCGAGCCGCTTCCCGACGCGGCGCCCAGCGAGCACGAAGACAAGCCGGACGGCACCGAGAACCTTACAGGCGACCTTTCGTTGAGGGCCATTCACTCGTATGTCCCAGGCCACATCATCGTAAACGGGGTGGACACGATGATACTGGATCCGTCGCTCAGAGGAAAAACACTGTCTGATGAAGACATGCGGCAGCTGTCAAAGCCGCTTGACGGGACGTTTGATCCTGTGTTCAGGAACGTCACCATATTCCTTCCCCCGCCCAACCCGCCGCCGAACACCTTTACCATCGACCTCTTTGAAAGGGACAGCACGTTTGCGACGCAGTTTGGGACCGACGTTTCGTTCGAGGAGTTTATGGACGAGCTCAAGGACGGCCGATTTGACGAGAAGGAGAAGGTGATGTTCTACCTGAGGGAGGATATCGCCAACGGGTTGATGCCTCCAGAAGAGGAGGGAGGAGGAGAGGAGGAAGGCAGCGGCGAAGTTGCAGCAGGGGAAGTGGCGGCGGTTGCCAACGCGACCGCTACCGCATCCGCAACTGCTACTGCATCCGCAAATGGGACGGTCAGCACACCTGCCATTCCTCCAACACTTGCCTCAAATGTAGAGACGGCGCAGGAACAGGCGATGACAACTAGTAGCAGCGAGCAGCCTGCAACGGGTGACAACAACGGCAGCAGTAACGTGCAAGGACCGGCGAATGACAACGAGGAGGAGGAAGATGAAGAGCGCGAGTCGGCCAATGGCGGTAGCAGTGGCGATGATGATGATAACAGCAGGCATGGTGATGGTGATGATGATGACGAAGAGCGCCACAGGGACAGACACGGTCGCAGCAGCAATGATAGTAGCAGTGATGACGATGACAGGGGAGAAAGAGATGATGACGGCAGAAGAAATTGGGACAGAAATGGCGGCGATAATGGGCACGACCGGTCATCAGAGGATAATGATGATGACGGCTCCATATTGAGGAGGCTACTTTCTTTTCAACGCCCTAGGTGAACTGGCACCCTCTGCATTCAGTACACATATCTGATGCAGCAATAGTAACAGGCTTGAAAAATGAGATAAAGCCACCAGTTTTTCTTTTCTTCTTATTAATGCACGGCTTCCTTTGCCTTTTTTATCAATTCGTCGATCGAGAGATCTTTGCTTTTCAAGCTGACGTCTGTTTGCTCGATGATGTAATTGCTTGTCGTGTCAATTCTCCGCTTTGAGATGAAAACCTCGTTGCGGTTGTCAGAGTAGCTCATTTGTCACCTTTCCCTCACATTTGTAGGCATAGAAAGTTCGGATAGAACGAACGCGGAGAATTAAATAAACGCAGTGGAAGTGACTACTATTATTATTTATCACATCTACTGAACGAACGGCTTTTTCATGCATATGCATGAAAAAAGAAGGAGGAAGATTCAGGATTGCTTTGTGCCGCATGACGAGCAGAACTTGGCCTCCTTTGGTATCTGGACGCCGCAGCTGGTGCAGTACTTTGTTTCTGTCGTCACGTTTACCTGCTCAAAGCTCCTCAGGACCTTGTCCTCCCCCACAAGCTCGTTAATGCCCGCCAGGACGCCCCGTATGATGTCGTCGTTGAGGTTGAACACCGGCTTGACAGTTCTACCATTCGCATCCTTGCATGCCAGCTGTATCATCAGGTCGTCCTCGCTGAGCCCCTTCTTTCTTGCTATGATGTGAGCCTCGATGACGTTGGCAGAAGGTATCGCGATTTCCCGGGAATCCGGCGACTTGAAGGCAAGCCTGTTCTTTCCGCCCTTTTCTCGCACAAGGAGCAGCTTGCCTCCCAGGACCTGCTCGTTCCATCCGGGGTAGCCTTCAACATAGTCGCAGTCGTATGCCCTGCTGTCCGTGCTGACTCCGGCGGCAGTAATGGAAGAAGAGGATGAGGGCTTGTCAGTGGCGCGCAGGGCGCTGTCTGCAAGGAACCTTGACTGGTCCCGGATGTACTTCCAGAGGTTGTCCTCGAATTTCTTGGCCGTGTACAGTTTGACAAGGGTGGCGCTTATACCGACGACGGGCACGATAAAGAGTGGCGCAGACGTTACGAGGTTCTTGCCCCATTCGCCCGTGCCCACAGAAACCTCAAAACTGCCTGGAGAGCCCTTTATGGTGATGTCCGTGCTCCTCCTTGCTCCCGCAACGGTGCGCAGGGCGCTGGCCTTTCTTGCCTGGATAAAGAACCACGACGCAGGCTCTGTAGGGTCTTTTGAAAATGCGACCTCAAACCCGCTTTCCTGCAGGTACATCTCTATCCTGTTGGCAAGCCTTTCCAAGTCGGTATTCAGTCCAGAAAATTTTTCAGTTTTCCCCATGCGGTCAGCACACAGAAGGTAGTATTTTAATCTAAACGGTTCTTCTATAGTTAGAAGTTACCTTACTAATTTCCGGAGGATACTAGCAGGCGTACGAGCTTTTCTTTGTCTTCTTGATGCCATCGCCTCTTTTGTACAGCCTGTGCGCATGCGTGTATGCATGCGCGATAAAAAAATGATCCGTCACACGAAACCCAGCGCCAGGTTTGCCATCACGAATATCAGGGCTACCTGAAAGACTCCCTGGCTCCCTGCCAGCTTGATGTTTCTCATGCCCCATTTTATTATCTTGTTCCGGTCAGGCTCTTTTTTGCGAAGCTCCAGGTAGACCCTGACCTCGGTAGGCATTATCATTCCAAAGCCCTGGACGGAGAGGATGATCACGATGACTATGGCCGCGATTATGGTGGGCGATTCCAGCGTCAACAGGCCCAGCCTGTCTGCAAGGTTTATGCCGGAGGTTATCGCCACGGACGCAAGGGACGGCATTAGAAAGAGCATGACAGGCACCAGCTTTTTGATCACCTGCGTCCTTGCCTGCGGCTCCAGGCCCTTCATCACCCTGCTCATCACGAGCCCCATGAAGAGGTCGATGCCGGTCCAGGTCCCGCCGGTGATCACGTGGACGTAGTTGAGGGCAAGCAGGTTTCCGTAGACAAGGGCAAAGATGAGGCCGGCTATCGGAACCAGCAGGGTCAGCATAGAATACGGCGATACTATGCGGTGTTGTTTTTCCTCGATCACTTTTCTTTGTAGACCAAGCTTGTAATTATGTGTTAATTGAAAGAACAATATGCCGCCGGTTGGCACAAGATCTATAGTTTGGCTATACCAAAAAGTTGATGATTGACGTTATTGATCAGGATTATTTTGCATTTTGACCACTATACGTTTCTACAATAACCAGCTTTATGATATGAATAATTAACATGAGCGAGTCAGCTTTGGAAGGCGCCATTTTCTTTATGATGAGGACATACCTTGATTCTGGGCTTGTCACTCCAGAGCAAGCAAACCACGTGCTGCAGAGGTTGCAGGAAAGAACCAAGGAGTATTGTTCTTCACGGTATCATTCTGGTGGCGCCAAGTTCCGGGCCGAATAACTGCAAAGCGATGCGATGTTCGGCTCTATTTGATCCTTTTATCTGAATTTCATGGTAGACTGTTTTATAATCGCATAAAGTCTTTTATTTTTTGGATACCGTTTATAGAAACGACGCATCTGGGGGCCGAAGCGTGGAAGCTACTCAACTACATCCACCAAACATCAAACAATCACGACCCCGGGTGCTGAATTTCTTGCTCTGTCCGTCATGCTACTGGTCTGCCTCAGATATTGCGAATTGGAAGCCGGACGCCTGTCCCACGTGCAAGAGCTCCCCGATAAGCTGCATTCCAGTCAAACTGGACAGCTACAATGATAATGGTAGCAGTAATAATAATACACGCATTATTCGCCAGACTCTATAAGCAGTAGACCTGTGTGACCCTGTCCCGACTTCATACGTGCTAGCAGATATGCCCAAAATATCACAGAAGAGGCCGGACTTGTGTGTTCGGCGTTTCATTGAAACTGAAGATAGTGACAGAAAGCCTTAAGGCTAATTTCTGCAAAAGACACGTAGCCAACTGGCCGAAAAAGAAGACAGATGCACTGTTCGGCGCCGCGCAGCAGGTAAAGGCCTGCTGGGCCTAGGTTAAAAATCAGTGCCTGCAAGACGCCGGAAAAGGTGGTCTGCCACTCGCAAGGGTGGAAGGATAGTCCAAATGCATCTTACAGGGGCAAACCACGGGGCTGCCAGGACCCTTGGAAGCAGTCTCGAAGGGAAAGCCACATGTCTTCGAAAGCCAGTTGGCTTTCATTTCATTCAACAGGCCTGCGCTTTGGTGCGAGGCATCACACATACTTGTGATGAAAAACTCTGCAACTTTGAAATAATTATTTTAGCTTGCAGACACGCTAGGTGATTGGCGATGAAATGCTATTTCGGTCTTTAGATCCTTCAGGACGGCCGCTAAAATGGCAAGCGACGAATCTCTAAAGAATTTGCCTATCGCATCCTCCAGAATTGCTGGATCGGAAATGATGGCTTTTTCATCCACCTTGTAAACCGACTTTAGAGTCTTTAATACCAGATCCGAGGTCGTAGAGCCCAGTACTTTATTGAAGGCAGAAGCCAATACACTCTGTAATTTATCGTCTTTCCATTCTGAATATTTTTTTGCGCCGTCATGAATGGTATATTCATGGGCATTTAGAATGGTAATATGCAGCAAAAGAATCCAGCCTCAATTATTACAAGAACCCATTATGCTACATATGCAATTGCTCTTATACGCCTGAAAGAATGAGTCAGCACCTTATGCTTGACCACACAAGAGAGGAGGTAGCTCGTCACCTTGCGGTAATTAACGTTGATGATTGGCGCGAAGAGGCCGAGCTGCAAGCCGAGAGCAATTCCACGCTGCAGCAGCTGCTTCGCAATTAAGCAGCTTTCACACCTTGTGGACTATTCAGGCCTCTGTGTCTGCTACAGGAGCCTGTGAATGGAGTAATCAAACCTCTTTTTGGTGTAGAAGAACACGCCAGCTTGCGATACAGCGGCCTTTCTCTTCCAGGTACAACACAGGCAGGACGACACTGTTCAAACAGGTTTGAAATCCTCGCCTATTCAAAATGACAAGAAGAGCTTTTGAACTAAGATGATAAATGAAAAGAAGAAAAACTAGGACGAAGGCAAGTCGTCTTTCTTTTCTTCTTCTTTTTCCTCTTCTTTCTTTTCCTGTTGCTTTAGGGAACCGGCAAGCTTCCAGCCAAACTTGATGACGTAGGGCGAAAGGAACGTGGTGATTATGGTCATCGTGCCGACCATTGGAAGGATGAACGAGCTTGTCGCACCGACGTCCGCGCCGCCCTTGGCCGTCACAAGCGCCAGCTCGCCGCCGGACGCAGACAGCGCAAAGCCTGCCTTCATCGACGTCTTTTTGTCCGTGCGCAGCATCTTGGCGGAAAAGTACACGGTTGTGAATTTTGCCCCGAACGACGTGGCGATCAGTATCATGGCAGGGACTATGAACAGCGGAAGCAGGGAAATATCCATGAGCGCCCCCACGGAAACAAAGAACAGGGCCGCAAACATGTCCCTCAGCGGCATGGACAGGACCCGGGCCACCGCATGGGACTTGGATTCTGCCACGAGCACGCCTGCAAAAAAGGCGCCGGCCGCGACGGAGATCCCTATCTCGTTTGCGATGAACGACAGTCCAAACGCCACGCCCAGAACGGCCACTATGACCAGATCGTGGTGGTTGGTCTTGCCGACGAGGTCTACAAACTTGGGCACAGTCTTGGAGCCGATGAACAGGGCGCCTCCTATGAACGCCAGCACGAGCCCGACGGATATCCCTATTTCCTGTATCGAAAGGCTGCCGGTCGACGCAACGGACTGCAATACTGCAAGTATAGAGACGATGATGATGTCCTCGATGACTGCGACTCCCAGGAGAAGAATCGATGCCTTGTCCTGCAGCATGCCAAGCTCTTCAAGAACGCGCATCACTATCACCGTGCTCGTGACGGAGATCGAAAGCGCCAGAAACAGGCTGTCAAACAGCGCCAGCCCCATCGCCTGGCCGACAACGTATCCCAGAGCCAGCGTGCCAAAGGCTTCAGTCATTGCTATGACAAGAGCCTTCTTGCCGACCGACCGCAGCTTGGCTATCGGGTATTCCAGGCCGACAACGAACAGCAGCAGGACGATCCCTATCTCTGCAAGGAGGTTGACGACCTCGGGATGAGAGACTAATGAAAACGGCGGGGTATACGGGCCGATGAGCATTCCTGCCGCAATGTAGCCTATGACCATCGGCTGCTTTATCTTGTAAAAGACCAGGGCCATGACAGAAGCGATGACCATCACGATTGCAAAATCCTGAATTACCTGAGCCGCCTCTGCCGCCATTGTGATTACGTAGGTAGCATCAGTTAAAAATGTACGCCAGAAATTTTGATGTTATCGTCCAGAACATATCAAGGCGCAGATAGCAAAGTCAATCCATGTACGGTTTGATACTGTAAGCTTGACTACTTCTATGCCCACAATATGCTATAATACGAGCTATCCAAGTGTGTAATCGAGTGCAAAACCTAACTCCAAGATAGTTTTGATTCATTATGATCGTCTTACCTCCTCAATTTTCCATTCATCGTTGACATAAAGTCCGATGATTTGCACTGGAAACTTCCACGAGTGGACTTCCTGAACTGCCCTCCTTATGTGCGCGTAATGATGTTCTTTGTCTCCCGGGTTGCCTGCACAATCGTGATGTCCTACCACCGCTATCACTTTTGAACCGTGCCTTTCTATGGATATAGAAGTCGCTCGTTTTATGAACACCAACTCTTCCGAATGTTCGCAGTTTGCAAAGGTTCCGTCCGCGCCTGGAAAGTTTACCATGTCTACTCCATCAACTTCAAAGTTCTGCCTCATGTAGTCTATCACAACTTGCTGAGTCCTTCCGTCGATGCAGTTTATTGCGGTTCCGAACTTGAAACCTGTCATTGACGAACCCTACAACCTCTGAGGAGTGGTTAGTACCTTGCCAAACAGCTGTGAGTCTGCCATCTTTACGTGGCCCTCCACCATATTGCTGAAGGGAAGGACTGTGTCTATGACTGATTTTATCTTGCCCTTGCTAACCCAGCTGATGACCTCTTCCAGGCCGGCCTTTGTACCCTGTGTGGCTCCAAGTAGGTTGATACCTCTGAAGAAGAGGTACCTCAGGTCGATTGTCGAGTCGTATCCAGTCGTAGCACCCGTTGAAACCAGAGTACCGCCCATCTTCAAAAGCCCTACTTCCTGCGGAAATACTGTCTTGCCTATGTGTTCGAAGATAACATCGACTCCAAGCTTGTTTGTAATCTCTCGCACTTTCCTGTGCCAACCGTCTTCGCGGTGGTTCACAACATAGTCGGCGCCAAGCTTGATACACTTGTCCATTTTCTCCTTGTTACCGGCAGTAGCGATGACGTCGCAATTGAACAGCTTGGCTATCTGGATACCGGCTATTCCCATGCCACTTCCTCCTCCCATTATCAATACAGTCTGGCCGGGCCTTATCCCCGCTCTTGTTACCAACATGTGCCATGCGGTCATCCCAACCATCGAAATGGCTGCAGCATCGTTGAATGATACACTATCGGGTAGCTTGACTACGTTCACTTCTGGAAGATGGGTATACTGAGCAAATCCGCCCCAAAGCGGCCCTGTTTGAAATCCCCATACAAGCCGGTCACTGCAATCATATTCACGGCCAGAGGTGCACTGGT
This sequence comes from Nitrososphaera viennensis EN76, assembly GCF_000698785.1. Classification (GTDB taxonomy): domain Archaea; phylum Thermoproteota; class Nitrososphaeria; order Nitrososphaerales; family Nitrososphaeraceae; genus Nitrososphaera; species Nitrososphaera viennensis. The sequence continues at coordinate 1,612,634 of NZ_CP007536.1, forward strand.
AGCATACTCTGCAAGTAAGGTTAGGGTGAGAGACAATCCTGTCTCCTACCCTTATCTTGGAGACATCATCCCCGACTTCAATCACCGTACCTGCGACGTCGGATCCCGAGATGTGAGGGAGTGGAATCTTGATAGGTTCTCCCCAGATTCCCCAGAGGTCATTGTAGTTATAGGCCGCAGCATCAACCTTTATCAAGACTTCATGGGATTTTATTTTTGGTACATCAATATCCTCAATCCTGACAACTTGTCGGGGATCCTTGCTATGTGATCGATAAACAGCAGCTTTCATGTTCTTCTTGTTGCGGTCTGTCGCGAGTTGACTTAAGCTTGAAGTTTGCAAAGTATTGCAGAGTAAACGTCACTCATAAAACTGGTGCATAGGCTAATTTGCAACATGAGCAAACATATGCAAGGTTCCCGGTCCACATATCGTTTGTCCAAGTTTGCAAGTAACATAGAGCTATCAAAGCACATAGATAGAATGCATCAAGGTTCTGGTCTTTTGGGAGATTCGCGTCAACGGTGAGCAATGTGACTGGCAAAACTTCTACTGAGCATTATAGGAACTGCTGGTGATCAAGAATGCCCGGTCAGAGATGCAGGGACCTATGCAAAACTCTTCAAGCAAAGAAAACAGGATTCTCAACTAGTCCTTATTTAGAAGGTCTGAAAAAGTGCACAGTTTGCGCAATCTATGTGAAGACCGATTCCAAGTACTGTCCATGCTGTAATTACCTACTCCGGACTAGAGCAAGAAGCAAAAAGACAAAGATATTCGCGGCGAAGATTCCTGGAAATCGAGATTATCAATTATGTCGACCATCAAGAACTGCAGGAATAATCGAAATCGCACACTTGTCAGAGGTGACAAGAAATCATCTACCCTGAGAAATTATTATTTAGAGAGGTTAGTGCTTTAGACACCCCACATATAGGTCAGGTAGTACTGGAAACACCAAATGTCATCGTTGTATTCGGGGAGGGCGATGACAGGTACGATGTGATCAGATCAGAGATCATGAGTACAAAAGATATGGTCTTGATAGGGCTCCCTTTGTATGAAATCGCGAGACGCTACAAGAAAAGCAGGGAGGCTGCCATGCCTGTTCCCCGATTGGAGAGGACGCCAGAGAGAGTTGAACGGTCAAACTCGCACGAATTGCACACAAAATCGTTAATCGGGAGAAAGGTAAAAAGTCGAGATGACCAATTCGTTGGTCATGTGATAGCAGACGCCGACAAGAGCATTATAGTTCTTGGTCACCATCATTATAGGTTTGACATCCCAAAGTCGAAAATCCAACAAATCACCAAGGATGTTATTTTGAGTCAAGAGTACGAGACGATCTTCACTTACTCCAAGCCCAGGACCACGTCCATAGATAAAGTGAGCGTGACATCCAGCGAATGACCGAAAATCCAAGTCTGAATCAAAGCTGTTACCAAAAAAGTGCGCCAAGATGTCCTCTGTGTGGCAAGATTATGAGAGAACAATATAGCAGCCCAAAGTACTTGTGCACATGTGGGCATGGCGAGGGGTTCGTCTATCCCCATCGACCCCGGCGGTTCCTGACCGTGAAATAAATCTAATAATGCAGAATGGTCATAGGAAATTCTTCAATAATCAAACAACTCTAAAATTCAAAACTCTTGCTAAATGGTATGTACCGTCACACTATATTCTCGGTGTCTACAGTGAAGGAGATCACACTGTCAGTAATTTCAAAATCTACTTTCTTCAGTCCGAAATCCTCAAACATAAACTGGTACTGGTTTGAAATGTAGAGCGACCACTTTTTCCCCATTTCATGTTGAATGGTATAGGAATGTTTTGAGTAGTTCACCTCATGTCTGTATGGATAACCTGCTATCCTTATCCAGGTTTCTACTACATCCAGAACAGACGTTATATTGTACTCGTTTCTTAGCATCAAGACAAAATTCTTGGTCTCTTTCTTGGCGATGTATTCGGCTATCTCAACTAGCTCGCGGTCTGTAGCCAATTCTAGCAGTTTTACTATCAATCCCCTTCTGACCGTCAAGAACCCTGCCTTTGCTGCATTAGAATGCCAGTCTATATGTTGTTTGAATATCTGTCCGGCAAGAGCGTTAAGGCTTATCTCCTTCTGTTTTGCGTCGTTTCTTAGCCTTTCAATTATTGAGGTATCCAGTCTAAAAGCTATAGTTTCTGTCTTGCCACTAAGACTACCCATAACCATATGCGCATTGGTGCTGTTGATAAATGTATTTTTCTCGTGCGCTGCCATATTCGAATTGTTTGTCAGGTGAAGAAACAAAAAGATATTCTCGATGTATGCTACAAGGAATGTTGCATATACTATTACGCCTAGTCCGGCCGTATCTTGATACGCAGCAAAATCGCAAGATAACATTTCACTTCATTCTACCACCAGAATCTGGAGTCCCGGCAGCCTTTTCCCTTTTCACACGAACTACTGACAATGACAGGGCACCGCCAAGTATCAAGCCTATCACCACAAGCGACACGGTGACCGGAATGTGAAGAACGTCTGAAGCAACCATCTTCACGCCTATGAACAGCAACAGTGCAATGAGCGCTGGCTTTAGGTAATAGAATTTCTCCATCATCCCGGCAAGCAGAAAGTACAGGCTCCTGAGGCCGAGGATCGCAAAGACGTTTGAAGTTATGACGATAAAGTGGTCGCTGGTAATCGCAAGCACGGCAGGAATCGAGTCGATGGCAAACACAAGGTCGGTCATCTCGACTATGACAAGCGCGACGAGCAGAGGAGTGGCGTACAGGACTCCTCCTATCCTTGTGAGGAACCTCCCGTTGTGCAGCTCGGAGGAAACAGGGATCATCTTCTTCAGCATCCTGACTGCGAGGTTCTTTTCTACCTCGATCTTTTTCTCCTTCTTCTGCACGATCATCCTGGCAGCCGTGAGCAGCAGCATGCCGCCAAAGATAAAGATCATCCAGTGGAACGTTTCAAGAAGCGACACTCCCACGATTATCAGCGGTATCCTCATCGCTATCGCGCTCAGGATCCCGACGGAAAGGACCCTGTGTTGCATGGCGTGCGGCACGCCAAGCGACGAAAATATCAGGAGAAATACGAACATGTTGTCGACGCTCAGCGACTTTTCGACCACGTAGCCGGTGACAAACTCGAGCATCTTGTCACGGCCCATCTGGACGAGGACGAGCGCCGCAAAGACTGCCGCAAGCCCTATCCAGATAATGGTCCATATGAGGCCCTGTCGGAACGCGCTCGTCTCATGGGCGACCTGCGGCATGCGCCCGGCCAGCCTTCTTATGGCGCCTATCAGCCCTAGGTCTATTGCAAGCGCGACGCCCACAAAGAGCCCGAACAGGACCCACATCCCAAGGCCGCCTTCAAACAATCAACGTGTCTGCTTGGCCGGCGTATTTGGGCAGCGCGTCCACTTTGCAACACAATGTAAACACGCCTGCTAAATAGCAGGAAGGAACAGTATTGTCATGAAAGACAAGGCGGTGTCATGCCCGTACTGCCAGTCCAAGTTCGCAAGCAACGAGGAGCTGTCAAAGCACATCGACAGGCTGCACCACGGCTCGGGCCTACTTGAGGGAGACTCGAGCAGGTGGTGATCTTTTTTCTTATCATGCAAATCTTTTAATTCTGTTCAAGCCCAAGCCTGACAGACGCCCATTTTGCACAAAAGCGAAGCCGAGTCCCAGAAGGGCAAGACCGGAACCATTACGTTCAGGCTGCCGTCCGCCCTGATAGAAGAGCTCAGGCGCGATGCCGAGGTCGAGGGAGTGAGCCTCAACAGCTACGCGTCCAAGATCTTCTCCAACCACATACTCTGGGAGAGGTATGAAAGGAAGGTTGGCCTCCTGCCCATGACTGAGGCCTTCCTGAAGGAGACGCTCCACCAGCTGAGCGACGAGCAGGTGGTGAACCTCGCGCAAAAGCTGGAGAAGCAAAAGTTCAAGAACATACTGGCCTTCATGAACGACAACCCTACCGTGGGGGACTTTGCAGAGCTCATAAGGACGTGGCTAAACGTGTCGTGGATGCAGCAGAACGTCGAGGTGAACGACGGAGCGTACCGGCTCAAGATACAGCACAACCTCGGGAGCAAGTGGTCGCTCTATGTCAGGACGCTCGTGTCAGAGCTTGCGCAGGACGTCCTGGGCAAGAAGGCCGGCATCAAGGTCGTGGGAGAGACCATAACGTTCTCGTTTTCCGACTAGCGTTCTGATCAGTTTCAGGTCACGTGCCAACGTAGTCGGTTATCTTTGGAGCCCTCTTGGCGCGCCTGCCTATCAACTTCAGCACCCTTTCCTAGCTTTCTGTCATGGCACCCATCATCTGCAGGAGCTCTAGCGCGTTTGTGGGCGCTTTTGCATTGTAGTGGTTGTTAAAGTATGCGAACGTCTCGGCCTTTGCAGTTATTGTTTTCATGTTTTTGCCCAAGACGACAGCTCATATTCAGAATATTTGTGGTCAAACCAGATTTTCTTCCCTCCTGCCGTGTCATCGCAGAGTCCTTACATTTGATCACGACATTCCCTTGATCGCGACGCATTCTTAACAGCTATGCTGCTCCTACGTTGAGATCTTTGACATCTATGACTCCATCTATAATACCCGCATCGTTATACAAGATGAAGTGATTTGAGCCTGTAACGCACGTGTTAGCCCTAAAACATGATGAATTTGATCCCCAATGACTCTCGACATCCTTCGGTTGTTGCATATAACATTACCACTAGTCTTAGTGCAATTCGTTATTCACCAAAATCGAAAGATAATTATTTCTTTTCTTAGAAATGTATGTAGGAGTCTCGCCGTTTGTTCAAAATCTGCGGGACTCATGTCGTATTTGTCTGCATCGCCGGACATAGGTGGAAAAACTATGCACCCTGATGCTTTTTGGCAGATTATGCATGACAGCTACAAGTTCATGAACTATACAAGGGGCGGTTAGGGTCCTCTCCTATTATGTACATCATTGCCTCTCCCCTCAGAAAACACCTCCAATTCCCAAGTTCCCCATTGGCATCCCCTGGGGGGTGGAAACCGCGCTGGTGTTGGGGTCAACAGTCATCTTGTAGAGCATCCCGCTGTCAACATCCGCGACTGTGATGCTATAGACTACCATATTGCCCTGTGAAACTTCAATGTCGCCTGCAATTGCTATGCCATTAGGAATCTGGTCTTCTGCTACATCGGCCGCGTCGACTAGTGTTATGGTGACGTTTTCAAAGTTTGTTACGTTGCCAGCAGCACCACCAAGCTCGGCCAAAGGCGTTCCTTCTGTAGATGTGGCAAGAACTCTTCCCGTGCTAGGATCGACGTACACTTTGTATGCCAGCTCGCTATTTAGGTCGGCCACCGTGATTTTGTATACAAGAGAGTCCTGCACTGCGTCCAAGCTGCCAGCAACCACCGTGCCGTTAGTGATCTGCTCTTCTGCCAAGTCAGTCGCATCCACCAGAGTCGCATTAAGGTGCTCGTTCAAAAAGTCCTTTGCTGCCTGTTTGACGTTTATGGTGCCGTTCAGCTGCATTGTTGTCATAGTAGTAGTATTGTTATTACTAGTGGTGGCAGCTGCGCAAAAGCACTCAAAGGCGTGACCATCGTAGTAGTCGTCGTCATCACTGTTCCCAAAGATGGGAGAGCAGCAAGCACCAAGCCAACAACAACAGCCGCAACAACTACCGAGGACAGCACCGTGGGATTCAAGAATTTTTTACTTCGGGTTAGACCTGACATTAATACAATTTTCACAGTTAGCCATCTTAAAACTTGGGTAACACAATTGAGTATCAATCCCATCTGAAATATTCATAACAGAACTTTCTCAAGCTAGGCCTAGGATGTCTGCCAACGTAAAATCACACCGCTACTAATATGCTACTGCTGCTACCATCAATCGACATGAATCATGATGACGATTATGATAACCTGAAATAGCCCAGAATGCAACAATGTGAACAAACAAGTGTACATGAGAACCCTTCTTTCCCATCCTTGCCAAGCAAGCGAACATGCTTGTCAGATTTTATCTTGACCGCCGTCCCTCCCTCTTTATCCCCGCAGCAGCACTTCCTGCCATACGCATGCACACGAAACCGTTACACGAGTGCGCACACGCACATTTTTGAACAGTAACGACACAAAACCGTCACAGCAGAGAGTAAGGAGCACCAGCACGGCCAGCTGCACACATCCTAACTTTTTTAAGTTCTACCAGCACATCATCTACACGATGTGACTCTTCGTAATTTTGTCAAAACTAATTCTTCCCTGTTAATAGTGGCCGCATTTGCTCTGCTTTGCGATGCACTTCTTTCGCATAAAGAAGCCTCGCGGCACATGAGTGCTGCGACCATGGTCGTCTATGCCATGAAGGAAGAAACAGCAGCTACATTCACTAATGCTAATGTTGCCAATGCAAAGGACGATGTCAGGTCAAGCCTTTTCCGGGCTAGAAAAAGGACATCTGACGGCAAGACGCGGCAGGCCAAATTTCTGATTTGTGACGGCTGTTTCTGGTGCGCATCATTGATTTCGATAGAACCTTTGCACAAGGGTGAATCCAGGATCGTAAGCTGCCCTGCGTGTGATGGCAGACAAGTAGAGTCGCTTCCTGTATCAATCGACAACAACAACGATGATGATTACGACGGCGTAGATGCTGCTGCAAGTCTTGGACAACAACAGTAAGAAAAGCGATTTCTGGTCATCCCCATTACTACGGCCATTGTTGTACGTCTAGAATCAAAATATTATCTTACCCGCGCCAGCTACGGCCGTTTTTAGTGTATTGAAAAAATATGTGTATGAAGTGCGCCTATGCCGTAGTCTGTACTTCTATTACCCAGTCGCACTTCATTCCAAGCTTCTGATGGGAATTTTCTACTGCTTCCTTATTGGGAGCATCCAGAATGCAGAAAACTTTGTTCTCTTGCTTGTTGTAAAGGATGTTCTTGTGCGTGATTCCAAATTCATCTGTTGGTGATTTCTGCGCCTGCTTTAGTGCCTCTTCTTCTACAGGACCCATTGGATGCGAATCAAGAAATGTTGGCATTACTACAGTTTTCGAGTCCGACGCTTTAAGGCTTCTTTCAGAAATTTACTAAATGTGCTAACCGAAAAATCTACTATGACATATATTATGAAACCCGGCAGGATATTCTGCTGTCAGTCAATTCACTCTATTACCCTAGGTTCAAAAAAAGGGAATGGTGATGATGATGCCACCTACTACTGCTGCTTCCGGGAAGTATCTTGGTGGAATCTCTTGAGGTGGTACTTCAGTTGCCCCTCACTTCCGCCCACGTCCTTGTTGCAGTAAACACATCTCCAAACTTCTTTGATTATTCCCACTTCGTCATTTCAAGAAGACATAATTTTAAAAAATTTACAATCCTGCAAAAATTGCCTATGTCGGCTTTTGCCAAGCCGCTTCATAACTCTTTAAGCATACTCCTTATCTTGTTTCTTCCCTCTTGCGGACGACGACGTAACTTGGAAAAATAAAAAGATATTTTGCAGAGTTTCTTTTCGCTCTTATTGCTCCTCTCAAGCGCATCAACTTGCTCGCCTGTGAGAAAAGGAGCTTATACTGATGGCCGCGGCAGCATCTGAAATAGACAAGTCTGCAGTGCAGACATCATGACTCCAATATCGCGACCAAGAAATAGAATTAGAAAAGTCGCAGTCTCTGCAAACACCGAGAAACGAGCATTATCTTGAAATGCAGTAAAGCAGAGTCTGCACATGCATGCACTTTATTGCAGGGATTTGCATGGAAATGCATGTTTTTGCAAAGAATGCCTATCGATATTATAAATCATTATTGCTCATCCTGAACAACATATAATTTCTATAATAACTAGCTCTTGTCAGTGTGACTAATAGCACAGTATCCAATGCATGTCTGTAAAATGTATATCATTACTTGTAGATTTTGCAACACAAGTAATTAGAATTACGATTTTCTATAAATGGCGAGGAACTAAAATGGCACAAATGCCTGCACTGATACCAAAAGAAGTCGAAATACAGAGGCTGAAAAAGATCTACATCTTTGTCATATGCCTTGGTTCTATCGCAGCCTCCGTCGAAGTCGACAACTTCGTCGATGGCTCGCTGCACCAGACTGCAATCAGAGACTCGGCCTTCACGCCGGCCCACTGGTGGCTGTACAGCCACTTCGTGGCCCTTCCAATCGGCTGGGGCATGGTGGCCATGTACGATAGAAGGGTCCCGGTACTCAGAGGTCCAGGCAACTCGATGAACACGGGCTTGAAGATAACCATCATTGGCTATCTGGCAACCATGTTCACCATAGGTGTGAATGAACTCTGGCACTTCTGGTTCGTGGAAGAAATCTTCTCCGTTCCGAACCACTGGATGTTCAACATGGGTGTCGTAGTGGCATTCATGGGCGCTCTGGCCTATGTCGTCAGAGTGTACGCCAGACTGGTGGAACTGGGTGCAGAAACACCAGCAAAGAACCCGTATGTAGCAGAGTTGTACAAGCTAGCGCTGGAAGGCAAGCTGTACAGCAGGTCGATACCGTAGGAAAGAACAAACGAACAAAAAAGAGACATACATACACACACCGAGATAGAGGGAGAGAATATACGCATCTGTGCTGAGGACAGGGAGGGACTGTGCTGGTTTCCCTGTCCTCATTTTCTTTTCTTAAAACAAATAGAGAAGGTCAGTTTTTGTATTCGAGCGATACAAGCGAGTCGCTTATGAAAAAAACTGGCGCTTTTCCAAACGCCTCCAGCGTAGACTCGAGCATTATCTTCAGGTAGAGGGACCAGTTCTTTCCCAGATCGTGTTTTATGATTATGTTATGGCCGCCGTCTTCTCGCGTGCGGTGCGCGACTTCGCAGCCCGAATTCTTCATCCTCATCTCGATCCATGAAATGAATGCATCAGAATTGAATCTGCCCTGTACAAAGATTGACATATCGATGGCGGTACTCTTTCCAATTCCATTTGCAAGCTTTTCGACCTCGTCCTGGTTCATACTTGCAAATATGCTTGCCAGCACCGGTTTTGGAAACGGCATCATTCCAATCTTGGATTCAAACAGGTCCCATTCAACATGCTGGCGCAATACCTGGTTAATGTATGCGTTAAGGCTTGTCTGCCTTTTTTCTGATTCTGCGCGCAGTTTCTTCATTACGGCCGAACTGACACGAAAAGTTGCATTGACAGAGTCTTCATGAAACGTGCTACTATCTTCTTTGAAATCAGCTTCATGCATATGTGTATGTGCATATGTACAATCTATGGTCTGTAATTATAGTCTAGGTTAACCATGTTAACTGTCTGAAGCAGCGCCGCGCGATGCAGGCCCGGCAAAAACATGATCAAAAAGTAACTCCCGGAAACTCTTCTCTTCCTCCTGCTCAGGCAGGGTCCTACTCGCCCATCTCGGGCTTTCGGACCTTGTGTCTGAACTTGGCGTGAACTATCGTTCCGTGGTTGGATGTCCGTCCCGCGGATTATAGCAATTCATTATCGTATAACCTTCTATTAAGCGAGTTCGAATGACATTCTGTAGTTTTGTAATATAGGCTTGAATTGGATAAAATATCTGTTGAAAATAAAGATGGCAAGAATTGGATTCACATGGGGCCGGTCTGAGCCGGATGTAGTTTACTCTAGTGTGAGTGTGCGACTGTCATGACGCTACTGGAAGCATCAAAGGCTTCCTGAGAAACAAAGAAGGTTAGAAAAGAAGTCAGGTCAATGCCTTCTTTATTGCGTCAGCGTATATCTTGTATACTCTCTCTTCAAGTCCAGAATCAATATCTTGATTTGAGTGTTCCTTTGCAGCATGAACCAAGGCACGGGATATCTTTTCTGAAAGCACATTCATTGCTTCTTGCGTTGGAGGAATCGGAAAACGTGAGTCCTTGAGAAGGATGGTGGAAACGATTCCCCTGGTCCGTTCCAAGCTGACGGGATAAAAATAACGCGCAATGTTCTTGGGGAGAGCATCCAGATCATAGACGAAAAGATAAGCTGCTGGCGCAAAGAACTTTTGTATAACTCTGTGTCTTTCCGTCTCCCTCTTTACCATGACAACCAATTTCTTTGATCTGAGGACTTTCATGTGGTGGTTAAGTGAAGGGGTGGCCAAGCCAAGCTCGCTTGCCAGCTTTGCTTGAGTCATTGGTCTAGTTCTCAGCAATTCAAGTATCGCCCTTCTCATGGGGTCTATCAGTATTTTGGCGATGACGGGATTGTCCACCACATATACAACTCTCATATACGCAGATTCGTTCATAAGGGCCGGTTAAAAGGGATTTTGGAAGACTTGCTGGAGGCGTTATAATATAAGATACATCGAACCGTTAGATTTATCTAATGTTAATTTCAAGAGGTAGTATGAGGTAAGGGGTTTGAGATTCTACTTTCCACAGCGGAGGATAAAGATGAGACAAAGTAATCACTTTGGAATTGACAAGAACATCAACATAAAGAAGACATTCTTAATTATTGCAACCCTCCTTGTCGCTGGCACCCTTGCACAGATATCTGCTTCTCCAAAAGCCTTTGCAGACGGCCTCACGCAGGAAAATCTTCCTCCTGCAACATTTGGCAACCGGGAGGCAGCGCTTTTTGTCAAGATTAATCCGCCGATTCTGACGACAGAATCGCAGCAGGATGCGTACCTGCAGTTCAGGCTGTTTGACGTCAAGACCAACGAGACGATAAAGTTCCCGACGCTCAACATCGCCGTGTACAAGGGCACGGACCCGAAAGCCAAGCCCCTCATGCAGGATTTCTTCCAGAGTGAAAACGGCCTCTTGACGCTAAAGATAAAGCCGCAGGAAGGCCCTGTCCAGATCCAGGGCAGCCGGGAGCCGTTCCTTAGCGCATTGCAGGCAGACCCTGGCGGAACGGTGAACGTCAGCGGGCCGGTATTGCTGGACGGCGGGCTGTACCGCATCGATGTAGAGGTATTTGGCATCGATTTTCCTACTAACATCTTCAAGGACGAGGACGTCAAGACGTTCGAGACCGCCCTCTCTGTGGGCGATGTCTATAGCCAGAACGTCCAGTCTGCAGACGGCAAGACCTACCCGATGTCTATAATCTCGTACTACGACAAGGTTGAGGACTTTAACTTTAACGCAGAATCCAAGACCTATTCCTGGGCCATGCCCTTTGACTGGAATGTAGAGAGGATACAGAACGCACAAATGTTTCGTGCATGAAGAGGTGAAGGTGCCCAAGTCGTTGCAGGCGTGGGGCGACGCGTCTGCCTTGAGCAAGGTCAACGGCAAGCCCAATGCGGGCCGCATGCTGGCAGTCGACCCGTTCGCAGACGAGAACAACCTCATACTGCACTTCTGATAAACAAGAACGACATACTGGACATGGCCAGGAACGATCCTCCGGCTGATGGAAAGATGTCGTTCTCCTTCTCTCCAGCCGGCGCCGCAGGGGAGCAGACATCAGGCGAGATATCCACAGACACGGGCGGCATCCATGTCCTCATGAACTGGACTCCAAGCCAGCTCAAGGCAGGCACCGATACGAAACTCAACATGCGGTTTGTCGACGCGTTTGCCGGCGCCAGCATCACCGACGACGTCAAGTACGACATCAAGATATTTGACAAGGCCGGCAAGGAGGTATTTGCAAAGGCGGACCAGATTGCCAAGGGCGGCGCAGGCGAGCAGACGGGATTGAACTTCCCTGCCGACGAGAACTACCGCGTCGAGGTGACGGTCAAGGGGCTAGTCAAGGAAGGGCAGGCGCCTGACCTCACGAGAAACGGGATTGCAAGAGGAACGGTGGTTGTGCCGGAATTTCCTGCGTCTGCCAGCATGCTCGTGGCCGTAAGCGCCATTGTTGGACTTGTAATATTGATCCAAAGGACCCGGAAATTCACCGGAGGGAGAGGTTATCCATAGAGAAAGTGATCTGCAAATTGGAAGCGGATGCCAGTGACAATGGTGGCGGTAGTGATGGGAAGACAGCCAGTGAGATCTAAGAGACGGCGGCGACCAAGACACAAGTCTTCTACAAGAAGCAACATAAGGAAGTATGCTTGCGGATGTATTATTCAATCAAGCAACCGCTGCAACGCATTCTTTGTATCTTTGTGCGATTACCATAGAGGGGAAACAAATACCACTTCTGCCACGTTAGAACAGCTGGAAGACAAGATGCAGGGTTCTGTCAAGTCTTAGGTTGGTGAACAACCCTGTCAACTTTCGGTTGTTGACAGTGACTCAACTTCGCAGCATCGACTCTGAGGATTACCGGCATCGCTTCTCCCGGGTTCCCCTTCATTGCTTCACATGCTGCGCCTTTTGAACTGGCGAACCTTGCCAGCCCTTTGAATGAAAGGTTCATGGCCGCTACCACGTCCCTGTCCATCCATCTCTTGCATTCTGCACACCACAACTGCCTTGCCTTCCTGTCCTTTTGGGTCATCTTCTTCCCGCATCTAGGACAGAGCTGCGATGTGCCTCTCGTTTCCTTGACGGACAACTGAATTACGCGTACTCCTTCCCAAGCTGCTTTGTACGTGATAAGCCGCTTTATTTCTGCAAAAGACCAGCCGTTCAATGTTGAGCGATAGTTCCTGCCCTGTCCATTACCTCGTTGATATAGCCGGCGTATGTAGGTAATGTCCTCAAATGCTATCGCTGCTTTGTCATTCTTGGCCTTGTTTGCAACTGCTTTTGATACGTGGTGTAGGAGCTGGTTTACTCTATTCCTGCGGCGCTTGCCGTACTTGTTAGCTATCTTCTTTCTTACCCTCACATCGTTGCGCTTGAACGACCGGATAATTGACCACGTGTTCTCTGTAATATCAACTGCTTTTGATAGGTCGTATTGCATCACGTTCTCGTAATTTCCGACAGTAAGATTGCGGAGGTTCCTGTCTACGCCTTCTATGCTGGTGCATTCAACTTCTTCTGTGACCTCTTTTGAGATGCAGATGCTGACCGTGTTGCTAGCAGTCAACGTGATAGAACGCACTTTCACCGAAGGGTCTGATAGGATTCCACTTACGTGGTTATTCAGGGGAATGTCGAAGTACTGTCTGTCGCCAAGGGGCACTTTCAAAAATACTACCATCATCCACAATCTTGAACCCCGTGTATGTTGCCAGCAATGGTCTTTTGGCGTATGGTTGCCTTGGCTCAAACCCTCTCCTTATCGACGTTTTCCTGTTGGCAAGTATGCCTGCGGCGTGCGAGATTGCACAGATTTTGTAAATGCTATAAACATCGTACCTACTAAGCTCGTGATAGCATAACTTGGTTAACTTGATTCTAGTTGATACGTTGTTTTCAAGACCGATCCTAATGCAGTCATTAACCATCTGCCTGAACGTTTCCATGAGAGGCAGCAGAGGTTCAGTTGAGCATGACTGTACAGTACTCTTGACTGCTAGCAACAGAACTAGAATTATAGTCACCTATTTAAGATTTGATCAACCGATTTTTGACAGGCATTTCCATCAACCTAAGACTTGACAGAACCAGATGCAAAAAGACAGAATAAATGCCACCCACAATTTCAACGCCCCGGTCGTTTAAAATTCTCCCCAGCTTGTCTCTCTCTAGCCACATCCCCCAAGTACTGCTAAGCATTTTAGAAAGAAAATCATCATCACCTACGCCAGTTATAACTCTGCGTCTGGTGATACTTTCCTATCTTGTGTTGCGGCTCAACAAGCAAGATCTCCTCCCAAGTGCATAAACCATGTGCCCCGGTAGCGTTCTCCTGCCCGCAAGTCGTTTATAGTAGCCCGCCGAATGCTGTGGTGGAGTTGTAACCTTTGGCAAGAACGCCGGCAATAGCAGGAAAGACGTCTGATCCGCTTCATCATAACCCAAACCTGAATCCCTACTTTCGTTTTGACAACGAGTCCAAGCACATAAAAGATTCTGTTTTCAGCTGCAGAGGGATAATAATCAACGAGAGGTTCTGGAACCGGATCCACAAGGAACTGATGGATCTGTCAAAAGACTCTGGTCCTGTCATACTATACCAGCTTGGGCTGAACTATGGATGGGAAGTAGGCGGTCAAGGCAAAGATCTCATAAAGGACCCTCTTGCCGCTGTTAATTTCCTAGAGTATTACGGCTTGCTGGCCGGCTGGGGGCGTTTTGAGGCATCGGAACTGCAACTGACACAGGGACGCTTGGCAAAGCCCATCGTCGTGAAGGTATTCGATAATTTCTTTGCGCGCGCTGCTGGAAGAAGTGAGACGGGCAACCCTGGCTGCTTTTTCCTTTCGGGACTCATCGCAGGTGTGGTGGATGCATTGTTTGGTGCCCATCATAACTGCCTTGAGGACAAGTGCATTTCTGCAGGCTCGGAATGCTGCGAGTTTGTCGTTGCAAGGATGACTATGGACTAACTAGAGATGAAAAGAATACACGCACACATACGCGCATATACTGTACGAGTATGTGCATGCCTAACGGGTCCGTTAACTATTCGTAGGCCACGAGTTTCCCTCAATGAACTTCGACCGATGACAAGTTAACAGTACTTAATGGCAGCAGTATATGGCAAGCGAGATTTAGTGTATTGCACTGCAAGTAAACATCCGGAGCAGTCTCGGATAATATGTGGGGACCGTACGCCAAGGCAGCAATCAGCTCGAAGGTCATTTGAGATAGGGCTCTGCTCAGGGCAGTAATGCTAAAGCCATTTCGAACAAGAATATAGCATCAAGAGAAAGAACCGAGGCTCCCTATGTTCTGCGCAAAGAGACAATCATTGAAAAACATTTGTAAACATCTTCCAAAATCCTATTAGTGAGGCACACTTTCTTATTATTATGGGGCACACGAAGGAATGACAACCACCAGCATTACATTTCGCATTGATGATAACCAGATAGAACGTTTAAGAAAATTGGCAGACGAACAGAGGATATCTCTCAATACTCTAATAACTCATATTCTCGACTCATATCTAGAATTTGAATTCATTGCTCCAAAAGTAGGATTTGCTCCAATGCAGAAATCTGTTCTGAAAGACTTGTTTGAAGCAGTACCTGATGAAGAAAAGATAAAGCAAATAGCAATCAAGGCTGCAGACGATCTCATAGATTCAATTCTTATTATATACGGTAAGGTTGACTTGGACTCGGTTCTTTCTTTAATATCGAGCAGGGTCAGGAGGTCAGGCTTTACATTAAGAGAGTTTGAAAATGGCAAAAGTCAGGAGATGACCCGTGTGACAAGAAAATTGGTTATGCAACATGACGTAGGCTATCACTGGTCGCTTTTCTCCAAGACACATATCGAAAGACTAATCAACAATGCAGGTTATGCTGCAAAGATAGAGATGACTGAGAACTCTTTGATAATCGAGATCCTGGAACGAGGAGAAGAGACAGGGGCTGACAGTAGGGGCCAACTTCGTACGCAATTCTGACCGTAGTTGTTCTCATGCCGGAAACTGGTCTCATTCTGCTGTCAGTCCTTTTCCTCCATAATCTGGTGTAGGATGAAAAGGTTCTCTACTTGCTTGCTAAACCCCAAGCTTTCAGGCCATATGCCAAAACAATCTCTAGAGGTCAAAGAGATCTATATCCTCAGCCCGAAAGACCTGACAAAAGAAAAAGTAGTGGGCGAACAGGGCTTTTTTGATAACCTGAAAAAATCCTGGATGTTGGGGGATTTGCATGCATGTATGTGTGTATGTGTGTGCGCGTGCTTTTGGTCCACTGTTGATCTTACGAAGGGATCTCGTACCCCGCGTTTGGCAAGCACTTGTCGCAATACTTTTGGATTAGCAGGCAATCTTCCAGCTGGAAGAATACATCTGTTGTCGCTTTTTCGTTGCAGAATGAGCATTGTGTTGAAATCTTGTGTTTGTCAGGCTGGGTGGGTCTTGTTTCAAATGGTCTAATCATAGTTTCACATTGGAGTTCTAAAGATAAAAGGGACGTGAGTACAATGCATCTTTCCTGTCGCGACTGCCAAAGAATAATTGCGGAGTACACCGGACTCTTTTATTGGATTAATCCAAAATAATGTTAAAGGCGTGATTCACCTTTGCCCCTCAATGAATCAAGCCGGGGTCAGAAATAGGCTGAGTGGCCTTGAAAAGCACCAGCACTCTCTGACCTTCGGTTCTACCATGCTGGCGTTACTAGCAGCAGTTAGCTGTAGTAAATATGACCGGCCTGTAGAAGACAATTAATGAATCATATATTCATTAAAGTGTAACAAACGCGAATATCCTGTCAGAAATCTAGAAGACATCATGTGTCTTTTATATGATGATTACTTAGTATACATATTGACTACTACAAAAGCCGCAGCCAATTCGCCTGAGGAATTTAACCCTGAGAAAGCCGCTGAAGCCGTAAAGGAAGTTGCAAAGAAAATCAAAGATACTTCCAAAGCTGTCCGTGATACGGTGAGCACATTTACTGCAAGTGGCGCAATCACTGAAATGGCAGAAGCTTCGAGAGATGCTGCAGTAGCAGCCAGAGATACGACGCGCAATATTACAGATACAACGAGAGAGATGCAGAAAAGCGGCGTCATTGCAGAAACTGCAAAGGCCATGGATGAAACTATAGGTGAAGCGTCCAAGGCAGCTGATGAAGCGATAAAGATGCCGAAGCAGGTTGAAAAATCTGCGCCGGAAACAACGAAAGCAGCAAAGAAAGGTGCAAAGGCGATAGCAAAGACAAGTAAGAAAGTTCAGAATCAAGCAAGAAAAGCAGTAAAGAAAGAGAGCACAAAAGCGAAGAAATATGCCCACAGAAAAATGAAACAGGCAAAGTCCGCCTCAAAAAGGTGGGGCTCAAGATAAATCGCGCTACGACGGCCGCGAGGAAAAACAAGAAAACCAAGTGAAACCTACAGAGTCTTGATGATTGTTTACCAAGAAAAGGGTAAAATTCCAAGTCAACATGGGAGGATGGGCAAGAGCTGACTGTCTCTTGTGCTCTACGCCCATCCGCCGCGATTCTTTATAACTTGAACCGCATCTCCGATCGTGACAGGACTTTGCCGCAGTTGTATTAATAAGATATGTAAAGCAATGAAATGAAGGTGCAATCTGGTTATCCGGGTGACGAAGAGGCTGTCAAACGTCGGGTTATGGTGAGAAAAACAATACTTGTGGCATTGGACATTTCTGCTCATATCCCTTATCTATTCGAGCGCATCTAGCCCAGCGCGAAGGATGGTATACGCTCTGGAAACTGATTTTTCTTGTCGAACGCCTTTTTCTTTGGTGCAATTTCGATAAGCAGAGCCTGTTAATGCCGCGGGGTGATTCCTTGGCACCTAGTCTGTGGCTTGACCCGTCATCTTGATAATAGGATTGCACTTGTCGGATACGTACCGCTCGGTTAATCGCAGGTGGCTGGCCATCCTATTTTCTACGTCTATGGACATGGAGCTTGGAGCTCCGGGAAGCCATTGATAATCTAGCTGGCACCTTTGGGAGAGGAAGAGTTGACGCCCATGGCAAACCCACAAGTCACAAACTCGTTAATATTTCTCGGTCGTAGAATTCTACTGTAAGATGCAAGGCAAAATGCAAGTAATTTCCCTACAAGAACTCGAAAGAATGGAGAAGCTAATCCGCCTTCTCGAAATTATCTTCACCATTTTCAAGTACTTGCCTCTCATAATCGGGGTCCTTGCGGGCATATCTCTGATACTTGCCACTCTCAACTTCATTGAGAAGAGCTATGGGTGGGCCATTGTCAATCTTATACTTGGCTTAGCAGGGGTGCTTTTCGTGATGAGGGCGAACAGGCGTCATCCGGAGCATTTCAATGGACCATCCGATTTGACGCACTAGATGGTTTTGATATGCCTTGCAGCCATCTTGTCGTACCTAAACCACGGCGAAAGAAAGATGATCATAAAAAAACAAAATTGACTTCGATAATGTGAGTTACTTTACTTCTTCTTGCTTTAGAGAAAGATACCCTTTGACTCCGCATGTTGGACATTCTCTCTCGAGTGCCTCTTCACGCAGCTTCCCCTTATCAACTTGGACGGGGCCGCTCGATTTACACTGGGCGCATTCTACCATTACCAGATAGTAATCATTATCCATAGAATGGATCGTGAAAAATCATATTAATGAGTTTACGAATTTGGCATTTTCACAATCCGTACATGAAGGGATACTTGACTGTCTGCATAAAGGAATTGAACCCTGACCCGATACTTGACAGCCTCTTCGTGACCCGGATAACCAGACAATACCGAAATGAAGGCCTAGTATGAAAGGCAATTGATCATAACATAGTAAAGGTAGACTTGGCTGCAGAGAAGATGCGTGCGTGCCAGAAAGTGATGGGGGACATGCTAGAGCAAGCATGTCCGCTCCTTCTCTCTCTATATACAGCAGTCTATGTTAGAATTTCTTGCTGCATGCCATGCAGTATGTCTTTAGAAACCTGCCTTCCAGCCTGCCGTTTGTCAGGTATCCTATGAGGGCGCCACAATTTTCGCACTTTAATGCTGTCACGCAACTTGTGTGGTACCACTTGTCGTCCACTGTTATCCCTGTGCTTGACTCTGCAATCTTGAGCCCGCACACCGAACAGTTGTTGGTGGGCATCAAAGAAATTGACGTATCCTAATCTATAAAGAATTTTGCAAACGTTGTGTGATGTATAGTGAGAAGAGGCGCCCGCTTCTTTTTTCCGCGTCCTACAAAAGACCTCCGTACACCTGCATTCTGTGCGCGCGCAGCCCATCCTTCAACATTGCAGTATCCGCAATGGCACAATCCTCTCCAAACAATTCACACTTGCTTTCCTCAATTGCGGTGTAGAACTTGTCTTCTTGTTCCATAAGCGTAGTTCTACTGATAACACCGGCAGCTTCTATAGCAGTAGAGACTGCTGGGATGAGAGCAAGGTCAAGGAACGGCAGGAGGTGCAGCATAGCCGTTTAGACCACAGCTGGAAAAAGCGAAAAGTAGAGATTTCTGCGCATGACAGCAAGCAAGCGTGCAAGACAATCATCAGATTGCGCTTGCAATTTTCTGTACACGCGACACTTAAAGGGTTCAACAATGCAACTTGCTGTTAGGTAAATATTGGGTTTACCGGCCCTGTCCCGGTATGAGAGCAAGACCTAGGGGCGGGGCCTTGCATACACCCAACGTCAATTCTATCCTTCTCTATTCGGTTGGTGGACTGGTTGAGCGATTAGGAGATAGAAAATTTAACAACGGAGCAGAACGAGATGATGATGTTACGCCACTACTACTGCTACCAATAAAATAATCAGCAGTAGAGCAACTACTATCCATCTATACTAACTCCCGCAAGATGCATACTAAATGAGGCTTTGTTCGTGTTGAAAATTATCTCATCATAGCTTCCATCTGGCAATAATTCCTGCAAAACAGCAGAAAACATTCCCTTGTAATAGAGCGACCAGTTCTGGCCCATGTCGTGGTGAATCATGACAAAGATAGAGTTCGGATTGGCCTCTTGCTTGAGCAGCAACTCAAAGCCTAAAACTCTGCATCTCAACTCAATCCACTGGATAAAACTCTCTATATTGTAGCCTGACTTGAACAGCAAGAAATCCCTTATGGTTTGATCCTTCTGCATCTGTCCTATTTCCTCAATCTCTTCTGGAGTCATTTTGCTGAGCATGATCCTGATCATGCTTTTGTGCATGGGCATGAATCCCAGTCTTTCCTGGAAGCGCCCCCAAGAAATGTACTTTTTCAAGACCGTGATTATGAATGAGTTGACACTTGCGTCATCCTTGGCGGCTTCGTCTCTCAAGGATTCCAAAAGGTTGCTAGGAATGCGCAGCATCAGAGGCCTGCTTTTTCTGGCTGCTTTTTCTTTCTTGGTGGCAGTTACTGCTGCAATTCGTTGTTGTTGTTGCCGCTGCTCCTGATGGTGTCTGGTGGAATTCTTGCTGTTGCCGCCGCTACTTCTGCTATTGTTTTTGTCGTCGTCGCCATCATCTCTCCATCGAGGAGAGATGGCTCCTGCCCCTTCCCTTGTCGTCACAACTCTTGGAGGGCTTTATGCGGTGTGATAACGCTTGTGAGTACAGAGCAAGCGTGCGCAATTGAACTGCACCATGCAAAGGCACGACAAGGTTTTCTGTTGTTTTCCATCTCAATAAATGAAGGGAAGGGCGTCAAGGGAGTAAGTAAAAAACAAAACCATTCATTCTATTGAAAGTGATAAAAGAAAAGAGGAGGAGATAGAAGAAGGATAGAAGGGAGTAAAATCGCCTTCTCTCTACTTTACCATCACCGTCCCTGTCATCCACGGATGCAGCGAACAATAGTAATCGTACGATCCTGGTTCCGCGAACGTGTGTTCGAACGTCTTTTTCTGGGAGATGAGATCTGAAGCAAAGATCCCTTCTGTTTTACTGGCGACTAGGTGGAACGAACTGTCGTCGTTCTTCCAAGTCACGGTGGTTCCTGCATTTACGGTTATGCTGGCCGGCTCGAAAGTTTTGTTCTGATCTACCGCCACATTCTTGGGCATGACAACCACGTTGGTTTGTACTGGTGCACCGTCATCAACTTTGATCGTGCTGTCATTAGCATCGCTCGTCTGGTGCGCGGTATCGTGTGACTTCGAAGGTGATGATATTGTTGGTGCTTGTACGCTTGTCGCTCCGGAAGGATCTTGCTTTTGTAGCTCTTTGGCAAGTTTCTCCTGCCATCCGATCATGCTAATCGATTTTGTCCTGGCAATGTCTACGCCGTCTACTGCGCCAGCAGGAGCGTCTGTCACGTTAAAGTATGCCATTGTGCCTTTTTCCTCCGGCAACCCGTGGAGATGGAACAGGTACCTTCCCTCCCAGGGCCATCTGGCCTCAAATATCGCGCCATTGCCTGCCGCTACCTCCCATGTCTGCACTTTCATCGGGTCGTTATCCCAGATTCCTGACAGATATGCGTCAAAGATGGTGCCGTGGATGTGAAAGCCATAGGCCGGCGATCCGCCCATGTTGACATAGTATACTCGTACGGTCTCGTTTGTCCTTACTTCTAGGGGGTGATCCCAGTACTGGTCGACATAGCCGTTAAAGAAGACGTATTCTGGGTTGTTTGTCATCTGGTCTTTGGTGTCGTATTCGCCTGCCACCAGCACGTATTCTCTTGCCGGCGAGAGGCCTTCCTTGGGATCAACTATCAAGGCGCCGTACAGCCCCATCCTTACGTGCTGCGTCACAGGCATCACATGACAATGGTACATCAACGCGCCAGGCGGTCCTGCAATAAAGTCATACGTGTATGTTTCGCCGGGCTTGACTACCTGAAAGACTCCGTCGTCTTTTTCATCGTGGTCGCCATGAAGATGTACTGTATGAGGCATCGGGGTTCTGTTTATGAAGTGAAGGACGACCCTGTCTCCCTCGGTAGCTCTGAGAATGGGTCCCGGTATGGTTCCGTTGTAGGTCCAGGCCTCGACCCTGATTCCTGATGCTATTTCAAGCGTCGTATTCTCTCCAATTAGCGTATATTCGACAGTGCGCTGCGCCCCTCCCTGCAAGGCGCCTGCTCCCTCTTGTACAGAATTCTGCTGGATTTCTGAACTGCTTGGCTGCAGCACGAAATACCCGCCGATACCGGTTAGTGCGACGGATGCCGATATTGCAACGGCAAGAATCGCCATAGATATGCCTACCATCAAGAAGGAAAGTGCCGGCCATTGCCATTTAGCGAGGACGTTTACTCTGCAAGTAGAACCGATGCACTGATTTCATCTG
Source organism: Nitrososphaera viennensis EN76 (assembly GCF_000698785.1). Taxonomy (GTDB): domain Archaea; phylum Thermoproteota; class Nitrososphaeria; order Nitrososphaerales; family Nitrososphaeraceae; genus Nitrososphaera; species Nitrososphaera viennensis. Next base: position 1,634,370 of record NZ_CP007536.1, read on the forward strand.
ATATCAGGCTGGACAAATGCGTTTCAAATGTATACGTCAATATGAGCATCGGTAGCTGCAAGCATATATACTTCTCACATATTTGCGTCATTTCCTAGAGGCGTGGCAAAGCCGTAATTGTTGTCATTTTGCAAGTTGGCAAACCTTTTTGCATGTGAGCACAGTCGCCGTTAGGTAACCCATTATTATTTTGCTGTGGAAGATATAGTGATCGACCATGGACACCTATATTAATTAGGCAAGTGGCATGGCCGGTCCGTCTAATCCTCTGCCTGCGTCAGCCGAAGGATTGGCGCGGGCAGAGTTTTCTACATTCTATGTGTTGGTTGCCCCGGTATATTTGTGATTTTAGAATGTGTTACATAACGACCGCTACAGTACAATGCACCGTACTCTGACTCTGGAACCAGCGACTTTTCCACGACGTGTTTTTGTTTGCCATTCCTGTTGCTGTTACTGTTTTTTTTGTCGCCGTTGCGTCTGCAAATAAAAGCCTTATTCCTGATCCCTTGTGATTATCGCAATGAGCAATCCCGGGGCTTTGCCGGATACAAACGCAGTTGTAATTCAATGATACATCTCACCGATTACTGCAGCTAGCTCCAACTAGAATATCATTCTAGCGTATCATGTTCGATAATCGCTTCGTACTGGAAAAGATTCTTTTTTTGCATAACGCCATTTTTCTCATGCGAGAATCAAATTGCAATTTATATTGTTTTCAGACAAACTTTGTTTTCATGAATAATAAAAGAAAAAATAGTAGTAGCATTGGCAGGCTCGCCTTGAGTCTGGCATTCGCCGCGGTCCTGGTATTTTCCGCAGCGTCCATGGGCAAGTCGGTATCTGCGCAAGGCAATGCGACTGGCACCGAAGGAGCAACGACGACGACAACTCCGCTCCAGTACATAGCCAATATCAAGCAACTCTTGGGCGAGCTCCAGAATGAGTACAACACTGGAAATTATACGCAGGCCGAGAAACTTGCAGAACAGGCCTATCTGGACAACTTTGAGCATGTAGAAGATCCGCTTGCTAACGCAGGCCAGAAAGAGCTGATGGAACAGACAGAACATATGCTGAGAGAAGAATTGAGGCAAAAGATCCGTGACAAGATCCCAGCTGACGAATTGGCGGCGTTCATCTCAACCATAAACGCCAAGCTTGCAGAAGCGGAAAAAGTGTTTAGCTGAGATACAGCAATAATTGACGCTGCTACAGCCGGGCGGGAGAAGATTCCGCCAGCTGTCTTTTTTCTTCAGCAGATATCTCTCGCAATTTTTAGAGATGTGCAAACAGACAATGCGTTTTGTGCTAGCCGTTTGTTTTTTCTTGACAACAAATCCACTACGCTATGGCAGTAGTGGTATACAAGCCTGCGGGGATGAAGGCAAGGCTATTTCCTGCAACTGCTCCTGTTCCTTCCTTCTTCTTCTTTTTCTCCCTCTCCCACATCGCCATGATTGCCGCCTTGTATTCGGGGTCTCTGTACAGCTTTCTCAGGGCCTTGTTCTTTATGCAGGAGGGGCATATCAGCCTGTGCATCTTGGCACTAGTGGGGTGGGCAAGGCTACGGCGGTTTCCAAACCTGTGCCGGCACACAAGGCATACGATCGCAAAATCCTGTACTGGCCTTGCAGAGTGGTAGCTGTGCATGGCAGCAGCATCTCCTTTCTCCTCCACCCTCATCATATTGTGGGCCTCTTTCTGCATAACTAGTGCCGGCCTGACTAATTAGCACCCTGTCCATTTGTCAAGCGCAAAATGCCCTGTTCGTGGCGCACAAGCAGCTTTTTCGCAGTACGCTGGCGGGCTGGCGTAACTGTTATGGTCATTTTCTTGGCGCCGGCCCTCGCGCGGCAGCAGCTCCACCGCGAACTGACAACACTGACCCTTTTTGTTGGCCAAAAAACAAATGAAATTACCTTACTTGTGCATCTAAGGTCGTTGCAGGTTGGGCATAACCCGTAAATGTTTTTTGTGCGAATCTTGGTCTAGATGCAAAAAAGTGCGAGCTCGCCGTTCAACGGAAAATTAAATCCATTTCCTTTCTATTCAAACATGAGAAAGAGCAATCCAGTTGAATACAATGACAAAGCTGACCTGTGGAATGCCTACAGGTATGATGACGTAAAGAAAATTCTTACCAACCATGTGGACTTTTCCTCCGACTTTACAAAAGCATCGCCGCCACTACCGCCCTCGTCATCATCATCGTCGTCATCGGCGCCGCGGCCAACGCAATCCCAAGAAGGGCCCTTCAGGCGCACTCTGATATCGACCGATCCCCCGTTGCACAGGTATCTGCGCGGTACGATTTCATCGGCATTTAGCGCCACCACCATTGAAAGGCTGGAGCCCCGAATCAGAGACATTGCAAACGACATGATAGACAAGGTGATTGAGAAGGGCTCGATGGACCTTGTACGGGACTTTTCGTACCCCTTGCCCGTGACTGTGATAGCAGAGCTGCTGGGCATACCCTCCAAAGACAGGGACCTTTTCAAGAGATGGGCTGACGAACTGCTAAAATCCATAGACGAAGCGGTCGAAACAGGCGGCCGCAGAAATAATGACAAGATGCAGCAGCTGCAGAAGGAAATGGACGATTATTTTCTAAATGTTATTGCTGAAAAGAGGAAAAAACCGGGGCAGGACCTCGTAACGCAACTGATCAATGCAGAAACCGACAAGATAAAACTCTCCCAAGACGATATTCTGAGCTTCTGCGCCTTGCTCCTGCAGGCAGGGCACCTGACGACCGTGAACCTCATAAACAATTGCATGTGGTCGCTGCTGGAACATCCCCAGCAACTGGTCAAGTTAAAAAACAACCTTTCGTCTTTGTTAACGTCTGCAATTGAGGAGACCTTGCGCTACCGCTCTCCAGTTCAAGCCCTGGTCCGGTTTGCCACAAAAGACGTACAGGTTGGAGGCAGGACCATAAAATCCGGTCAGAGAATTATCCCGTGGATAGGCTCGGCAAACCGTGACGAGGCTGTCTTTGGAAATCCGGAGGAATTTGACATCACGCGCGGCCCAAATCCGCACATCGCATTTGGAGCCGGCATTCATCTGTGCCTGGGCGCCCCACTGGCGCGGTTGGAGTCGCACGTAGCCATGGAAATACTGCTGAGCCGCCTGCAGGACCTTGAGTTTGGCGACGATCCAAGAAATTTTGAACCCATTGACGGCAGCCTGTTCTTGTACGGCGTAAAGAGCCTGCCGTTACTGTTCAAAGCTCGACAGCACTAGGAAATTGTTGTTATTATTAGTATAGATGCTCTTCTGCTACTTCCATTCCCACGCCTTCTCGGTAGAGTTGCCCTCTGCATCCACATCGTATTCAAAGACCAGTACCGCGTTGTTGAGTGGGGCAAGCTTGCCTTGCGATGTGGTCTGGTAAAAAACTGCACCGCGCCAAGACATCCTGCCTCCCTGCCCGCTTTTACCAATCCCGCTGCCGGCCCACGAAGCCACTTCTCCGTCCCTTGACATTATCACTCCGTTTCCTTTTCCGATCATTGCGCCGCCAGGCTTGGGGACTGCCGTAAAGGTTCCTACCTCATCGACTGCAATATCCTTGTACTTCCCTTGGGACTCGAACGATATTTCCATCATTGGACCTTCTGCAGACAGCACTCTCTTTCCCGTGGTCTTTCCCTTTTGTTCAAACAATAGATCTCCTAGCATCTTGTGCTCAACAAATGATACTCCTGCCTATTGTTAAACAAGTATTATGACTTTTTCCAGCGGTATATTTCGGTACAATATTCTGTTTAAAGTTCTATTGCTAACTGAATCAGGTTATTCACTACAGTATATGACACTGTCAACAATTCGTCGTCGAAAGAATAAACACACATACATACACATGTCCAGCCGGTTTCAAAAAAAGCGGGGTGGTGGCGTGGGAGGGACAAAAAGATTGTTTTGTTGCTGTTAGTGTGCATGTGGCGGAGGTGCGCTACCTTTTGCCAGCTCCTCATTGAAGGTGCCCGCCGCCTTTTCATGGTACTCTAGGTTCGCCTGGTCGACCTTTACCGCCTGAGGAGGACATACCGAGACGCAGGCCATGCACCAGATGCAGTCGTGTTCCCTTATCGGATCCGACTTGTCGGTGTAATCCATGCGCCCGTCTCTTGAATGATCTTCGCCTTTGCCAGAGGTGGTTGCGTTCTGCATCTCTGTCGCAGGCACGTCTTGCTCTGTTCTGTACCACTGGTAAACCTGTACGGGACACGCCTCTATGCAGGCGCCGTCGGCTATGCAAGAATCCCAGTCGATAGCGACCATGGTGCCGTGAACGCCTAGCGGGGCAATCTGCTCGCCTCTTGCCTCGTACGCTTTCTTGACCTCTTCGTTTTCCGCCGCTTCGGCTGCCCTTCCCGGCCCCCACACAAAATGAAAGTGCTCTCCGTCTGCATGCTTGTGCTTTCCTATCACCTGATGGTTTTTAGGAAACTCTGGGTCTATTGGCATCTTGTACTCTAGGCCGCCAATTCTTTTAACTCTTTAGGAATCGTCTGCAATTTATCCTAATATTATCTATAATTACATGATAGTTTTCATCAAGATAAAATAAACGTACAAAATAAATATAATAAAAGTGCGCCGTGAGCTCTCGCAAGCCAAGGACTCGCAAAATTTTTCCACATGGTTATGTGGCGGCAGCAATGGCATATGCAGGCACGCAAATTCCTTATTTGAGGAACAAAGTTACTCAGCGGTTATATCATTGACAGCCTGCTATTGACATTAAATGCAAAAGCCCTTCGAGACAAGACCCTTGCTGCCGATAAAGTACAAACCGCCCCAGTATTGCGGAACCTGCTCAAAAGAAGCGACAACTGAAGCGTTATTCAAGTTGGAAAATTGCATAGTGATTCGGAGATATTGCGACAGCTGCGTGTCCACGGCTGAATACGAAATCACTCCCTGCTAGAGAATGAAATAGAGCCGTCCGCGTGGCAGCAGGATGTACGGCGCTAGCCGCCGTTCTGATTCGCCAATCAAAATACATTATCATGTGCCTCTGCAGCCGGAAGCACTTTAATTTGATCAAATTTCTACGAGATCGAATTGATTCCAATCGGCTTCATGTTTATCGAGTGTGTTGAAGGTAGCCAGGATGAGCTATTGCAGAGGATAAAGGAGATTCCGGGAGTAGCATATGCTTACAAACTTGACAAGACGTACAATCTAGTCGTCAAGATAGAGTCGGATTCGGTCGAAAAATTCACGTTGGCGATAGCACAGATCAGGAAATCGGGAAATCTCTTGAACACTGATACAATGGTAGGTTTCAAGAGCTAGTGATAGTAGTAGTAAAATATGATCTCTTTCCGCAGGCCTGCGCAAGATCTTTTCATTCGTGTGCCTGCCAAGTCAAGACAGGATCAAGTTGCCATCACGTGTATCAACATAAAAAATATGGGACACTCTTAAGTCTCATCAATGCGCAATATCTAGCTGCATCTTGCAGGTTGACAGAATTTTATGGAAGAAGAAAAATTTCCTCCATGCGACAATTGCGGCAACAATTCCGCAGAGATATTCCAGGCAGAGGGAAATTTCTGTCTTTTCTGCTGGCAGAAACTGACTGAAAGCAGGATATAGTTTTTTCTGCTGTTGTGCCTAGTACATGCGGCTCTTTTGCCGCAAAGGACGGGATTTGCTTTGCGACATCGTGTACCTGCTGCATACGTACATGCATCCCGCCTTCTCCAAATACGATATAGCTGTGTATGTGGTCTCTTGGTGGCGCTACTGCTGCTTCTTTTGAAAGCCGAAATAGCAGGAATAGCAATATTGCTTTCCATATATTACGCCCTGCGCGCCGCAGCCTGCACACTGCTTCTCGTGCTCTATGGTCGAATTGAGCGACTTTGCCTTTTGCAAGCACTTGCCACAGATGGGCGCTTCCAGGTGGTAGCTGGACAGAAAGCCTTCTCCACACTGACCGCATCTCAAACTATACATCTTGCCCTTTGGTTTCCAGCCAAATAGTCTCATGTCTAAAAGATGTCGGTACTGTATTGACGCTTCCTACTTAAAAATAAATGGTAACACAGTTCCTCGATAATCCTGTGCGTGCGTACAAGTGCAGATCCAGCCAATCCGGCTGTTCAAATGCCGCGATTTATTTGCGCGTTGCTGTGCGCCTCGTTTTATCAAAAAGATAGTTGAATTATCCATCGATGTTGCAGTATCCGCAATCGCACCTGGATTCTCCAAACGCTTCGCACCTGCTTTCTTCCAAGATATACGATGCTGCCGCCTTTTCTTTTTCCATGATACTGTTAGCCAGAATTCCGTTTAATTACTTGCTAGCATAAAGTTTTGAAATTTCAGATACAGGTTTGATTTGTCAGCAGCCGCCAGGCTAGCGTCGAACCGTTTATGATTACTTTAACCGCGTTTTGAATGGTAATAACCGGGAGCTAGGATCCTTAATCACTGATCCCTACATATTTTAGTCTGCAATGAACCTGTTTGAATCTATTTCATGGATAGCCCTTGGCTTTGCGCCTACATTTGCAGCTATGGAAGCGGCATGGAGTATGGCCAAGTGGAGGCAGGCAAAGCTGCTTGGAGCAACGCAGGTGAGGCTGTAAGGGATATGGAACCTGTGGGCCTCGTATCTGTTGTACTTGGATCTGCAGTCCTGACGGCGATGGCAGCCTCGATAGCTGTTGATGGAATAAGAAGAAAATCGACAGGCAGGCAAGCTATTCATGCCATAGACAGCCGATGGAAAAAGCTAAAGGTAGAAATTCCTGCCTGACAGCCACGCTCGATCTTTACAAAAAACAATACGCGGACTTGGCAGGCACACGCACATGCGTGCGTGTGTACATGATGGCAGGAGAAATTATTTTTGGCCCCTTCCAATAAAAAATAATACGTCTGACGTCTGGTTAACTACTACTATTATTATTGCTGCCGGACGGGCTTTCCTTCCAGCTTTGTTCTGCGCGTTGCTTTAGCGCCATGTTCATGCTTTCAAGCTGCTTGGCCAGCAGCGGGTGCAGGTTCCTCGCAATGAGCGAAACAATGTCTCCCCCAAACCGCGCAGTCTGAAGGAACGTCACACGGTTGTGCGCAAGAGGCTGTATTGTAAGCCGGTGCTCCACACCAAAGAGGTTTCCTCCGTTTTTTCCGCCCCAGGCTATTTCGCGCTCTGTCTCTGCGTCTAACACTACGAATTCGTCATGCACAATCTTTTCGTTGGCTAGCTTGATCTCCATTTCAAGTCTGGAGTTGATTTTTAGTTCGCCATTTATCTTCAGGATGAACGGGTTCCATTCAGGGTACTTTGGAAAATCTGCAATTATGTTCCATACTACAAACGCCGGAGCGTCAATGACGACAGTTGTGTGGAGTTCTTCCACGACAAAATTAGATGGCCGTGATGCTATTAAATTAAACTGAACAATGTGCGCGTGTGTGCGTGCATGTTAAACAAGGACTGCTTCATTATCACTACTACGAAAGACGACATCTTACACCTCTCAACAACATTCTTTTCTCATTCGCTAAAAATGTGCTAATTAGCTTGTACAGTAAAGTCCTACTAGGAGGTTAGAATTATCTCACCTAATCCTTAACATAGGAAACATGACTCCTGAAGATATGTTTGGTTGTGGGAAAGCGCATTTGCAATGCGGGGATAACCACTCGAAAGTTGGGTACAGCCTTATGATGATGATTCGCAATAATGACGTAGATGAGGGAGTCACTGCTTTTAGCATATGGCTGAACTCGCGCGACAAGAGCCCTTCTGCACTCTTGATATCTCTTGAGAAATTGGTACCTGACCGTCTTGTATTGTTACACGACCATGTTGTGCAAAAAGATGTTTCTGTCGAGGTCTCTGGTGGTGTCCCGTTCTGCATGGAATGCAACTCGAATGATTGTGCACATGTAGGCTTTGCCATCTGCGCAGAGCAGATGCACAAGCACTCGGCCCTGAAATAACAGCACACTCCACATTTAACAACAAGCTCAATTCATTCTTGCTGTCTCATCGTGGACATCCTTCCATTTATGGTCACCAGTTTTCTTCGATCCTGTTTCTGGCAATCATAAATGCATGGCCATTCTCTTACATAATTTCTTTATCCAGAAATGGTTCAAGTAGGTCATAGTCTTCAAGGCCAAAATAATCCATCAGTGCATCTACCTGGTCTCTGGTAAAGAACGGGTGCGCATATCTTTGCAAGAGCTCGTTTTCCATACAGCTCTATCGATGAGTAAGCTAGATCACCTGTGGGTCCAAAAAACTCAATATAGAGAATAGATGCATCATTTAATACTGGCACGCGACGCGTTCATGTGAGAGCCGTTGTTACGTGAGATAAAAGGAGCTTTCTAGGACGAATAATTAACAAACACTCGGGCTACACTGTGACATCAGGATGCATTCTTCTCCGGTGTTCTTCGGCGGCTTCGAATGTGACGAATCGCTGACTGCAAACATCGCATAGCTTTCCTTCCTTGATCTTTCGTTTGGCCATCACACGAGCAAACGCCATACGGATGGAGGTCATTATTCCAAAGATACGTATCACATTATCAAATTAGAAACCTGTTATTAAAAAGACTTTAGAACAAATTCTCGGATGACACAGGTTTGATGCAAGATATTATAGGAGTTGATCGGTCGTGGGCAGAAGGGCTCATGAGTTGTGTATTACACTAGTGTTACTATTGCTGCTCCTTGTTTCTAAATCCAAAGTAGCAGGAATAGCAATGCTGCTTTCCATATAATCACACCCTGCGCGCCTTTATTGGATTGATTGGTCCGCTAGAGGGAAAGTTTCTTGCAGACTTTTGTGGGATTGTACAATCAGACCTTGACCTCAACGATTCTGCAATCTATTCAAAGACTGGCAACTTTGCAAAAAATATCACGGTAGTGAGTCGTGCCTAAGAGGAGCTTACTGACAGACCTCTCATAGTCAGATAGAAAGAGAATGGCAAGGAGAGTGTTTTATGCATAGCCGTCTTGCTTTTTGATAATGAGATAGAGCAAGCCCTTTAGCAGCTCCCGGGCTTGCTCATCGTCCATGAATTTCAGAAACCCGGGAGCTACGCCCAACTCGATCAACTTGTGACGGTCGTACATCGAGCCATCCTTTTCTGCCAGTACTTTTGCAGATACGTTGTTTTCACTATCTACTAATGACATATTTCCAGTATCTGCTTATAAGCGTAAAGAATAGCTGAATCTAGCAGCAAAAAGGGGTATCAATCACGTCTATCTATGCCTTTATCGAATCATTTTCTGTGCACTTAGCGCATGATTTCTCTATATGATAAGCATCTGACACATAGTTACATTATTATTAGATTTTGTGACTTATTGCATCATATGCACGCGATGAAGACAAAGGTTGGAAAAGTTACAAGGAGTAAGGAAGGGAGAGAGGAGGGGAAGGATGCCAATGAAATTTAGAAGTAGGGCAGACATAGCAGCAGAGATGCTTGAAGTGGCGAAAAATGGTGAGAAAAAGACCAGAATAATGTACGGATCGCATACTTCAGTTAAACAACTCAATACATACCTAGACCTTCTCATTGAAAATGAAATGTTAGAGTATCTTCCCGAGAAGAGGATCTACCGAACGACTGAAAAGGGCATCCTCTTTCTTGACAGCTACCAAAAAGCTTGGGGCATCCTCTTTCGTGCAAGAAACAAGAAACACCTACTGCAACACCAACAGGACGAGAAGGGGGCGGCAGCGGCTCCAGTCGTCAGCAGCGATAATAGCGCTCCCATCATTGCCTAGCAAGTGCTTTTTTGAAAAATGGCAAGGCATCAAGACCCTATGAACTAGAATGAATGAAGCAGCGGCCGCCTTGCCGGCCAAAGCAGCCGGGCGTATCGGGGAGAATGCTGACTTGCACAGGCATATGTTCGGTCACGCCTGACAGAAATACAGGCGAGCCAGTGCTGCACAGCGTGAAGAAACTGAGCTCCTCCCTGACGTCCTGTAACTAGGGGTCCCCATGCATTGGCTCCCTACCGTTCAACACCATCATATTTTATCTCATCACAGACGTAGGTAAGGAAAACTGACTAGCTGCAGAATAATCATCTAGAGCATACTTTTCAAATAGGATAACCAAATCTTCTCAATTCAGATAGTATTTTTTCTGCGCTCTTGTATTGGTCTTCGTTCTCTGTTTCCACGATGACCTCGGGTTTTTCTGGTTCTTCGTAGGGATCCTTGGATAGATCTCCATCTTTATGATGGGGTTATCATTGTACAAGATGGCATTGTCTTCAATACGATAAGAGTGCCCCTTTTTTCTCCAAGTATTTGCCAATTTCTTCCATCGTCGGCTTGACGACGTCTACTTTTATCCGTTCGAATCTTGCCAAGAATTCTTGTACTTGTTCCTCATTGACTGCAGCTGCATATTGCTTCTCTGCTTCAGCAGTAGTACCATACGAATCCAAGATCGCATCCAATTCGTGTGCAATACTACTACCGCTGCTGCCACCATCAGCAGCATCATTGTTATTGTCGTCGTCATTTCCAGCCATTAGTTACTTACTATGCAAAGCATCCTTTATAGCTCTTGTTCGTAAATAGAAAAGTGATGAAGAAATCAGGTAGAATGCTCTCGCTTCTATCCTGCGATTACAGTTCTACACAGTGTCGTGAACGATGGCTCCAAGCCTTATTATAGTGTGTTCACCATCAATCAGTTTCGGGATTTCAGGGCAGCCAGCGTCTTTGAGCATAATCATCGATGCCACAGTATCAACCTCATCTGCAGTAACGCTTGCTTTTGAGCTGTTAACATTAATGGTCATTGATTTTTCACCTAGTGCCACGCCGCCTTCTGCAGTCGAGAGACCATCGATGAAGGCTTCGACGCAGTATGTGGACGTAGTGGTGCCTTTGCCAAGAACTACAGGATGCATGTGCCAGTGGTCAGGATTCTTTGTTGAATCTCTAAAATTTGGATGGATAGTAGCTGCAAGCCCCTTTCCGGTGTTTGTATCGACCCATCCGTACGCATATACTAAATTCGATTTGATGAATGCGTCTGGCTGTTGTGGTATTTTTGCTTCAGTATATACAGTCGACTTCAACAACTTGGGTTCCTGTGCTTTGGTTACTGAGACTAGGTTCGCGTAGTTTGGAAATCCATTATACGCTTCTGATATTATAGGGGTGGTCATCAATGCCGCAGCGGCTATTGCTGCAACAAAAGACATTGCAACCCCTGAGAACAGCAGCTTTTTTCTGCGATTGTTGCTCGAGTGCATACGGTGTCATGATTTGGGAACTTTGGCCTTCATTTAAAACACAATGACGTTTCTTACAAGATGTTCTGAAAATTGATAATCAGATCAGAGAATCAAGATCCTTGACTCATCTATGCTGCGTCTTTATCGGCATACAGTAGGCCACCACTACCCGTTCATGGGGAGGACCGGCCAAGATTTCAATATCACAGAATAGCATCTGTTTGCTCTGTATACCTGATAGTTTTATTCATGGCAGATAATATCAAGATACTCGAACCGTGGCAGGCTCCGCCGGGTATCTTCACTTGGCATGGTGTGTCCGGCGGAGTCTTTTAGTTTTCAAATGATGGGATTCTACAGTTGTGGCCGCAATAGTTGTCGGAAACTAAGATTTACCTTGTGCGCATGTCTTTGCGCCTGTAAAGTCTATCGCTACGAAAGGTTCGTTTCCAACCACCCATGCATCATCTCTGGGAGGCACTATTCCCGTATCGCCTCCCGAAAATTCTTGCTCGCTTTCATCGCCCATCCTGGCTTTCAGCTTGAATATCTCATATCTGCGGCAATGCAAATTGTTGTGGGACAGAAATTCTGGATTCGCCCACGTCCGACAATGCAATTGGAGACCCGCTCAGCTTGTCCCATACAAAGACCTTGATTGTATAGTCGCCAGGCTCTTCAGGCATCCAAGACCGCGATGCTGTTTCCGTCTGTCCGGCATTTACTGCTCCTGTCGCCCAGTTAACGCTGTACGTGACCCCATCCTTCTCAACCTGTGTTATGTACACATAGTCCTGCGCGCTGTTCTGGTAGTTCTTGAATGTGGCCGAGATGTTTACTTGCTGTCCCGGCTTGACAGAAGTCAAGACGATGTTCTGCATGTTCATAGTGCCATAGCTTACAAACTTGATACGGTCCAAGGGGTGCTGTACAAAATGCGAATCTGCATAGGTAAAGACTTGACCATCAGTAGTGAAACTACCGCCAGAGGAGCTTCCTCCACCACCCCCTCCTCCACCGCCGCCACCAACAAAGCCGCCACCTCCGCTGCCACTGCTACCACTACTACCTGTGCTGTGATTGATGACATATTCTTCTATGACGACAGGGCTGATGTTACCAGCGTTATCTTTTGCAATGAACTTCAGCATGGTCGTGGTGGCTATAGGTATTGGTGCAGAGTAAACAGTACCCGACGTTGTCGTGGGGTCAGAGCCATCAGTGGTGTAGTAGATAGTAGCGGTAGATTCACTAGGCGCGAGCGTGACAGATTGGACCGACGTGTACGTGCCGCCGGCAGGCGAAGCTGACACAGTTGGAGCAGTTGCGTCTATGCTGTAGGTATGAGTGATCACAGCGCTGGCGGTACCGCTGCTGGTATCCTGGGCAAAGAACTTCAAAACCGTATCCGAAGAGACGAGTACCGGCTCTGAATAGGCAGCGCTAGACGTCGTAGGTGTAGAGCCGTCGGTGGTGTAGTAGATGACGACGGCAGTACCAGTCGAGCTGGGCGGCGAGGCTGTCAGAGTGACTAGCAGTGGAGGCCCGTACGTGCCGCCTGGAGGCGAGGCTGTCACCGCGATACCATTACTACTACTGCTGCTGTTGCTGCCGCCAACTGTGAACGTATACACATCGCTGTACGGGCTCTCGTTTCCAGATGAATCAGATGCTCTCACTTTCCAGTAGTATGTCCCGCCTGGCAGTGGTTCCGATCCGTTAGCCGTGTATGTAGATTCCACGAGTCCTGTTTGCGATATAGCGACAGGAGCATCAAAGTCGGGATTGTCTGCGACTAGCAAATCATAAGTCACCGTCTGAGAAGCCAAGTCGGTTGCTTCTGTCCACTCAAACGTCGTTTCGCTGCTTTCGACGTTGGAATCGTCCTCCGGCGATAGCGGCGTTGGAATTGAAGGGGCCGTCGTATCGGTTATGGTAACGTTCTGCGTTGCACTGGCAGAGTTGCCGGAATCATCAGTTGCAGTCCACGTGACGGTGGTGGTTCCAACAGGGAAGCCCCCCTCTTCTTCTGACTCGGACGCACCGCCCGGCGCGTTGTTGGATACATGTGGGGAGGAGTCGCGGTTATCGCGCACCGTCGGCGATCCCAGTGAAACTGGCGTTCTTACGCCGGTCGCCTCTGTTGTGATATCGGGCGGCGCGGTTATCTGAGGAGCTGCCGTATCCTCAGACGAGGGTTCCTCGGGCGCAGAAGAAGAACCTATTGCTTCCGAGTAGGTCTTTATCGAATACCCTCTCGATTGAATATTCTCAATGAGCGTATCCAGATCTGCCAGCTCGCTGCTTGAAATCTGGTTTGTGGGGTTCTGGCTTGAATCCTTGACGGCAAAGTCCTGGGGATGCAAGGTCACCACTGCATACCCGTAGGAGGATATTGCCTCGTCGATTCTGCTTGTCATCGTGTTCATGGAAGTCTTGGTCGGCGGTTCAGAGTCATACGTGTAGAATCCTATCACCTGCGGGAGGTGGTAGATGCCATGCGAGTCTGAAATGTCAGAGTCAGGTATCGCCTTGTAGACCTTGTTGTCCGGGCTGGCTGGCTCGTCGGGGTTGTATATGCTTGGAAGTTCCTGATCGAATTCCGCGCTTATGATCTTCATGTCGAGCGCTTCAAGTGCTGCAAGAGTATTGTCATCATAGGCATTGAACGGCGGGATGAACGCCACCGCACTGCTTCCCCAAAGCGAGGTCATCTTTTGGTTGGCCTGCTGCAGCGTATCGTGTTGCTCTTGAGGGGTTAGCGTTCTATGGTCGACGTGGTTCCATGCGTGGCTTACAAGTTCAAATGTGCCAGAGTTGAGGCCTTCTCCAACCTTGTCCACTACCGAAGGGTCGTTTCCAATAAAGTTCATTATTACTCCAACGCCAAGTCTTTCGCCTTTGGCGATAAAGTGGTTCATGAGCGCAATTTGGACGGTATTGAGCCAGAAATCCTGAATGTCATCAAGCCTAAAGATGACGCAATTGCATGCACCCGGGATAGTAGCTGCTCGGACAGAAATTGGCGCAGAAATCATGCCAAACACAAGCATGAATGCAGCCGCTACTGCCCATACTGCAGAGATGTTTCCATGCCGCGGTCGAGTCCTGCCTTGGCCGGCAGGCATCCAATGAATAATATCCACATAACAATGTCCTTGGGATTTTGTATATACAAGAAAAGTTCACCTTCTTGCTCCCTTTCGACTGGTCTTCAATACGGATTGATGTCGGAATAGATTCGATGCTGAAACATCCGCATGATTTTTGATGTCAAAAGTCAGGACGCAGCGAAATCAGCGTACTCTATATTGAGCATTCATAAAAAATTGCTATTTGCGGATACTTGCAAAAGTAACCTGCTATACATACAACTGATGATTGTTGAAGGATCATCGTTGGGAACGTGCAGACAAGTCTCTACGGCAGGTGTTGAGGTCTGTCGTTAAAGTTTAGTGCATCAGGCCGAAATTGATGTCGAAGCTAGAAACAGGAGACTGAAAATATATGCACCGTAAAGAAAATTTTACGTTAATGCAAAACTAGTATGAGAAAAAACATGGAGGAAGAAAAAAATGAGAAGGGTCGTGGCAGCGCCTCTCAGGCGTTCATGCTCTCTGTTAAAGAGGATCCGCTACCGCTATTCGACGACGACGATGACGAAGGAACCCTGTCGCCCCAGTTCATGCCATAGTGATGTCCAAAGGAGTGACCGCGAGCGCACCCATAGCCTCCTCCAAATCCGCCAAAGTGCAGCGGCATGTCAGCAGAGGTGTACAGGACAGATCCGTTTCCTGCATCCACTATGACTATTTTGCTTGTGCCAGCGTCAAAGTCGGCGACCTTGAATGCATATACAAGGTAGCCCTGGACCACTGTGAGTTGTCCGCCAATCACCGTGCCGTTAGAGACTGCTTCCTGTGCCGTGTCAAGAGCACTGCTAAACGGCACCTTTGCATTGTCGCGCAAGAATGCTTTTGCAGCGTCTCGTACGTTCACTGAGCCGTTAAGCTGGGGCACAGCCTGCTGCTGACCGTCACTGTTGTTGCTGCCGGATTGCGTACTATTGGTTCCCTGCTGTGCCAGTGCAGGCTGCGTCATAAAGACTGCCGCGGTAGCTAGAACTGCAGCCATGACGCCGGCCATCACTATCATCTGTGTTTTTCTGCTGTTGCTATTTCCTATTCCTTCCATAGCCGTATGCATTTGCAGTAACCAAAATTTTGTATTAATGATTGCGTATCATTTGCGAGTAACAAAGTTACCCTATTGCATGCAGGCTAATCGCACGTAATGGCCTACAGGCAGCATTTTCTCTCTTATAGGGTGCAAGAGAAACAAAGAAAAATTCTCCTTTGACAGGCTTGCCAAAATATGAGATCAAAAACCGACCAGCCGGCCGTCTGAGCTTGACTAACTAAAGGGCTTCATCCATGTTCAGTTGCCGCCATTCGCCTCTCCTTCTGCATTTGATGCAGAGTTTTCGTTGCATCAATAGATCAATTGACTGTCCATCAGGAGGCCGGACGAAATCCTTTGTACCACAATGGCACTTGATGCAGCTGTACGACATACCGCCATACCGCCTGCCATGTATATACGAGGAAATGCCAAAACTGCATGAATTCTTGCATTACATGCACCTAATCGACTAGATGAATGACCTGTAAACGCAGCCCACTAATCTTATTAGATATACTTTCGTACTATAAGATACGGAGGGAGAATATACCACATACCTGCGTCCCGCCCCCTGTTAGACTTGACATCAAAGCATCAGGCAGGGCGCAGGTATATCTTTTTCACACCTCTTGCTACAACACTAAAAACTCCTCCCCTCTTCTATTATTAAAAACAGCGGTCAAGCGTTAAAGATTTCAGCACAGTTTCCGTCATGCTCGGAGATGACAACTAAGAAGTCCAGTTAACACTCCACTGAACTAAATTAAGTCGTGGCTATATACTCGTTAAATAACAGATAATGATGTCAAGACCTTTTAGAACAACACCGATACAAATTAAGAAGAACAACTCACCGGGAGACTGTGGCATATGTTCAGCAACAGCGACGACAGAAGCCCTATTCGAGTTGGGAGGCTGCATAGTAGTTCGGAAATATTGTGACAAGTGCCTGCCAAATGCAGAGTACGAGGTCCCTTTGTAGTAAAGAAGTATTTTTCCCTCCTTTTGAGATTTTTCTGAACCTGATGAATGCAAGTTCTTACCTGTGCATCATCCTGGATTGCACATCAATTAGCTTTGCCGTACCAATCCCCATGTTTGTCCATTAAGGACATGACTCTAAGGTAAAAGTCCCCAAGTTCGTATAACGATAAATTCAAATTCTTTATAGAGTAAACGTCTAGTCCGAGCGCTTTGAGGTTGTTGTAAAGTTCATTTTTTATTCTCTCTTCATCATCGTTTGTTTGCATTGCATACTCAACTTGCCCCCATTCTGATGGCTACAATCAATACTATTCAACAATAGTCAGTTGCCGCAGTAGTTAAACTTGCGGAGTGATTGGGCTTTCCGACTCCGGATCATCTATCTCTCTAATTCACATCCCTCCAAACAATCTTGTTGCGACCAAACCGATGAAGTACACTGTGGCGAGAGCTTTAACGATTTTGCCAGCCGTCATTGCTATTGTAAACTTGCGAAAATCATAGCTCTTTGCTCCTGCAATCATGATGATGATATCGCCAAAGACGGGAACCCATGGAGCCGCAACCAAAGCAAGCCATCCATACTTTGCTAACATTTCATGACTCTTTTTCTGCTCCTTCTCTTGGTGTTTGGGTTTTAAGAAGCGAAATACCTTAGCTCCGGACTTGCCGATGAAGTAGCTGAGAAATCCTCCAGCAACAGTACCCGCAGCCAGAGTTAAGAAAACTAGGAGTTTGTCTTGGCCTGCCGCCAGAAGAGCCGATACTGCGATCTCTGTCGGTAGAGGTAAAGCAGTGGATGCAAGCACGCTATTGACAAAAAGCCCTGCAAGGCCAAACTCTGCAAAGATGGAATTAGCTGCAAGCTTGGTAATTATTTCCTGCGCATATTGGAGGTATTGTTCAATCATTTCTTATTCGCTTTCAATTCTGTGGCAGGTCTCACAGTCTGTTCTTCTGGGGATATATGATCCTCGTGAGTAGTTAATTGCGGCAGCTCATTCACTAGTATAGCACCGGCGATTCTTTCCTCTATTGCATTTTGAGATTAAATGGAGGATTATAGCGACTTGCAGAGAGCCGACTGATACCATGGGAGAAGATATCATGGGAGAAGATATCATGATAGTCAATCCTATCTGAACCTACCCTCTTTTGGTCTAAGAACCTGCGCCACCTCATCGTACACTTTGCGAAAGTTTGCGCCCTTTTCGGTAGTATGATAGCACCTTGTTTCTGTCGTATATTCCAACATACCATTCTCTTTTAGAAGGTCTAGGTATCCATTAAGCTGAGAGACCGAAAGATAGGCGCCGTACATTATCGCGGTCTTTTTGGCCCCTCCTTTCCCCTCTGCTTCTTCAAGTATGGAAGAGATAATCTGCTGTCTGCTTCTATTCTTTATCATTTCTCTCATTCTCTAATGGCTTACATGATACTAATGGTGATCGATTGTCCTACAGACTCCATACCCGGTCCGGTCTTGGTCGGCATTACTCAGAGGACAGGGCCAGTGAACATGAAAAACACATTGAGCATCCTCAGAACAGATGATGATGGCAGCGCTTCTTCAAGTACCGACATTTTACAAGATTTGCATCTAGGCTCATAGTAGTATGACCATGCTTGAAAAACATGGCCTTTTATAAGGGCGAAGCATAAACCAATCATGACGCTTGCTTTTGTCTTTTTGAACTGTGATATTGGGACTGAAAAGGCCGTAATGGGAGAGATGAATCGAATCTCGGGTGTTTCCGAAGCTATTGGTGTGTCAGGTGTTTATGATATAGTAGCCAAACTGCATGCCGATTCAAACGGCGGGATAACGAATATCCTAAAAAGGTTCCACACGATTGCCCACGTCAGATCGTGTTCAACCATGATTGTTGCCGAAGAACTCCATGATTGGCAATATGACAAGTGATAAAACTATGATTGAAGACACGCTGGAAGAAAAAGAGTTTCGCGAAAGATACGCGTTGGAACTGCGCAAGAAAAAAGTTTCAAGTTGTGTCAATCCCCACTTTGGGTCTGATGAACTGATGGAGGAAATGGAAAAAGTCAAACATCAAGGACTAATTACTCCCGGTCGAAGAGGCGAGCAGATAAAATATGAAGAGATCGCGAAAGAAGTCTTACGGCGACAGCGCTATTTGAAATAGCATCCACCGCAACGTCGACTCTTTCGTTTCTACTGTCATGCAGCAGTATACCATACACGCATAATATTCTTTCAGAATAGTAGTGCCGTCGTTTGTTATTGTTACATTTCCAGTTGCGTCTACAAGCATCTAGCCATGCCGCGTGGTCTAAAGACGGACTTAAGATGGATGCAGCATTGTTTGCCGCTTCTATGTTGTTCTCAAGAGCGTCTTTGTCCTTTGTATGAAGAGGGCTCTTTCTTCAACAGTATGTACTACTGGAACGCCTTCCATTGTGGTTCCAACCAAAGATAATACGATGACATAACAACTAGGCATCAAGACCTGCCAAGTGTCCGTCTTGCTTGATCTTTTCAGCGTGCGCCGAGATGTAGCGCCAGATGATGTCGGCCCTATCTGACTGGAAATCCCACGGCGCGACGAGAACGAGGTCGTTGTCGCGGATCCACATCCTGCGCTTTATCTTGCCCCTGATGCGGCACGTGCGCACCTTGCCGTCGGTACACTTTACTATGATGTTGTCACCGCCAACCAGCTTTATTACTCGCCCAAAAAGCTGACCCTGGCCGGGCATCATCATCTCTTTCAATTGAGCTTCATTGAGGACTCTTCGCTTTCCTATGTTAAAGACCAAGTATACATACACATGCCGCGCTTAAGTGTGTGACTATGTGCATATGCAGCGGCTAGGGAATGGTCATAACGAAAGCAGCCAGAATTATTCTTCCGTATTTACAGAGGTTCTCTTACCATCGAGTCACGGATTCTAGAAATTCCCAGAATGAGGTGTGTACGGCGAGTTAGATTTGCATGTGCAAATTGCCTCGTACTGGCAATCACTAGACGAATCTGGACTCCGAAAGAAGGCTCCTAACTTTGAGTAACCGAAAATACATAAACAAAATGTGCAAAAGCCATCTCTATGCATTAAGCAGTCGATTAGCATGCACCCTTTCAAAGCAGAGCGACGATATGTCGTACATTATTATCAGTCACTTGCTTGCACCGGCAACACACGTGGATGCTGGCCAATCATTGTCCCAAGTTTACTAATTCCATGGCCACTTTTCGCAGATATAGAAATTGGATTTGGTATTCCTAAATCTGCCGCAATCTGTTTCACCACCTCTTCTGAATTCGTCAATTTGTCATACTTTGTAAACACTACAAGGACCTTCGATCTATCTGCCTTTAGCTCTTCCAGTACATGCCTGCAAGCAGTGTACTTTATTCTAATTTCCTGAAGACCTTCTGAAGCATCTATCAGGAGCAAAATCAAATCTGCCGCGAGCGATTCCTCCAATGTTGATTTGAATGCATCTATCATGTACGTTGGGAGTCTACTGATGAAACCAACAGTATCGGTAAGCAAGACCTCCTGCTCGTTGTTGACCTTCAATGATCGAGTGGTTGTAGAGAGTGTTGTAAACAGGCTGCTAGAGGTCTGCTTATGTTCGCCTGTTAACAGATTGAATAATGTGGTCTTGCCTGAGCTGGTATATCCCACTAGCGAAACGACCGTCATTCCAGTCTTTATTCTCTGTTGATGGCATAGTTCGCGTTTTCGCTGGGCATTCTTCAATTTCTCTTTGATAAATGAAATACGCCTCTTCAAATCGCGGAATCTTACATCAACTATGTACTCTCCCATGCCCCCTTTGCCGGCACGCTCGCCGCTTGAAGTCAGTTTAGCGTTTTCCCTGACACGGGGCATTTCGTACTCGATCTCTGCAAGTTCTATCTGCAGCTTTGCCTCCGTTGAAGTAGCCCGAGAGTAAAATATGTCAAGTATCAGACGTTCCCTGTCAATCACCTGAACTCCTGTAAGCTTTTCTAGATTGTATATTTGTCTAGGTGTGAGGTGTTCGTCAATGACCACCTGTTCTGCTTTGGATTCCTTTACAAATGCCTTTATCTCCTCAGCTTTACCCGAGCCAATGCCATACCGTGAATGGTTTAGATATTTTTGAGTAAACGTCCCAACAATAGCGCGATCTGCTGAATCTACAAGGCTTTTTGCTTCTTCTATCGCAAAAGCATCAGGGTAGGCCACAAGAACTACTGGCTTCATTGACTTGCGGGTTGGGGAGGAAGAGGGAGAGGATAAGGTCGACAACTAATTAGGACCAGTCCATGTAATCTTCTTTGATGTATTCGTTCTTGTGTCCTCTGGAACAAATGTGTGAGGTATCAGAACTCGTAGCAGTTGATTTAAAATTGTCAGTGCTTCCCTCGGGCACGTAAATCCCTGGGAACACCTCTCCACAGGTCTTGCACTTTAACATCAACATTGGCATTTGTCATCTCTACTCCATCTAATTCAAACAGAGAAGGTTGACCTTCAGATCTTTGAATCTGTTTCTGATAGTTACCTCTGTTACGCCTGCCGCATCTGCGATCTCTCTCTGGGTTATCTTCTCCTTATTGTTCAGACAAGATATGTACAGGACGGTTGCTGCAAGTCCTACAGGGTTCTTTCCGGCCGATATTTCTTTCTTGATGATATTTTTCATTGTATCAATGGCAGTTCTCTGCGTCTTTTCGTTGATTCTTGTCTTACTTGCTATCTTTGCGATATACCTTGCAGGGTCTATCAATGGAACCTTGATGTCAAGTTCACGAACCAGTAGCCTATAGTGATGTGAAAGTGCTTTGGACTTGACATTGGTGATTTCAGCCGTCTCGCGGAGTGACCTTGGAGCGCCCATCTCCCTGCATGCAATGTATAGGGCTGCAGACAATATGGATGAGATGGTCCTTCCCTTCATCAGCTTCTTCTCTTGTGCCTTTCTGTAAATGTAAGCTGTCTTTTCCACCATTGCATTCGATAAACCAAGCTTATCCTTTAGCCTGCCAAGTTCACTGAAGGCCTTCATCAGATTTCTGTGCGTAGGGGAATAGGCTCGACTTCTGAAATCCCATGTCCTTAACCTTTGCATCGTGGAATTCATAGACGAATCTAACTTGTGCCCAGCAGAGTCTCTGCTATCCGTTCCGATGATGGTGGACAGTCCCATATCATGGGATGCAAGAGAATTTGGTGAGCCAACCCTCTGGCGATTGTTGTTACTGTTATTATTGTCCGAGCCAAAAGTTCTCCACTCTGCACGGCCATCTGTCATTATATCTTGCGATACAAGCCCGCAATTGCTACATACGATCTCGCCACATTCGAGGTCTGTGATCATATGACCGCTATTACACATACAGCACAGGATTGAAGTTTGCATTACTATGACGGATCGAAAGAAGAATTAACTTCTAGGAACGTATTACGTGTTACCAGTTAACATACGTGATCCTGATATATAAACAACCCTGATAACTACGCAACACTCACATTAGATTCAAAATTTAGAGACAACTTCAACTAAAATGGATGGCTATCAAGATGCAGAAATGGCTGCGATTACCGTTCATTGCACTATTCTCGGGAAGATGGTACGGACAATTTCCGTACCCAATGAAATAGAGAAAGCGGTGTACAAAACCACAAATAGTGTAGTATTACTAATTTTAATCCAGAGCATCGTATATACGAGGAGATCGTTCCAATATCGATGAATATAGGGGATTCTGAGGTGCGTCATGTTCTTGTTGCAAAAACCTGTGGTTGCAAGGCTTCTGGAAGAGTAGCATATTCTTTTGTCGATACATACCATACTCTCTGTCTTGCCAGAAAGGACATCATAATTGCAGAGCTCGAAGCATGTGAACGTCTCTTGAAATATGGTGATGAACTAGAAAGACAGATTATTGAAAAAGAAATTAACGACCTAAAGTGGACTCTGGATCTGATGGCATAATTGTAACAGTTGTGGAAGATGAAGCAGCATTTGAAAAAAAGATACACAAAGTAAATTTTGTAAGCTTTTGCAGCATTCGTGTTTATTCTTTTACACTTGCAATGATCAGGCTCTTTTAGACAGGATGAGCATATTGTAGCACCGCATCTCGTGCATCTGTTGTCAGATGCATTTTCCGTGCCCAATGCTTGCATTCTAGTAGAAAACTCTTTACTTTGGTCTGTTTGCAGAGCTTTTTATTTTATGCATTTCGTCTAGTATCTCGTTCTGCTTTCTTTCAAGGGCCTCTAGTCTA
Organism: Nitrososphaera viennensis EN76; assembly: GCF_000698785.1. Lineage (GTDB taxonomy): Archaea > Thermoproteota > Nitrososphaeria > Nitrososphaerales > Nitrososphaeraceae > Nitrososphaera > Nitrososphaera viennensis. The sequence goes on from NZ_CP007536.1 coordinate 1,657,068, forward strand.
TCCTTGATATTGTCTACTATTTCTGCGAGAGAATTGATTTCATGATTGGATGATTGCATCAGGGATTTCAGTTCATCGTATTCTATTCTAGGCATACAGTATGATTGTGTGATGGCACTCTTAACTGTTACAAAAGGTACTTCGGCAAAGTAACATAAAGTAAACACTTGTCCTATTTGGACAATCGACACTTTAACTGTCTCCCAATGCGTGCACCGATGTTCATTAGAAACTTGATAATTAGGCTATCGTCCGAGTCTTTTATGCCACTACATTGTTTTGATTGATGATAATAATGATGATAATGACATTCTCGCAAGAGAGGTATTTGCGTTTATGGTGGTATGTAGAGCAGGCAGCTTTTGCGCCCTCTCTTCTTTCAATTTCTCCAAAATGTTGACCTACAGATCATCTAATCAGGATTGAAATAACATGGCGCAGATACGAACTATGGCAATAGCTTGCATTAACTCCAAAATGAGCAAAGGCCATTCAATGTAATAGTAGTGTTATATGCGCGTGTAGCTATCATTACATTGTGAATATGGAAAATGCAATCTTTATCCGCATTGGCCATGCCGATAGTAAACTCACTAGGAGCATCCGGCTACCCTGCGCTGCAGACCTTCCTATCGCACATACTGGATAAAAATAGACTCTTCTATTCCGGGAAGAAGCTGTTCTTTATTCTCTTGGCAGCGGTAACTTTTGAAATGCTTGAGGAAGTATTTTAGAAAGGAAGAGAAGTCAACGTATTTCAGAATGTGGACTGATAGGCGAATATGTACATCCACATCTCTTTTTCTTTTATTTTTTTCTTGGTTTGTATCAGATGTTATGTTTCTTTTTTGACGCTGACAGATTCGATACGGTCAAGCTCAAGAGAGGAGACGGGAGCTTTTATTCATCCAAAGGCGGATGGATGATAATGATGATATAATGGTAGCCGACCGTCAAGAGAAGAAACTCGACGTCACACAACCGAATTACTTGCGGACAGGATGCCATGTAAATTTATGGATAAAAGTCGCGCTCCTGCAGGGTGTCTCCATCAGATCGGAACCTCATACTCTGCATTTGGCAGGCACTTGTCACAGTACTTTTGAACTACCATGCAGCTTTCCAATTGAAAGAATACTTCTGTTGTCGCTAGTTCTTGACATATCCCGCAATATCCGGGAGATTTGTTCTTCCTTAACTGTATAGGCCTAGTTTGAAAAGGGCTTAGCACTATATGAGTGGTTAAATGCCGCTATTAAACCTTGCAATTATTTTATTTCACTTGGTTGAAGAAAGAAGCTCCATCAATACATGGAAAAGTGAGAGATGATTATCAGTAGCGAACGCGCCTGCCCACCTGTAATTTTCACTGCAGCTTGATTATCTCATCCCACGTTCCAGTTGGCGAGAACATGAAGTACTTGTCGTGATCGCCCGATTCAAACTGCAATATGTCGCCGGCAGCTATTTGTGTCTTGAACAGCCGGTTCAAGTATTGCATGAAACTTGGACCTGCAACTATGCTCTTGGCCTCGTGCTCAAATGGCTGGTTGTAGTATTTTTTCAAAGTCTCTGTAAGCCCAATACTGCCGATTTCCTCAACTAGATCGGGTAGATCTATGAAGGTGGAATTTCTCTTGTATACTCTAATTTTTGCCATTACAAATCATTCTCTGTTATTTAACAGACAAGCATCGATATATGCATGTCAACCATGTTTACCCTGCGGCACAATACACAGATTCTCTTTTATCAAAGACAATTCTGTACAATAACGAAAAATGATAAGAAATTGCAAATCATGCGGTAAGGAATTCCAAGACTTTATTGAAGGAGTTGTATATACAACGTCAACGCATGGCTCACTGTATTTCTGTACCGACGTTTGCTGCAAGAATTACTTGGACAAAACTGTACAGGGGTGAATTCTGGCACAGACTTCAGCCGTGCATATACATTAACATGATAAGCTAGCATACAGGCTGTACAGATTGCCTGTCTTACTACTCACATAACTCCAAGTCTCGGGAGGGGTTGGCAACAGTTTGAAAGCATCTGTCTGTTGCTCATCCAGCGCCTCGTACACATATTGACCAATTACAATTTGGTTTGGTTGTGCAAAGCCCGTAATCTTGGATGCCATACTAATAGTATAGCCAAGAATGTCATGGTGCGCTTTTTTCACAGTTATTTTTCTGCCATCCACGACCAAAGACTGGACATCCCACCCATATTGCACTACTACACTTTCCCCCACATCCATGCCGACACGAACGTCAAGTTCGGGATAGCCCTCTTGGTTTAGGATAATATTTAACCCCTCTTTCATCGCCCTGATCATGGATCTTGCACAGTGTACTGCATTGATACATGGTATATACGGATTAGATTTGTCCGAAACAACAAAAAATGCGAGTATTGCGTCGCCTAGATATTTCAATACGTAGCCGCCATATGTTGACACTATAAGTGACATTTCATGCGTAAATCCGCGGATTATTGCGGCTAACTTGTCTGGAGTCAAAGTCATTGAAAGCTTTGTGGAGCCGACTATGTCGATGTACAGTATCACAAAAGTGGCTTTAGACTCTGCCATTTTTTCAAGGACGTTCTGAGTATCTTCATTTGATATGTTAAATTCCATTTCTCCTTTCAATGACTTCCACATTGCCAATTGAGCCGACTTGATAATGTTCTCTATGTTGACAACTGCATCAAGGTAAAACATTCCCAATGAAGATGTATCTGAGGCCTGTTTGATGGATTTTCTTTTCTTTTCCTCTTCAGCTATGGCATCTTTTATGACCCTATCAACTTCTTCCTTGCTAATATCAAGCTGCATTGCAATCACGTCTGGAAAAAGGCCTGCATGGTACAGATTCATTGCAGCTTGTTTTGTTGTTGCTCGCAACTTGGGTATATACACACACCTTTATTGAGTATCATTACAAGTCCATTCCTATTAACATGTGTGCTGTCTCTCTATCGTTTTGGCCGTAGGATTACCAATCCAGGTGGGATGCGCGCGCATGTGCGTCAAGTGCGCTATTTTTCCAAGAATGAGGTGCGTGAGTGGTGGAGACGGGTAGAGGCAACTAGGCCGATTTTCTTCTATAACCTGATTTTGCCTGCACGCTTTTCTTTGTAGAGTTTTTACTTCTTTTTCTTATTTTTTCCAATGTTAGTAATAGGAGAGTTGCGGTACTTAAGGATACACGATAATGATAATGACGACGGCATCTAAACCTTGTTGTTGTTTTTTGTCACTACTTTCCTTACCTTACAGGTGTGAATTAAGGTAATTTTTGCAACAGTCATCTGAACAGAAAGTCATGAGTCCTCTGACAGTACTTGAATATCGTACTCCTTCAACGAGGTTCTGAAATTCCTTTCCGCATTCCCTTCAGGGCACGTACATATATCTCACATACTATGAGCACATCCTCCATAAGGTTGTTTGTTATTTTGAGTTAAATACACAAAACAAGAACTCGCTGCCACACGCATAGTCATGCGTCAAATTCCAGAAAGAACTAGGCGCCGCGTATACCTTGCGCCACAAGTATAGAGTAGCATCCCAGGCCGCATTCCTCGCACAGGGGCTTCATGCTCTTGGTGTCGGCACTGCCGATGCAGCAGGGCTGCTTGACTCTTCCCATATGGTCAAGCGACAGTATTGCCCACGACGGGCAATCTACAGGCGTTGTTCCGACGCCGCCCCAGTTGCCTTTCATAAGCGATAACTGCTTGACTGGGTTGATTACAAAGTCGGGATATTTTTTCTTCATTTCAATAATCTTGTCGACTACTCTGTTGCGCACAGCTCCGAAGGGGAGCATCAATGGATCTCCCTTGACAAAGGGTGTGTGGAACTGAAAGCCAATCTTGTTTACTTTTCCCCTCCATTCTTCTATCAATTCTTCAACGGTCATGTAATTTAGTGAGTTTATGGTCATTGTGATCCAAATGTCAGTCCATGCAGGCCTTCCGTCACGGTCTGGGCCTGCGACATAGTCTAGTATGTTCTTCTTTGTCTTGGCATACGCGCCTTCTCCCCTTATACTGTCATGCACTTTCTCGGTTCCATCCATAGACACCCAGTAGAAATACAGTCCGCTAAAGCGTCTTAGTGGAAAAGTCGCGTTTGTAACAACGCAGACCCTGCGGGGCATTTCCTTGCAAAAGACCTCTATGATATCTGGCCGTAACGTAGGCTCGCCTCCAACAAGCGTGATGACAAATATCTTTTGTTTATTGAACTTGTCCCGGATAATGCCGCGCCAGTCTTCTACCGTCAGGTCCTGTTCTGCTTCTTTGCGGTTGAGCCACCAGTAGCAGTGCGTGCAGTGCAAATTACAAATATTGTTGACGTCTACAGAGCCGTACATCGGCTGCTTGCTCTTGAAGAGGCGATAAGCGATGATCTTTTTGAAAATGCTGATGTAAAAGGGCATCTCGTGCAGCAGTTCTGTTATGCCGCGGCCGTAGATGAGATTTACCATTCGTGTAGTAATAAAAGCCATCTCTGATAATAAAGAGTCTCTCTCGCTCCGCTTCCTCTCATAAAAACACTGTCTAGCAAAAATGCGAACAAAAGTCTTTTGTCAATAGAACAGAAAATGCAACATCAGTAAGAGTTTCCATACTCACATAACGTACAGGAAAAAGGAGAGGACAACAAGATTGAGAAGTGGTAAAAGGTGAGAGGAGAGTAAAAGACAGCAAGAAGAAGAGGCTCTTTTGCTATTTTGCCGATCCCTGCATTACTTTCAATTTCACGATATTGTTGTAGTAGCTTCTCATTACTGCTGAATTGTAAAAAAGATATCCGTTCTTTGTGCTCATATGATGAACGTTATATTCACATTTCTAATTATGCCCTAGGAGATAATGCGGCAAGTTATAAGCGGGCTCTTTCTTCCATATCACAGGTAATTTTTTTATGCAAAATAGCTTTCCAATGAAAGAATGGCATGTTGAACACATGCAAAAGGCGATGGTAAAATATGTCAAAGGTTTATCAGAGAATGCCTCCTCATTTGAGAAAAGGAATCACAAGAAATACGGCAGATTAACCCATATTTGTAGACAGATAGAATACGACATCAAGCACGGAGTTACCAACAAAGAGGTCATCTCGATGGTCCGGAAGATCCACGATGATTCGTCCTTTTCTGAACTGAGGAAAGGTGACGGCTCGATGCAGAGGCTGAAGGAGTTAGAAGTTCACTTTATGAATCCTAGGAGAGGGTTCCAGCAGCCTTGGTAGTACGAGATTATTTTATTTAGGTTCTCCTGTGTCTTTCTCATTCCTTATGGCTTATTGCAATTTTTCTATGCTTTTAACGGATAATAGGATCTTGCATTCTTTGAAGCGGTTTTATATCCGAGTTCATCTGCAAATCACCATCGTTCTTGGAAATTGAGTGAACTGAATCTTCTTTTTTGACCTCAAATCACATTACTGATTCAGATCACCAATACGAGGCTTTAAGGGTCTGTTCATGCCAGTATATCTGGTTACTATTGTGAAAAGTAATGCTTTTTCATTAAAGATCCTTGAAGCGTATACGAGGGACGTAGGACGTGGCATCGCTCGCATAGATTATGAAGCCCTAGATTCGATTAAGGCATCGGCCGGCGATATCATAGAAATCGCGGGGGGAAAGAGACGAATCATTGCCAAATGCCTGCCTCTCTACCCAAGCGATGAAGGCAAGGGAGTGATTAGAATAGATGGCCTTGCAAGGAGTAATTCGGGAGTGGCCATAGGAGATACGGTAACGATAACAAAAGTAAAGGCGGTTCCAGCCGATAAAGTGATATTGGCGCCTCTAGAGTCGGTGCCCCAATTAGATGAGCACTACCTCGCAGACGTGCTAGACAATACTCCCCTTGTCAAGGGAGACAAGGTCACGGTACCGTACTTTGGAGGCAAGCTCACTTTTGAAGTAATACATGTAACCCCGGCATCTGTTCCTGTTCTCCCTAACAAGAAGACGATATTCCATATTGCAGAAAGTGACAGGGTTCGAGATGGTATAGCACAGGTCACCTATGAAGACATTGGCGGCCTGAAGGAAGAAATCCAGAAGGTCCGCGAGATGATAGAGCTCCCGCTCAGGCACCCCGAGATCTTTGAAAAGCTGGGAATCGAGGCGCCAAAAGGCGTACTGCTGTACGGCCCGCCAGGAACAGGCAAGACGCTGCTTGCAAAAGTGGTTGCCAATGAGACTAATGCGCACTTCCTTAGCATTTCCGGGCCAGAGATCATGAGCAAGTTCTACGGCGAGTCCGAGGCAAGGCTTCGCGAGATATTCAAGGAGGCAAAGGAAAAGGCTCCATCAATCATATTCATCGACGAAATAGACTCTATTGCGCCAAAGAGGGAAGAGGTCATGGGAGAGGTTGAAAGGAGAGTAGTCTCTCAGATGTTGTCTCTAATGGACGGGCTTGAGGCAAGGGGCAAGGTAATCGTAATTGCCGCAACTAACAGACAAAATGCGCTGGATCCAGCCTTGAGACGCCCCGGAAGGTTTGACAGAGAAATAGAGATCAAGGTGCCAGACAGGCGCGGAAGGTTAGAGATCCTCCAGATACACGCACACAATATGCCCCTGTATGAAGACGTGGACCTATCCAGGATGGCAGCAATTACTCACGGCTTTGTTGGCGCAGACTTGGAGTATCTCTGCAAAGAAGCAGCCATGAAATGTCTGCGCAGGATGCTGCCTGAGCTCAACTTGGAAGACGAAAAGGTATCGTTGGAAAACCTCGATAGGCTGATAATAACCAAGGCAGACTTCGAACAAGCGATAAATGATGTCATGCCATCCGCCTTGAGAGAAGTCTTCCTGGAGTCTTCCGATGTGAATTGGCGCGATATTGGCGGACTTGACGACGTAAAACAGGAATTGCAAGAGGCAGTAGAATGGCCCTTGAAATATCCAGACCTGTATTCGACACTCGGCTACCGAGCGCCAAAAGGCATCATCCTTTATGGACCCTCAGGCACTGGAAAGACGCTGCTTGCAAAGGCGGTGGCGACCGAGTCTGAAGCCAACTTTATCAGCGTGAAGGGTCCTGAATTGATGAGCAAGTGGGTGGGAGAGTCTGAAAGAGGAATTCGGGAACTATTCCGCAGAGCTAGGCAGGCCTCTCCCTGTGTAATCTTTTTTGACGAAATAGATTCAATAGCAGCGGCTAGGGGAAGTGAAGGCTCTGATGGTGGGGGCGGAGGGGTAGTCTCACAGATATTGACGGAGTTGGATGGCATCAGCGAACTTCGAGAAGTAGTTGTGATAGCTGCCACCAACAGGCCTGACATGATTGACAAGGCCCTGTTGAGGCCCGGAAGATTTGACAAAATAGTCTTTGTTCCAAACCCGGATATCAAGACGAGATCAAATATCCTGCATATTCACGTAAAGGAGAAAAATCTAGGGGCCGAAATAAATCTGGAAAAGATAGCGACCATGACCGAAGGGTTTAGTGGTGCGGATGTAAGTGCCGTGGTAAACACCGCAGTATCAATATTAGTCCAAGAGCATCTTGCAAATTATCCTGCTCCTGCAGAGGCAACGAAACACATATCCGAGGCAGAACTAACTATGCGCCACTTCGAGGAGGCGGTAAAGAAAATCAAAAAGCAAAGAGAATTGAAGCCTAGCGAGAAGGCAGTAATGTCACACTATGGATAATCGAGGTTTTTTCTTCCATGGCTCATACATTTGCAAGTCTCCCACTACTCCTCTTCTATTCCAACAGTCTCTTTATCGAGACAGAAGCCAAGGCGACAAATGCGACCGTAGCCAACAGTAGCGCCGCAATATCAATCGGCAGATTCGCATAGTCTCCGGTGATGAGCATTGCCCTGATTGCATCGACAACATAACTCAGGGGATTAGCCAGCGACACGTACTGAAGCCATGCAGGCATGACGGCGATAGGATAGATGGCGTTGCTTGCAAAGAAAAGAGGCATCGTTAGAGCTTGGCCAATCCCCATCATCCTGTCGCGAGTCTTCATGTACGAGGCAAGTAGCATGGACAGGCTGGAAAAGCACATGGCAAACATCACCACCACTGCAAAAACCCCCGCGATGGCAGGCGGGTCGAGCCTTATCTCGACCCCGATTAAAAGGGCCAGCCCAAATATCATAATCGCCTGAAAGATTCCCCTCAAGCCAGCCGCAAGGGACTTGCCTAGAACTATGGACGCCCTTGGCGACGGCGTAGACAAAAGTCTAGTAAAGATTCCCACGTCGCGCTCCCAGACGACAGTGATGCCGTAAAAGATTGCTATGAACAAAACTGACTGGGCGAGGATTCCCGGCGTGATGAATTGGATGTAGGAAATGTCGCCGCCTATTTGCAGGGCCCTGATGCTGTTAAAGGTCGTGCCAAAGATCAGCAGCCAAAGCGCAGGCTGCACCACTCTAGTCCATAGCTCGGTTGAATCGTGGCGTATCTTCCTTGCTTCCATTTCAGCCACGGTTATGGAACTGTGAAGGAACCTTCCGACGCTGCTGTTGTTGTTGCCGATGCTATTCATTTTGCATGTCTCACAAAATCGCGCCTTGCGCCGCTAGAGTGGCTGTTGTTGCTGTTGCGGGTTGTGATCATTTCTTCGTCATCAAGCCTTCGGTTGGCATATTTCATGAAAACGTCATCCAAGGTAGGCTTGCTTACAGAAATGGATTCAATTCTGATTCCGCTGCTTCGAAAAGAATCCATGATGTGCGGTATAGCTTCCTCTCCGTCCTTCACCAGAATCTGAATCGATGTTTCATTCTTCTCGTTATCATCATCGACGTCGTCGTCATTGGCTGCCGCCGCGACGACCGTGCCCAAACTCGTCAAGAATTGCAAGTTCTGCAGGCGTACGGCAGAGGCAAGATTTACAGTCACCCTGTCCCCGCCTCCGACGGCCCTTTTCAGTTCGGCGGGATTTCCCAGAACCGCTATCTTGCCTGCAGACATGATTGCTACTCTGTCGCACAGAGTATCTGCCTCTACCATGTCGTGAGTCGTGATCAGGATAGTAGTGCCATAGTCTTGCCGCAACTGCTTGATGCTTTTCCATACCTGCCTCTTTGATGCAGGATCAAGTCCTATGCTTGGCTCATCCAAGAGCAGGATTCTTGGCCGGTTGACTAGCGCCTGGGCTATCTCCAGCCTGCGCATCATGCCTCCACTAAAATGTTTGACAAGGTCGTTCGCCCTTTCTGCGAGGCCCATGTACTGAAGCGCCTCGCGTATCCTCTCGTCGCGGTCTTGCTTGTTGACGTACGAAAGCTTGGAAAAGATCAACAAATTCTCGTATGCGGTGAGGTCAGCATCAACGGATATGCTCTGAGGCACGTATCCTAGCATACCCCTTACAGTCTGAGGTGATTTAGAGACGTCAACTCCAAAGACCTTTAGTCTGCCAGAAGTTGCCTTGGCTAGAGTAACGACCATTTTGATGGTACTGGTCTTGCCCGCGCCATTTGGTCCGAGAAGACCAAATATCTCTCCACGCGTTACCGAGAAACTGATGTCGTCTACCGCGCGGACATTACCGCCGCGATAAGTCTTGATCAGGTTGTAGGCCTCAATAGCATTCTTTTTGTCCTGCGATAGCTGCTGCTCCTCTTCTTGCATCGTTTTGTTGCGGAGAGTGTTTTGTCGCGACGCACATATCAATTGATTCCCCTTCATGGACTCCATTCTAGACTTTTGTTAATAGTTAGTGACCATTATTCACGCCCGATGCTTTGGCTTATTCATCCGATTTCATTTTTCCAAAAAGACGAATTGAAGGCCACATTGATCGTGCATCTCCCGCACCAGACTATATGATGCGCCTTTGAATGTGATTTAGGTGTTCTCTCTTCCAGAGCCTTCAGAAACTCGTTTAATTTGTGAATTGTACATGCAATGCTATATGAGTGAAGATAGGGAAAAGAGGGACGAGCAAGTGCCTCATGTAGAAAAAGATGTAAAAGTGAAGAGCCAAGAACCACTAGAACGCCCAAGATTTGAATGCGTAGAATGTAACAAGATGTTTCCGAGTCCGCTTGATCTAGAAGAACACAAAAAGCAGGATCATGCTGCCAAGAATACCTCTGCAGTTGCATAGATTCTCCTAGCTCTTCTCTGTTTGTTCTCATAGCATCATTGCGCAGATACTAGAACAATCTTCTGCTAGATGGTATGAAAGCGCAAGCTCGAACAAGTCAGGATGATTTTAATGTCGTGGGTCCTTATCGCCATGTTCTTTAACAATCTACAAATGCGTCTTTGCGAGGTCTAGAACATCCTTTGCCAATTCTTCAATCTCTTCAAATTTCAGGAAGGTCACCGCCATCACAGAATCATCCTTGAATGGAAAAAGCATCGAATTAATGTCTTCATGTACAATCACCAGAAATTTAGATTTCCCGACTATGCCTTCGTTTGTCTTGAGCATGCTTGTCATCAATGTGGATTGTAGAACCATTCGCTTCATGTCTTTGTCTTTTGGAAGAGGTATTCTGCTGTCCTGCTTATAGTAGTAATCTACAATTTCGGCGTTAGTTGCAATACCACAGAATATGATATCTTCCCTCAAGTCTGCAATTTTGGTCAGCAAAGTCTTTCTTACATGCATTACCTATATTCCCACAGTGATTATCATCTTGATAATAAGTAAATGGAGTCGTAACTAATATTACTTCTTCCGGAAGAAACCTTAAAGCAGACTTTGACAGACGAAAAGCACGAAAATCCGGCTGATTTGCTTCTTCAATCTTATCTATTATTGCCGGCTTTATCCTGTGTTACGTAGGGCTCTTTCACAATTTCATTTATCAGAAGAATGCCTGCATCCTGAAATAGGCTTTCAAGCGATCCTTGAAGTCTGTTGATATCTACTTTGTCATCTTTTACAACGCCATTACTTTCGAGCATTCTGACTATGCTATCTGCAGTGATTGTGCCAAGGAGCTTTGCAAGCCGACGCTGAAATTCCTTTAGGGGCATGCTACGCATGTCGGCCATTTCATTTCACTTCCTTTTCATTGTCTTCATACATGGTCCGGACGTACAGAATTCCTTTCAGCAACTCTCTGGCCTGATTTGCATCAAGCCTTTCAACAAACTTTTGGTCGGCACCTAATTCCATCAGCTTGGCATAATCCTGAAGGACCGCTCTAAGGTCAGGATTTTTCATAATTGTATATTGGTCAGCATAGATTTAAATCTATCTTTAAATTAAGCTTTGCGGTCTTGAATGACTTTATAAAAAAGTCGCTGCTTCGAGATAGAAATTACAGGGAAATACGTCAATCACAGTAGATTTTTATGCGTCTGATTCGGCACCTGTCTAGTGTAAGAAAATTTGAGCGAGCATCAGACTAAACTTTTGTTATGTAACTCTTGCTACTGGTGTGCGTCAACAATCAAAGAATTGATCAAGAACGAAGATTGCCCATCCTGTGGAATGACAGTTGAATCAATATCGGTCGGAATTACTGTACCTATATGATAAAGCCCGGTACTTTCTAGATAATCCAAATCCAATGCGGCAGCATCGGTAATGGTATGCCATCAACTAGCATATAGGAAGGAAAATTGATGGTTAGTATTATTGCCTTCCATCTACAATCCTTTACGGGAAATGTTGCAGGTCAGAGCTCCAGTATTCCTTCCTCAGCTTCCGTTCTTTTTGATCTCTGCTTCCACGTAAATGCTACTGAAGCAGCGACAATATAGGCGGCTATTCCAAGGAGCATTGCATAGGAACCTCCGTAAGCGATGCTGAAAAGCACCGCAAGGACGGAACCCAGGACGGAAAACCCTCCGTTTATCGCCCACATCCACGGAACAAAGGACGGGGCATGAGACTTGAGCACCCTCATCCCAGTAGGCATGGGCATCCCCATCAAAAAGCCGATGGGAAACAAGATCCCGATGCTGACAGCCGCCTTTACTGCAAATTGCTCTGACACTATCGAATAGATCAGGGGCGACAACGACGCCAGATAGGCCACTCCAAACGAGGCAATTCCTGCAATAACCATTGCAAGCCTTTTTGCGCTCGTTCCCCTAGTAAGCCTGGAGCTGACCAGGCTGCCAAACCCGCTTGATATGAGCAGAGTGAACAAGAGCAAGGCAAACGTCATTGTGGGGTTTCCAAGCAAAAGCACAAGCTTTTGCAGGAGGGCAAGCTCGATCAGGATGAATCCCGTGCCTATTGCAGCAAAGTAGAGCGCTATGCTGCCGGTGCGCAGGATGCCGCTGCTACCGTTATTGTTGTTACTTTTAACAAAAGCATTACTACTACGCCTGTTTGTCATTCTCAGCCACACGTACGGCCCGACCATAAAGACCGCAGCAATCCCAAGGCTCACGTACAGCAGCACTTCCAGTACCTTTGGAAACGGCTTTTCGTATGACAAAAAGTAGGGGCTGTCGTCTGTCACCGCATACGCCTTTGTCGGAAACATGTCATAGTACTGCTGGAGCGTGATCTGCCCGTTCAGGAGCGACGAATGCGGCTCCAGCGCCACCTTGCCTGGCACCAGGATCGGGTGGTAGCCTTCCTTCACAAAGAAATCGTACAGGTACTGGATTTCTTGCTCGGTAAAGGGCGCCTTTGACATTATCGCCATTGTCCCGCTCGGGTCCTTTTTGGCCGACTGCGCGCTGACTATCATGATGTGCTTGTACGCCTCCTCCTGCGGGACGCCGTTTCTCTCCAGCGTTGTCAGGAACGTGGAAACAAACCGGGGAGAGTCGATCAGCCACCTTACTGCGATCACCTTGCCCCTGTCCTTCAGGTGGTCATAGTACTCCTGAAAAGCCTCCTGTGTGTAGAGGAAATTCTCTGACACTCCCAGCCCGCCCGACGACACAGAGGCCCACGTGTCGACAAACGGGATGTAGACGATGTCGTATTTCTCTGTGGAGCGGGAGACAAAGCTCCTCCCCTCGTCGACGTTTGCGTTCACGTACGGGTGCGTGTACACGTTGCCGGCCCTGTCGCCGTACTCTTTGACCGTGTTGAATATTATCGGGTTTATCTCTACGGACGTCACGTCCTTGCTCCCGCTTGCAAGGGCCGCGACCACGTCCCTGCCTCCCCCGGAGCCTATCACCAGCACCTTTGGGTCCTGCATCATAGTGAAGGGCTTGTACTGCATCCAGTTTGACATGTCCTTCCTGCTTTCGGGATTTCCGTCCCACGAGACTATGTTGGTGCCGGCGCCGCCGTCGATAAAGACCTTGGCAACCAGCCCCTCATAGGCGCACTTGCTGGACTGCTGGCCTGCATTGTTGTTGGGGTCCGAGAAAGTGTTGTCGCAGTTTGTGAGGGGCCCTTCCACGACGTCTATCCTGGAAAACGAGTTCCATTCCGTCTTGACAATCGAGGCTCGCGGGTTTTCCTTCAGAAAAAGGGGAAGGTCCTTTTGCGCATTTGGATCTGTAGGGATGGAGAACAGCCTGCCTTCGCCCCCTCCTCCTACCACGACGACCTGGTCGAGGACAATGAGGGAGGCTGCAAACGCGACAAACGCAAGGCTGATGGCGATTTTCTTTCTGTCTCTTGCAGATATGGAAAAGACCACCGCGCTTGCCGCAGAGACAAGGCCGACCATCAGGACCGTCCCCTCCCCTCCAAGGACAGTCAGCGCCAGCACGACCAGCAGCGCGCCGGCCGACGCTCCCACAAGGTCTGACGCGTAGAGCCTCCCTGCAGTGCGGGCAAAGGCGTTGAATGCGGCAGAAATTGTTATCCCGATAAAGAAGAAAGGTATCGAGAAAAGCCCCATGTACAGGGGCAAATAGTCCACGTGCGAGGAAAGAGAGTGCATGACAAAAAGCGACAGCGGGATGGCCAGGGTGACACCTAGGGCGGCTGCAATTGTCATGTTTCCAGCCCAGTTTTCGCTTATCTTTCTGAGGCGGTAATGCACGACAAGGCCAGACGCCCCGAGCCCGACCAGGGCAACGGATACGGCGACAAAGGCAAAGTGATACCAGATGGCAGCCGAGAAGATCCTCGTGATTGCTACTTCGAGTACGAGGCCTGAAAACGAGCTTAGAAAGATTCCCAGAAATACCAGCCGCCGGCTTACCGAAGTTGGAGCAAGGCCCTTCTGGCTGTTATTATTACTGTGAAAAGACACGACTCTGGACTAGAGCGGCGTTACATATTACCTTAGTGTTCGCAAATAGAGCCATGCTGCACAACTGATTTGAACTTTTCATCATATAAAATGCTCAGACACTGTCAACTTATCGCTGGATCTAGTTTTGTCTTATGACAACTTGCCCATCCGACGAATTCTTATGCAGCGTGCAGCGTCTCAGGCCTGCCTGCCTTTTAATCCGATGGAGGCCCCAGATGGTCTGCATCTAACCCTGTCTTTCCCTTCTGCTGTCCGGGAATAAACGACATCGTCAAGGTGGACTTGATGCCGTCTATCCTCCTGACCTTGTCCAGTGTCCTCAGTATCATGCCATCCGTGGGAAACTCTATTCTGACGATTATGTCAAAACCTCCATAGACGCCCTCGACATGAACGACGCCGGGGAGCTGCGACAGCTCGTCTATTACCTGCTTCTCAACTCCCGGGCGTATATTGATCAGTATGTAAGCTCCTGGCACCGATTAGACTACTTTAATCGAATATTAAACTATGCACGGAGGGGAGAAAAGAGAGAGAAAGCATCAGATCTTTTTGGTTGCTTGCGTACGATAATCCTGCTTTTGAATAACCAGCGAATTGGCAGCCTTGGCGCCAAATTCATCCTTCTCTTTCTTTTCCTCCTGATAGACAGTTGAGAAAAACTTGGAGACACGTGGTAGTAAGCGTAATAGCTTCTTGGAGGTTCTACTAGTAATTTTCCTGCTAGTCTTGATACCTGCGTTTTTTCCTCAAATCTTAAGAATCACTGATATACAAAATGCATAATGTCAAGCATAACAGGAAAAAATAGGAAATTGCTGATTCCATACCTGTTGGTTGCGGGCTTTGCGATTGCATCTTTGGCAATGGTAGCCCCACTTGCGTCTGCGCAAACCACAGGCAACGAGACGGCAACAACCGGTAATGTAACTGTGCCACCGGGAGGTAATGTAACTGTGCCACCGGGAGGTAATGTAACTGTGCCACCGGGAGGTAATGTAACTGTGCCACCGGGAGGTAATGTAACTGTGCTGCCAGGAAATGCAACCCTTACTCTGACGCCGTCCTCCATCAATGCGGGGGAAAAGCTGACCATCACCGGCTCGGGCTATGGTAACACTCAAAACGCGACGCTGATGATTGACAGCGATACTCTGGATCCAGATGTACCCATACAGACGGATGCCAATGGCACATTTACTGCCAATGCGACCATTCCTGCTGAAATAACAAGCGGCAGCCATACTATCAGTGCAACGGATGCCACAGGCATTAAAGGTTCAGCGACGCTCATGGTAAATGAAGCGGCAGCCGCTCCATCAGGCAATGCAACATTAACCGCGCCGCCGCCTCCTTCAGGCAACGCAACCGCGCCAACTGGAAACGCAACCGCACAAGAACCAACACCGTGAGGTGCTGCTGCTACGACATACACAGCCCCTTCATAGGGGGCAGTAAGCCTTTTTCTTTGTCTATCAGACATAGGTTCTTTTGCCGTTGCGGGAGATCAGGACAAATTCCCAAACAAGATGGTTTACAAGAATCGCGACGTCGTTCATATGCCAGAAGGCAAAAGCAAGCAGAGAAACAGGATTCCAGGGGGCCAGGACAGGTCGGAACAGATGTTGATTAGACGGAATGACTGACCGGCCTGCGCCTGACCCTGTCACGATCCTTCAAGATAGGGGGCTGCGAGATTATGCTTGAATTCCTTCAAATTTGTCGGCTAAAAGGTTATGGTGTACAAATGAAAAACTCCATTGCATTGTACACACGTCTCTTTTATCCAGAGAAAGTCGGTGTTTTCGTAATATGTTAAGACCTTTCAAAACGAGGCGTGTGCAGCTTGACAAATACAGGTTAGGCACGCTTTGCGGGCAGTGCTCAGAGACAGCGACAAAAGAAGTGTTCTTTCAGCTAGATCAATGTCTGGTGGTTCAAAAGTACTGTGACAGGTGCTTACCACAAGCAGGCTACGAAGTTCCCACATGAAGAAGAAGATGCTGGTTCTTCTTCTTCGCATGGTACGGCGGCAATAACTAACTTCGCAGCTTCCTTGTCTCTTGTTATCCTTCTTTGGCCATCGCATGACCGTCGCCTTGAATAGCAGTGCAACTCAAAAGAGAAAAGACTGAAACGAAAACAATTCGAGACGATAGAAAGAGGTAATAATTGCAGCGCAGAATAATTGTTGAGATGAAAACGTCATTAGATGAGTTTGTCGCCAAGTGAAGCTATAAAACAAGAGTTGCTAGGTTGGGAGGGAGTTACGATGCATGACCATGATTTTGCAACCACCAGATTTTATGTAAACGGCATAGAGATGGGCCACATACATGGCGACGAAATAGCCGATCTGCAGTTGCCAGCCAAGATCAGCAAGAGGCTTGTATCCGAGGGAAAGGTGCTGCCGCACCATGTCATTCCAAAGTCTGGATGGGTGAGCCATGAAATCAAAAAACCCGAAGATGTGAAAGTAGTGATAGATCTCTTTTACTTGCAGCATCAGCGCCTAATAAAGAAGAAGAATAAATAAAACAAAAAGCATTACCAGATCTCTCTTTTTGCTTCCTGACCTTCCGACTTTTAAGTCCGGGCGAAAGAGCCGATCCAATGTGGATATCCAAATGAGTTCTCTTGCATTAGAGGAGGCCCTAGGTACGAGGAAAGGAAACGTTCTACTGCTATTCGCAAGAGGTCCATTTTTTCGGTTCCAAGTGTCTCAAAGGCCAGACTCCACCACCGCTTGTCCATTACTTCCAAGCTTGGGTTATGTGCTTGTGTGTGTTTACTATGACATCTATATCCAGACCTTGAACGTCTGTTCTCAACAGGACATCGATAGATCTTTCTTATTATGGTCAAGACGATCGTATCCTTTATGGTCAAAGACGGGTTAGCGGGTGAAACCTCAGATCAAATAAATTCACATCTGGCAGTTGCACGGGAGATCTACAACCAAGCACAACAACATCAGCATCAAGATAGCGAGGCATACAAAAGCCGGCCCAGTATCGAACCAGTAGGACCTAAAACCAAGCACAGAGCTACAAGGAATAGGAGCAGGATGGATATTGCATCTGCAATGCTAGAAGCAGCATATAGCGGAGCAATAAAGAGTAGAATAAAACGCAAGGTCCGCATATCCTTCACGCAGCTAACCGAGTACCTCGACTATTTGCTAGAGAATGAAATGCTAGAATATGACCGAAAGACGCGGTTATATCGTGTCACGGAAAAGGGCCTGCGCTTTGCAAGGATGTATAAGGAAATAGGAGAAACAATCAATCCAAGGACGAGAGTGATATAATAAAAGATCGTCACCACAGAAATCTGCCTTTTTCGCAGGACAAATCTATTATTATCATTGAATTGATGGCAAAAGTGCAGAAATACGAGTTATGGGTAAATAAAACATAGTGGATGTTCCTGATGATGAAGATAAAACTGATCGGCTCCTGAGAGACTACAATGCAGTACTTCGTGAAAGCACCCTCTTGACCACGTTTTCGGGCATCTTGTTTGGTTTTCTTTTGAACATCTCGGTAAACGTCCCCCAGGATTTTGACATTGTCGACAGGATCTCCCTCTTGGTCGCGCTGTATTCGATAACCGTGGCCATATTCCTGTTCATAATGCCGGTGATTTATCATCACCTGCAGTACCCCTACAGGGACTTTGAAAAATTCAAGAAAAGGAGCCATAGGTTCATGCTATTTGGCGTAGTCCCTGCAATAGTTACGCTGTATTTCGGCCTTGAACTTGCGCTATCGTCAGTGATTGGAAACCTTGCGTTCCTTCTTGCGGCAATACCGTACGCACTGGTCTACTTCTTTTTCCGGAAAAGAAAGTGAACCTGCACATGCGGCATTGCGTATGCTATATTTCTGGTCGCGTCTTTTTCTTCCACATGCTCCTTAGCTGGTTGCAGGCAAAGTTTTGCTAGCTTCTTTGTACGCGTGTGTGTATTATGCTTCCGTAAACAGCGATTTCTCTACATCAGACATGTCGTGGTATTCCTTGTCCGGCAACATGCCTATCATGTCCACTATGGCTTTCGGGTCATCAAGCCCGGACTCCATAATATGCCTCTGCGCATACTCTTTTAGCTCGTCCTTTCTCTTTGGAAAATCCACGCCGGCAAGAGCCTTTGATAACGCTGCCGCAGACGGCGCTCTTGATGCAGCCGCGCGCCCTCCTGCCTTTCCTCCTTTCCTTCCGGGTGCTTCTTTACCTGACAACTGCTTGGCTTCCTCTTCCGCGGGCATCTCCTCCCTGCCTGGAAACTCTCCTTTTAGCAGCGGCTTTAATGGGACTTGCTCTTTTCTCATCTTCAGTTCCCTGAACAGCTCGGCGGTGTTGACCGTCTCTTTTTCCTCGTTGAGGTCAATGCCCAGCTCCTCTTCGACATCCCTTTTCCTTGCGCCAATAAGCAATACCTGCGTGTTTTCGTAATTCAGCAGGTCCGGCTCTTCTACGTTTATCCACCGCCTGTCCCCGAACTTTTCTTTTATGTGCGAGGAATACTCTGGCTTTCTTTCCTCAAAGGCCTTGAAGCCGGGCACCTGTATGTCCGGATTCTTGACTGAAATGATGTAGCTTGCCTCTTTTTTTATTTCAAACTCTTTCTGCGTCGGACCCGGCACCTGAGGCAATTCCAGGACATACGCAAGCTCGGTATGGTTGCCGTGCTTGACTATGGAGTACTTGCCTTCGCCGGCAGGCGTTGCAGGCCCCACGCTCCTCTTGCCCCTTGTTTCCGTCTCGTACTGCACCGGAAGCAGCTCTTTTCGTATGTCTTCAGCATTTGAGGTGGTAAGCACGTTGAGCGCCCAGTTTCTTTCTTGCGACGTAGACTTGCCTTCAACGATTTCGGGCAGTTGCTTCTGGCCCAGAACAAAGAGCCTCTGCTTTTCTCCTTCCTCTGGCGTGGTGACCATGTAGAATTTCTGTGCATCCTTTATGTCTTGTACTTCTTCCTTGCCGACCTTTGGCCTGTAAAAAAAAGAATATGTCGCCTTGCTCTATAATCTGAGGTCGTTCTTTCTCGGCCATTCTGAAAGCTGGTAAAAATAAAATAAATGAGTATCTGTGCCGTCTGACTCGTGATTCCTGACTAGAAAACAGGTTGTTAATCCATAATTAATTTAATAATTATGTGAGAAAATCGCTCCCTTCGAGCGTCCAATGCAACAAAAACGGTGCATAAATCGTTGCACAGGCGCGAAAGTTAAAGCTAGCCCTGAAAATGTACAGGCACTAAACTTTTGCTTCAGGACTCATCAAGTATCACTAACAAATTTTCTGACTTTATTATTTGTTATATGGTATATCTATCCCCCTACCACGTCACTGCTTCTGGCAGTTTTAGGTGTGCTGCTGCAAAGGAAGAGGTAGATGATTAGTGGCTCAGGCATTTGTACGGAGGAAGAGCCGCTTGCGTGTCAAAGGTCTAAGGGTAAAGGATAGAGAGAAGATCAAGGAAGCTATAGCGATCAGTGTCCAAAATGGCAACCATACCACGAGAGAAATAGGTGTTGACATTGGTAAGGATCACAGCACTGTCTCACGCTATCTGGCAGAAATGGATAAGGAGGGAAAGTGGGGAATCAAGCGTGACGCCAATGGCAATATCATAATCTCGTTACGGGAACATCTAACAGGCGAATACCGGCGATTAGAAAGCGAACCGTTTAACCAGCTGCCATCTATCCAGAAATGGATAACGTATCTGAAGTCAGGCTGCATCCCGCCAAGACGTATCCAGTACCTTGTAAATGTGGTACACGGCATATCTAACCAGCTAAAATTGATGCCAGAGACTATTGTAAGCTTTGGCATACCACTAGATGCTTCAAGACGCAAGGAAATCGCGATAGAATACTGGCGGAACTTTCTGGCATGGTTCAATAACGCATACCCCCAAATGCAAAAGACGAACACTATCAACACCTACCGCAGCTTTTTGGCGGCTCACAACATCAATTTTGCTCATGGTGAAGGTCGGCGCTATGGGCTGTCAACTACTCCGGAAAGGTTGGGCGAGTACAAGGATATTATGCTGACGCCTGACCAGATAGAGAAGATAAACAGACGGCTTGAGAATGAGAGCGACTGGGAAGCTTGGAGCTTTATGAACATTGATCTCCATACAGATGCTAGAGCTTTTGCAATGGCATCCATGAGTTGGGACAGGATAGCTTTCTCACCTTTATTCAGAGTCGAGCAGTTTGAGCCGAAGATAAAGCGCGGAGACTGGTACCTGACAAAAGAGGGTAAGTGGTGGGTCAAGTATCCAACCGAAGAATGCAGGATCATAGTCGAGACTGCACGCGACAGGCTGCCAAAAGAAAGAAGATTCCTTTTCTTTGAGGATGCCAAGAGCGACAAGGCAAACGCTCTGCAAGATTCTTACTTTATGTCAAGGATGGCTGTCAGGTTTAAGAAGATATTCTTGGAGCTTGACAGAAACAGCTGGCTTAATGAAAAGACTAGAATATATGCACTAGGAGACGGAGTGTACTTTAACGGGCACCCGTTACACCTGTTCAGACACACAATGGCTCAGTACTATCTTGCAGCAACAAACTGGTCACTTGCATATGTGGCAAGCTTGGGAGGATGGGAGAATACCGAAGTATTGAACAAGTGCTATGGGGGAATTCCTGAACACATTAAGGCACAAGTGGCAAAATCTATCCATGTCAGGTTTGATAACCTTGACCTGAACGTCACAGTCAAGTTGGCATCTGTCTAACAGATGGAACAAGCTTATTTATAGTTCGAGACCTAATGGGAACAGATAGGCTGTTTGCTTGCCTCATGTTCCCAAAAAACCGGTTTCGATTGACCAACCCTTAAGAGCGTAGAGTTGGGACATCCCCGTCGTTCAGAGATTTCCTGTTCCTGAACTAATTTCAGCCTCCTGGATACCTGTGGCTGACGTTACACATGTCCAGTTGTTATGAATAGCCCCTGCCTCGATGCCGCAAGTCATAGGCCTGCGTTCTAGATCGCTTCTTCTAGCATTTCAAGAATCACCGCGGCAAAAAGAATGCAAAAGATCTTTTTTCCCGAAAATAAGAGTCTGTTCTTATCAAGCACGTGCGATAAAAAGTTCTGCAGTGCAGGGTAGCCCGACGGCCCTAGTGAGTTCACCAACGGCATTGCTAACCCGGATAGAGACGGCATTTGCCACGTTCACAGCATAGTACAGGCTGTACGGACATATAACCCCCGACGGCGTCATATCATATCAAGGACCGCGTCGATAATTATCTGCCGATCAGCACTGCACAGGCATCGCAGTAGTATTCTGCAATAATAACGCCGTCAAAGTCGTAATTGGCTATGTTTCTGGCTGGATCAGAACAGGCAGAACAGCTGCGGGTTCTTTTCCGCATGTCGATTATGAAAGGCTTTACAGATCGCAGAACTTTCATCGGGTCAGACTCCCGGCTAGAGCAACAAGAAGAGACGCCGCGATTATGCCTGCGGCGATCAGCAAGAACTTTGTATTGTTGCTATACATGGACTGTATGCACCTTGTATGCACAAGAACGTACGCGTCCCGGAAAATGGGTCGTATTGGCGCGCAAATCCGACTAGTCAGGTGTCCTGACCTTTGCCTCCAAAGCCTCTGCGCCACCCTCACTCTCATCTGGAAGCGGTCTGCTGATGCCAATTATTATATCCTGGCAGTACTGCTTTATCTCGCCCGGTGGAACAACGGCCAGTATTTCTTCCAGATAGCTTATCGCAGGGACACCGCTCTTGCTCAACTCCTCAATGGCCTTCTTCTGCGTCATCGTGTCCTTGCCCCACTTTGCTTCTTCTTTCAGATCCCACAGCCTGTTTCGCGCCCTTTCTTCCTCAATGTCTTCAGCGGGTGACCCTGTACCTCCAACGCGCCCAGGATTGCCGTGATAATCCTCCTCTGCTCTTTCGGACATGCCCTACAAGGTGATACATGATATTTACCCTTATCTAATTTGCAGATTATCATTCAAGCACACATTCTGCAACATATATGCCCTCCATGAGGGTGCCATCTTGAAATCGCATCTGATCTGCTACTCGCAACTCAGCATGAATACCAAAGCATTTAACTCGGAATAGCAGCATAACATCATGTCATTACAACAAGCCAGTGCCGGTGGAACACCAATTCTAATTTTGCGGACTGGTTCTAGGCAAAGCCGGGGCAGAGAGGCTCAACAGAACAATTTTTCCGCGATAAGACTGATCGCCGAAATGGTACGTAGCTCCTTGGGTCCTAGAGGTATGGACAAAATGCTGGTAGATTCACTGGGAGACGTCACCATAACGAATGATGGCGCAACCATCCTGAAGGAGATGGACATCGAGCACCCGGCCGCCAAGATGATGGTTGAGATAAGCAAGGCCACCGACAACGAAGTGGGAGACGGCACGACTTCGGTCGTCGTTCTGGCAGGCGCTTTGATAGAAAAAGCTGAGGAGCTGATAGAGAAGGGAGTGCACCCGACAGTAATAGTGGACGGGTACAGAAAAAGCGCCGACAAGGCGATACAAGTACTTGGCAGCATCGCTCATGACGTCCGTGGCAACGAAAAACGCGAGCTGATCCGTGTCGCCAAGACCTCGATGCAAACGAAACTCGTCTCTAGAGAATCCGGCCTGCTGGCAGAGATTGTCGTAAGAGCTGCGATGCAAGTCTCGGAAAAGACCGACTCTGGCTACAGAGCAGACATCGACGACGTAAGAGTAGAAAAAAAGACCGGTGGCTCTATTCGTGACACTAGTCTCATCGAGGGCATTATACTCAATAAGGAAGTGGTACACGGAGGGATGCCAAAGTGCGTGGAAGGCGCCCGGATCGCCCTGATATCTGCCGCCCTTGAGATTGAAAAGACCGAGTTTGAAGCCAAGATAAACATCAGTTCTCCAGACCAAATGCAAAAGTTTCTTGATGAAGAGACCTACATGCTCAAGTCGATGGTCGACAAAATAGTGCAAAGCGGGGCAAACGTCTTGGTGTGCCAAAAAGGCATAGACGATACAGCCCAGCACTACTTGGCCAAAGCAGGAATACTGGCAGTAAGGCGCGCAACAGAAAGCGACATGACCCGGCTTTCCAAGGCCACGGGTGCAAGGTCGGTAACCAATCTTGACGACCTTGCGCCAAAAGATCTGGGTTTTGCGAAACTGGTGAGCGAGCGGAAGATAGAGACTGACAAGCTGGTCTTTATTGAAGGATGCAAGAACCCGCTGGCAGTTACCATATTTGTGCGCGGAGGCTCGCAGAGAGTGGTCGATGAGGCAGAGCGCTCGGTTCACGATGCACTAATGGTTTCCAAAGACGTTCTTGAAAAACCGGCCATAGTTGCTGGCGGCGGGGCTCCAGAAGCGTATATGGCAGGCAAGATCAGGGAATGGGCGGGCACCCTTTCTGGACGGGAACAGCTCGCTGCAGAAAAATACGCAGAGGCTTTGGAGGTCATCCCTCTCTCATTGGCCGAAAACGCAGGAATGAATGTGATAGACACGCTTGCGGAACTACGCGCAAAACAAAGCAGGGGTTCGCATTCTATAGGCGTCGACGCGAGGAGCGGCAGGGTTGTCGACATGTCCAAACTCGACGTGGTCGAGCCTCTTACAGTTAAGGAGCAGATAATCAAGTCCGCCACGGAAGCCGCGTCGATGATCCTGAGGATAGACGACGTTATCGCCTCAAGCAGGTCCGGAGGCGCTCCGGCCATGCCGCAGGGCGGCATGGGTATGTAGGAACGGTTTCTAAAAACACAAGGTTTGCACCACAGTACTATTCACAAAACTTCTTCAACATAATGCCATGTTATCAGCACCGACTCTTGATGCAGGTCTTCTCTGATTTTTTGCTTGAAATGCTGCAGATGACGACTGAACGTTCTGTCGTGCGTTGTGATTATCGAAAGCACATAACTATCGGTAATCTCGTCCTTCCCTGACTCTGGACGATAATAGCCCGTACCGGTCAGCTTTGTGGCGCCTTGATACTCCGGCCAAATCTGGTCTATGATTCTATCCACTTTATTGGGGTCTATATCTTCGCCATCTTTCGTTCTTGTAGGTATATAGAAATCGATTTTTATCGCTCTAGTGCGGCCCAACTTGTTCGTGGTGTAGCGCATGCCGGCCTATAACTTTGCGTTATGAACGATCCTGTGATTCTATCATTTACTGGCAGGACTGCCCCCACATTCCGACCATGGTACTTTTTAGCATGCCAAATGCATAGTCAACCAATGGGGACAACCAACTTTGGAAACATCTTGGTAGCGGTCGATGGTTCCGACCAATCAATGAGGGCGGTCGATGTTGCCATATCTCTGGCAGCAAAATATGATTCTGTATTAACAGCCCTCTACGTCATCTACATACCGTTTGGGGAAAGACTCTATCCGCGCGCGGTCTGGTACGAGGAGTTCATCAAGGAAATACACAAGGAGGCCAGCGAATGGCTTTCGGAAATTCAAAAGAGGGGAAAGGAAAATGGAGTAGTGATTGAATCGAAAATGAGCGAGACTACTGAATCAGTTGCTGCAGAAATAGTAAGATATGCCAAAGAGAATGAAACCAAACTTGTTGTAGTGGGCTCTAGGGGCAAGTCAGACCTGGAAAAACTATTCTTGGGTAGCGTTGCAGCAGGCGTATTGGCCTATGCCACGTGCCCTGTATTGGTTGTGAGATGAATCATTATCTAATTCGGCGCAACTTGTTCATGATTTACGTTGCGATCCAGCACCTGACGCACGGGCGCAACTTGAACAGCGTTGCATTCTCAGAGAATTGTTGCAGTCACTTTCTGCAGTTGTCGGGGTGAAGAGGTATATGATATTTACAGCGAGACACGAAGCATAGCCTGTAAAAGTGGAAGGCAGACTTAGCCTGAATGAAGAACCTCTCGTAGTATTTCCTCAAGCTTGGATTTGCCTTGGTCGTGGTATTTGGCAGCCTGATCTTCAAGTTGCTCTCGAAAATCGGCAAAAAGTTTGGCTTGCACCTTGACCGTCTCTATTTCTAATTCTGTTTCTCCCATGCTATTCGTGCAAGTCACTATCTCTTAAATTTGCAAGACTTGAAAGCTTGTGTCTCATTATTCTTCTTCCTCTTCCTTCCTCTAAGGCCTATTTCGCTCTAAAGTAAATTTGGAGGCCTTCAGAGGTGGTGACATATCTTGTCTCGATTTTTCCGGCATAGGCTAAGATGAGTGCTGCACTATAGAAACTAATACGGTCGACGGGCCACGCTGTGTGTTCAGGGTAAAGGCGCCTCAAGATCTCGTCTTCTGTGAAGGCTTTATCCCTATTTGATTCCAGAAAGTCCCGAATCTTGTCAATTATTGGATCCTCCTTTCGACCTTTATCAAACTCTTCTTTAGAAATAGGCATTATGCATGTACCTGTGCCTCCTCTGCCTAATTAATCAGCTGTTCTTGAGGTTGGATGATTTTGCCTCTCTGGGCAAATCATGAGCTAATACTAACGCGGATGAAAGAATCGAATCAAGATTATGTGACAAAGTTTGGTAGAGTGCGCGCATCCTCCTTGTCATTGCAGCTTGATTATCTCGTCCCACGTCCCAGTTAGAGAGAACATGAAGTATTTGTCATGGTCACCCGACTCGAACTGCAGGATATCTCCCGCCGCTATCTGTGTTTTGAATAACTTGTTCAGATACTGCATAAAACTTGGACCCGCGACTATGCTCATGGCGTCGTGTTCAAACGGTTGATCATAATATTTTTTCAACGTTTCTGCCAACCCGGTATTACTAATTTGCTCCACCAAATCTGATAGATCGATGAAAGTCGGATTTCTCTTGTAAATTCTGATTTTTGCCATTCTGTAGGGTCTCCTGCACCATATAACAAGGTAGCTGACATATATTCATGCCTAGGCTTGACAGATTGCCTTTTATGAAAGGGTTCATATCATCAAAGGAGAAAGGAACATGATGAGAGTCTGCAAATCTTGTGGTAAGGAGTTTCAGGATTTTACTGAAGGAGTGGTCTATTCTACGGCAATGAAAGGGATTTCGTACTTTTGTTCTGATGTCTGCTGCAAAAACTACCTTAATTCAAATGCAAAATAAAAACCGGTAAAACCCGGTCATTGCTCTTCCTCAGCCTTAAATAAAACAGCTCTCCCTCATAGATCAATGGAAAAAGTAAAGAAAAGAAGGAAGAGCTCTACAAAGAAAAGTGTGAACGCAAAGTCAGGATATCGAAAAAGATCCGCCTAAAAGACCCTGCCGATTAAATATGATGAAATCTGGACGCAATGAAAAAAGACGCCCTGTCTCTCCAAGAGACAAACTTAGACCACGGTCTTCCTGTGCCTGATAGGAGTTCAATTTCTTCCGTCGCTATAAATACAAGTTTCTCTGACGCCCCTTTATATACCGCGCTCACTAATGTACACCGTTTATCCGTTATAGTAATGCAACTTTCATCACTGTGTTCGGGATGCAGCAAGAGAGCCATGATCTCCGACCCGGAATCTGGCGAAATTGTCTGCGGCAGCTGCGGCTTGGTATTGTCAGATAGGACTATGGAGACGCGGGCTGAATGGCGCAACTTTGGCGCAGAAACGGCTCATAGGACCCGAGCGGGGGATCCCGCTTCATTGGCCCGGCACGACATGGGCCTTGCTACAGTCATCGGAAGGGAAAACACGGACGCAAGGGGCTCCCTTCTGACCGCGACGGTGCGTTCTGCAATAGGCAGATGGAGGACGTGGGACAGTAGGGGTAGGAGCCACTCATCTTCAGATAGGAACCTTCAGAAGGCTTTTGACGAGCTTAACAGGTTGAAAACCAAACTCAATCTGTCCGGCGCGATGATGGAGAAGACTGCTTACGTCTACAGGAAAGCCAACGAGAGACAGCTGGCAAGAGGAAGGAGTATTTCTTCTCTTCTTGGGGCATGCGTATACGTTTCGTGCAGAGAACTTGGCAGTTCGCTATCACTCAAGGACATCGCAGAGAAAACCGGCGTCAAGAGAAATGATCTGGCCAGAATGTATCGCATAATTCTGCTTGAACTTGACCTTAGGGTACCTGTGATAGACCCTGTAATGTGCATGATCCGAATAGCCAACAAGGCAGGCCTGAGCGAAAAGACAAAGCGGCAAGCAATTCGGACTATGGATGATGGCGCAAAGAAGGAGAAGCGGGCAGGCAAGAACCCTATGGGATTTGCAGCATCGATTCTCTACCAGGCCTGCATAACGAGCGGTGAAAACATTAACCAAAGGACTCTTGCCGAAGCTGCAGGCGTGACAGAAGTAACCCTCAGAAATAGGCTGAGAGACTTTAGGCAAACCGGGATGATAGGATGTCCCGTCTCTCAAACTTGAGGAGGAATCTATGGAGGCATGTCGATTCCACAGTCGCCACGTCTGGAGCTACGGCAAAATCTACAGGATAGGAGCATTTCAGCGACTTGAAGTGATCTTAAAACCCTCCCGGTCACTTCATAATGTTGTATAATACTTTTCGTCCCGGTCTTACTGCATATTGCTGAGCACCAAAATCGAAAGATAATTACATCATATCATACACCAGCAGGAAAATCCTCTGGAAGCTCCTCGTCTGGCGATACTGGCATCATATATGTATCGGGCGGAGCGCATTTGTTTTATCATCAACAAGCAGCAGACTTTTTGGCGCCAGCTCCATGATTTTCTTCTTTTATGCCACCGCTGCCGCCAAGAAAACGCGCAAACCAGCTTGCGGCAAGTTGTGCCACCTGTTCAAGCTTGCCTGGCTCTTCAAACAGATGCGTGGCACCCGGGATTATCACCAATTCCTTTTCATCATTGCCGAGCAATCGCAGTTTATCAAACGCTTCTTGGTTTAGCTTGATTACGGCTTTGTCATTTTGCCCGACAATAAGAAGCACAGGCGCCCTGACTTTGGCCAGAGATTTTGTCGTGGCAAGGTCGGGCCGGCCTCCCCGCGAGACGACGGCTCGCACTACACCCGGCCTTTCTGCAGCCGCCACCAGCGCTGCTGCCGCTCCTGTGCTTGCCCCGAAATAGCCGATTTTAAGGCCGGCGGGAGGATCTTCTTTTTGGCTTTGAATCAGCAGCCAATCGGTCACTCTAACCAGTCTGTCTGCCAAAAGGCCGATGTCAAGCCTGTGATGCCGGGTTTGTTCATCAACAATTTCTTCTTCATCTGTAAGGAGGTCAAAAAGCAGGGTGCCTATGCCTGCTTTATTTAGCGCGCTTGCAACATACCTGTTCCTTGGGCTGTACCTACCGCTTCCGCTTCCATGAGCAAACAATACCACCGCTCTGGACTTGCTATCATCAAAGACCTTCAGGCTACCATGAAGCACGACGCCTGAACCGAGGGGCATATCGACTGGTCGCCCGTTGCCGTCGTCGTCACCATCATTATTGTGGTCTCTTTTGCGATCCTGCATTATTTCTCTCTTGGGCCCCCTTTTCTTTTTTATTTGGAGGAGCAAACCCTTCTATCCCGTCTAGGACCATCGAGTGATTTGCTTCGGTGCAGCAGGTACAGCTGGCCTCTATGCAATTTTTTGTTAGCTTATGGTTGCACGTCCTGCAGGTGCATATACTATCCAGATAAACGGCGTCGCTTCTGCGGACACTCTCCATTTCTTGTACTGCCCATCAAAAATTAAAAACACTTTTCCAAACTTGACCTAACAGGCGCCTGAATTCTCTTGCCTCGTAATTTTGTGCGGAAGCTCTTTGGCACCGGAATAAGATGCTCGTTTCATAAAAAAACAGGCGCAGGCAAGTGGCAGAGAATCACACGCACCATCATCAGCCGTACATCATCGATCTGCCCGGGTATGATGTCGTTTGCGCTTCTTCCTGCTGCCTGAGGCTTGCTATGGTTTCTGCCAGCCTGCGCTTGATCTCTCTGCCCTCCTTCAAGAGAGGGCCCACATCCAACTCAAGCGGAACGTTTGGTATTTCGCTGATCGTTTGGAGCAGCAGGGCCGCCCCCTCCGGGTCGGGCACGCCACTGCTTGTAGGGACAAGGACCGCGCTGCAGGACATATCGCGTGAAAGGCACGACGATAGCAGCCCTGCCGACATGCCTGTTAGCAAGGCTGTCTTTTTGTGGTGCCAAGATGATGGCGGTTTCGGTTCGTCATTACTACCGGCTGCAATGCTGCTGTTGTCGCCGCCGCTGCTGCCGACGTTATTTCCTTGCGGGATTGATGGCAGCGGTTTGTTACCAGAGTGGTAATGGCTGGTCAGCACTATCGATTCCCGATTTTTGCGGGCCACCCGTTGACAGGGATGCCGTCAAGGGTTATCACCTCGCCAATCCCGTTGTTGATGGCCCATGACACCACCAGATCCATGATGTTATGGATGCCTTCCGGCATGAGCGGGGCTTCGCAGACTATGACGTACAGCGAACCTTTTTCATCAGCATAAATGCGAAATGGGTGGCGCAGTTTGTCGCCGATTTAGGTGACGGCCGGCATTATGAATTCCGAGTCTACGGACGCTATCTGGTGCATGTCAAGCCTTTCAATTATGAAATTTGCCGATATAGAGCCCACGAGTCCCGTGCCGGGAAAACCTGCGATGAGCGAAGGGTGCAGGGAGATGCGTTTTTCCTGAATTTGCGGCAGCAGTAGCGGCCTTGACGCGCAAGAACTGCTTTATTCTGGTCTTGCCGTCGTAAGATTCGTGAACGGTCGTCTCGCTTGCAAATCCTCTTCCAACCATATTGCGTGATATGATCTAGGGAGGCAAAGTATTTCTCTGTTATAGCCGCGCACCGATTATTTTATCCCGCGGCCGCAAAATACACAGGGAGACTCTACTACTTGCTGTTGCTGACCGCAGGAGCCATTAACTAATTTAAATTATTTCTGCCATTATCTGTTGTCGTTGTTGCCATGTCCATCCAGATCGGCCGGATCAAGGGGATTTCCATACGCCTGCACTTTACACTGCTTGTGGTATTCTCCCTCGTCGCTTGGACGCTTGCAATGAGCTTTATGCCGCAGCTTTTCCCGGGCCTGACTTCGCTTGAATACTGGGTCATGGGCATCGCAGGCGCAATACTCCTGTTTGCCTCGGTGCTGCTCCACGAGCTGTCGCATTCAATAATAGCGTTAAAGTTCGGCATAAAGGTCCGGCAGATAATCCTCTTTATTTTCGGGGGTGTTTCTGACATTGAAGAAGAGACCAGAAACCCGCGCAAAGAGTTCGAGATAGCCTTTGCCGGGCCTGCCACGAGCTTTATCCTGTCTGCCATCTTTGCCGCGCTGTGGCTGATAATGTCGTCGGCTGCTTTTCAGGGCGCCCAGGTTTTTGAGGGGATAATGCTCTATGGCGCAATCATAAATGCCCTGCTTGGCGCGTTCAACTTGCTGCCTGCCTTTCCCCTGGACGGCGGCAGGATCCTCCGCGCGGCCCTAGTAGGGAGGATGAAGAGGGACTTTGACAGGGCTAACGGACACCGCCGTCAAGATAGGCATAGCAATATCCTACGGCCTCATGGGGCTGGGCTTTTTTGTGATCCTCACCAGCGACTTTCTCAGCGGCATCTGGCTGCTCCTCATCGGGTGGTTTCTCCAGAGCGGAGCGCAATCTTACAAGTACCAGTATGAGCTGACCGCAATCCTGTCAAAGGTAAGGGTCGGGGACATCATGAACGCCGCGTTTATCGCCATGCCGCCAGAGATCACCCTGCAGGAATCGCAGCGGCGCTATTTTTCCACCTACATGAAAAGCACGTTTCCCGTAACAGACGCCGGCGGAAAGCTGCTTGGCATGGTCACCCTGAAAAGGGTGATGGACATCGACGAGCCCAAAAGGGAAAGGCTGACGGTCAGGGAGGCGATGATACCTCTGGAGGAGCTGGCAGTCATGAGCGCAAATGGGAAAGGCGACGAAGCGGTGCGAAAAATGACAAGGACCCACAACGGCAAGATCTTTGTGTGCGACGCAGACGGCCGGCTGCTTGGCATGGTCACCAAGACTGACCTGCTGAACGTCGCAAACGAAAGGCAGGAGTATATGCAAAGGGGGCTGCCAAGCAAGTAGAGCATGATGAGCGAACAAAGAGTTAACACGGTTAAGCCAGACTAAAGAGCAGGCAAGTGTCACCATGATCAGGCATATGCAAGCAATAAAGAAAGAAAGGCCGGGGAGCTTTGAGTGCAAAATATGTCATTTGCAATTTGCAAACGAGATGTACCTGGAAAGTCACATGATGATTGAGCATGAGAAGCACATGGCACCGTCAGGCGTCCACTAGGACCCTTTGACGTCTTCTTTATTTTGATCGTGCAAAAAGAGATCTCTGGAAAACTTTCAGCGGATTCTGGAGATCACTAGATTCTATGAGATTAATGTACACAATTACATCATCGCCATCATATTTCTATTCTTTGGAAATAATATCACCTGCCGACCCAGCTTGTTTGACACAAGTGAGGTTGAGTAACATTGTTAAGCATTCGTTACGTCTATCATTGTGGAATATCAAGATGTGATTGAAGATGACCAGACTCGACCGTAAACTTGGCGGAAACTCGAGAATATCCAGAAGGGATTTTCTAAAATTGATGGTAGCAGTGGGCACGGTTTTCACGTTTGCGCCGTTTGTAGACTGGGGCAAGTTCCTTCCCAACCCTCAGACAAATGTATCCGCAAAGGCCAAGGCAGAACTTCCAGACGGCTCGCAGGCCAATGTTAATACTTTTCCTGCGAATTCTTGGCTCCGTTAACTTAGCCACCATCCTTGGCCAGGAATGTCATAAACCGTATCATGTCTGCGCCCATATGCAGGTACAGTAAAAATAATTTGAACCAGTTCCAGACATGCTGTCTGTCACAATTCTCCTTCCTGCATGGAAAGTGGTCGTCAAAACACTCCGTCCTGTCCTTGATATGCTGTATAAACCGCTCCATCAAATTCTTCAATTCTGTACCGTACACATAATGGCGTAATCTGAGCCACCTGCAAGCATCATTGTACCACTGAGCACCGTCTGTGAATATCGGCCTCCTTCCATACCTCCTTTGCAACTGCTTGAAGAACTGGTAACATACGAAAATGGTCCTCTCACGAGACAGATGCATCATCAAGCATGTGCCAATAGTTGGTTCGTACGCTATCCATAGCCAATAGTCATGCCCATCTATCTGCAATAGTGTTTCGTCAACAAATATTGCCCTGACAAGGCGTCTGTCTGTCCGGAACCTGTCTGCAAGGCTGGAATATTTCTGTACCCATTTCCATACAGCAACGTGGCTCCTTCTCTTTATTGGTGATAGCGATCTGGCTGCCAGCCGAAAGCTCCTAGAATTAAAATACAGGTACAGTGCATATCTGATTATAGCTGGGTCTGTCCTCTTTCTCATGCCAATGAAAAGCTAGGACAGTCCTAGCTATACAGATTACCCTAAGTTAACAGAGCCGAATTCTTCGCAAGTAGTGATATATCCAAAGACCAATGATGAAGTGCTCAATCAAGAAGCGTTCCGCACGTGGCAGTTCATAAGGCTGCCAGAAGAACTTGGAGGCACCAAGAATGACGTTTCGGCATTTCGAATGTACAGCTCTGTCTGCCTCCACCTCTGGTGCCTCTGGAAGTACTTTCCAGACACAGGCCGCAAGAGGGGAGAATGCCCATGTCATGGCAGCATGTACGACCCGATGACGGGCAAGGCATTTGCAGGGCCGGCGTCACTGCAGGCTCCGCCAGCAAACGTACTCCCTGAACTAGATCTGGAAGCAGATGAGAGAGGAGATATCTGGATAAGACCTCCAAACTGGAGTGTAAATGGAAATGGAATAGTCGGATATGGAAGATTTCTCAAGAATGCCTGATGTTGCAGCTACAAGATCCCAGAAAATTGAAATTTGTGAACGGCGGGTTTATGGATAGAAGCGCAGAACCTTTTCTAGATGTCTGAATTTTACTCTCGCGATATCTTCACTTGAGACGCTCTTCTTTTGCTTCCTTTGCAAGCGCCTCTCTCAGCATCTGTACGTGCCTCTCTTTGTCGTGCTTCATTGTATTCCATACGTCAACAAGATCGGAGCGATTTTCCTTGTTAGCGTCGTCGATGTACTTGTCAACAGTAGAATAGAGAAAATCTGCATCCTTTTCAAGCGCTCTTATTATATCATATGTTGAGTTTGTCAGTTTGGTAGTTTCATGCTTGGTAGTAGACATTCTGGTTGTCATGTCCCTATTATGGAAATTATAATCTAAAACAGTTAAGGAAGTAGAATTTTCGATTATCTTTAAGGTTCAGAGTGCCTTCATTATGGTATGAGAAAAGCGCAACGGAATGGACTTGATTCCAATGATACAATTACCTGTCCATACCATGTTGACTTTGAGTGCACGCCAGCCCCCGCAGAGTCGCTCAATTCACTTGAATCAGGAAGGTTAATGCTGACGGTAAAGCTGCAGAGCAGCGACGACGACAAGAACAAGAAGAAAAAAGAAGAAAAAGAGGTCAGGGCGGTTGTCGTGAAGCTGGTCAACAAGGCGAAACAGGAGAACCTCGGCAATGTGGAAGGATCCAGTGAACTAAAACACAAGACCTCACTCTCGGCCAATCTTGCACGTGATAACCAGCATCCGGGCTGGTGGGCAGGAGTGATTGGAATTCCTATCACTTGGATGGAAGGAGGAACCACTGATTACGAGAGGTCGGGATCGTGGCATCCAAAGAGTAAGGGGAACGTGTTTGCGATGGAGATCACGTACACGCTAGACAACGGAAGCAATTGTACTGCCCATTTTGATTCAGAAGACGTATACCATTGGGCAGCAGCGTGCTAGGCAGCGCGCGTATGTGTTTTTATTTGTATATGTTATACACTGTATTTGCTTGAAAAGCGTACTTCTATTTTTCTTCCTGAAAGAAGCGCAATTTTCTTGTTTTATATATGCACAAAACAGGTACATTCATTGACTTGGAGTCAAGGAGCCGGACAATGAGGGGCAAGCCAGGCTGCTAAAGGACGTGGCTGAAACCGTCATGTTAAAGATGAAAGTGTCAGAGTGCTAGTAAAAAATGACTGGCACTGCGATTGTCAGGGCCGCAGGCACATTTTTCCTTTGTAATCGCCAACAACCTGCATGTCCAGTGTCAAGTGCTCTGACTGAAGAAAAGGAAGGCTCCGTATCAGCAGCTATTTTTGTAATACTTTTTGTCTATGTCATTGAGCAATTCCTTTACCTTCTCGGGATCCTCTGTGAACTCTTTTAGACTCTTGGCCAGCAAGTCAATCTTTGCTTCAATCCTGTCGGTCGATTCCTTTGATTGAGGGGATCCAACGTACAATAGAAATGAAAGGCCCGCAACCTGCCATATCAGCTGCAAGAATTCAGATTGCCAATTTTCCATCGTGTCGCGCATGGTCTGGTTAATGTAGCCGCTTGTCTCTATAGGCTGGTTGTGATCCTGCTGCTCCTGGACGTATGCAAACCAGGCAAACGTCCAGTGAATGGCTAGACTGACAAGGAAAAAGCCGAGCGTGACCCACAAGTACCCTCGCTTGCTCGTTTTTAGAATGCCTAACATAGATTAGTTATGCAATTCCAAATATAATGAGTCGCGTAACTGCTTATCTTTGAAAACTGACAGGCGGTGGATTTCTGGCAAGCTTTTGGCGTCTTAGCCTCTTGTCTCAATATCAGGATGAGTCTCGTCCTGCCAGCATTGCAGGCAGAAATCCCCGGTCACTTGAAAGACCTCGGCAACTTGTTTTCCACATTTTTGACACATGATATCGGAAGAGTCTGGTGGCGCTGACTCCTTGGCAACCAGATCTTCTAAATCATTCATACTGAATTATTGTCAGGTACATGCTAGTTAAGGCAGCAAGCACCTTGAGGAGAGGGGGAGGTGCGCATATGTTACAATATGTTAAAACATGTTAAACTATGTGATCAATGGTTTGATCGCAGGATCTGGCAGAACAGCAACTCGGAGATAGCCTTTGGTTCATAACGGCGGCCCACGGTTTGCATCATGCAGCATATGTACGTCAAACTCGGAATAGCAATTCAGGACAATGCCGTTTACTGTCTTTTCAAACTTGCAGTTTTTGCAGCCAATCAATAACACCTGCCTTAACTTCGTTGACTAGAACTAGGATGAGTGCATTATTTTATGTTGCAGGATTATTGGCGGCACGGCAGGAAATGAAAGTAGCTTAGTTTGGATTTCAAGGTATGCAAAGAAGCGTCAGATCGTCTATGATGGATAAACTGTTCTTTTACTGATAGGCAGCTACCAGTATGCTGCTCCTTCCATGCTTATAGGCGATACGGTGCTTTACTGCTCATGTTCGAATTCGGGTACAGTAGTGCAGTTCTTGCTGCAGCAATTCTTCTTGCAGCAGCATTATCTGCAGGAACACCAGTCCAGAACGCACTCTCGCAGACAAATACTACCACCACCACCGCATTCAACCCCCAGCCGGGTTACAGCCAAGCAAGAGAAGACCCCTCGTTTGCAGTCAGAATCCCGTTTACGGATCTGGGATTTACATCATTCCAGCCGACGACGATTTCAATACCAACCGGCATGACCGTCATATGGTTCAACGATGACCAGTCGGAACACTCTGTTACCGTGGACGCAGGCTCCTCCGACATCCCGCAAGGAGCAGAGTTTGACTCGGACATGATAGCGCCCGGGGGCTTTTTCACGCACACGTTTACTGCGCCGGGAACCTACGATTACCACGATAGTGCAGACCCCGAGGCAAAGGGCAGGATCATCGTGGGCAGCGAGTTTGAAGAGGGAAGCAACATGGACATGCTAATTGGCGGAAACGCACTGCCGTTTAATTCGAGCAAGCTGTCAAGGGTGACGCTGTCATTTGTGCCGCATGAAAGCGCGGCCGTGATCCCGCCAGATTTAAGCATCACGTACAACGTGACTATAGCAGATTCAGCGTCAACCCTGTACAGCAACCAGTTTGAAGATTCAGACGGCATACTGGACCTTGAGCTTGTGCCCTCCGCAGCAGCAACAAACAACACCGGACAATTTGTCACTTGGGGGCCTGACCTGACGGACAACGAAGGAGTGGCAAGTGACGGCGCGTACCACGTCCAGGGCCCTGTGCTGGTAAACAATGATGCATACACGATCCAGGTTTCGATAGTTGCGGAAAACGGAAACGACCTGCCTGCTCCAATCTCTGACACATTCGTGCTGCCTCCGGTTGAAGTGCAATGATGACAAACAACGAATGAACGAACGAAGAAACAGCAGTAGTGCAGAACCCATTGAGAACTTATCTGGCATAGGTTCTCCGGATAGAGAAGGAGATGCTGCTGAGACAGCTCGGCCTGCTCAGCAGAGCACCACAAAGCTCAAGGGCGGGCCGGCGCTGCTGATCTCACGGCAGTAGCGGCATGCACGTATGTGTGTATGTGCAAAACGCCTCTATAGTTGCATGTTTTTCCCATCCTTTAGATAGTACAGCGTCCTCTTGCCTACCTGCTTCTTTGCAACGTTCTGCTGGCCCTCCACCATCTTTCTTATCATAGGCAGGTAGTTCGGAACGTAGGATACGCCGTCCAGAAGGGCGGAGAGGGTTTTTGGCGTGCCAGACAGCT
Source organism: Nitrososphaera viennensis EN76 (assembly GCF_000698785.1). Classification (GTDB taxonomy): domain Archaea; phylum Thermoproteota; class Nitrososphaeria; order Nitrososphaerales; family Nitrososphaeraceae; genus Nitrososphaera; species Nitrososphaera viennensis. The sequence continues at coordinate 1,693,850 of NZ_CP007536.1, forward strand.
TTTTGTCCACGTTATCAAGGATCTCTTTCTTTTTCTTGTCGCTCATGTGGTATACTGTTGCTACTTTTGTTACTTTTGCAAGCGCCTTTACTTTTCGCTTGGCCTTTAGCTTTGCCTGGAATTCCCTGCCTTTTTCCCTTATAGCGGCATCCAGCTGCCGTTTGATATCTTCGATCTCGTCCGGACCAAAAGTTATTTTCTGCCCGTCTTTTTCAATTTCTATATAGACAGACTTTGTTACCTTGACCATGACTAACAAAAGCTTGTCAAAAATCGCTATAAAAATAGGCTGACTGAATATCTATATGATATCGAAGATATTTGCCACATTCCTATATATGCACGTGGCTCAGGCCGTCCGCATGCACACATTGTTTGTGCAAGTTTCTGAGAGAGATATACGGTGCGCGGTCATATATACCAGTTCGACATGCGCTAGGCAAAGACGATATTCCATATAGTCTTGCCATGAGACGTTTCTCCCAGCTGCGACCTAAGGTCATCGAGCCTGACGGCAAATTCTTTTCTTTGTCCTCCTTCCAACTCTTGTCGCAGTATCAATTCTTCTTTCACAGGCGTTTTTTCTTTCAGCTTCTCAACCACGGGGCCAAATGATCTGGCCAGCGCTTCAAGAAGATCGAAAAGGAGATGATAGTCAATTAACACCAGAGCAGATGTAGCAGTAGCAGCAGCGCCGGAGCTGGCCATCGCCGCGTCACTGGCGTCACGCCTTGACATAGATATTGCCTCCTTTTCATCCACTGTAAGCAACTTTAATTTGCCTTTCAAGGCAAGTATGCCAGGATCCCGCAAAATCTGCATCCTGGCCAATACTTCCGTGCCAAACATCGCTAGCTTGCGCAAGTCCGTTGCCTGTTCAATCTCTTTTATTTGAAGCAGATCCGTTTCTTCCATGGTAGCTTGCCCTCCTCTTCCTCTTTCCCTGTTGTCCGTGTAGTGTATTGTCGGGTGGGTTGTTGCCGGAAGAGTAGAATTTGCAGAAGGAGAAGAAGAAGTGTGCGTCGAGCCCGGCAAACTTGTTACGTCAAAGACGATGGAAAAAAACTCGCCCTTATCCCCTCCTCCTGCCGGCCTACCAGCAACGGCGGCAGTGGCAGCTATGTCTGATGCCAGCCGCACTTCGAGGGTTTTTTCGCCCCGCAAAGCCACTGAGGATATGTAAAAGTCGTCCGCCTTTGTAAAATGCGGCTCCTTGGCAGGCTCCTCCTTTCTGGAGGAAAGCCTGAAGGTACTCTTGACTTTTTCCGACATGGGAAGCTTCATGCCGACAGGAAGCATCAATTCCTTTATTCCAAGATCAAAGACCTTCTTGCGATAGTTCCAGAACTCTACGCCGGTGGCCTCGAACTCAAAGACGTACGAGAATCGCGTTGGTGGCGTTGTTGCTGCTGCCGCTGCTGCCTTTTCACCGCCGCCTTTCTTCTCTTCTTTTTTGTTCGTGACAGCGGCGGCGGAGGTAGTTGCTATCTCTGTCGATGCGGTGCGAATAACCCTGTAAGTGTTATTGCTGGTCGCAGGATCGACGTGCGCCGCCAGCTCAACTGAGAGGTTTGCAAGGACTGGTCGCGTGAAATTGCGATTCTCATCGGACAGCCAGCCCTGCACGGCATTGACTGCGGCGATGCGATTTGTGTTTATTATTGAGATTATGTTCTCTTTGTGTTTCTCTTGCTGCTGTAAAGAGCCTGTCTCAACGTCAGTCAACATCTTGGCAAGCGAAGCTTTTGCGTCGGTCAGGAAGGTATTGCCGCCGGCAGACTGCAAACCTGCGACGGACGCAAAGACATCAGAATTTCTTTCATAGAACCTGTCTATCGTGTCTGTGGCTGTCGCCCGGGTATTCCTTATGGCCGAGACGATTTCTTCCCGCAACAGCTCTGAATCATGCATCAGGGATATACATTTCACGTCTACTTCGTGACGCTGTATCACCTGCGCAGCTAGCGACACAAAATTCTTTAGCATCTCGATAAGGTTTCGGTCGTCTTCCAGTGGCGAATAATCTGCATATAGAAAATGTGCTTGTGAGGCGCGACGGCCGCCGGTGGTACTACTACTATTATTATTATGATGATAACCTTCGATGCCACCCTTGTCGTCCTCATTATCGCTGCTGTGATAATCATCACTGCCAGCAGTTCCATGCTTGCCGCCGCTACTACTGCTATCCCCTGTCATAAAGAATTATTTTTTACAGAGTATTTACACATTCGTCTTAGCCGCGGCTGTTTTTATGCATCAAATTGCATAATTTGCGTTTGATATGTGATTTTTGCAGGTCAGCAATTCAAGACGAGAATCATTTTCGTCTTCTTTTCCTAAGATAAACAGCAGCCACACCTATTCCTGCACCTGTCAAAGGAATCAATATAAAAGAAAGCTGGCTTGTTGAAAGCGTCTGGGTTTTTACATATTTCCCATTCTCAACAATATAGCCGCCAGAGAATGCTGTCGGCGCTCTTGGCTCACATTTGTCTGAACATGCAATATATATCCCAAATTTGCTCCAAGTATCTTTGTCAAATGAGGCAGGATATGCATCTGCAAAGGCATATGCTATAAATGGCTTGAAGGTAAAACCTGTAGAATTGCCACTATCCGTTGCAATTGTAGCATTGCTTCCAAGTTTTTCGTAGACAGAATAATCAAAGTTTCCGGATGTGGACAGCTGGACTTTTTCTTTAGCATTCTTCAGATCTACAGAGTATAGGGTATTGCTGGGAGAGCTGAACGATCCAGATTCGCTGACAAACATCGTATGACCATCTGCGCTCATGCCTACAAAGCTAAGGCCATGTAATTCACTATTATTGCTGCCTATTTTTTGCAGGTTGCCATTTGACAGATCAAGAGAATAGATGTCGCCGTTTGGCCCGGTATATGCAGTAAACAATAGCTTCGTCCCATTCTCGCTGACTGCGATGTTTCCTGCAATGCTCAGCATGGTTGCATTGGCGCCCATATCTGAGATCGAGACTCTTTTTAGAAGGCGGACTTGACTCCCCGCGTCGCCCGACGCTTGCAATAGTTTTATGGATGCAGCATTTTCTGCGGTTGTATTGTACTGGACGTATATTATATTCCCGTCAGGCGTCCATGTAAAAGTGCTAATATAATTGTCCTTGATGTATTCTCTACTGTCACTGCCGTCGATATTTGCCACAAAAATTGACGTAGTGCTATCTGCTTTTGCGCTTCCAATGAACCCTATGTGCTTGCCGTCAGGGCTGTATTTCGGGTGAAACACTCCGGTGTTATCTGACGCCTTTACAAGGCGGGGATTGCTGCCGTCGATATTTATTTCCCATATCTCTGACGTACTTGGCCCGTACGTCGAATAACTGACAAACAATATCCGATTCCCGTCAGGGCTCCAGTCCGGCTGGGAGCCAAATGTGGTGAGCTGGTACGAATCCTGCAAGCTTGGTTGTGCGAATGCCACTCCTGCCAGGCTTGATATCATGTTCAACAACAAGACAATAACAAATGTAGACATTATTCCAAGCATTCGCAACATCGTATATCTCTCCAATCATCAGTGAATGAGACTTATAAGGATCTACTCCTTACCAGTCCACTCTGCATTTCTGGATTGCGACCTTTAGTGTCCCAGTACCTGCTTGGGTGCTTGTATCAATTTCTGCTCCCACTTCAACTCCCACCCAGTCATAATCAGTCCTATTGCCTATTGCAGGTATTCCTGATGGAGGATTGTTGAACAGAGAAGAATTGAAAGCTGCAAGCACAACAGGCTTGACATCTGTTTGCAAAAAGTATATTGTATTTGAGCTATTCATTCTTTGCAAACAGTATGCGTAATGATATGTTGTCAATCCGCTGTTATTTGCAATTATGTGGTCACCGGAATATTGACCGCCAACAGGCACATCAGTCCTCTGAACCCACGAAGACCCGGATCTTACAAGATATCCTATTGCAAAGTCTATTACCAATGCTCGGGGTTGAGTCTTATGTTTGTACCAAAAGTTGATGAGGATATTTGCATACTGCGGACCAGACGCTCCCGGCGCGGATGATGAAAACCAACCCGCAAAGCATTCGACATTGATCGTACTAACCTCCACGCCTCCCACTTTGGGAATGACTGGAAGACCTGTGAACATTGAATTGGAATTAGATGCTGTCTTGATTATGGTGCTACCGCCTGTCGCACATACACCCCAAGGGTCACACCCTTGTATGCCAGCACACCAGCCCTGTTGCTGAGTGCCCGAATTCGAATTTCGAGTAGTCACAACAAGATTAGCAGCGTTTCCAATCCATGCCGTGCTATCATTGAATACATACTGTGGTGCTGGTGCGTTATTTTGCCACGACTTCACACCCCAGTATGTGTTGCTCGGAGTTCCTGTTGAAGGTACGGTCCTAAAATCATACTCCTTCATAAGGTCGGTCGTGATATGCTACCTCCATATACCCAATTTAGGATACTATTTGGCATTATTCTCTTAATAAGAGAACTTACTATATAATAGTTCTGTAACATAGTTCTGGCACGCTAATCTCGTAGAATTATCTTACGATTACAATGGGAAATCAATTTCAAGAGATAGAATCCGACTTAATGATACTTCTTGTCACCCCAAGATTCAGCTGGTAGAGATCAAGAACTGGTATAAAGTGTTGGAAGGAATAGAAAATAAGTGGCAGTTTATAGATGCACAAAGGCAGAAGCTATATTACTTTACTATTCCGCTGGTTGCGTTCTGGACAGCATCCTTGGCGAAATTCTTGCCTTCTTCTGTCGCGTTTTTAATGACAGGATTGCTGCCAAGCTTTTCTGCCCCGGATATCAGGCCTGAAAAGAATGCCTCAACGCCTATTCCTATTATCAACACGACAACCACGGCAACGATGACCCACGTCAGTAGACCCATGGTATATAGAAAAATATTCTTCTATAAAAGAGAATATTCATAATATCGGTACAGCAGATCAGGTTAGATTATTAGCTACTTGCGCGCTATATATTTTGGGGTCTAGCGTCTGAGTGTATTTCCTGTTAGACTTGACATCCAGGCGCAAGACCTCTTCTTGTATATATTTGGCGTGCGTGACTTGGCAACCTTGGCTGTCCTGAGGAGATTATAGATCGGCGGTTTTGCTTGTCATTTTTTTCCAGCCCTGTCTTTTATTATCACGTACTGGCCTGACATGAGATTTGCGTTTGCAAGCACTATTTCCTTGTTCGCATCATCATCGCTTGCCAGGATAAAGAACTTTGGAGTGATCCTGGACACAGTCCCAGTATATCTATCAGCAGTAGAGGCGATTACCTGTATATGCTCTCCCTCGATGATGGGCAGCAGGTGCTTCAGCGGCCTCTCCTTGACTATCCTGACAGACCCCTGCACTATGGCGTTGTTTGGAATATAGTATTCCATGCCCTCGTCCGTGATGATCTTGGTATACATCAGGCGCACGTCGTTGATTACCCCGTGGATGTTGTCCCCCACCATAAAGACGTGGTCGCTCACCCTTGCCGGAAAAGCAGTCAGCACCAGCCCGCCTGCCAGGATGTTGCCCATTATCGCAGACAGAGCAATGCCCGTTATGACTGCGGTTAGCCCGCCGCTTACCAGTATGACCTGCGGGTTTATGCCCCACTGGTGCATCAGTACTACCGCCGCGATCAAGGAAATGATTATGATGACAAAGAACGAGAGGATGGTGGAAAAATGCGGGTTGATTCTTGCGATGTTCCTGTGCACAATCCGCCTGACTGCATAAATCAGGACAAACGATATGGCTGCGGTGATGGCGCTCCCCGTAAGCTGCATGTGGAATTGCCCTATCCCAAGGTCGGGCGCAAGAAGCTGCTCAAAAAGGTAGAGACCCAGCCATGTCGCCCCTGTTATCAAGAGCGTTATCAGCACAAGGCGGGTTACCTGCCGTACAGCGCTGGCAGAGGAGCTTACCTGCCTGACAGCATCCTGACTTGAAACCACCATATATGTACATCTCTGGAAGACTATTGCAAGTAATAAACAGCCATCATGCAAGGTTCTCTAAGAATTTTCAGTTGTTGAAAGTAGTAAGGCAAATGAGCAACCAACTTAAGAAACGATCTCACATTTGTGAGATGTTATAGGATGTATGGGATCGCTTCAAAGAGGAGTTGAAGGTAGTAATAATAATGCCACCGCTATTGCCCTGCTGGTTGACTATTGCCAACGGAGGATAAGGGAATCTCTTGAAGGCGGATTCGAGTATCACCACATGGCGATCTCCCGCTCTAATGCATTTCTGAGAAAACATGATTCCCAGCAGCTTCCCCTGTACGTGATGTTTGTCGACATTGTGGGCTCGACAAAACTGAGCTCCGAACTGAGCCCTGACTTGCTGTCAAAGCTTGTTACAATATATTTGCAGGAAGTGGCATACGTCATTGAGCATTACGGCGGCTATGTACTAAAGTACGTTGGAGATGCAGTGCTCGGATATTTCCCGCCCGAAGAGAAGAAGAATAGGGAGGAAGAGGAGGACGGCATAGATGGGAATGCAGCCTCGGCAAATAATATTGTAAACTGTGCAAGATCAGTGGTGCAGGTAGTAAAGGACGGCATGAACCCTGTGCTAGAACAAGAATCCCTGCCAAGAATAAGCGTCAAGGCAACTGCGGACTATGGAAACAACACCATAGTCAGGTACGGCTCTGACAGGCGCAGGTCTCATATCGATATCATCAGCCTCACCATGAACTTGACTGCAAAGATGCAGAACCTCACAAGGCCAAACCACATCACGATAGGAAACGAGTTTCATTCACGTCTTGGCCCGGAAATGCAAGCGAACTTTAGCGAAGTGAGCATCGGCCGTACAAAATGGAAATATCATTCACTTGGTGCAAGCCGGCCGTACAAGATCTTTGAAGATAAATACAGATCCTGAATACACATACACAGAGAGAGAGCAGGCGAACCAGAATCTTCACATGCAGGCGATGATGATATAAAAATAGGCGAGGCGCAACAACAACATTAGGAAACTATGGACGCAACAAGGTGCCTGCGGTGCGACGCCGACCTTTCTGCAAGCACTTTCTTTTACACCATCGCGCGGAACAGCTACGTGTTTGGCTTTTTCTGCTCCCGCGACTGCGCTCAGGAAAGCGAGCACAACAAGTACCTGAAAGCGACGGTGCTGCGCATTGCCCATCCTCCTGCCACGCACAAGGACCTGGTGCTCACACCGGACATAAGGACCCTCAAGCAATACGCAGAAGAGCTGGAGAGGCGCAAGATAAGGGAAAAGTACTTTTAATTTAAAAATGGGAAAAGATCGGTGTCAGAGAGATTCCAAGGAGGAGCCACTGCCAGGCAGACAGAGAGAAAGAAAGGAAATGCAGAGAAAATTTTCCTCACGTCAAGCGTGAGGCGATGAGCCCGGTGCCGGCAGACACCAGCCCGCCCACGATCACGACCCACCCGACTATCACCCAGTTCACGTCGGGCAACTGGATTTGCGGCCACTGGATGCTTGGGAACTGTACGTCGGTCACGCTCAGCACGTAGACGCCCATTGCCATGAGCACGATCCCGCCAACTATCAGCGACATGATCTTGAACATTCTTTTGTCGTCATAAACTGACAGGCTAGTTGCCTTAAAGAAATCCTAGCTTGGAATGCTTGATCAAAAACCGAGCTTGCGTTGATGACATCTGCTTCTAGCTAAAAGATCTATATTCGCACTTTTTGTCGGGTAGGTTTGCTGGCCGCGTTTTGCCTGTCCGTCTCTTTCTATGCAGCCCGGCGGCATGAACCGTGGCCGCAACAGTAGCAGTATGCCTTATTTGTCCAAACGTGCAAAGATAACGTGAGGTAGCACGGTCACGGCTCAATTCCAGAGAGATACCGGTCTCACAGCTAGGATGATCCTGAGCTTTGCGGTTCTAGCAGTGCTCTACCTGGTGTTTCTGGGCGTCCTGGTATACCTCGGGGTCGGCTACATCCCCATCGCAATAATCGGAGGGCTGATGGTTCTTGCGCAGTGGTACTTTTCTGACAAAATAGTCTTGTGGAGCTCTGGCGCAAAGGTCGTTACAAAGGACCAGTATCCAAAGCTGCACGCAATCGTGGAAAGGCTTGCCGCAGAGAACGGCCTTCCGATGCCCAAGATCGCAGTCATGAACACGCAGATTCCAAACGCCTTTGCAACGGGCAAGAGCCCAAAAAGCGCCGTGGTGGCGGCGACTGCAGGCCTCATGAACACGCTCGACGATGACGAGCTTGAGGGCGTGCTTGCACACGAGCTTGCGCACGTAAAAAACAGGGACGTGCTTGTCATCACGCTTGCAAGCCTCTTCTCCATAGTCGCGTTCTCCCTTATGCGGTTCGGGCTTTTCAGCAGCATGTTCGGCGGTTACGGTTATGGATACTACGGCGGCGGCAGGAACAACAACGGCGCAGGCGCGATAGTGATAATAATTGCAGTTGCCGCGATAACGTGGTTTGTGAGCTTTTTGATCATACGGGCAATATCGCGGTACAGGGAGTTTGCCGCAGACAGGGGATCGGCGCAGATGACACGCAAGCCGGAAAAGCTCGCAAACGCGCTTTTAAAGATAAGCGGCAAGATAAAGGCCGCCCCCCAGAGGGAGCTCGAACAGGCTGCAAGCCTCAACACATTTTTCATCATGCCCGCCCTGTCAAGGGGCTCGCTCTCGAACCTCTTTTCTACTCATCCGCCCGTTGAAGAGCGGGTAAGAAGGCTGATGGAAATGCAGTCCCTGCTAAAGTAACTTTTGGCTGTTCATGTGAATAATACACGCCATTATCACGATGGTTTCAGAGGCAAAAACCCAACTTTGCAATTAAATTTAATAATATGTGTCAGCTATAGATTCTCTGCCCAATAACTATAATAACTTCTGTACCGTAATTCTAGTGCCATGTTAAAGGAAGTTTCATCAGTATTTTCCCATAGAAGGAGTCTTATAAAGCCACGGAGCATGCATGCAATAGTCGCAGAAATCCTCCACGTTTGCGAGCAGAAAACCAAGAGGACGCACGTCATATACAAGGCCAACCTGTCCCACTCTATGCTGCAGGGTTATGTAGAGCTGGCCTGGCAGAGCGGGCTTTTGGAAGAGCTGCCAGACAGGTCCCTGCTGATAACCGAAAAGGGAAGGGCATATCTGGCGCACTTTACAACCGCGGAAAAGATGCTAAAGCTGCCATCCAACAGCGCCGCCCCTGAAGAACAGCAGCAGAGTTCAGAAACAACACAGGTAGTCGGCGCCTACACATAGATGAGCAGAAACACCATCCAACAGCGCAAAAGTTCGCAACTCTTTAATTATTTTTGGTACTATTGTTCTCAATGTCTGAGGCAGATTATGCGAAAACGACAAAGCCAGTGCCAAACATCGTCGCGCTTGAAGTCCTGAAGAAAAACGGCGTCAACGTCGACAAGCTGAAGGACCTGATCCGGAAGGGAGTCGGTGCAGAGTTCACGACGTACTATTACTACACGATCCTGAGGATGCACTGCACCGGCCTTGAAGGCGAAGGCATAAAGGAAATAGTCGAGGACGCAAGGATAGAAGACAGGAACCACTTTGAGGCGATGGTCCCGAGGCTGTACGAGCTTGGCGGCTCGCTTCCAAGGGACATCAGAAAGTTTGCAGACCAGGCAGGCTGTCCCGATGCTTTCCTTCCCGACAACTGGGAGGACATCAATTCCATACTGAAGGTGCTGCTGGAGGCCGAGCAATGCGCCATAAGGTCGTGGGGAGAGGTCTGCGACATGACCGCAGGCAAGGACCCAAGGACGTACGACATTGCGCAGAGGATAATGCAGGAAGAAGTCGAGCACGAGGCGTGGTTCATAGAGCTCCTCTCAAAGAGGCCGTCGGGACATTTCAGGAGAAAGTTCGCAGGGCAGTCTCCGCACACAGGAGCGCAAGGAAGCCTGATACACCTCTAAGGTTAATACGGCCGCTTTGCGTTCTCCTTTTTTGTTACGATGCTTCACAGGGTATGCGCAAGCGGCGAAATTCCTGACGACTGCTGGAAGGTTTTTGCTATTAACAGCATCGAAGTGCTGGTGGGAAAAAGGCGCGGCAGGCTGTTTGCCTGCAACAATTCCTGCCCGCACAGGGGCGCGTCGCTTGCAAAAGGCGACTTTAACGGCGACAACATCGTCTGCCACATGCACGGCTACGAGTACAACGTGTTCACTGGCAGGCTGGAGAACATGAAGTCATGGAAGAAGGAGGCCACCTGGGTCGAGCAGTCGCCCGAGTGGAGAAAGTCAGGCGACCTCGTGCTGTATCGCGTGGTTGAAAAAGACGGCGCGGTTTATGTGGACCTGCCGCAGTAGCAGAGAGCTACCAGTACGCGCTCTCGCCCGTGTCCGGCTGCTTTTCAATTGACAAATAGTCCCTGACGCCTTCCAGCCCCTTGAATATCCCCTCTGGGGCGAAAACCGACGGGGCGCGGGTGGTTGGAAGCTCGCCGCAGCAGCTCTCCTCGAATTTCTTGATGTGGTATTCAACGTAGGCTTGGCCGGATTCCCGGAACAGCCTGATTGCTTCAAGCGATTCCTTTGCGTCATCTATCAGCAGCACCGGCTTGCGCATATGCCTCTTCCTCTATCTCTATCTATATGGCATGGCTGCAAGAAAATAAATAATTTCTGCTGCTGCAAGCAAGCTCTTGCGGTTCTGCAGAAAAAAGGTCACAGTCTTGGCGGCGCGGCAGGCATTGCGCGCTTGTGTGCGCTCTTTACAACCATCGCCTGCACCCTTTTTACCGTGTCGATTGGCACGCCAAGCGCTGCAGCTGCTTCCTTTGCAGTTTTTTTCCTGTCCACCAGCATGTACAGGATGGGATCAATTGTTTCATAGCTCATCCCTATCTCGTCTTCCGCAGTGTGGTCTGCCCAGAGCCTCGGGCTGCTCTTTTTTTGCAGTATTGCGCCGGGCACCTTCAGGTACCTCCCAAGCTCCCTGACCTGCGTCTTGTACAGGCCGGCTATCGGGATCATGTCTGCCCCGCCGTCGCCAAATTTCGTGAAATAGCCGATGCTGATCTCGCTCTTGTCGCTTGTCCCCGCAACCAGCCTCCTGCCCACGTACGCGTGGTAGTAGAGCACGGACATGCGCACCCTTGCAGTCAGGTTGCCCCGCGCGACCTTGTTGTCAATATCTGGCAGAACCTGCATGCACCTTTCGACTATTGGCTCTATGTTGATGGTCTGGTGCTCGATGCCAAGTTCTCGGGCATGCGCCGCCGCGTCCTCCACGTCCTCGTTCGGGGTCGACGCGCCGGGAAGGATTAGGCCGAGCACCCTCCCGCTTCCGCCAAGCGCCCTTGCGCACAGCGCCGCCACCACGGCAGAGTCCAGGCCGCCAGAGAGGCCCACCACGACTCCCCCTTCTGCCCGCGCGGCCTTGACATAGCCGGCGATAAACTTCTCGATGCTTTTTGCAGTCTTTGCACGGTCAAAACCGCCGCCTGTCAGCCTGGCAAGCACGCGGGACTCGGGGCTGGAAGAATAATTCAACGAGACCAGCTACGAGCTTTCTCGTATTAATGTCTGTGTGTCTGTACGCGCTCGCGCGCTCTCAGGTCTCCTGAAACACGCCGGGAACGTTCTCCAAGAGCCACCTGGCGCTTTCAAGCTGCAGCCTGCCTTGCTGCAGGTGGCCGCAGTTCAATTCTATCGTGCCCTGTACGTCCCTGCCAAGCGAATTGCAGGCGCCAAGCACGTCTGCAAAGGGTATCTCGCCGGTTCCTACCGGGAGGCCCTCGCCCCTGACTTCAAACCCACTTGCGTCGCTGATGTGGAGTAGCACAAGCGAGCTTGCAAGCGCCTTTATGCACTGGCCCCAAGAGGGCGCATGCCCGTACCTTTCCCTGTCCAGGTCGCCGGCGGGCTTGCCCTTTCCGCGGCTCAGGTAGTTTGAATACAGCTGGTAGTGGGCAAGGTCAAGGACCGTCCTGACGCCGTGTTTTTCCATCCGGCCCAGATCCGACGGGTGGAAGGGCCCGACGCTTGCCGAGTCCCCGTCATTCCTCGGGTACGTGTTTTCAACCGCCAGGATGCAGCCGTCCGCATCTTGCTCGCCAAAGAATTCCAGGAATCCCTGCTCTGCGGCCCGGTAAAGCGCAAGCTTTTCTTCATGCGTCCTTGGCATCTTGCTTGAAGGCACGTAGCTTGTCAGGTGGAACACTATTACCACCTTGCTTGAAAGGCCGGCCTCTTTTCTCACTGCCTGCGCCTCCCGGATGGTGAGCGCAAGCGACTCCTTGACCTTCTCCCGCCAGCCGTCTTCCCAGATGTTCTGGCCCCTGCCAAGTATCGGGGAGTGGTATGCAAGGTATTGTATGTCGTTGCGCGCGCAAAAACGCGAAACCATTTTGGCCCTTTCAGGAAGCGACGTCTTGGCCATCACTCCCCGGGTCTGGTGGACCTCGTGCCCCCTTATCCGGTAGCCGTGGCTTTCATGCAGCCTGTTTATGATTGCGGCAATGTTTGCAAACGCCTCTTCCTGCTGGGTTGACTTGAGCTGCATTATTATCATATGGCGGCTGCAGAACCATCGTGTGGATGGAACTTGTTTTGTATTTAATCGATGTGGAGTGTGTATATGTATATTGGCCGGGGCTATCTGCCGCAGAGGCCCTCTAGTGTACGGCTCTACATTCAGCCTGCTGAATTCTTTTAAGAGAAAAGCAGCCTACTTGCCCCGGAAGACGGGGTCAGGCTGAGTAGGGACGCAAGGGTGTGTGGAGGGATAGCTCCCCTGACCTCCCGATAACGACGATGATGATGCTTTTTTGCGCTGGTACAGGATTGATGCTGAAAGGACGGCTCCAAGCATTATTCCCGCCGCCTGCAGGGGGAATTCCGGGACCACCTCTGCCCCGGTGATGACGATCTGGCGTGCCCCCTCGCCGTACTCTACCAGGACAAGCTTTTCTTTTGTCTGGGTGTCCTCGATTACAAGCGGGTCGGGTGCGGGCACGCCGTCCACGTGTACCTGGTACGGACCGCGCAGGGTCTTGTCTACGGGAACCAGCAGCCGACCGCCCTGCCCTGTAGTCGTCTGCCCGTTGTTGACCTTGATTACAAAGCGCTTGCCGGGCTCGTCAAACGCAACGTTGACGTTGTTTGACGAGGCCCCGATCACCATGTCTATGCTGCTGTTGTTGTTGGCAGCCTGGATGTCTATGGTTTTTTTGTAGAATTTCGTGATGCCAAGGACGATTTCAAGCCCCGACCGGAGGTTGACCGGCTCGTCCACCCTGACCGTCTTTAGCGAGTTTGTAAAGTCGGGCAGGTACCTGTCGTATGCATCCCTGGACGGGGCCGAATATCCGACTGCAATCGACTTTGTCAGCGTGAAAAAGATGTAGCTGTCGGTTATCTCGTAGCGTTGCTGCTGCTCGCCCGTGCATTCCAGGATCGTATGAAACACGTTGATGCCGTTTACCGGCGCCAGCTCGGCAAGCGTCCTCTGGCATTGTTGCTGCTCCTCCTCCCCCTCTCCCTCGCCATCGCTGCCGCTGCTGCCGTCCAACCCTAGCGGGATGCGAACCCCCGACATTATCAGGTTTTTCACTTCGAGCCTGTTTGCCACGATGACGCTCATTGACGTGTCAGCCTGCGCCGCTGGGCTGAACACGGGATATTTCCCGTCTGCAAGCGTGCCGTTCCACCCCCGGGGGAACTCTATCTTGAAACCTGTGCTACTGTAACTCTCGCTGACACTTGGCAGCTGGCTTTGCGCATGTGCAGATGCAAAGCCCCCAAAGAAAAGTGCGAAAAGGAACAGCGCACCTGCCAATTCCCTTATCACTTTGATGGCAACAGTTGTTGCTTAAATTTTAAAGTCTTTCTGTAATCTTGTTCTATGCAAGAAGACAGTGGCTCTTGTTCTGCACACGGACGAGCAGGTTCCTCCTTATATAATATCTAGCAGGGAAGGAGGAACCTTGCGCAGGATTTTTTTTCATTGCATCACAATATATTGCAGCAAGAAGGCGCCTGAAAAGGTGGCGCCTCGTCGCAAGAGGTGTACATACATGCAAACAAGCCGCCGCCGTTATACCAAGGCGGCCTCTTGCTCCTTTTTCCTCAGGCCCACTTCCCTCCACGCCACTTCCAGGCCGGCAAGTGTCGTGAAAAAGCCCAGAGCGACCCACATTGCTGCTTCCAGCAGATCCATGGAAAAAACACCGTGTGCAGGGACTACAAGGCCTGCTAACAAAAGCTTGCTCGCTTTATCTACGCAGTTCCAGCGCTATCTCTCGCTGTATACGAATCGTGCTGGAAAATTGGCAAGGTGCGTAAACGAAATGCAGAGTTTACCCTGTGAAATTTGAAAATCCTTGCGATATTGTTGTTCTCTATCCTGCGTGCCGGACCTATATCATCATTCGTACACAGGCTTGCCGTCAGACGTGTACCTCTTGACGCGCTTGGGCTGCTCGCTTGTTGTTGCGCCAGAGCCCTGCGCGGCTTCGTGCGGCTGGTCATCTTTTTTCTTGCGTAACCTGTCCAAGAATCCCATTACCTATTAATGCATACCATGGCATATAAGGAGTGGCATTAATTATAGTCATCAGGCCTGGCCGGTGCCGGTAAGCTGCTCGCTTGCCCTCCACAGCCTTTCAGCGGCGTTGTCGTCGTACGCGGCGTCAGACGCCCTGACCTGTTTTCTCTTTACGAAATACTCGCCGCTGACGCCCTCGACCTCGCTTGACGAGGCAAGGTAGATCGCAGTATCCGCGCCCTTTTGCGGGCTGGTGAAAAAGACGCTTGCAGCGCCCCAGACAAGGCCGTAGGCAGAGCCCCGCACAAGGTTCGTCCTGACCGCCCCGGGGTGAAAGCAATTTGCAGTGACGCCCGTTCCCTGCAGGCGCCTTGCCAGCTCCCGGGTAAACAGGATGTTTGCAAGCTTGGACTGGCCGTACGCGCGTATCCCGCTGTAGTTTTTGTTCATCTGCAGGTCGTCAAAGTCTATCGTTACCCTCCTGTGGGCGACAGAGCTGGTCGTGACTATCCTTGAAGGGGCTCCTGCCTTCAGCCTTCCAAGAAGCAGGCTGGTCAGGAGAAACGGCGCAAGGTGGTTTACCGCAAGCGTGCATTCAATGCCGTCGGCCGTCAGCTCCCTTTTTGACACGAACACGCCGGCGTTGTTTACAAGCACGTGCAGCCTGTCGTGGCTGCCGGCAAACTCTTTTGCCAGCCGGCGCACCGACTCTTGCGACGAGAGGTCTGCGACAAGGTATGAAAGCAGGCCTGCTGAAACGCCGCGTGCGGCAGTAATAATTTCCTGCACGGCAGCCTCGCACTTTTCCCTGCTCCTGCCCACGAGCACGACTCTTGCCCCCATCTCTGCAAGGCCGGCCGCTATCTCTTTTCCGATGCCCGACGTGCTTCCCGTGACCAGGCAGGTCTTGCCTTCCATCATCATCATGATGTTGTCGTACATTTGCAGTTCGCCGGCCAGCAATATAATAACATAGTAGTCGTCGGGGTTTTTGAAAAAAGGGAAAAGAAAGAGAAGAGGATGAGGGGCGTGTGTGGCGTGTGTGTATTATCTGTATTTTCTACCCCGACGCGCAGCTGCTAAAGCCGCACTCGATGCAGATGTTGCACCCTTCGGTGATGACGAGCCGGGCCTTGCACGACGGGCAGGTGGTGTCCTCGTTTGAAGACATGACCTGCATCGCTGCAGGCTGGGTTGCCTTCTTGGGCACTTCAGCAACAGGCGCCGCCGGCGGCGCTGCCGTTGCCTGCTGCAAGACGGTGCCGTCGTCGACTCCCCGCTCCTTCAGTATCTTTAGCATCTGCTCGCGCACGTAGGGCTCTTGTATGTTGTTCTGGATATGGTCGGCGACGTACCTGCTCGGCTTGACGGTAAACTGCTTTTCGCCGTTGTTCTTGCCGGTGATGTGCAATACCTGCTCCTGCCGCGAGCCGTCCCTGAACACCGTGACTCCTTTCAACCCTAGCTCGTGCGACAGCAGGTACGAGCACTTCACGTCTTCTGCAGTCACGTCGCCGGGCATGTTTATCGTCTTGGCAATCGCGTTAGAGATCCATTTCTGCCACACCGCCTGCGCCATGATGTGGTCCATCCAGTGGATGTCGATTGCAGTGACAAACGTCCTCTGCATCCACTCCGGGATTTCGGCGATGCCTCGCACAGAGCCATAGTTGTTTGCTATCTTGGTCAGTATCTCGTCAGAGTACAGGCCGTTTTCCTTCAGCACGTTCTCGAACACCTTGTCGGTGTAAAAGAACCTGCCAACAGTAACGCGCTTTTCAAATACAAGCGCAAACACGGGCTCGACGCCGTTTGCCGTGTCGGCAATCATGGAAAGCGTGCCTGTCGGAGCGATTGTCGACGTCCACGAGTTGCGTATGCCATTCTTCTTTATCTTTTCAATGAGCGTAGCCCAGTCGTACGTGTGCGTCTCTTTTGGCAGCTCGTAATAGCCTGCCACCGGGATTCTGCCCTTGACATAGTCAGTGTCCTTGAACATGGGGAACGGGCCCCTCGATTTTGCGATCGCCACGGACTCGTCCATGCTCAGATACGACACGGCCTCTGCAAGCTTGTTCATGAACTCATAGCCGTCCTTCGAGTTGTACGGGATGCGGAGAAGGAACAGCAGGTCTGCGATGCCCATGATGCCAAGGCCAATCCTCCTTGTAGCGCGGGTGTTCACCTCTATCTCCTCGACAGGATACTTGTTCATGTCGATGATGTTGTCAAGGAACCTCGTGGAGAGCCTTACCGCCTGCTCGTAGCGCTGCCAGTCAAACTCGTACATGCCGTCTGCCTTGCGCTTTACAAAGTTTGCAAGGTTGATGGAGCCCAGGTTGCACGACTCGTACGGGTACAGCGACTGCTCGCCGCACGGGTTTGTGGCGCGCAGCGGCCCGCCCTTTGCCTCTATGCACGGGTTGTACCTGTTGATGTTGTCGAAGAATATGACGCCCGGCTCGGCGCTCTTCCAAGCGGAAAGCGCGATCAGGTCTATCAGCTGCTGCGCGTCGATCTGCCTCATCGGCTCGTGGGTGCGCGGGTTTCTCAGCGTGTATTTGTGGTTTCCGTCCTTGCTGACAAGGGCCTTCCAGAAATCCTCCCAGATGCCCACCGAGACGTTGAAATTCTCAAAGACGCCCGGCTTGGTCTTGGCCGTGACGAATTTTTCCACGTCGGGGTGCCACGCCTCAAGGATGCCCATGTTTGCGCCGCGCCTTTTGCCGCCCTGCTTTACCACGTCGGTGATCGTATCGATTATCCTCATAAAAGACGTCGGCCCGGAAGCGACGCCGGACGTCGAAGCGACGATGTCGCCCTCCGGCCTCAGGTCCGAGTAGTTGATGCCCACTCCGCCTCCTGACTTGAATATCATCGCCGCGTCAGTCGACGACTTCATTATCCTGTTCATGTCGTCGGGCATGTCAAGCACGAAGCACGCCGACAGTTGCCCGAGCCTTGCGCCGGCGTTCATGAGCGTCGGCGTGTTGGGCAAAAAGTCGCGCGATATCATGAGGTTATAGTATTCCCTTATGCGGTCGCTGTATGTGGCCATCTTGCCCTCTGCCACCAGCCTTAACAATTCTTTAAAGCTGACCTTCATCTGGCCCTGCTTTGCGCCGTGGATGTACGAGCGTACCATCGCCTCAAAGTGGTAGCGGTTGAGCCAGTATTCGCCTATCTTTAGCTTCATGTCAAAGTCGGCAAGCTTGTGGTAGTATTTTGCGGCCTCTTCCGCGTCCTGCACGTGGCCTCCTGCGAGGTTGAACACCTGCGGGTCGTGCATCACGTCTGCGATGCCGACAAGGATTGCGACCCTTTCAAACATCTGCTTGGGGCTCTCGACTATCTCGTTGTTTTCGTCGCGCAAAAGGTAACGCGCCGCAAGCACGCGCAGCGAGTTGATGTCAAAGGCCTTGTCGACCTCGTCCAGGTCCTTCTTGTTCAGGACCTTCATCTTTTCGTCCCTTACCTTCCTGCGCTCGTGCCTGTAGAGTATGTAGGACTTTGCCGTTTCCGACAGCCCTTCCTCTATCAGTATGGACTCGACCATGTCCTGGACGTCTTCCACTGTGGCGACTGCCTTTTCAGAGCCATAGCCCTGCTGCGCCATCTTTTGCAGTACCCTTACGCCGAGCCTTTCCGCCAGTGGGTAGTCCGGCTTTCCGGTTGCCACCAGCGCCTTGTAAATCGCGTTTGATATCTTGGACTGTTCAAAGCTGACAATGCGTCCGTCCCGCTTTCTGATTTTCGAGATCAGGTTTCCCTGTGAATTATTAAATTCGGTAACTCCCGCCATCCCGTCTCTTACCACCAAACCACTCGTACTTATACTCTTTTGTGCTATTTTTACTATCTCGTACATCAGCAAAAATGCACAATTGACTATTAATCCGGGCCGCGGCGACGAAATCAAACAGAATCGTGTGATATTTCCAAGAAAATCCATGAAACCTTCCGGCAATTTTCCCATGCGCGTATGCTGGCGCAGCCATAAGGTCTGTAGCTTAACCTCTATCATAAAATTATGAAAAAAAGATATGGCGGGCGGCGCAGCTGCGCCGCCTTTCCAGATGCGGCGGAAGGCTTGTGCAGCTATGCCGTCGCCAGCATCAGCCGGTGCGGCGACTTGCAGGACTCGCACCTGTCTGCAGATATCTTGTATTTTTTTCCGCACGTTGCGCACACGGCAAGCTTGGCCCGGGGGCGGAAGAATGCAAGCTCTGCCGCAGAAGCCTCGATTGCGCTCCTGGCTTCGCCGGCGCCAAGGTCGGTGACATCCAAGGCGGCCGCAAGGCCTCCGTTCAGTATCCTGTCGATGGCAGAGCACTCGGCTACCAGCTGCTTTTTGTCAAGCTCCTTGCCATTTAGCGTCATTCCCTGGGAATAGCTGGCAGTATTCTGCGACTGGAGGAGCGAGACCTTGCCGTACTTTTCAGAGTCAAGGGCGGCAAAGCGGGCGCCGGAATCGTCAGCTATCATTGCGACGCCGCAAGAGTCCTCGCCCAGCTGCTTGCCCTGCGCCGCGGCGACCTCGACTGCAGTCTTTAGCACCTTCTGCATCACCTCTGCGCCGCTGTTGGCCTCGTCGTAGCCAAGGATGCTAAAGACGGACTCGCGGGCGCCTGTCAGGTTTATGACGATGCTTGAAGTGGCGTGCTGCATAGACTGGGTGGCAACAGAGAACGCGGGGAGGAGCCCGCGCCTTGCGTTCTCCATGACGGCCTTTTTCCTCATTGCCATCGCCGCAAGCGACGGTTTTATCGCAAGCGCCAGCTTTGCCCGGAAGTAGGTCTCGTCCCTGTTTGACTCGTAGGCAAGCCTGGGCAGGTTTATCGAAAGCGCCTGGAGCGACATTACAGAAGAAGAAGAGGAATTCTTTGCGCCGGCGGCCTTGCGTATCCCGCTTGACGACCTGGCGGCGCTACTATTAATGCTTCCAATCGTTATGATGCCCCCGCTCCTCACCGCCGCTGTGATGTGGTCCAGGCTGTCCTTCAGCAGCTTGCCTCCGGTGGTTATCGCAAGGCCAGCGCGGGGAACAGGCGTTGCGTCGACGTACCGGCGGTAGCCATCAAGCAGCGCGTTCAGCTGCTTGGCGTCCATGGCGTCGCCGGGCACCACCAGCGTTGCAAGCGGCTGCTGGCCCGCGCCGGCTGCCGCAGAGGCAGACGACGACGCAAGCGCCCTGGCGAACTTGGCCGCAAGGTCGTCGGCGTCCTTGGCCCTGGCAAGCGCCGGCGCGACTCCTTCAAGCACGACCTCTGTCGATGCCTCCCTCGAAAGGAGAGCAATGAGGACAGGAAGGGCTGCAAGCATGTCGTCGGCCGTCTTTATCGACGCCAGCCTTGCCACGGTCGGGTGCCTGCCGGCAAGGTCCAGGCTGCCTCCCTCCATGTCAGAGAGGTCCACAAACAGCGTGTCAGGCAGGAGGCCCCACGTCCCCGGCTGGGCTATGTGTATCTCGCCGGCAAGGTGCATGTCGGCAATGTCCTTTGGGAGCGTGTTAAAGATGAGGTATTCTGAAAACACCGAGCCGGCCGTCCTGGCCATTACTCCTGCCGCGCCGCTTCTCGTGGCGTCCTCGCTTGCCAGCATCTCGGAAATGTCTGACGGCGGGAGGCCGAGGCGCGCAAGCTTGTTTCTGTATTCTTCGTGGCCGTGCTCTATCAATACAGAGTTGACGGTCTCGCGGATGAGCGACGACGTCAGGTACGCGGTCTGGAACTTGTAGATCTTGTTTTCCACCTCCTCGGTTATCTTGTGGGCCTGCTCCAGAGGGAGGTTGGCCTCCCTCACCAGCGACTGTATTATCTTGTGCGAGTTGAACTCCTCTATCGTCTGCCGGCCCGTCCTCACGTACATCTTGCCGCTCTCTATGATAGAGCGCTCCTCGATCTGCCGGGCAAGGGACAGCACAAGCTTGCCAAGGTTGGTGATAGTGTAGCGGCGTTCGGCCTTGTTCAGCGCGACCAGTAGCTGCCTCAATAGCTTCCTGAGGTGGTATGCAAACTTGCCCGACTCTTTCTTTGACTTGAAGCCTGCCAGCGCCTTGAGCTCTGAATATGTCAGCGGGCCCTTTGTGTTCAGGATGCGGAGGATGTCGATCCTGTTCGGGCTTGCCATGACTGAAAATATCATCCTGACGCGCTTGGATGCCGATTCCAGCACGCCTCCCTTGCGGGACTCTTTTTGCAGTTGAGAATAGTCAAAACTCGGTTCCGTTTCCATTGCGCCTCATAACCAACATAAATGATTAAAACTCCTTTGTAAAATATTTTTAACTAACAGTACTACTGGCCCTATGTGGGCCTTTTGACCAAAAGGTCAACCTTTTCAGCCTTGTTCTTCTATGCCAGCACTTCTTCCTGCTGTTGCTGCCTTCCTTGTTCTTCCATTCCTGCTTCTTTTTCGCGGTGCACCGGCATGTTGGCAGGTATCTCGGGCAGCTTGGCCTTTGCCTCGGTCTCTAGCGCTCCCTCTATCTCGTTGAGGATGCTCAGGGCGTCGGCGTCCATGGGCGTCGAGATTTTTGCGTCGGCGGCGCGGACGTTTGCGCTTGCCAGCACGTCGGCAGTAACGGACGAGACCTCCGACAGCGCGTCGCTTGCCGCGGGCATGGCCTTTGAGAGCTCTGCCTGGATGCCCTTTATCATGTCGACCGTCGGGTCGATGGTGTCCAGTATCATGGCAAACTCGTTCATGGTAGAGAACCGGATCACGAGCGCCTCAAGCGCCATCCCGGTGTGCTGCGTCGTCCTGCGCAGCTTTTTCACGTTTGAGAGCTCGTTTGCCAGGATCCTTGCCCGAGGGTTGTTGCCGGTCTTGATGCTTGCCGTTATCTGCTGCATGTACAGCGACTCCATCGAGGCAAATTTCTTGTCCAGCATCTTTAACCTGCCCAGCTGGTTGTAGACAACCGCAGTGGCATTGTTTAGCTGGCTCACTAACTGCTGGCGCTCTACCATCGGCCTACTCTGCGTTTTTTGCAGCAGGTTTTCAGGTTAAGGCACAGGGTTGAAGGTTGTGCACCAAAAGCTGCCAAAACAGCTAAGCTACAACAAAAGAAGTGGGGTTTTTACCGCTTTGTCGCGGCCACCGAGAAGTCGGAAGGGTTGAGCGCCGCCCCGCAGACGGGACAGCGGTTGTTCGTGGCGCGCAGCGCGTCTTTCACCGATTTTAACATGCGCATAGTGTAGATGACAGAGCCGCACTTGCCGCACACTACGTCAGCAGACATCATTTTCCTTTTCTGTGGTTGTTAAAAAAAAGAGAAATAAGAAAAGTTCCCTTGACGTTTTTTTACCATTGATATGAATAGAGTTAACAAGAAAAATGATCTGTATCTATTCTGAAAGTTCTTCTACTGCTTCCATGAAACGATTCAGCACCAGATCAAGTTCGTCAATGTCATTGATTATTGTAGAGATGTTATTTTTGAATTCAAGATACTCTTTGTATGCAGCATCCCTTTCGTCCTTCAATCCATTATGTTGTTTTTCTAATTTTTCCCTTAACGGGAGGTAAGAGACAAGGTTGATCTTGTTTTTCAGCTGATCTAGTTGCTTATTGTAATCCATTACTTTGCGATCGAGAACGATTTGTGTGAGTTCAAAATCTTCTAATTTATTTCGCAGCCTTTCCTTCAACCGCTCCAGCCTTTCTTTCTTTAGCCTCTCAAAATTGGGCGGGAGAAGTGTATTGGCTGGTGGTCGCATCGGCCTTTTAGCTTGATGGTAGCTTATTAGTATTAGCTCGAGCTAACTTGCTTAGGAAGTAGTTCTTTTTTACGCCTTCTCAAGCAGCAGGCCGTGGTGCTGGTCAAAGCCGGCGACCTTTACCTTTGCGCCTACCGGCAGGTCTTTTGGCTCCTTGATGCCGGGAAGGAACCCAGACGCGCGTATGTTTGCGTTGTTTATCTTGAACACCACCCACGCGTACGAGCCGGCGTCCTCAAAGCCTGCCGGCGCGACTGCCTGAATAGTGTACGTGACGACCGTGCCGGCGCCTTCCAGCTCGACGTCCTCGAACTTGCTTGCCGAGCACTTTTCGCAGAACATGACCGTCTCCAGCATGGTGTGGCCGCACTTGGCGCACCTGTGCGCCAGTATCTTTTTCCTGTTCGCTACCTCGATGAACTTTTCGCGGACTCCGTGTGGTGTATTATTATTGTCCATTGGCGTATTTTTCCCTCTCTCTTTCTACTTCCTGTCCACTTTTCTGAACAGGTGCACTGCCGCGCTTGCGCCGGTTGCGCCAAAGTTGTGCGTCAGCGCTATTTCCGCGTCTTTTACGGTGCGCTCGCCTGCCCTGCCGGTGAACTGGTCGAACACCTCGACGACCTGCCCGACGCCGGTTGCGCCGATTGGGTGGCCCTTTGACTTTAGCCCGCCTGACGGGTTTATCGGGATCTCGCCGTTGAGCCTCGTCGCGCCATCCCTTACCGCGTGGGCCGCCTTGCCCTTGGGGAAAAAGCCGAGGTCCTCGATGTCGATTATTTCAGCGATTGTAAAGCAGTCGTGCACCTCTGCAAAGTCAATGTCCTTTGGGGTGAGGCCAGCCATCTTGTACGCCGCCCTGGCCGCCGCAACCGTGCTTGGGATGGTGGTGATGTCCTCCCTGCCCTGGACGGCTGCCGGAGAGGCGCCACGGCCAGAGCCGATTATCTCGACGTACGGCCTGCCGGACTTTTTGGCAAAGTCCTCTGAGCAGAGGATGGTTGCGGACGCACCGTCAGAGAACGGGCAGCAGTCCAAGAGTTTCAATGGCGATGCGACCACCGGCGACTTTAACACATCATCGACGGTGATCTTTTTCCTCACGTGCGCCTTTGGGTTTAGCACGCCGTTTTCGTGGTTCTTGACTGCCACGTGCGCAAGGTCTTCTTCCGTGGCCTTGTGGGTCGTCATGTAGGCTCGCGCCATCGACGCAAAGAGCCCGGGGAAAGAGGCGCCGTTTCCGCCCTCGTAGAAAAAGTCAGAGCAGTATGAAAATAGCGTGGTGCTCTGCGTCGTGCCCGTGTGCGTCACCTTTTCGACGCCGAGCGCAAGGACGCAGTCGTAAAAGCCCGCCGCGACATTGGCGTAGGCTTCCCTGAACATGACCGAGCCGGAGCCGCACGCCGACTCTATCGTGAGTCCGGGGACGTGCGATATGCCAAGGTTGCTCATGATGACGGGTGCCATGTGCACCTGCTTGTCGGCGACACCGAAAACGTTGGAAATGTAGCCGGCCTGGATCTCCTTCGGGGTTATCCCTGCAGACTCGATGGCGTCTTTTGCTGCAGACATGGCGATTTCGATGATGCTTTCGTTTAGTTTCCCGTATTTCGTGCTGCCGGCTCCAAGAACGCAAACCTTGTTGGTCATGTATGTACGAGAAATTACCCGTTTTGCACTATAAATAGCTTGATTACTTTTCCTGTGCAGGAATCAACGCCGGCGTGTATAAATAATCTTAATACCACGTGGCGGCAAAAATCGCGTATATCGTTGTACACGCTGGTGGTCTGCGAAAAGCCCGATGCCGCGCGGCGCATAGCGTCGGCGCTTGGCAGCGCAAGGGAGAGCAGGGCTGCTGGCAGCATTTCCGTTTTTGACGTCACGTACGCGGGCAGGAACTACAAGGTGTGCTCTGCGTCCGGCCACCTGTACGGGCTTGTTGACAGGACAAAGAACCGGAGCGTCTATCCCGTGCTTGACCTTGAATGGGCGCCCATTGACGACGGAAAAAAGGGCAAGGGTGCAGCAGCAAGGGCTGCGCGTTTTATCAATGCGATATCTCTGCTTGCCAGAGGCGCCGACTCGTTCATCCACGCGTGCGACTATGACCAGGAGGGAGAGGTGATAGGCCACAGCATACTGCAATACGCGTGCGGCGGCAAATATGAAAAATCGTTGAGGGCCAAGTTCTCGACCCTAACCGACGACGAAGTAAAAGAGGCGTTTGCGACGCTTGCAAAACCGAGCAAGGGGCTTGCGGAGGCGGGCCGGTCGCGCCACATGCTCGACTTTATCTACGGCGTCAATCTGTCAAGGGCGCTTGCGCAGTCGTTCAAGGCAGGCAGCAATAACAATGGCTACAGGAACCTGTCGATTGGCAGGGTGCAGGGGCCCACGCTTGCGTTTGCAGCCGACAGGGAGCTGGAAATCCGGCTGCACGTGCCGGACCCTTACTGGGTGCTGAGCGCAGATTTTGAAAAAGACGGGCAAGTCGTGCGCGCCCGCTATGAAAAGCCAAGGATAGAGAAACTTGCAGAGGCGCGTGCAATACTTGACGCGTGCATCGGCAGGGACGGCGCCGTGAGCAAGGTATCCACAAAAAAGGTCGTGCTCCGGTCCCCGACGCCGTTTAACACCGGCGACCTGCAGCGCGAGGCGTACAGGCTGTTCCGGCTCTCGCCGGGCTACACCCTTGCAATTGCCGAAAAGCTGTACCTGCGCGCGCTCATCTCGTACCCGAGGACGTCAAGCCAGAAACTCCCGCCGTCCATCAACTATGCCAAGATACTCTCAGGGCTTGCAGGGGTTTCCCTGTACAGCCAGCCGGCGTCAACGCTGCTCTCAAGGGGCCGGCTCGTGCCAAACGAGGGGCCGATGGCAGATCCTGCGCACCCGGCGATCTACCCCACAGGCATCGCGCCCCGGCTTTCCGGCCTGGAGTTCAAGGTGTACGACCTGATTGCCAAGAGGTTCCTTGCGACCTTTGGCGACCCGGCGGTGACAGAGCGCACGGATGTTTCGATAAACGTGAATAATCACATTTTCCTTGCAGAGGGCAGGGCGGTGCTCTATGACGGCTGGATGGCGTTTTACAGGCCGTACGCCAGCAGCCTGGAGCAGTCTACTACCGTGCTGCCGGTGCTGCATGAAGGCGACGTGCTTGCAAACAAGCAAGTGACGATGGAGGAAAAATTCACGCAGCCGCCGTGGCGCTACAGCCAGGCATCGCTTCTTGCCAAGATGGAGGAAGAAAAAATAGGCACCAAGGCGACACGGGCCGACACGATTGCAACGCTGTTCAAGCGCAACTATATCGCCGCCGCAAAAAGGGGCGGCGGAATCGAGGCGACCGACCTTGGCTTTGCCGTGGTCGAGTCGATGAGGGAGCACGCGCCGACGATAGTGTCGACGGAACTCACGCGCTTGATGGAGGAGCAGCTGGAAGGCGTGGAGCAGGGAATGAAAGAGCCTGCCGACGTGATAGAATACGCTGTGGAAAGGCTGGTCGAGTCGCTTGCCGCGTTCCGGGAGCAGGGCGCCACGATTGGCAGGCAGATTGGAAGCGCCGCTGCAGCTGCGCAGCCAAACGTTGTTGTCATAATCGGCGGTTGTCCCGTGTGCAAAAAGGGCCAGCTGCGCATCATAAAATCAAGGACCACGAAAAAGCGCTTTGTCGGCTGCTCGAATTATGCGTCGGGAGGATGCAGGGCCAGCGCGCCGCTTCCACAGAAAGGCGGCATAAGGGTCTCAAAGACGACCTGCAGGTGCGGCTGGCCGATAATT
Source organism: Nitrososphaera viennensis EN76 (assembly GCF_000698785.1). Lineage (GTDB taxonomy): Archaea > Thermoproteota > Nitrososphaeria > Nitrososphaerales > Nitrososphaeraceae > Nitrososphaera > Nitrososphaera viennensis. Next base: position 1,719,903 of record NZ_CP007536.1, read on the forward strand.
TCCGTCGCGTTTGGCAGGGGTAAACGGTGGAATACCTGCGTCAACATGCAGTGCCCTTACAAGGAAGAGAAAAAAGGATAGAGCGAGCCTCGCTAAGCATTCTGCACAGCCTTGATAAGAAAAATGCGCATTTACGTGCACGTATGAGCTTTGCAAGCGACCACTCGCATATGTGCGAGCACTGCAGCGAGCGCTTCCCGTGCCCGGTGGAAAAGCATGATTGCAAGATGGAGTGGCGCACAAGCCACAACGACCACTACCTTGCGCTGAGCTGCTAGATCTTCTTTAAGAGTTCTTGCTTCATCTGCAGGAATTCCGCTTCCGACAGCACTCCTTGATCCTTCAGTTTTGCAAGCTTGTCCAGCTCATCTGCAACGGAAGCTTGGTTGTTGTTGACTATGGTCGTAGTAGGAGTTTTGGATCTTTGTATTCCCTGGTTTATGGCCTCGACTATTTTTTCTGCCTTGTCTTTCGGGATCGCCTCTATCTGCCCTTCGTTGCTGTCGTTGCCCATTGCAATCCCGTCAAGCTTTTTTTCGGCTATGGTGCTGAGCCCCGGCGCGCGCAGGATTATGCTCGACGAAAGCACGCCCTGATCCAGCCTTGCGCTTGTAATCCTGTCGTAGCTGATGTCTTCGATGCTCTGCCGAAGCCCCAGCGAGTGCGGGTCCCGGATTATCAACCTCTTGTCGGTTGCAAATATTATGTTTGGAGTGGTCAGCGATCCGCCGGGCTTGATCCTCGATTGCCTTGCGACCACCAGAACCGTTTCGTCCTCGTCCAGGTGGTCCGCGATTTTCTTTATTTCGTTCAGGTCATCCCTGTCGGTCAGGACGGTGTTGAATTTTGCCTTGTCCTTGCCACCAAACAAGGGCATACAGAGTACATATTGCAGAAAATGCTTCTTAACCTTTCTTGCTTGAGAGGGAATAGACATCGGTCCTGCGGTTCTTTAGCAGAGGAAGCGACTGCCTCACCTGTTTCACCTTGCCCATGTCAAGCTCTACTATCTCCATGCCTTCGCGCTGGCCCATGTCAAGGAGCACTGTCCCGAACGGGTCGATGACCATGCTCCTGCCGGCGTAAATGTTGCCCACCTGGTCGGGCGCGACGACGTACGAGCCGTTTTCAATCGCGCGGGCCTTTAGCATCGTCTGCCAGTGCTCCTCCTTCATCGGGCCCTGCACCCACCCGGAGGGCGCGACTAGCACGCCTGCCCCCTTTATCGTCAAGAGCCTCGACAGTTCTGGAAAGCGGATGTCGTAGCATATCATGACGCCAATGTTGCCTACTGCGGCCGTCTTGGCCGGCTTGGCCAGTTTTTTGCCGGGGATAAGCTTTTTCGACTCCTTGAAGCCGAGCGCGTCGTACAAATGCAATTTGCGGTACACGGACGTTATTTCTCCTTTGCAGCTTATCACGACTGCCGTGTCGTAAACCCTGTTGCCTGTGCCCTTTTCGTACATCGCAGCCACTACTTCGATCTTGCCCGCCTTTGCAGCCTTCCTCAGCGTGGTGACAAAGTTTCCCTGCACCGTCTCTGCAAGTCTTGACAGCTCGGAAGCAGTCTGGGTGCCGGGCGAAAACGCCATCTGGAACTCGGGAAAACACACCATGCCTGCCTTGCCGGCTGCCGCCTGCTCTATGTACGCGACTGACCGCTGCAGGTTGTCCTGCTTGTCCTCTGACGACTTCATCTGCACTACGGCAACTGATACCAATCGCTTACACCTTTGCGCTGCCGGGGATAATAAAAGATTTTAGAGCTGCTTGCCGGCCTGGAACCAGTTTTCCTTCGGGTTCTCGTCGTAGACCACGATGACGTGCTCTGCCTTTGTCTTCAGTATGCTGACTGCGGCGTCGGTTATCGCCTTGGCAAACTCGTCTTTCTGCTCTTTTGTCCTGCCGGGGTACATTGACACCTGGATGAGGGGCATATGTTATACCAGGAAAAGCAGGGCCTACGGCTGATTTATAGTTACAGCAGTAGCGCCCGCCGTTATTGGCTCCGACGTTGCCGTTGCTGCTGTTGTTGTTGTTTCTTCTTCCTCCGCAGGAGGTCTAGAGCCGCCGGACTGTGCCAGATCGTACAGCGCCTGCAGATAGCGCTTGATAAAGTTGGCCCCGGGAGACGGCCTCCTGCCCTTCTCGTAGTCGCTCAGGACCGAGGGCGTGATTGCCATCTTTTTCGCGAGGTCGGCCTGCTTTACTCCGAACTTTTTGCGCCAGAACTTTAGCTGCTGCGGCGGGTTGTCGCTCAGGACTACCGCGCCGGCGATCCACGTCAGTTCGCTTGCGTTGGCGATAGTGCTGCCATTATCGGAACTGGACAAACGTACACGAAGGTTTCGATGGGTGATAAAAAGATTATTCGTGGGATGATTGCAACTGCCTTCATGAATGAGGATGATGATGCCGCTGGCAAGCTGGAGCTCCTGAACAGCAGGGTCGTTGCCTGCAAAAAGTGCCCGAGGCTTGCAAAATACATCCGCGACGTGGGCAGGGAGAAAAATAAGCCAAGACGGCATTCAGGCGAGAATTACTGGTCAAGGCCGCTGCCAAGCTGGGGCGACCCTGACGCAAGGTTGCTGATAGTCGGCCTTGCGCCGGCCGCGCACGGCGGCAACAGGACCGGCAGGATGTTCACCGGCGACAGCTCGGGCGACTGGCTCGCAAGGGCGATGCACGGGACGGGGTTTGCAAGCAAGCCGGCAAGCCGCGCACGGGACGACGGGCTCGTGCTCACCGGCGCGTACATCACCGCCGCGGCAAGGTGCGCGCCGCCGGACAACAAGCCCACGCCACAGGAGCTGGCAAACTGCCTGCCGTACCTGCAGGCAGAGCTTGCGGCGCTAAAGAGCGTCAGGGTGGTCCTTGCGCTTGGGAAAATCGCGTTTGATGCCTACTGCAGGGCGGTGGGCGCAAGAGGGCTGGCATTTGCGCACGGTGCCCGGTATGACGACAATGTTTCAGGCAGGACGCTCCTTGCCTCGTACCACCCGAGCAGGCAGAACACCAACACGGGCAGGCTCACCTGGGAAATGTGGGCAGAAATATTTGCGACCGCAAGAGCGCTCGTTTAGTCGCTATTACTTTTTCTTCTTGGGCTTTGGCGCTGCAGCGGCTGCCTTTTTGCTGCTGGCCGGCGCCTTGGCCTTGGACGGCTTGCTGCTGCCGCCCTTTTTTGCCTTGGCCACCTTTTCCTCCGCTTCCTCTTCCTCTTTGGCGGCTTCTTCTGCCTCCTTGTTTGCAGCCGCGTTGGCCTTGGTGTTGATGATGTCGGTGGTTATCTGGTCTATCTTGTAGCGCAGGGCCTCCTTGACCCTGCTGTTGTCGACCATGTTGAGCGGGCCCTTGCAGTTGGGGCACTTGAAGAACAGTTCAACCGCCGTGTCGAACTTTACCCGCGGGCAGTCGTGGTTGCCGCAGTGGTAGAACTCCGTCGAGTCCTCGTGCTCCAGGCGCTTGTGCAGCCTGTCGAGGATCTTTTTCTTCTGGTTTTCAATGAAATTGTCGACGTGATCCTGCTTGGCGCGCCAACGGTAGACGAACCAGCCCTTCTTCTCGTCCTTGACCCTGATGCCGGTTATCAGCGCCTTTCCAAACAGGTCGTACAGGACCTTGCGCACGATGTTTATCTTTAATCCGGTTGCGCTTGCTATCTCTTCATCGGTGACGTCCTCGGTGTTGAGAAGCGCGCGGGACACCTTGACATACTCCTCTCCCCCTATGAGGCCGGCGATCTTGACAAAAGAATCCTCGTAGTCCATCGCGTGCATGTTTAGAGATATAATTGCGTAAATTTCTGATATATAGTTTCTGAAATTTAGTGAGATTGGTGCGGTTTTCGGCTGATACCATTCTCACAAAATGGGGACGCGCATATATATAGTAGGGAGGACACGCGCACGCGCCGGCGTCATCATTCTCATACTACTACTATTATACTACCTGCACCCTTGCAGAGACCACAGGAGGCTGAATGGGCGTTTTGTTCAGATCCTCAAGTTTTTGCAAGAAAACCAGTATAGTGTAATACTGATGACTGGCTTTTTGGTCGAGTGGCTTCCAGTACGTCTCAACCGCCAGATTGTTGCCCGCCCCTGCAAACTTTGCCTGGACGCTAGAGAGGGCGACGGTTTCAGAAGTATCGCCATTGCGTACCTCGATAATAACCAGATAATTATTATTGTTACCAGCCGGATCTCCCGGGTTTGTAAAATTTGCCTGGATGAATACTGGCTCTCCGGACTTGAAAATCTTGTTGTCTTTTATCTGGCCCAGATAACCGTGGTTGGAATCGTACGCAGATAAAGACGTAAACTTGATGTTGTTGTCATCATTATTATTATTCTGCATCCCGCCGGCCGCAGAAAGCTGCGGACTTGCAAGCGAGTGCCCCGGATAGGCTGCTGCTACTATTACTATCATTATTGCCGCTGCTACTCCTGCCAGCAAGCTGGCTGATCTATCATGTATTGTGCTATTACTGCTGCCGCCGCTGCCGCTCACACTACCCATCTTGATTACACACATGTATGTGTGAATAATAAAGAAGGCGGACTTTGGTCCACCACCGTCTACAGACAGCAAAAAAGAATCTCTCTTTCAGTTACCAGAGTTGATGCCCATTTTTCGTCGTCTCTCCTTCATATCCAATCTTGAATTTGCCGGTGCTTCCCAGATATGTAACGCCATAGCTGCTGTTGGCAGGCGAGCAATCCATGAGCAGATATCCGTTCGTCCAGGTGCTCAAGCCGGCCTTGTTGATGTTGTTATTATTATTGCCGTCGTCATCATCATCACTGCCTGCTCTGGTGGCATGCTGAATATCCAGCACTTCCACCAGCCCCAGCCTCTGCGTATTGGTGTTGGGAGCGAAACTTCCTGCTTCAACGAATGTAAAGTAATCGCTCTTGACATTCATTGACGAATGCCCGATGTTTACGATCTGGACTGGTTTTGAATCGTCGAGGTCGTCCATCCATACCTGCCACTGTTTTGTGCCGCTCTGATCATATAATATCGAGAGTTCAAGTGTGTGGCCGGCAACTACGGGGATGCCTGAAATCCCCCTCAGGATCCCGCCGACCCCCCAGGCTACTTGAAACTTGGTGGCATTGTACCCTATGTCAGAATCCCTTGACCAGTCTCCATAGTAGATCCCTACCTCGTAGTACAAGCCATCGTCTCCCTCAAACGCAATGTGGTAGTTGGCGGGCATGTTCGGTTCGCCGGCACTTACGATGTCAGCAACTCCAGGCGGGACTTTGAATGTTACAGACTCGCCACCTTTGTTCGGGTTCGCACTTGGGAGCTCGATGTTGCAGTTGTGGGGCGTTGTTGAGAGCATGGATACGCCCACTATTCCCATGCCCGCGTTACGGGGGTTTTCTACCCAGATAGGCGGATACGCAAGCGCGCTGTTGCCGCTAAAATTCAGCAGCAAGGCCGCGAGCATGACGATGACGGCGGCAATGATCCTTGATCTTCTCATGTATAGCGCGCTGCAATAATGTAAAGTCAGTTTTTGTACATAAAGCCGCTTGGTTGCCACTCTATAAACTTGACAGGTGCGCTTTTTCGCTGCTCTCAAAAGCTGACTGTGCTTAGCGAAGATGTTATGGGTTGTTTTGCTTACCTACCTACTTGCTGCCGTACAGCTTGTAGATCTTGCCGGTATAGTCGCTGACATAATCCCACTTTTCGGGGCTCACCTGCACGGGCGCAAACGCCTTCCTGGCCTCATCGCACAGCGCCTCGTACACGAACTGGCCTACCACTATCTGGTCAGGCTTGGCGATCCCGGTCATCTTGGCAGTCACGCTTATCGTGTACCCGAGGATGTCAAAATGCGGGTGCCTGACCTGCCGGCCGTCCTCAAGCGTCATCGTGTCCCACCCGTACTGCACCACGACATTGTCGCCCACGTCGATCCCTACGCGCACGTTCAGCTCGGGATAGTCGTACTGGTTGAGGATCGGGTTTACGCCCTGCCGCATCACCTTTATCATCGCCTGCGCGCACGACACCGCGTTTGCGCACGGCACGCGCAGGTTGTTCCAGTCGGCAAGAAAGAACGCCAGGATGGCGTCGCCCACGTATTTCAGCACGTACCCGCCGTAGGCGGAAATAAGGATCGACATTTCCTGCGTGAACGCCTGCACTATGGTGGCAAGCCTGTCAGCCGGGACAGTCATCGAAAGTTTGGTTGACCCCACGATGTCGACGTGCAGTATCACAAAGCCCACCTTGGACTTGACGAACTTTTCCAGGATGTTGTTCGTCTCCTCTGTCGAGAGGTTGAACTGCGGCTCAAAGCGCAGGGCGCGCCATACCCGCTCCTGCGCAAGCCTGACTGCCTGCTCGGTGTCCACCACCTGGCCCAGCTCAAACGACGAAAACGACGGCGCCCCGGACGTGGCGTTTGCCGAATCGTGCTTGCGCTCCTCCTCTGCTGCAAACTCGGCTATCGTCCTGTCCACCTGCTCCCTGTCGATATCAAGCTGCAGGGCGATGATGTCCGGCTCTATGCCGGAGTTGTAGAGGTTGATTATTATCTGCCGCTGCGAGTCTGGCGTGGCAGGATCAGACATATTTATGCCGCAGCTGAAGCGCAGATCGGCTATTAAACTCATTTGTACGGGCGAGATGATTAATAACGAGTGCCGCGCATATACCGGCGGGATGGGCGGAAAACAAAGGGAGGAAGAGCATGTGCTTTTGACGCTTCCAAACATAAAGTACCTGGTGGAGGGCCTGGAGGCGCTCCTGATGACCGACCTGGACGGCGACAAGCGCGCCAAGGTGATAAAGCTGCGCGACGACCTGGCGTCGTACGTCAACAGCATCTTTAGCGACTATTCATGAACGCGGCGCGCACCTTGCGTATAACCTCGTTCATCGACAGCGGCTCCTTCTTTATGACGTCGCTCCTGTCAAGCGACCCCATCAGCCGGAGGGTGTCGGCCGTCAGGACCAGCATGAACACAAAGCGCACCCTCACGTCGTAGGACCTTATCTCGCGGTACAGGTCGATGCCAGTCATGCCGCCATGCATCACAAGGTCGGTCACGACGACGCCGTACTGCGACCTGCTTGCGTACTCTAACGCTTTTGAAGGGTCCGGTGTGTGGTCCACTTCATAGCCGTCGGCCGTCAGGTACGTCTTGACCAGCTCGGCGGTCGATTGCTTTTGGTCGACGAGGAGGACTGACCTCATACGATATATAGCATAATTTCGCAGGATTTTCCTTTAAGCATTGAGGTCAAAATATCTAGAGCGCCTGTTTCCTGCAGGCGTGGCAAGGTTAATAATTGGACAAGGGTCAGAAACGCCGCAGAACAGAGTGACAGAAAAAAAGACAGAAGCGGCCGAGGAACCCCGGCTAAAGAGGTCGGTCATCGTCATTTCGTTCATCTCGCTAGGCCTCGTCTACTCGGTCATGCTCATCGGAGTGTTCTTGAGCTCCGGCCCCATCACCGAAAACGGCCTGGCGTGCACCGACTGGCCGCTGTGCCCAAACGGCTTTGGCGCGCCTGAGGAGCGCTACCTCATGGAATACGTCCACAGGCTGGTGGCAGCAATTACCGCCGGCTTTGTCTATGCAACTGCGATAATCGTCCCTTCAAGCGTAAGAAGGGCCAAGATGGCAGCGGTAATTGCGGCCGCCATTGTATCGTGGCAGCTTGTGCTTGGCTTTCTTACCGTGACGACCTTCCTGCACCCGATAGCGGTGGCAAGCCACCTTTCGACCGGAATCAGCGTGTTTGCGTTTGCCCTGCTGACGTTTCTGTGGGTTGGGATATGGAGGAAGCACTGGCGTTACTAGCGCCAGTGCACGCGCGAGTTTTCGAAAAATTCCCTGTCGTCTTCTGCCAGCGCGACTTTTTTGTGGCAGTCGCCGCAGAGTAGGTATTTTGAATCCGCCGGGAGCTCTTTTTTGCACCTGCCGCAGAACTTTTTCATTGTCTTACTACTACTATTATTATTATGCAGGGGCATTGCATAAAAAACTTGCCAGTTGCGCAGCCACGCACACACACAAGCGGCAGCAGCAACAGCAGCAGATTTCAGGCGGGCAAAGCAGAGCCTCAGGTAGAATCTATTTTGGAATAAAGCACGTCGCTGTTCTTTCCTATCAACTCTATCGACTCGGTCCAAAAGAGCTCTTTTACTCCGGGCATCATTTTTACCTTCTCGGAAAAATCGATGATTTCCTTGTTTGTCTTTAGGACCACGTCTGCCTTTATGTCGATGTTGTTGTTGCTCAGCGTCCTTGCCACCGATATTACGCTCGGCCAAGTCAGGATTTCCTTGGCTATGTTTGTTGACATTCCGTTTTCAGCCGCGATAAAGAACGTGATCGAGCGCAGGTCGAATTTCCTCAGCGCCAGAGAGCAAGAGACGTCCAGAAACTCTGTGAGCCGCTTGCGCCTTCTCTGGACCGTCGTAAGGGGAATTCCGAGTTCTTTTGACAAGGTCATTGATGAAACATCGCCATTTGATGCAAGCAGGAGCTTTAGCATGTGCTTGTCGATGGGCGACAAAATGGCGCCGTCCACGTGCAAAGGGTATCTTTCCTTCTGATTATTGCTGTGGGAGGAAGAAGAGGTGGACAAGGTTAGCTTGTTCAACCTATTGAAGAGGTCGTGAAGCTGTTCGAGCGTGAGGGACTCTAGCGACTTGGCGTTTATGCCCAGCTTTTCCATTCCCTGCAAAAGCATGTGCCGTGATGATGACGATGAAGCGCCGGATTCAATCCCGTGGTTATTGTCATGATCTTCTCTGGTCTGACAGAGTCCCGCACCATTCTGTCTTTCCTGAAAGGAAGACGAGGACAAGGTCTAACGTATATTCGAATGTATATTTAAATTTTATAGGATCGGTCTCCTAACCGCCACAGATTACATATAATATTAGCAGGATATCAAGGGAAATTTTGAGATTATTGAAACAATTGTGCAGAAAAATTTTACCTCGTTTTTATCTGTTAAAAAGAAGAATGTCTTTGCTGTCCACCACAAAGCTGCTGCAAAAGATGCGCGCGCACTTGAAAGAAGTTCGTGGTACGCGTTTACTATTTTTTCAGGATGGATGGGAGGCAAAAAATACTCTGGCAACGAGAGATCCGTCATCATCACCATGATAATATATCATATGCGAGAGATATGGCCTCTGCAGCCGCCGGCAAGCCGTACCATTACTGTCAAAAAGATACACAGCAAGGGGAAGAGGGGAGGAGAGAGAAATGTAATTAAGGACCGGGCCTGAAAGGAAGGCAGTTTCTTGGTACTGCAAAGTGAGATTGTAAATGCACTGTCGTACGCCACAAGCAAGGGCTACCAGATCCACCCCGACGCGTTTGCCATGCTAAAGGGGCTTGAAACGGACGTACTAAAGGCAGTCCAGGAAATAATCAAGCAGAAAAAGCAGACCAAGATGATAGTGGTCGACGACATCAAGAACGTCGTAAACCCGGGAAGGCAGGAAGAGCTCGTGCCTGTGGAGCAGATTGCCAAGGTGCTAGTCGACCCGACGCCCAACGTCAACACTGGCGAGGGAGTCGACGGCTATGCGTCGCTGTTCAAGAGCAGGTTCGAGAAGACGATGCGCATCCTGGCGCAAAGGCCGGACAGTAAGCGCATGACCAAGATCTCCACTGTCAAGCAGATGGGAAAGGGCGCCGGCCCAAGGCCGGCCGCTGCAGGCGAGCGCAGCCTCGGAAGCGCCGGCACGTACGTCGTGTCGGGCCTCTTGATGTCAAGGCGCACCAAGAAAAACGGCATCGAGCTTGAGGTTGACGATTACACGGGCAGGCTGCAGGTGACTGCCATGTCGGAAGACGCAAAAAAGCAGGCAGCAAGCCTTGCCCTTGACCAGGTGGTGATGCTAGAGCTGGAAAACGCAAAGGGGATGCCCGGGCTTGCCATAAAAAATGTCTTTTCGCCGGACATACCGGATCATTTGCCGAACAAGAGCAGGTCAGAAGCGTACGCGGTATTGATATCGGACCTGCATGTCGGGAGCAAGTATTTCATGCAGCAAGAGTTCTTGCGCTTCCTTGACTGGCTGGCGTCCGGAGACGATGATGACGTTGTTCGCAAGATAAAATTCCTCTGCATCGGCGGCGATTTAATCGACGGCATCGGCATATTCCCAAATCAGGACAAGGAGCTCCTCATGATGAACGCCGCGGCCCAGATGGCGTACACCACGAAACTGCTTTCAAAAATCCCAAAGCACATCAAGACGTTCATCATCCCTGGAAACCACGATCCCGGCCGCAGGGCCCTTCCGCAGCCTATATTTCCCGAGGCAACGTCGGGCGGCCTGTACGGCCTGGAGAACTGCACGATGCTTGGCAACCCCGCGTACGTCGAGCTCAATGGCGTCAAGGTGTTGATGTTCCACGGCCAGAGCCTCGACGACGTGATTGCTACCACGCCGGGCATGAGCTACCAGCGGCCAGCAGAGGCGATGAAGGTCTTGCTAAAGGCGCGCCACCTGTCGCCAACGTACGGCGGGCGCACGCCGGTCGCGCCGGAAAGCGAGGACATGATGGTAATGACAGAGATCCCCGACATCTTTCACGCAGGCCACGTGCACGTGACAGATGTTGATAGTTACCGCGGGACGCTTGTAGTGAATTCCGGCGCGTGGCAGGCGCAGACGAAATTCCAGCAGACGATGGGCATAACGCCTTCGCCCGGCATCGCAATCGTCGTCAATCTGGCAACGTTGCAGCCGTTCAAGCAGGATTTCAATCTGATGACGACATAAGGTCTGAAAACGTCGGGTCGTCCTTCAGCGCGTCCTTTACCGTTGCAAGCGGCACCGCAACCTTGATCTTTTGCGAGCGGCCGTAGCGCCCCTGGCTCACTATGTCCGTCGACACAAGGCCCAGCTGGTCAAGCTCGCTTATTATCTGGGTGACCCTGCGCTGCGTGAGAGGCTCCTGCTCTGCCTGCCTGCACAGCGACGAGTAGACCTCGTACACCTCGCCTGTGTTGCCGTTCTTTGATTTTGTAATGGCAAGCATGACGAACTTTGTGTGCGTCGTGGCATTTTTTATCACTTCGAGGTTTGTGTCCTTCTCTATCTTTTCCTGCGCGGCCCGCACGTGCTTTTCCTCCACCCTTAAGGCGTGCTCCCGCTCTGCCAGCTCCGCCGCCACGCGCAAGAGGTCGATTGCCTTGCGGGCGTCGCCGTGCTCCCTGCCGGCCATGGCCGCGCACAAGTTGATTGCGGCGTCTGTGATGGCGCCTTCGCTGAACGCCAGTTTTGCGCGCTCTGACAGTATCTGCCGCAGCTGCTCTACCGTGTACGGGTTGAACACCGTCTCTTCCTCGGAAAGGCTGCTTCTCACGCGCGGGTCCAGCTTGTCCTTGAACGTCAGGCTGTTAGAGATCCCTATCAAACTGACAAAGCCTCCCTTGCCCATGCGCTCATTGGCCCTTGTGAACGAGTAGAGCACGTCGTCGCCGTTTCTGTCCACCAGTGAATCTATTTCGTCGATGACAAGTATGACGCGCATTTTTTTGTTTTGTATGAACTGCAGGATGCGGTCTGTTGCTTCGCCCATCGAAAGCCCGGTAAAGTGGACGACCTTCTTTTCCTCCTTGTTCAGGCCGAGGTGCTCCGCGATTTCAAACAGCATCTTGTAGGCGCTGTTGGCAAGTTTTGCGTTGATTATTGGAACATCTACGGTGATGCCAAGCGCGCCGGATTTTTTAACAAGCCTGTCGACCACGGTTTTCACGACTGCGGTCTTGCCGGTCCCCGGCTTGCCGAACAGCAGCAGATTCGACGGCCGTGCTCCCTTGAACACGGTCGACAGCGTCTGCGCAAGCGCGGCTGCTTCCTGGTCGCGGAACGGTAGCTTTTCCGGCACATAATCGATGGTGAGCGTCTCCCTTTTTTTGACGAGCGACTTGCCGCTTGCCGCCCTGTCAAATATGTTGTCGATGTCGCTCATCTTTTTGTCGTCCACCCGCACCCCTACCTTTCCTTTCCAGAATGCAGGCTTGTTAAGGTTGTCTTAACAGTTACGTTAACAGGGCGTTTTTAAACCGTCAAATCAACTTGTACTAGTTTTAGTGTCAGCTTGTACAGCCGGTAAACCGGAGTTGATGAGGAGGGCCGTGGACAGGAAAGCAAGGGGTGGCGGCACACACCAGCAACTGTCGTTTATAACAGCCGGTTAACACTGTCGATCGAACAGGAAGAAAAGGACTCAAAAAAGACCCCTTTGTTTCCACTGGAGCGTTAAGGTGACGGTTAACGCTGTTAACATGGGCAAAGTAGACCCCTCCATTTCCACTGGAACTGGAAAGGGGCGCTGGCAACAACGGAATTGGTAACTGGCATGCCTTGTTAACAAAAACTGCGCGCGTCTCATGTCAAGCTAACAACAGCTAAGCTGGTTGTTATCAACAGTGGCACAAGCTCTGTTAAGTGTTAAGGTGTTATCAGGTGAACTGCTATTACTTTTCATGCCGTCGGGAAAGAAAAAGTTCCGTATTGAACTGGAGGACGCCGAGGGGAGCAAGTACAACCTCTCCCTAGAGGGCAACATCTCAAAGGACAAGATATTGAAGATAGTAGAGTTTATGGACCTCCTCAACATCGAGAATAATAGCGAGGGTGCCACCCACAGCAGCCTCGAGGCCGAATTCAGGGCTCACCCTGCCTCGGTGGGCGACAGGATATGGGCGCTTGTTGAGGCCAAGTTCCCGTACGGCAGCTTCACCTCGTCTGACATCCTCGAGCTGTACGAGGACACGTACAACGAGCCCATAAAACTCAGCATCATCTCGACCTACCTCTCGAGGTACGCCGAGCGTGGCCGCCTCATAAGAAACCGCCAGGGCAAAGAGTGGGTCTACAGGGCAGTCAAACCTACTGCCGCAGGATCTCGGGTGCCTGAGCAGCAGAAGGCTGCTGCTTTTCCTTCGTCAGTCTCGTACGACCAGCTTCAGTGATGTTGTAGCGAAACGGCTTGCTGTTGACGTCCCTGCTCACCAGGCCGCTCTCATGCAGCTTTTTCATGAGGCGGGCGGTGTGCTCCCTGGTCCTGCCTATTGCATGCTGGACCTCCCTTGAGGTGCGGGGCCTGTCCGCCAACAGTTTCAGGATATAGTCGATAGTGCCGTTGTTCTGGCTGCCCTCGGCTTCTGCAGATGCCGATGCAGTGACAGCCTGTGGATGCTGCGTGACTGTTACGGGCTCACTCACGTACTGCGCGTGAGGTGCTTGCTGTTGTTGCTGTTGCTGTGACATGGGCGCTGGCTGCTGGACGATAAGGTGAGGTTGTACAAACGCCTGTGTTGTTTTTACCTCAACGATGTCAAGTTTCGTGCGCATCTCGGCTATTACGCGGTCATAGTCTCTCAGGCGGCGCGTGTATTCGAGCACGACGGCCTCCACCACCGCGTCGTCGGCGTGGTAATTATTATTGTTGTTGTCACGCTTTACGCTTTCTCTAAACCTGCGCAGCGCCATCACGGTCACAAGGCCGCCTGCGTAAAATAGCACGCCCAATATCACGATTCCAAGGTCGACAGTGATGTCAAGGGGAAGATCCAGGATCATGTCACGACATTTGCGTGCAGAAACCGTGATTTAATGTTACGGACTAAACTTGTTTTACAATTTGCACACTCTTTTTACCAGCGTGTCCATCACTGACATCACGTCTTCCATGCGTGCCTGATCGAAAACATCACTACTGCCTTCTGAAGCAAATATCACACCCAGCTGGTCTGCAAGGCGGGCCATCGCGCTCAACGCCTCCGGCTGCAGGGCCCCCGACGATTGCAGAAGTATTGCGCTGTAAAGGACGGCTATCGCCTTGTCCCGGCACTGCTTTACCTGCCTGTAGTACGCGCCCGAAGTCATGTTTGGCGGCCTCCCCCTACCCTGCAGCCTTTTCGAAATTATGGAAACCTGGCGGGGTGTAAATAAAGAATTTGTTATAATTTCCATCAAAAGGTTGCTAGATTTGGAATCAGCGCCGGCCATGTCTACTATACAAATCTGTATAGCGCGTCTGATATTAAACTTTGCACGCTGTACGTCAAACTTTAAAATGACTGGGCCCTTTCAAAAGGAGGCGTGGTGGCTGTACCAGCAGTAGGAAAGGTAGAGAACTATCTCAGAGAGGAGATAAAAAAGCACGGGACGATCTGTTTCCCATTAATCGACTCTGAAAATTCGACAAATGATGTAGGATCTATCGCCAGGAAGGTGGAGGATGCCGGCGCTTCTGCGATCTTGGTCGGCGGCTCATCAGCAATCGACCAGATGGAGCTTGCCAAGGTGGTAAGTGACATCAAGGGAGCGGTCAGGATACCCGTGATATTATTCCCCGGAAATGTCACAGGCGTGTCACCCAGAGCCGACGCGATACTTTTTAGCTCACTTTTGAATTCTGAAGACCCGTACTTTATCACCGGGGCCCAGGCGCTTGGCGCCCTTGCCGTCAAAAAGCACGGCATCGAACCCCTGCCGACCGCTTACATAATAGTGGGAGAGGGGACTGCGGCCTGGTTTGTCGGCAAGGCAAGGGGCATACCGTTCCACAAGCCAAACCTTGCGGTGATGTATTCCCTTGCAGCGCAGTACATGGGCATGAGGTTCGTCTACCTTGAGGCCGGCTCGGGCGCGTCCCAGAACGTCACGCCCGAGATGGTGGCTGCGGTGAGAAAGTACTACGAGGGGATCCTCATAGTCGGGGGCGGCATCAAGTCGCCAGAAACGGCAGGTCAGATAGCCAAGGCAGGCGCCGACGTCATCGTGGTGGGCACGATGATAGAGAAGGACGGCGACTGGCAGCAAAAGTTATCTTCCATGGTAAAGGCTATGCGTCAGGCGCATTGAGATTATGATCTCCGAAGGCGAGGCCCGGCTCAGGGACATCAGGATGCCGGCGTATTACCGGCGGTACCAGCACGACATTCTGGCAAGTGTGCAGAAATACTACGAGCACGCGCTAAAGGCCCGGCGCAAAGGAATAGACGTCGCCGACGTCGTGGAGCCCAAGATAGCGTTTGACCTAGCAGACAGGGTCGCCAAGATGCACAACATCGAAATCGCAGAGCGTTTGCGCGCGCTCCTCGGCCAGACCACTAAGGAAAAGGCCGCGCTAAAGATAGCGGAAGAGATCGCCAAGGGCGAATATGGCACGGGCGACCTGCGCACGCGGCTTGACAACGCAGTCAGGGTCTCGCTTGCCGTGGTGACAGAGGGTGTGACGGTCGCCCCGCTGCAGGGAATATCCGACGTCACGATAAAGAACAACTCTGACGGCTCGCAGTACCTGTCGGTGTCTTTTGCAGGGCCGATCCGCTCCGCGGGCGGCACGGAAGCCGCTCTTACCATGCTGATCGCGGACCATGCGCGCAAGGTCGCCGGCCTTGACACGTACAAGGCAAATTCGTTTGACGACGAAACCGGCCGGTTCGTAGAGGAGCTCAGGATCTATGAAAGGGAGGTCATGGGTTTCCAGTTCAAGGTGCTCGACGAGGACGTCATAAAATGCATCTCAAGCCTGCCGGTGGAGCTCGACGGCGTCGACACCGACCCCGTGGACGTCGTGGGACACAAGGGCATGAGGAGGATAGCTACAGACAGGGTGCGTGGGGGCGCGCTGAGGGTGATGAATGACGGGCTCATCGGCAGGAGCCGCAAGCTGCTAAAACTTGTCGAGACATTAAAGCTGGACGGCTGGCAGTGGCTCAAGGAATTAAAGGGCGCTATTCAGACCGGCGACGACGACGCGGCGCACCACAGGATGTCCGAAGTCATCACCGGCAGGCCGGTGCTTTCAATGGTGAAAAAGGTGGGAGGGTTCCGCCTGCGCTACGGCCGGTCGCCCAACACCGGCTTTGCGACGGTGGGGATACACCCTGCAGTGCCGGCGCTCTTGAACTATGCCATTGTCGCCGGCACGCAGATCAAGATGGACATACCCGGCAAGGCGTCGACAATAGCGCTTGTCGACACTGTCGAGCCGCCGGTGGTAAGGATGGACGACGGCCGCGTGCTTGCCGTGCTTTCGGTAGAGCAGGCCGAAAAGATCCGGACAAGGGTGCAAAAGATCCTGTACCTTGGCGACATGCTGATAAGCTACGGCGATTTTCTTGAAAACAACGCGCAGCTCCCACCTGCAAGCTATGTGGAGGAGATATGGGCGCTCCAGCTGCGGGCAAAACTCGCAGCTCCCGATGCTTCTTCAATGGACAGCAGCATTGACCGCGATAGGCTGGTACAGCTGGCCGAGCATCCTTTTACAATAACACCGACTGTTGACGAAGCATTTGAGATAAGCAGGAAACTCGGCATCCCTCTTCATCCGCGCCACTCGTTCTACTTTGACGTTATCACTGTACAGGAACTGCTCTACCTGAAGGAGAGGCTGGCAGGACTGCCAAACGACCCTGAACTCAAGGCAATCCTTGAAAAGCTGGGCGTGAGCCACTCTGTTGCTTCAAATAATAATAAAATAGTGCTCGACGACTTGAGCCAGGCAAAATCGCTTTCCATTCTGCTGTCTGGGCCGGCGATAGGGGAAGGAGCCAAGGACGCAATCGAACTTGTGACAAAATCGTCCGGCATCACCGTGATGCCCAAGTTTGCGTCGTCCATAGCAGTCAGGGTGGGCAGGCCGGAAAAGGCCGCCGAGCGCAAGATGAAGCCTCCCGTGCACGTGCTGTTTCCAATCGGAACCAAGGGCGGCGCGACGCGGGACATCATCAAGGCCTGCGGCGAAGAGTCGCTCTTTACGCAGATTGCAAACCGCTACTGCGAAACCTGCCGTTTGCCGTCGCTTGGCACCCACTGCCGCTCTTGCGGCGCGTCGACGATGCTCCGCAGCCAGTGCCCTATTTGCAAGGGCGAGGTGGAGGAGGGCGAAAAATGCCCGCGCTGCAACAGGGACGGCAGGACCTATGCGTCGATGAACTTTCCACTCAGGGCAGCGCTCCAGATGGCCGAGAAA
Organism: Nitrososphaera viennensis EN76; assembly: GCF_000698785.1. Lineage (GTDB taxonomy): Archaea > Thermoproteota > Nitrososphaeria > Nitrososphaerales > Nitrososphaeraceae > Nitrososphaera > Nitrososphaera viennensis. Next base: position 1,736,903 of record NZ_CP007536.1, read on the forward strand.
AAGCTGGGCGTCAGGGCGCAAGAGCCGCTAAAGGGCGTGAAATCCCTCATGAGCCGTGACAAGGCCGCCGAGCCCCTGGAAAAGGGAATCCTTCGCCAAAAGCACGAGCTGCACGCCTTCAAGGACGGCACCATACGCTTTGACGCGACAAACGAGCCGCTGACGCACTTTACCCCGGCGTGGATTGGAGTCAGCGTCGACAAGCTGAAAGAACTGGGTTACACCCGCGATTACCTCGGCCGCGAGCTGTCATCATCTGACCAGCTGGTGGAGCTGATGATGCAGGACGTCATCATCCCCCGCGACTCTGCCAAGCACCTTGTCAAGGCGGCAAAATTCATCGACGAAGAGCTGGAAAAGCTGTACGAGCAAGAGCCGTTCTACAACGTCGACCGTATAGACGATCTTGTGGGCCACCTGGTGGTGGGCCTTGCGCCCCATACGTCGGTCGGCATCATGGGCAGGATAATAGGCTTTACCGATTCGCAGGTGTGCCTCGGCTCGCCGATATGGCACTCGGCCAAGCGCCGCGACTGCGACGGCGACGCCGACTCGATAATGCTGCTCATGGACGCCTTTCTGAATTTCTCGTTTGACTTTTTGCCGGACAAGATAGGCGGGCTCATGGACGCGCCGCTTTTGATCCAGCCTACCGTCCTTCCCCACGAGGTGCAGCGACAGGCCCACAACGTCGACATCGCCTCCTCGTACCCGCTGGAATTCTATGAGGCGACGTGGAAGCAGGCCAAGGCGGCAGACGTGGCAAGCATGATAGAGATAGTGAAGAGCAGGATTGGAGAGGAGACGCAGTTTTTCGGCTACGGCTTTACCCATCCCACCGCCGGGCTGACGACAAGGGAGCAGAGGAGCGCCTATTCGACATTGAACACGATGGACGAGAAGCTAAAGATGCAGTTTGACACCGCAAAACTCATCAGCGCGGTGGACGCCGACGAGGTCGCCGCCATGGTGCTGACCACGCACATACTGCCGGACATCATGGGCAACATGCGCTCGTACTCTTCGCAGACGTTCCGGTGCACAAACTGCGGCGAGAAATTCCGCAGGATGCCGCTTGTGGGCAAGTGCACGGAATGCGGAAACGGCCTGACGCAGACGGTGACAAGAGGGGCGGTGGAAAAGTACCTCGGGATTGCGACCGGCTTTTGCCAGGAATACAAGATAAACGAGTACCTGAAGAGCAGGGTGGAGTCGATATCGGCAGAGCTGAAGCTGATATTCCAGGAAGAAAAGAAGGTGCAGTCGAGCCTGACCGAGTTTATGGCGTAATAATAATGACGATGATGATACTTGCGGCATCATCTTTTTTTGTTGGCGCCCCTACTGGACCACGACTGCCATCACGTTTGTATCTGAAAGCGGCACTGGATTTTCGCCGACCCCGCTCCAGACGATGGTCTTGATTGTACACACGGCCGGGCCATTGGGCTTCCATACCTTGAACCAGTCGACGTACCCTCCGCTCTCGACCACGTCTATGGCCCAGCCGACATCCAGCGTGACACCGTCCTGATCCACTATCTGCGTTATCAGCGCGTACCTCTGTTCTTTCTGCTGCAGGTTCTTGTAGCTGGCCGCTATCTTGATGCTGTCGCCAGGCTTGGCACTGGAGACAACATTGCCTTCTTCATCAAGGATCAGATATCTTTGCAACTCCATCTTTCTCAATGGCCTGTCGGAAAAATACGAGTCTGGATAGGTATCTTCCGGGTAGCTTTCTTCTTCCTCCAGAGGAAGACTTTCGGCCTGCTCGTCATCTTTCTGCTGCACTTCATATGCAACAGGTATGCCCTGTGAATCGCTGCTGCTATCGCCATCGTTGTCGTCTTCGTCATCACTGGCTGGAGTTTCTTCTTCATATTCTTGGCTGTCTGCAGCGCCGTCGCCCTCGCTGCTATTATTATTACTACCGCCACTGTCACTGTTTGTAGTAGCGGTATCGCCGTCGCCCGAGTTGCCTTCATTACCACTACTACCACTGCTGCTACCTCCATCGCTGCTGCCGTCACCGCCATTTTCATTACCGTGTTTGTGATCGCCGCCTTTTCCGTTATTATCATGACCATTTCCTTTACCACCTTCATTCTTGTCGGCCAGATAAACGGGCGAGGACGCAACCTTGTCCAGCAGATGCGTCGAAAAATTATCTTCTTCTGCATTGGCAGCAGCTGCTGCCGCCATCAATGCTGGCGATCCGACCAATAACACAATCATATTGGCAGCCAGGATCCCGGCCCAATGAAGGTTCGATCTGCGATTCGCCATCCCGGTTTGATCTCCTTATAGAGAATATCTCCGGAATTGTTAATACTATTTAACTATTAGGTGTGACTTGGAAAAATATGTAAGAGCGGCGTTTATTTCAGTAATTCTAGCCATTTTTTATGAAATTATTGTAAACAGCTACCGCTTCTTCTTCGTCTTTTGCGCCTACTATGGTCGCCGCGCCGCTCGACAAAAAGCTCACCGACATCCTGCTCGCGTTTGTCGCCGTGATGCCAAGCGTGCCCCGCGTCCTGACCTGGTAGCCGAGCGTCTCGGCCGTCTTGCTGATGCCACCAAGGTTGACTGGCACTGGGTTTGCCGGCGTTATGGTCCACGTCCTCTTGCCACGGTCCCTGCCGCACAGCTCTTCTATTATCAGCTCCTTTGCGGTTACCTGCTGGCCGTTTATCGTCCTTGCCGTGCCGCAGGCCGGGCACTCGTCCTGCCTTGCGATCTGGACCTTTTCAAACGACAGCTCGTTGAGGTCGACGTACATCAGCTTGTTGACAAGCGTCGGCTGCTGGCCCGTGATTATCTTCACCGCCTCTGACACCTGTATGCCGCCTACGAGGTACAGTATCGACGGGTGTACGCCTTCCGTGCTGCACGCCGGCATCTCGTCCTCGTTGAGCGCCGGGAACAGGCATCTCAGGCACGCAGTCTTGTTCGGGATTATTGTGGTTACAGAGCCGAGCATCCCAATCGCGCCCGCGTAGATGAGCGGGATGTTGTGCTTGATGCACGCGTCGTTTAGCGCATAGCGTGCATCGACGCTGTCGAGCGCGTCTATGACAAGGTCAAAGCCCTTGACGACGCTTTCTGCGGTGTATTTCGTCACCGACGTGGGCACCGGCTCGATTTCCACGCCGGGGTTCATCTTGCGCAAGCGATCAGCAGCAGCTTCGACCTTTACCCTGCCGATGTCCTCTTCTGTGTAAAGGTGCTGCCTGTGCAGGTTCGTGATTTCAATGACGTCCCTGTCGACTATGCGGAGCTTGCCGACGCCCATTGCCACCAGTTGCGTCACCACAGGGTTTCCGATCCCGCCTGCGCCGACCACGCACACCTTGGCAGCGCGGAGCTTTTCCATTCCCTCAAAGCCTATTTCTTCAAGCATCACCTGCCTAGAGTAGCGCTGCAGTTCCTCGCTTGTCAGCTCGGCGCCACCGGCAACCGCCGGCAGTATGTAGACGTTGTCGCCGTCCTTGAGCGCAGTCGTCATGCCGCCTGAAAAGCGCATGTTCTTGCCGTTCACGTAGATGTTGATGAGCGAGCGGGGCTTGCCGTTGTGGTCAAACACGCGGCGCTTGAAATCGTCGCCCATCTGCTCCGACACCTTGTTAAAGGCGTCCTGGAGATCCGAAGCGTCTATGGGGAGCTTTTTCTCTCCCTGGCCCTTGTTCAATACCGACGGGACTGTAAATTCCACTTTTGCCATGTGCCTATAATCACCCGATCATCGCCGAGACAGCGGCTGCGTCCGGCTTGACAGCGGTAAGTTTCGGCAGCACCCCTATAATTGCTTCTGTGGCCTTTAACCCGTTGCCGGTGACGTAGCAGACTACCTTTTCGTCCTTGTCTATGTTGCCTTCGTCCACCAGCTTTTTCAGCACGCCCACTGAAACCCCGCCGGCCGGCTCTGTGAATATGCCTTCTGACTGCGCAAGCATCATGATGCCGTCCCTTATCTCCTCGTCGCCTACTTCCTCCGCAAGGCCGCCGTACTGCTTCAACCTCTTTAGCACGTAAATGCCGTCGCCCGGGTCGCCGATTGCGAGGCTCTTGGCTATCGTCTCAGGCCTTTCCACCGGGATAACCTCGTCAGAGTTGCGCTTGAACGCGTCGACCACCGGCGCGCACCCGTGCGGCTGCGCCGCCACTATCTTGAGGTTCTTGACGCTGCCGACAAGACCGAGCGCGTGCAGCTCTTCAAAGCCCTTGCAAATCGCGTTGAGCATCGCGCCCGAGCCGACAGGGATTATCAGCCTGTCAGGCACCTCCCATCCAAGCTGCTCGGCGACTTCGTACGCAAGCGTCTTTGACCCTTCCACGTAGTAGGGCCTCATGTTGATGTTGACGATGCCGTAACCCTTGGAGTCGCCGATTATCGAGGCGACCCTGTTTGCGTCGTCGTACGTGCCCTCTACGGCGACAAACTCGGCGCCGTACGAAAGCGCCTGCGCTATCTTGACGTGCTCGATGTCAGAGGGCGCAAAGATGTAGCAGGGAAGGCCTGCCTTTGCAGCATGCGCGGCGGTGGCGGAAGCAAGGTTGCCCGTCGACGCACATCCTACCGCCTTTAGTTTCGTCTCCTTGGCCCTTGACACCGCGACGCCGGCGGGCCTGTCCTTGAACGAAAACGTCGGGTTGACCGAGTCGTTCTTGATGTAAAGGTTCTTCAATCCCAGTCGCTCGCCCAGCTTGTCTGCGTGCTGGAGCGGCGTCAATCCTGCGTTGAGGCTGACAACGTTTGCCTTGTCCGTGATGGGGAGGAGCTCGAAATAGCGCCAGTAGGTCTTTTCCCTAAGGTCAAACGTGTGCCTGTTTATCGACGCCTCCCTGTACGTCACGTCCAGGGGGCCGAAACACTCTTCACAAACGTACCGGAACTGCGGCTCGTATTCCTTGCCGCATTCTCTGCACCTTAATGACTTGATACTTCCCATGATTTATTTAACGCCCTTTCTCTGAAAGCTAATTATTAGAACATCTCTAAGCACATTTTAAGTATTGCTTAACTTTCTAGTGCATTGATATTGTAATACTTAACAGGAAATTTCCTGCAAATTTTCATAGTTTTGACAGCAGGCGTGCAGGAAATGCAAAGAAATCCGGCTATTTCAGCACATTGTGGAAGCAGGTGCGCTCGCCAGTGTGGCACATCGGCTTCTCTGAATCCACGATGTACAGCAGCGCGTCCGAGTCGCAGTCTACCAAAATTTCGTGCACCGGCTGGACGTTTCCGGACTCTTCGCCCTTCATCCAGAGCTTGTTTCTCGACGTGCTCCAGAACCATGCGTTTCCAGTTCTTATCGTGTTTTCAAGCGCCTCTTTGTTGGCGTAGACGAGCGTCAGCACGTCCTTTGTCCTGCGGTCCTGCACTATCACGGGGATCACGCCCCCGCGCTTGGCAAAGTCGACGTCGCCGGCAGACTTGACGTTCATTTTGCTATTCTCTGGTTCGTAGCGCGCAAGGCGGAGAAATAAACCTATATTGTTTGGTCTGCAACCCTCTTTTGCCTTGTCTACTGCCGAGTCGTCGCTTGATTTTGACGCGTACTGGCGGGCGTGGCTTGCGTCGCGCCTGGCAGAGATGCGGGAAAAGGCGGCGGCAAGGGCGCGCCAGCAGCAGGAAGAAGAACAAGAGCAGCAAGAAGAAGAGGAATGACTATGCTAGCAATCTTTAGGTGCACGCAGCTGCTATATCATGATTACATATATGCTTGAGGCACTGCTTGCGCAGCTTTTTCCCTGCGAGCAGCCGGCTTGCAACGCGTACGACGCCGCAATAAAAATCGCTTACGCTGTGATCGTGACTGCGGCGATAGTCGTTGTCATTGCATATGTGCGCAGGCGCATTTCTAATCGCTCCCTGCGCTGACTTGGGCAGGCAGAGATATATTCCCCCATCGTAGAAATGCTGTCAGCGGGGTGGGGAAGCCAGGTCATCCCGGCGGGCTCATAACCCGCAGATCGGTGGTTCAACAGGATACACACACGTACTTCTATCCGGAAAATCCACCCCCCGCTATACTTTACCCACATATGCATATTGAAAGCCTGATTTTTCCATGCCGTACCTGTGCAACGGCTTTGTCAGGTGCCGGTGTGCCTTGGGCGTCGGCACGTACAGCCCAGGCTTTATCGTGCGCTCTTTTTCCACCATTATTTTCTGCGCTTTTTGGTCGCGGAACTTGCATCTTTCGCACTGGTAGCCTTTGTTCCTGCCCTCTGACTTCATGCGCTTGCCGCACATCCTGCACAGCGGGTTTGCGACGTCATAAACAGGCGCCAGCTTCTTTACCAGCAAGTATTCGACGTTCAGTATCTTGGGGTGCAGAGTCGTTCCCTTGCGCACCCCGACGCCTATCTCGATGAGGTCGCCCGGCGCAAGCGCGACTGCGATGTTTGCAAGGCCGGTCGGCTCGTAGATCGCCGCCGGCATCTCTGCCCCTGCCGCCTGCTCCACCGAAAACATCACGTGCCCTCCCTCCATCGCGTACGGCCTGCTCTTTACCCTGCACATGACGTAGCCGGCCGTGTACGCCTTTGCCGCGCGCAGGTCAAGCTCGTTTTGCAGGTGCATGTTGGTGCCCTGGTTTGAGCGGAACACCATATGGCCTTCCAGTTTTTCCGCCGCCGGCAATAATATTCTGGAAATGGCTGACGACACCACCTCCGGGCTTTCGCCCCGGACGCCAAAGAACACGGGGTCGGACCCGTGCGGCGCAATCAACACCCTGCCGTGATTCTGGTCATAGTTGTTGAACGTATATGGAAAAGTTTCCTTGCTGAATTTGATTATCCTGTCATTGTCCACCACCCGGGGTGTGCCGCAGTTTTCCGGCGTGCGGTACGCAATGAGCTCAAACGTGTGGTCGCCGTCAAGGGCGCAGCCCATCGCGCCAAGCGAGCCGACGAGCCCCTGCCCGTTGCCAAACGTCCAGAATCTTATCCCGCACTCTTTTGCCACCTTTTCGGCCTGCTGCCGGCTGGACACATCGCACATGGCAAAGGCGCTAAACTGCTTCAATTTCTCTGGCAGCAATTCTCCTTCCAGAAACGCCACGCCCGGGTTTGCCCCGCTGCCGATAGCCGAGCCTTCCTCCACCGCCTGCCTGACGTAATCAACAACCCTGCCTGCATCCCTTACCCTTGCCCGCAGGCAGACTGCCCCGTTGCCCCGCGTCTTCCAGGGGATGTTGGGGTTGAGCCGTATAAGCAACGGATAATCGACAAGCTCCGCCCCCATCCTCTCTTTCAGCTCTCCTGCGACCCGGAAGGCCAGGTGCGTCGTGCACCGGCCTGCCCTTGAGTCGGTGTCGTCAAAGGCCATGTGGAGGAGCGTCATGGGTGCAAGATGGCAGAAATTGGCTTAATAGTGTATGGTCAGGACTGAAGAATACCAAGCGATCATGAGAACCCTATATATTATACAAATGTCGATGTATGCCTAGTCTATCTGCCCAGCTAGACTGGCTGAAAAGATGCAGGCACCTGTTGCGTTGTGCCAGAAAAAGAGCCACGACCATTGGTTGGCGGTTTACTCCGCTACATATCCCTCGGTATGCCGCAATGCCTGCATTGGATCAGCCTCTTTTGCATTTCTGTTTCTCTCAGATCGCGGCGAATGATATATCGCTGTTATACAGACGGCACAGAGTTTAAATAGTTTCAAGCACTGACAACGCTTAGTGAACTAGATGCCAGTCGCAATACTTCCTGATGTTTCTGAACAGCACTGCATCGGCTGCGCGCTCTGCGTAGAAATCTGCACCGCTCTCGGTCCAGATGTACTCAGGGTCAAGCCGGTGGAAGGATGGAAGAGGGGTAAGGCATTTGTCTTCTATCCAGAGAGATGCATCTCCGACGGAGCATGCATCGGCGTTTGCCCGACAAAGGCAATCTTCTGGATGAGGCCGATGGATTACACCCCAGGACAGCCAGTCCCACTGAAGAAGCACGGTCTCTTCGTGAAGGGCTGGGAAGAAGGTTAAGTCCTTCTTTCTCTTCTCTTTTCTTTCTTTTTCAGATTTTATCAGACAGCACACACACTCTAAGAAACGCTTTATATCATAACAAGAGATATGCCCCAACAACATGGGCTATGTACACATGGATTCGTCTTTCACGTGACATAAATACAAAAACGGCAACATGGAAATCGGCTTTTATGACAAGGACAAGGATGCAACAATTTACTATTCCACCGGCACATCCAAAGGCAAAAACTCCCAAAAGAAATAGCCCAGACTTTGTTTGAAACTGTTGGCCGCAACCTTTGGGCAAAAATTCACTTCAACAAAAAGGGGGTCGCCACCGAGGTTTCGCTGGAAGAATACGACTTTGAAAAAGACGTGCACGGCTTGAAAAAGAAGCTGGGCAAACTGGTAATAGTAGGCAGTTAGATCCACACACAATTAACTTTTAATTAGCACACTTGCTTTGCTAGAATGACTTGGTCGAGTGGGACGAGCAGATAAAGGCGCATCTCTTCTGGGTCTGGAAAGAGGACGAGGGCTTGCTAAAGCGCGGCAAGGAGGGCATGCTGGTGATAACCGACAGGCGCCTTGCGTTCATCTCAAAGACAGAGATGACGTACCGCGCGCACGACACCTACTCTACCCGGCAGCTGAACCGCTTCAAGGCCGGCGAGAACGTTTTCAGGCCAGCCGAGGGCTATGGCATAAAAGAGCTGGAAAAGGACCTCGACAAGAGCCCGGACAATTTCGAGGTGCCGTTCCGGCAGATAATGGACATAACCTCGGAGGAAAAGAGGTGGGGCACGCTCCTCAAGGTAAAGCTCAACCTCGGCGACACGACCAAGACTGTCAAGTTCTCAATCGTCAAGGGCTGGGTCACGTACCCTGCAAAGGATCCGCTGGAATTCCAGCGCATGGACTGGACCCCTCTCATCAATCTGGTGAAAACGGCGGCCTAGGCAAAGCGTTATATGGGCAGTTGTGGAGGCACGTATTACCAGTAAAGACCGATAAATGACCAAAGCATTCGTTTTAATCAATGCCGACACCGGCGTTGAGGGCCTTTTGCATGAAGAGATCAAAGCACTCGACGGGGTGAAGGAAGTTTACGAGCTGTACGGCGAATACGACATCATGGCAGTGGTGGAGGAGCCGGACGAAAAGGAAGTCCAGCGTGTCGTCTCGTGGGAGCTGCGCAAGATAAAGGGCGTGCGCAGCACCAACACGATGGTCGTCGCAAGATAGCAGCAGGCAGCAATAGCAATAATTAAAGAAGGCATTTTTCTTTCCACATTCTCGTTGCCAAAAAAGCTCTTTGTGGTAGGCGTCGGGCCCGGGTCGCCCCTGTACGTGACCGACGCGGCAAAAGAGGCCGTCAGGAAATCAAAATACGTTGTCGGCTACAGGTACACGCTTGCCACGATAGAGGGCGCCATTGACCGCAGCAGGCAGGAGGTCCTCGAAGTCACGATGAAGTCGCAGGAGGATGTGTACCAGGGAGTCTATGCAAGGATGAAGGACGGCGAGTACTGCACCGTGCCTTTCACGGGCGACGTCAATTTCTCCGAATCCGAAGTGGTTGACCGCCTGCTGGAGATATTTGGCGACGACAACGTCCAGATAATACCCGGCATCAGCTCCATACAGGTGGCCGCCGCAAAATCCCGCGTGCCGACCGACAAGGCGTTCATCGTCACCTTCCACGTGACGGGCGACATTGAGCAGAAAAAGAAGGATCTCGTGCAGGCGGTCAAGGACGGCAAGAGCGTGATACTGCTTCCAAGGCCGTGGCCGCGCGACCTGTCAAAGCACTTCATGCAGTCTGACATTGCAAAATTCCTGAAGGCAAACGGCATCGACACGCAAAAGCTGAAAGTGTGGGTGTTTGAGCACCTGACGACCGACAAGGAGACGACGTTCAAGGGCGTTGTGAGCGACCTTGAGGGAAAAGAGTTCTCTGACCTGTCGGCGATGGTTATCGATCAGGTAAAGAGGCAGACGTACCTGGAGTTTTAAAACTGAATAATAATAATCAGGCGACGCCCGGGGGCTCGCCCCTTTCAATCACCTTTTCAAGGTAGCCTACCTGCTGCTCCATGAAGTTCTTTCTCTTTTCCTCCTCGTCAAGCTGCGCCATGTCAAATGGCTCCAAGCCCAGCAACTTTAGCAAAACCTGCAGAATCGACTGCGCGGCCTTTGGCTGGATGATGTTCGGGTTGTCGATCTCCCCCAGCATGCACGCCGCGTCGATCCCGCGCTCCTTTGCAAGGCCGAGCACCAGGCCGTTAAAGCCGGAAATCTGGCCCTCACCCTGCAGCATCTCGGCACCTGCCTCCTTCAGCGATTGTACGAGCGCCGGGTTGTTGGAGGCGGCAAGCACCCTGCCGCCTGCGCCCGGCTGCCTGAGCGCGGCGCCGATTGAGTACAGCGCGCTTGCGTTCATACGCTGCGCCATGCCGAGCACTTCGTAGCAGACCTCGTACAGGCGCCTTGGGTCGGCTGGGTTGAAATCGCCGGTGAATATCAAAAGGTTGCTTTCGTCGACTGCGTAAAAGCGGTAACTTGCCTGCTTGAAATCAGCAACAATGCCGTCCTTGTAGCTGACAAAGGGGGGCCAGAACGAGTACAGCTCGGCAAAAACCTTGGCGTCAAGCTTTTTCGCAAGGTACGCAAGGCCGATTCCGGCCACGTTTCCCATGTCCGGGAGCGCCGCGACTATTCTGGGCGGGCCGGAGAACCTGGGCGTCCTGTGCACCTTGAGCCCGATCATGCGCATATTCCTGCGCCTTTTGCCACAATAAATATCAATCATACCGCGTGAAAATACTGATACTTGCATACCAGTTCAACGCGTTTGTAAACTGTATTTATATATCAAAAACGGCTTTTACAAGCCGTAATGTCAATGGAAAAGAAGTCTGTTGGCATGGCTCATCATCAACAACAGGACAACAGGGCTTCAATGAAATACTGCGCCGAATGCGGAGCCAAGATGCCCAAGGCGCAAAAGACCTGCCCTGCATGCGGCGAGACCCAGTAAGAAGCAAGGGCCTTTCCCTTCTCTCTTTTTGTCCATCAAGACTTTAAAGATCAGGTGCCCTTTGAAAATCTCTGGCTTGACGACGACAACAATCGTTGCACGCTGGCATACCTGGGCGGGCGATGGCCACGAGCGCCTTGTCCTGGAGGAAGGCCCGGACGGCATCTTGGCAGAGTCTGTCCTGCAGCTGCAGCAACAACAAGGGGCGGCCTATTCTGCCAGCTACAGGATCGCCTGCGACGGATCATGGCGGACAAGAAAGGTCAAAGTCGGGCTGATTGGCGGCAGCAGCAGACAAGTTGAACTCGCAAGCGACGGCAACGGCAACTGGACCGACGGCGCTTCTGGCGCCCTCCTGCCCCACCTGAGCGGCGCCATCGACGTCGACATTTCGGCCACGCCTTTCACTAACACCATACCCATCCGCCGGCTTGGCCTGAAGCTGGGCCAGAGCAAGGACGTCTCTGTAGCCTACATCAGCCTGCCCGATCTGGCCGTCACGGCCGACCTCCAGCGCTACACATGCCTTGAGCCTGGCAGGCTCTACAGGTACGAATCAGTAGACGGCGGTTTTGTCAGGGACATCGAGGTTGACGAACACGGGCTGGTCGTGACTTATCCGGGCCTGTTCAAGAGAATCTAAGCTGGCTTGCCAAAGCTTAAAACCGGCGGCAGCAACAAAAAAGCCTGTATACACATATGAGCGAATCCCGCTACCCTGTTTCCGCCACGTTCAAGGTGCTTGACGGCCATGACGTCTACAGGAGCGACAACCTGATAGTCGCGCTGGTGGTGGTAGAAAGCCAGTACGGCAGGGACCTCCGGCTCTACCGGTGGATGAAGCGCAAGGAGCAGTGGAAGGTCGACCTGTGCAGGATGAGCGTCAAGAGGTGGAAGTGGGCCGAGGTGGCGGCCAAGGCTTCAGAGTTTATCGAGAAATACAACCTGAAGGGACCCGCGGGTCCTGAGCCTGCAATAGAGGACTAGTTGATAAAAATCTCTGTATAAGAAGAAGAACGCAACATTCTCATCATTATTATCTGCACGATAACTCTTTTCTATCATGCGGGCACATATGACACGTACTAATCATGATAAAGGTTGAGGAATTGGACGAGAACGTCAAACTCGATCAACAGCTAGAAGAAAAAGGATGGAAGGCCAGTAGTTTTTATCAACGTATTCAATGTAAAACCTCAGGACGTTGATAAAATGCTCAAGGCTTGGGCGGAAGATGCCACATTTTTCAAGCAAAAGCCGGGGCTTATCTCCACGCAGCTTCACCGTGGCATAGGCGGAAGCACTGTTTTTGTCAATTATGCAGTATGGGAGCCGGCAGCGCACATGAAGCAGGCTGTTAGCGACCCTGCATTTCGGGCAAGGCTTGCACACTATCCCGACGGGATCGTCAGCAGGCCGCACCTATTCAAAAAGGTCGCAGTGCCGGGAATCTGCGTAGAGTATTGATTAATAGTATCAAGCCTACATCCATGTCCATACACATTATAATTAATTAGAATCCTTCCAGCTCCAGGTTTTGCCCGCCAAGCTCCTGTATCATCCACCACTCTATTCCGGCTGCCGCAAGCAGTATTGCCGCTGCTATGCCAAGCTCTATCAGCGTCGGTACAAGGTATTCGCGCCACGGCCTCTTTTTCACGAAATAATAGATCAGCATCCCGCTCCTTGACATCGCAAGGCCGTACGTGACGACCTCCATTATGCCAAACGGGGTGATGAGGATGAGCTGGGGCGGTATGCCCTGCAGCGCCGGCGAGTCTTGCGCAAGCGCAGCAAAGACGTTGCCTGTGGCGTAGCCGGAAAACACTCCAAGGCCGATGCCAAGCCCCGGCACGAACATGCCAAGTGCGATCCTGACGTTGTTGACGAATATCCCGATGTCGTCAATGTCCTCTATCTGCGACGAAAACGAGTCGCGGACCTCCTTGGCCTCTTCCGGCGTCATCTGCACGGCCGCGCCGGCAGAGTACGCCGCAAAGAAGACGATTGCGCCTATCGCCACAAACAGCAGACGGCGCTTTATGTTAAAACGCGACACACTGCTATTGCTATAAAACCTACCCACCTAAAAATAAATGCACACACACCCGCACAAACTTGTAAATGCACAACATAAGCTTGTTTTTATTCTTGGCAAGCTCTAGGTAGTGCGGTGAACCATACCGCCGCAACAATCGGCACCACGATTTTCCCGCAGTTTTTCGCGCCCGGAAACGGTCCGACAGATTTCATCGTCCAGGACTTTGCGGTGGTCATGATAGTCGCCGCCGTCATGATTGCCATCACCTACAAGCTGAAGCAGCCTATGGTAATCGGCTACATACTTGCAGGCATACTCATCGGCCCCTATACGCCGCCTTTCAGCCTGGTCAGGGACGCTAGCACCATAAACGTGCTGGCAGAGCTCGGCATAATCATGCTGCTCTTCGTGGTGGGCACGGAATTTCCGATGGCAAAGCTGCGGTCGGTGGGGAGGGTGTCGTTCGTGGTTGCAATGGCAGAGACGCTTGGAACGCTCTTTATCGTATTCTTTATCGCGCAGTACCTCGGCTTTACGTTCTTTGACTCGCTGTTCCTCGGCCTGGCGCTTTCCATCACCAGCACCGTCGTGACCGTGAGGATACTTGAGGAGCTGGGCATGATAAAGGACAAGTCGTCCATCTTGCTGCTCGGCATTTCCGTGGTGGAGGACATCCTGGCCATCAGCATCCTTGCCGTCCTGCAATCGCTTGCGGCAAACGGCGGCCAGGTGGAGCCCCTGACTCTGGCAGTTTCAATCGGCATAGTGGCCGCGTTCATCGGAGGCGTCCTGTTCCTGGGGTCGCGCTTTTTCCCCAAAATAATCGACAGGGCCGGCAAGACAAACGACTATGCGCTCCTTCTCATAGTCATCCTCGGCCTCGCGTTCGGGCTTTCTTTTATCGCAAACGGCATAGGGCTGTCGGTGGCGACCGGCGCCTTTCTTGCCGGCGTGCTTGTGGCCGAGTCCAATAGCGCGGCAGTCGCAAGGATACTGACCCTGCCGCTGCGCGACATGTTTGCCGCCATATTCTTTGTCTCCATCGGCGCGCTCATGGACATCCGGGTCCTGCCGGACTACATACTTCCTGCCGCGATACTGATATTCACCTCGTTTGGGGCCAAGTTCCTCATCGTGACTGGCATACTGACTCGTGCAAAATACGACAGCGTCACCGCGCTCCGGACAGGGTTTGGCATGTCTGCTGCAAAGGGAGAGCTGTCGCTCGTGGTGGTCAAGGGAGGGCAGGACGTAGGGGCCATCAGTCCGACCATACTGCCACTGCTTGGCGTCGTGACCATCGTGACTACGTTTCTGGCGCCCTATATCATCAGGTTCGGGAGCAGGATCAGGATGCAGAGCAGCGGCGGCGATGATGATAACAAGCCCGCGGAAGAAAAGGCCGGCTAACGGAACTTTTTGCGCGCAATCATCGCGACCATGGCAGCGCCGGCAAAGGTTGCCGTCCAGTACAGCCACAAATCTGCAACAAAGCCGGAGAGCAGCGCCGGCGCAAGCGACCTTGCCGGGTTCATCGACGCGCCCGACACGAACGACAGGAACAGTATGTCAAGGCCCACCATGCCGCCGATGGCTACGCCACTGAAACCTTTCAGACCTTTTGTGTACACAACGGCATAGATGATTGCCATCAAGAGCGCGGTGGCAAGGACTTCTACCGCTATTATGAGGGGGAGCGGAAACGAATAGTCGGGCGCGTTTGCCCCCAAGTTTGCCTCGGTGCCTATCGCAAAGGCGACAAACGCGCTTGCCAGTAGCGCGCCGATTATTTCTGCCGCAAAATACACGGGGAACTGGCGGGGCACAATGTGGCCTGTTATCAGAAAGCCAAGCGTCACGGCAGGGTTGAAATGCGCCATCGATATTTTCCCAAAGGCGTACACCATCAGCGCGACCGCGATCGCAGGGCATATTGCGGCAAAGGGCGTGCCAAGGGTGCTGCCGCCAAGCCTGGCGTCAATCACGACAGAGCCGGTGGCAAGGACGACTACCACAAACGTGCCGGCAAGCTCGGCAAGGAACCTCTTTCTGTCCGAGGCCAGCCTAGCTGCTGTTGCTACTTTTTTCGAGGTCTCTGACAAGCTCTTTTACTCTTCTCTCAATGTCGTCGCGGATGAGGCGCACCCTTTCAATAGGCTTGCCCTTTGGGTCCTCCACGCCCCAGTCTACAGGGTTGTTCAGGAACAAGAGCGGGCATTCAGACCTGTCCATGCAGCCCATGTTGACCGCCTTGATAGAGTTGCGTACCATGTCGTCGTCTATCACCTTGCTCTTTTGCCCGCTGATGTCTATTCCTGCCTCCTTCATGGCCTGCACCGCAAGCGGGTTTATCTCTTGCGCCGGCCGCGTCCCGGCGCTTATCGCCCTGTAGCCTTTTGGCGCGTATTTCCGGAAAAAGCCCTCTGCCATCTGGCTCCTGCCGGCGTTTTCGACGCACACGAAAAGCACCGTCTTTTCCTGCTGCTGTTTTGTCATTTATTTCACGGCCCTTACCACTATGCTTGACAGCTTGCGCCCGTCCATTTCAATGTAGGGTCGCTCCTCAAGCACGCTTACGCCCTCAAAGCCTGCCTTCTTGATGGCGGCGATATAGTTTTCCTTTGTGAGCGCGCCGTCGATGCAGCTGCACCATTTTTCCGGGTCAGCCTGCGTGACTTCCCTGTCTGCGGCGATGTCAGAGATGACCATCCTGCCACCTTTTTTCAGCACCCTGTGGATCTCGGAAAATGTCTTTGCCTTGTCAAAAGTCAGGTTGATGACGCAGTTGCTTATCACGGCATCGGCGCTTGCGTCGCCAAGCGGTATCCGCTCCTCGATGTCGCCCTTTCTGAACTCGACGTTTGCATAGCCGTGCTCGCTTGCGTTTTTCCTCGCCTTTGCGAGCATCTCGTCGGTCATGTCGATGCCGATCGCCCTGCCGCCTGCGCCGACGCGCCTGGCAGACAGGAACACGTCAATGCCGGCCCCGGAGCCAAGGTCCACGACGGTCTCGCCTTCCTTCAGCCCCGCAAAATTCAATGGCGCGCCGCATCCTGCGCCCAGCATGGCTGCTTCAGGCACAGACGCCAGGTCTTCTCTGCTGTATCCGATGGCGCCTGCGCTCTCTATTGGTGATGATGATGACATCGTGCCGCACCCGCATTCGCCGGGCCCGCAGCATGAATCCTGCAACAGTGCGACCCTGCCGTACTTTTCTCTCACTTTTTCCTTGATGTTCCCGTTGTTGTCGTTGTTCATGCCAATGCTTTACTAGAGAAACTATTTAAGTTGTAAAGAGGAAACAAATACAGCTGGTGTAAAGATGGAAACCAAGAATAAACTGCCGATGGTCAACGGCTGCGGCTTTGACGGCTATGACGCCACCTCTCTCATGTCTGAAACCGCGAGGCTGCGCAGGATAATAACGAAAAGGGGCACGCTTGAGATCCTGATACCGCTGTGCTGCACCACCGAGCCGGTGCGCTACAAACAGTTCCGGGGCGCCATAAAGGGAGTAAGCAGCAAGACACTTGCAATCCGGCTAAAAGAGCTGGAAAAAGGCGGCATACTGGAGCGCAAGGCGTACAGCGAGATCCCGCCCCGCGTCGAGTACAGGCTGACGCCAAAGGGTCAGGAGCTCGTCGAGTCTGTCATCAACCTGCTCCAGTGGATGAAAAAGTGGTCGTCATCATCAGGCGCATAGCGACGACACCGGCGGCGCAAACCCCGGCATGTCGTACGAAGAGGAGAGCATCTCCATCATGCGCTCCTGTTCTTTGCGCCTCCTCTGCTCAAGCATCAGGCCGGCGATGTTCTTTGACCGCTCAAGGTGGTCAAAGACGATGGTCGTGCAGCAGTCCATGCCTGCAAGGAGCCTGCCGATGACCGAAACGATCCTGCGCATGAGCGAGTCCCTTATCTGCGTCGTGCCGCGGAGCTGGTCCACTGTTGTTTTCGAGTCGCTCCTCACCTCGACTACGATGCGCCTCTTGCTTGAGCGCCTTAGGGCCCTGCGTATGTGCGCAAGGTTGTCCCTGAGCGCGAAATAGATGGCCAAAAGCTCCATCCGCTGCACACCAAACCGCTCGTTCTTTGGCGAGGGGCGGACGGGCCTTATCGTACCCTTCTCGGTATGATGGTTGTACCAGGCTATGTAGCCGGACGGGGAGGCGTCAGCATCTATGACAACGATTGAGTGCTGCCTCACGTGCCTTGTATCGGCTCCGGGCGATATATGTGCATATTCGATGAAGAGGATTTGCCGCAGGTAGAATCAATTTTGACAACGGGGATCATATGGCATAGTAGTGGTGGCAGGGCAGGGGAGAGGAAAAGAAAGAGATGAAGAAGAGGAAAAGGTTGATGGTGTGGCCCCGCAGCGTCATTATGGTGCCTCTGCTGCCGGGGTTTCCAGTCAACCTCGTACGCAGGATAGCAGGAAGACTTGAGAGGGCGCAAGAGAAAAGCCTGCCCGACATAGAATATGTCTAGGCAGTAGATCTATGTGCCGGGCATAGGCAAGCGAAAAGTAATCGTTGTTTTGCGAAGGGCCGCGCATGCCGCCGGACACCTGCTGCAGGGCGTGCCGTAGCTGCGGCGGGGGAAAAGCTGCGTGGCTGCGCGCACTGCTCGACAATGCTGGATGGCAGCAGCATAACGCACGGCCCCGGCTGCACGCACGCGCGCGTCTAGCTTACCATCCTTGTAAATTTTTCATAAAGCGCGTCCCTTTCGTCCTTTTCCTTCTGCAAAATAGCCTCTGCGCCCTTGGCGTTCTGAAGGTATTCTATTGTGATGTCGCAGTCGCGTATCAGTCCGAGCGTGCCCTGCAGCTCCTTGAGCATTGCCATGGCATTCCTCCTGCTTCTGCTGTTGCTGCCGCTGCTGCCGCCGGCGACCCTTGCTATGGCCCTGCCGTACTTTTTCCTGCGGCCGGCAGGAAGGATCTCAAGCACGTAGCGCAGCTTTTTCATGTCCTTGCGCAGCTCGTGCAGCTCCTCCTTTTTGCTGCTGTCGCCTACTACCACCGGCAGGCGCGCTTCAATCGCGAAAACCAGCCTCCCGGCGACCTTGTCCATCCTCCCGGCAAGCTTGTCTCCGTCAATGTTCTTTGCGCTTGCAGCCGCCGGCAGCATCATCATCTTTTTCTTTTCCACCGAGCGCGCCAGCGCAAGGGCGCGGCCAAGCGCGGCTTTTCTCCTGCCTGCAATCGCGTCCACGACAAACGGCCCACCCCCGAGGGCTGTGATCCTTGCCCTGACTATGTCAAGGTCGCGCACGCGGCTGTTGGCCCGGAAAAACGCCTTGCACGCGTCCGCCTGCTTCCTGTTCCTTTTGCGCTCTTTTTTTGGCAGGAGCGAAAACGCCGCCTCAAGGCGCCGGAGGGACGTCCGCATGCTGTGCACGTTCTCCTCGTCGCCGGGGTCGCGCAGGTACGCGGCAAGCCTCTTTTTCACGCGCACTCCGCTTGTTTCAAAGTTTTTCGCAAATTGCGCCCCGTCTGGTGTCATCATCAGCATCATCGCTAAAGCGCCGCCAACCTGCCTGCGCGCGCCGATTCCAAAAAGGCGTCGATGCGCTTTTGCAGGTCGGCGTTTGTCTCCGGTATAGACCTGTTGCCGTCTATTATCACGAGGTTGTAGCGCTTTTGCATCCTGCGGAACTCTTTGGCGATCATGGTCTGGTACTTTATGAAAGACTCGAACATGTCGTCAGAAAGCCCCATGTCGGCGCCAGACTCGTAGTAGTCGAGGTACGCGTTCTTTTGAAAGACGCGGTGGACCAGCTCCTCCGGCCTGACATCGAGGTAGAACACCAGGTCTGGCACTATTGCAAAGGAGAACAGGTTGTGCGACCAGCGCCTGCTGATGCCCCTTACCGCTTCCCTTGCAAGCAGCGTGTAGATATAGCGATCGGCAAGCACGATGTACCCTGCGCGCAGCGCCGGGATTATCTTGTTTTCAAGCTGGTCCGCAAAATCGGCCGCGTAAAAGAGCGAGAGCGTCTTTCTGCCGGCAAAATTCCTCTTGGCCTCCAGTATCCCCTCGCTTATCAGCTCCGACCGCTTCAAGCCCGTGTTGAGCACGGCGTGCCCCGCGGCTTCAAGCTTGGCCGTTATCAGCCCAATCTGGGTGCTCCTGCCGGACGCGTCGGGCCCCTCTATCACTATGAGCCTGCCCTTGATCTCGGTATCGTCGATGTAGGGTATGCCGTGGCCGTAGAACTGGATGGTCCTTCCTGCTGCCTGGCTTGCTGCTGCCGCCATCCTGCTGCTGCGCCTCACTCTGCCGGCACCTCCTTCTCCTGCTGCTGTTGCTTGCCCCGGAAAAACTGCCTTGGCAAAAGCTCCATCACCTTCTGGCGCATGGCCTTCTGCTGCTCCTCGATGTCTGCCGTGCCGTCGATTACGACAAAGTTCTCCGGCCCGACCATCGAGTCGTACTGCTCCACTATCCTTCCCTGGAATATGCGGTAGCTTTCATAGGGGTCGTTGCTCAGGTTCAGGTCCATGCCCGCCTCGTAGTACTTTAGTTTCGGCCTGTTTTTCACTATCCTGTCAAACGCCACGTCCACCGGCACTCTGAAGTAGAACGAGATGTCAGGCTTGACTGCAAAGTCGTACATGTGGCGCACCCAGCGCGGGTGGCAGCCCCGCACGACGTCGCGGGCAAACGCCGTGTAGATATAGCGATCGGCAAGCACGATGTACCCTGCGCGCAAGAGCGGCAGTATGTGGCGCTCGTACCGGTCGGCAAAGTCGGTGGCGTGCAGGAGGCTGAACGTTATTGGCGTCAGCAGGGCCTTTTTCTTGCCCTTGGACGTTATCTCCTTCACCGTCTCTGACGAGTTCCACTCGGTAAAGAACACCGGCAGCCCCATGTACCTGAACCACTTTTCAAGCAGGCGTATCTGCGTGGACTTGCCGGACCCGTCCACGCCCTCTACTATTATCAGCCTGCCCGGTATTATTTCGCGATTTTTAACATACGACATCATCACCATATCATACGATCACCTTGACCTCCTGATGCTTTTTTGATGCAGACCCGTTTGCTGCAGAAACAACAACCTGGCAGCTTGCAGCGACGTCAAACGCGCGCTCGAAATTGCGCAGCGCGCTTGCAAGGAGCGTTGCCGGGACGGCCGGCTGCCTGCTGCCGCTACTCTGCATGATCCTGATTGCGACTTTTTTGTTGTTGTTGCCGCTTATTGACAGGCGCGCCGTCGCCTTTGTCCTTTCAAGGATCTCCGAGAGCACTATGCACGCCGAGATCTTCTCGATCGACTTTTTGTTCTGCGGCTCCAGTATCGACCCGTACCTTGAAAACAGCCAGTCCACTGTCTTTTCCTTCTTGGTGTGGACTATGGCAAGCGCAAGGATCAGCTGCTCGCGGTGCGTGAGAAACGCGTTGTCCTCGTCCATTATCAGGTGGAAGAGGTTGCTCAGGTTGGTGACGTTGGGAAGGGTGGCCATCTCTTTGAGCGCGTGGCCCAGTATCGCCCGCTCTTTTTCGCGCAGCAGGCCGGCAGACACTAGCGGCTTGACCAGCGAAAACGCGTACTGCGGGAGCACCTCCTGCTGGCACGCAAACGTGACGTACGCCTTGGCCCGCTCGGCAGTCATCACGTTATTGCTGTAGAACGCCTTTGGGTCGCGCAAAAACACCGACAGTATCCCTTCGCGCAGGCCCCTTGCGCTGACAACCACCTTGTCAAAGTCCAGCTTTTGCATGAGAAGCGAGATTACCGCCGCGCCGGCGACAATAGTGTCGACCCTGTTGCTCCCGATTGCCTTTATCTTCTCAAGATCGCCCCTGTCCATCTTGTACAGCTCGCTTGCTATGGCAGAGACGGAAGAATGGTCCATGCGGTAGTTGTGGATCTTGTCAAGCTCATAGCCGGCAAGCTCTTGCTCATAGCGCGCAATCGCCCGCAGCGTGCCGCCGACGCCAACGAGCGTGGTGTCGACGCTTATGCCAAGCTCCTTTCTGTCCGGCAGCGTGTCCAGTATGCGCTCCTCCATCTTGCCGTACGCCTTCTTTGAAAACGAGCCGTCATCATCGTCATCTTTGCCATCGTCATTATCTTTGTTGTTATTATTATTGCCGTACATCTTTGACAGGCGCAGCGCGCCAAGCGGGTACGACTCGACCTTCTTTATGCCGTAATTCTCGGTGTAGACCAGCTCCAGGCTCCCGCCCCCGAGGTCGAAAAAGAGCGACGTGGGTATGCACGTCGATTCCAGCGCGCCGACATACGAGTAGAACCCCTCTTCCTCGCCGGAGAGCACCTTGAACTGAAAGCCGGTCTCCTCGCGGACCCGCTTAAGAAAAGAGTCGCGGTTTGCAGCGTCCCTCACCGCGCTTGTCGCGACCGGCAGCACGTGCCGTATGGAATCGAAATTGATGACGTCGCGGAACAGCTTCAATGCCTCGATGGTGCGCTGCACAGGCTCGCCGGAAAGATATCCTCCTCTGCCGAGCCCCTCTCCCAGCTTGACCTTGACCCCTTCCTGCCTGTACGCCTTGAAGGTGCCGTCGCGCTTGACGTCATAGTTGACCATCTTGACCGAGTTAAAGCCCAGGTCGACGACAGAGACTTTCATTATTATTATGCTACCATCCTCTTCATGTGCCGCGGCGTGAGAAGCCACCGCAGCTCTCCTTTTGCCCTTGGCCGAAGCGACGTCACGCCTACCTTGGCAAGGCCGGCCTTTTTCAGCACGATGCGCCCGTCGCCCTGGCCATCAAACGCCAGGTCGCGAACCAGGCTGCTGAGGTACGGCTCGTGGC
The DNA here is from genome assembly GCF_000698785.1 of Nitrososphaera viennensis EN76. Lineage (GTDB taxonomy): Archaea > Thermoproteota > Nitrososphaeria > Nitrososphaerales > Nitrososphaeraceae > Nitrososphaera > Nitrososphaera viennensis. Next base: position 1,758,764 of record NZ_CP007536.1, read on the forward strand.
CCACCACCATCACGGAATCCTCGGGCTTGAACCGGGCAAGCTTGGAGTAGAGCGCAACCCTGCTTCCCTCCGGCTTTAATTCGTCCCACAGCTCGAATTTCCCTTTCTTGATCTTTAATTTCTTGACGACAATCTCGGCGGTCTGGCGCGCCCTTGCAAGCGGGCTTGCGGCCACAAAGTCGAGCTTTACCCCGAGATCGGCAAGTGCGCCGGCTATCTCCATTACCTCCTCCTCGCCCGTGACCGTGAGCGGGCGCTCGGAATCCTTGCTCCCGGCGGCAAGCCTCTTGCCTGCCTCGCCGTGACGCAGGATGTAAAGATCCACGGGAGCTGGTAAAGCCGGCGCGTATATCAAACTTGTCTATATATTTGCAGTATATGGTTAAAAAAGAATGGGGAGGCCCTTACGAGCCATCTACCTTCAGTAGAAGCAGCTGCCCGCCTTCCTTGATGCTGTGCGCCTGAACGTCCACAAGCCAGCTTCCATTGCCAAAGAACTCCGAGACGTCCAGTATGCCGGAGGATTCCCAGTCGCCGTGCTTTGCCGCGCGATCCGCGTTCTGGTTCACGTGGGCCACGACCTTCATGTCGGCGTGGCCGGCGTCTATCGAGTCGAGGCTGACCCTGATTATCTTGGCGTTGTTGGCAATGTCGTACGGGCTTGACGGGTCCGAGCGGGTCACGCCGATGCGGTCCTCCTGTATCATCAGGCTTTTTTCGCTCGTGTCAATGTTGTCCGGGTTTGACATGCCGAGGCTGAGGCTTGCGTTGTAGCCCGGCGCAGCGGGGTCGTTGCCGTCCATTATCACCTGGAAGGATGCCTTGGTCGGGTTCCTGGGGTCGGTAAACGCGAACTTGTACATCCTGCCCCTCTCCCAGCTCTGGCCGTTTGCGCCCGGCGGGATCGCGGCCCCGTTTTCGTCCTTGTCGTTTCCGGTGTCAGCCATGTACATGACGTTTTCATGCCCGTCGCGCTTGTCCATGGCCGCGTCCTCGGGCCTTATGAAGGAGAAAGCGCCGGCCGCGTGCGCCGCGGCATGGAGTGAAGCAGCGTCCTGGGTCTTGTAGTCCCAGCTCACAGGCACGAACCTTCCGGCCACCCGGCCTGTCGAGAAGTAAATGTCGTCCCAGCTGTTGGTGGTAGTGTTTTCAAGCGCACTGAAGACGTAAAGCTGGCCTTTGCCCTTCATGAAATCTTTGGGCGAGTCTGCCACGTACATGTAGACCTCGGACTCGGTCGCCTCGCCGTCCTCCGTCGTGATCATGACGGTCTTGCCCGCGGTCTTTTCAAAGTACGGGACGTGGATGGTGTTTTCGTGCGACAGCCTGCCAAGCCACGGCATCTCTGTGACCTTGCCGGTCCTGGCGTCGACGCCTACAACCAGGCCGTCGCTGACTTCCTCGTTTGCAAAGTAGACAGGGTGCGTAAAGCCATGGCCGTCCACAAGCGAGGAGGAGCAGAACCTTTCGTACTGCTGCGAGCCGTCTATGACAAGCTGCTGCTCTATCACCTCGCCGTCCTTGTTGAGGACGAGCTCGGACACCTTTGCAAAGCCCCCGTGGTTTGTCCCGTTGTTGAGCTCGTGGCTGATAAATACGTCAAGCTTTTTGTCTACCTTGATGACGTACGCGCCGATGCCGTCTGGGATGTTGGCAAAGGTATAGTCGCCTATCTTGTCGCCGCTGGTGATTATGGCCTTGACCGAGGCGCTTGCCGGGTCTGCCACCGTGACGTACGGGGCCGCGCCCGTCAAAAAGCCACCTGAAGCCGCGCTTGCGCCTGCAATGGTCGCTGCGGGTGACAATAAAAGAACCCCAACCAGCGCCACGGCGGAAACGATTGCGTAAAAGTTTGCAACCTTCATGGCATGTCTGCAATCGCCCGGCCTGCACTAAAGCAGAGCCGCATGAAAGAACATAGCTGAAAATGTACCACTTTACAATATAGAAGCAGGTCACTTCTTTTTTGCCCTTGAAAAAGACATCTCTACGCCGGCAGACGGCAGCACCCTGACGCGGTACTCCTCGTCCCTTGCAAGCGGTATCATCGAGACGTTCCCGCCCGTGCACGACGGGCATGCAGGCGCGTCCCTGCCAAACACGGTCGCGCTCCAAAAGCACGACTCGCACAGCGCAAAATGCCTTTCAGAACCTATTATTATTGTTGTTGCTGTTACTGCCTGTTGTTGTTGCATGGCCGCCAGTTATTCTGCGCGGTGTGCTCATATCCCTTGCCGACAGTCAACACATAGTTCAACGCGCGCCTACAGCTTGCCGGTGTTCTATATTGGGTAGCTTTTTGTCTTTACCCAGCAGTATGTCAGGGGACGGCGACGGCGTTGAGGTTGAATGGCAACCCCGAACAGCCAACCCCCCTCATCCCAACAATAAACGGCCCGCGGGTAATGCCATCAACCTCTGCTTAACCGTTTTTGTGAAATAATTTTCTGCGCCGGCATGAACAAAATTATAGAAAGACCTTTCACAATGCGGCAACGCCGCCGGTAATCGAACTATGAGAATTACGTCGGACATCCATTAGAAGGGCGTCTATGCTACTTTTGACATGCACGGCTTTGAAAAAACAACGATTATTGCCGGATTTTTCGCCGCCGTCCTGGCTGCTATGCCCCTGCTGTCGGTTTACGCGCAGGGCCAGATAGTGATAGACGGCGCCGGCGCAACATTTCCGTTCCCGCTGATAGACACGTGGCGGGTGCAGTACCAGAAGGTAGACCCAAGCATCAGCCTGAACTACCAGTCAATAGGAAGCGGCGGAGGGGTAAAGCAGTTCACCGAAAGGACGGTGGACTTTGGGGCGTCTGACGCGCCTCTCACGGAAAGCGAGAGGAGCGCGCTGCCCGGGCCGGCAGTCCACATCCCTGAAACAATAGGCTCCGTGGTCGCTGCGTACAACGTGCCGGGCGTCGAGAAGGGCCTGAAACTAACCGGCCCCGTCCTTGCAGACATTTACCTTGGAAAGATAAAGAAGTGGAATGACCCGGCGATCGCCTCTGAAAACCAGGGCGTAAACCTCCCAGACCGCGACATCGTAGTGGTGCGCAGGGCAGACGGCTCCGGCACGACGTTCGTCTGGACAAGCTACCTAGCGACGGTGAGCCCGGAATGGAAGGACCAGGTGGGCGCAGGCAAGTCCGTCGAGTGGCCCGCAGGTGTTGGCGCTCCCGGAAACGAGGGCGTTTCAAACACGATAGGCCAGACGCCCTACTCGCTTGGGTACGTGGAGCTCTCGTACGTGCTCACGACGGGGATGGACTATGCCAGCATAAAGAACAAGGCAGGCAACTTTGTCGAGCCGACCCTTGCGTCGACAAAGGCGGCCGTGGAAGCGGCAGCTACGTCTCTCCCGGCAGGCGACGCCTCGTGGGCCAACGTTTCGCTCCTTGACGCGCCGGGCGACGACTCGTACCCGATTGCAAGCTTTTCCTACCTGCTGCTGTACAAGGAGATGAGCACGACCCCCAAGGTGAACAGCATGCAAAAGGCCCAGGCGATTGTTGACTTTATCGCGTGGGCAATCAGCCCCGAAGGGCAAAAACACGCCGAGGAGCTTTCGTACGTGCCCCTGCCTGACAACGTCGTTCAGGCGAACATGCAGACCCTCGCCTCGCTGACGTACAACGGCCAGCCTGTAATGCAGCAGCAATCCGGGCAACAATCCTCCACCGTGTCCGCCACGTTTGAAGGCAAGAGCTACCCTGTCAAGGTCAGCTCGGCAACCGCCAAGGTCACAAACATCGCGATAAACGCGGGCCAGTCAATCGACGTCGGGTTTGACAAGCCCGGCGACGTGGAGCTGACGCTGCCAAAGGCCATGATAGACGGCATACAGGTCGTCTCGGCGGGAGGCCAGGAGGTAAGCTTCCAGCAGGTGGGCTCGACGGCTACGGACACCACGATAAAATTCACGGTGCCTGACGGCAGCACGGGTCCGGTCAGCATCAAGGGGGCGTCGGTCGTTCCCGAGTTTGGCGTGGTTGCAGCGCTTGTGCTTGCGGCATCGCTTGTGGCAGTGATAGGCGTCGCTCGCTTCAAGGGGCAGGCCTTTGGGCTGGGCAGGCTCTAAGAAGCCTCTCTCCTCTCCCTCTCTCTTTTTCTTACCTGAAATTTACGCAGTATTCTTTACGCTAAAGAATCTCTATAGCAATATACGAAAGCTATGTTCCTATGTATTGCATGTGAAGTATATACGCTAACCATTAATCCACACTCACTAACTCACGCACATGCACGGCTTTGACGGCATCAGACGTACGGTGTTGGTAGGCCTTTTTGCCGGCATGCTTTTGGCGTCATTTTTGCCAGTGGCGATGTCGACAAGTGCCTACGCGCAATCAAGCAGCAGCCAGGTAACGATCAACGGAGCAGGTGCAACATTTCCGTTCCCGCTGATAGACACCTGGAGAGTTGAATACAAAAAAGTGAACCCAAGCATCAGCCTGAACTACCAGTCAATAGGAAGCGGCGGAGGGATAAAGCAGTTCACCGAAAGGACGGTGGACTTTGGGGCGTCTGACGCCCCGCTGACGGCGGCCCAGACAAAGGCCCTGCCTGGAGCGGCAGTCCACATCCCTGAAACAATAGGCTCCGTGGTCGCTGCGTACAACATCCCCGGCTTTAAGCAAAAGGGCCTGCTTCTCACCGGCCCCATCCTTGCCGACATTTACCTCGGCAAGATAACAAGGTGGGACGACCCGGCGATCAAGGCGCTCAACCCCAAGGTCCCGCTCCCAAGCAAGGACATACTCGTGGTCAGGAGGTCCGACGGCTCTGGCACGACGTTTGTCTGGACAGACTACCTCTCCTCTGTGAGTCCGGAATGGGCGCAGAAGGTTGGCAAGGGAACCGCGGTCCAGTGGCCAAAGGGCAGAGGAGCTCCAGGCAACGAGGGTGTTGCGTCGACGGTCAGGGGAGCCCCGTACTCGCTTGGCTACGTAGAGCTTGCGTACGCGCTGACGGCAAACATGAACTATGCTTTCATCCAGAACAAAGAGGGCAACTTTATCGAGCCGAGCCTTGACTCGGCCAAGGCGGCCGTAGAAGCGTCCGCAACGGCACTGCCGGCAGGCGACGCTGCATGGACGAACGTGTCGCTTGTCAACGCACCCGGCGACAGCTCGTACCCGATTGCAAGCTTTTCCTACCTGCTGCTGTACAAGGAGATGAGCACGAGCACCAAGATAGACAGCGAGGCCAAGGCCAAGGCGATTGTTGACTTTATCGCGTGGGCAATCAGCCCTGCGGGACAGCAGCACGCGCAAAAGCTGTCGTACGTGCCCCTGCCTGACAACGTGGTAAGCCTGAACCAGAAAACGCTTGCCTCGCTGACGTACAAGGGCAAGGCGCTGTACACGATGCCGGGCTCAAGCTCTTCCTCGACCGCCACTTCGACAACGACAGCAACAACAGAAGAGCCGGCCAGCAAGACCTACACAGCCAAGCTATCCGTGACAGCCTCCATGAGCAAGACCACCAAGATGATGAATCTGGTGCTCAGAAACCCGTCTAACAGCGACGCACAGGTATACCAGCTCCAGGTGACCCTTGACGGCGGCGCAAACGTCATGTCCGCCAAGGGACCGGCCGGCTGGGCAGTTGACTATGACGGAGACACTGTGATCTTTACGACCGACGACAAGCCCATAACCAAGGGCAAGCTCGGCCTGTTCAAGATCACTGCCAGCGCGACTGCCAGCAGCATCGACTGGGAAAGCGACGACGCGGACGGCAACGTCATCAACGCCAAGACGACAACAGTCAGCGTAAGGTAAGGTAATGCTGACCTCCCCCTCTCCTTTTCTCTTTTCTTTTTCTCTCTCTATATAGATCACCTTCAACTACAGTTTTTCCGTTGACAACCGTCAAATACGCTCCGGCCTTACCTCACGATGACATCGCATGACTTTTTCAGAGTCCCGGAAGGAGCGCAAGGAGTTCCTCTCGTCGTTCTTTCTGGGGAGAAAGCGCAGGGGCGACGGCCTGTTCAAGTGGGTCGTTATCGGAGGAGCCGCGTACACCCTGTGCATGCTCATCCTGGTGGTTTTTTCAGTGGTCGACGGCTCTCTTCCCGTCCTGTTTTACCAGGGCCTCGGGTTCTTTACCGGCACCGACTGGAACCCCGTGGAAGGGAGGGAGTCGTACGGAGCGCTCCCCTACGTCATCGGCACGCTCGCAAGCTCGGGCATCGCTATGGCAATAGGCGTGCCCATAAGCCTCGGCATCGCGGTGTTCATCACCGAGATCGCGCCCTCAAAAGTGGGAACGCCGGTGGGCTTTGTAATAGAGATCCTGGCGGCCATCCCAAGCATCGTCTACGGCCTGTGGGCGCTCTTTGTCTTTCGGTTCTGGATACTTGACTACATCGAGTTCCCGCTCTACGACACACTTGGCCAGTCAATATCGTTCTTTGGCCCCGGCCCATTTGGCCTTGACATCTTTACCGCCGGCATCGTCCTTGCCATAATGATAATCCCGATTGTCTCTGCAATCTCGCGCGAAGTTCTAAGAGCAGTGCCAAACTCGCAGCGCGAAGCCGCGTACAGCCTTGGCGCCACGCGCTGGGAGACCGTCTGGCACTTTATCTTTCCTTACGCCAAGGCCGGAATCCTTGGCGCGGCCATCCTCGGGCTCGGCAGGGCCATGGGCGAGACCATGCTTGTCACGATGGTGATTGGAAACACCGTGGGGCTGGCGGCAATTCCTGACGGCCTGTTCAGCCCGGGCCAGACGCTTTCCAGCCTCATAGCCAACGAGTTCAACGAGGCCGCGTCGCCCCTGCACGCTTCTGCGCTCATCGGGCTTGGCGCGACGCTGTTCATCCTTACTATGGCCATCAACATAGGCGCGCAGCTGCTCGTGTCAAGGATGGTCAAGGTAGCGCCGGGAGCCAAGGAGTGACGATCATGCAGTCAAGGCAAGAGCGCAAAAAAATGATCCAGGATGCAGTAGTCAGGACAAACGCCCGGCGCAAGCTCATGGACAAGCTGTTCACCGCAATCACTGTTGCCTGCGTCGCGGCGGCGATGATCCCGCTTGGAAGCATCCTTGTTGAAGTGGTGAAAAACGGCGTGGGCGCCATAACCGTGGAATTCCTGACGCAGCCGCAGGGCTCCATAATAGCGGGCGACGGCGGGATAGCGCCGGCGATACAGGGCACGCTCCTCGTAGTCGCGCTTGCGTCTCTCATCGGCATCCCGGTGGGCGTTCTTGCCGGCATCTACCTTTCCGAGTACGCGCAGGACAGCAAGTTTGCCCGCTCGGTGCGGTTCTTCAACAACGTCATGACAGGCCTGCCGTCCATCGTCATCGGCATAGTGGGGTACATCGTGCTCGTGCTCACGATCGGGTCGTTCAACATCACGGCTGGCGCTGTTGCGCTGTCAATCATCATGATACCCATAGTAGTCGGCGTGACGGAGGAGACGCTCAAGCTCGTGCCAAACTCTGTCCGCGAGGCCGGCCACTCGCTTGGCATACCAAAGTGGAAGGTGACCATCTTTATCACGCTGATGGCCGCAAAGAGCGGCGTCCTGACTGGCATCGTCCTTGCAATTGCCAGGATAGCCGGCGAGACTGCACCCCTTATCATGACCATCCTCGGCACGAGCCTGTTCTTCCAGGGCTTTGCCGGCCCCGTCGACGCTCTCCCGCTCAGGATATGGCGCCTTGCCTCGCTCCCGTACGAGCACGCGCACTCGTTTGGCTGGGGCGCCGCGCTCATACTGATACTCATAGTGCTCTCGCTTTCTATCGTGCTCAGGTTCGTGGTGTTGAGGCGCACGGGCGCTAAAGCCCCCACCCTCAAGGTCTAAGGGCTCTATATTGCGCTACGTGATCTATTTAGGCAATTGATAATTAGTCAAAAGCCAAAATGACCACAAATGACGAGTGAGGAGTATGTCAGTAGCCCGGACTATCAGGCTTCAACAAAAACGTCGCCAAAGCCAGGCTACAAAGTTTCAGTCCAGCGCCTCAATTCCTGGTTCTTTGACAAGCAGGCGCTAAAGGGAATCAACCTTGACGTCAAGGAAAACACTGCAACGGCGCTCATCGGCCCGTCCGGCTGCGGCAAGACGACCCTCATCCGCTCGCTCAACCGCATGAACGAGATGACCCTGGGCGCAAGGGTGGAAGGAAGCGTCTTTCTCGATGACACTGACATTTACGGCAGGGGCACCGACCCCGTCCTCATAAAGCGCAGGATCGGCATGGTGTTCCAAAAGCCAAACCCGTTTCCCACCATGAGCATCTTTGACAACGTGGCCGCGGGGCTAAAGCTGAACGGCATCAGGGACAAAAAGATGCTGGGCGAGATAGTGGAGGAAAGCCTCAAGGGAGCCGCGCTGTGGGAAGAGGTGAAAAACGAACTGGGCAAGCCCGGCATCAGCCTTTCCGGAGGCCAGCAGCAGCGCCTGTGCATAGCCCGCGCCCTTGCAATGCAGCCCGAAGTGCTTTTGATGGACGAGCCGACGTCCGCCCTTGACCCGATAGCATCCTCGAAAATAGAGGAACTGATACACGAGCTGAAAAAAGACCTGACCGTGATAATTGTCACGCACAACATGCAGCAGGCAGCCCGCGTCTCTGACTATACCGCATTCATGTACCTGGGAGAGCTTGTTGAATACGGGCCTACAAAGCAGATATTTGAAAACCCGGACAAGGAGCTGACCGAGCGCTACATCTCAGGCAAGTTCGGGTAATAGCAGCAGTAGGGTAGGAAAGGAAAAAGCACACCACCACGCAAATAGGTATTTGATTATGACCCGCCTCCTCGACTATGGGCTGCGCAGCATGAGCAACCTGATAATGGACATGGCCGAGCTTTCCGTGCGCTCTGTGGACACCGCCATCGAGCTGTATGAAAAGGGCGACGCCGACAAGTCGCAGATATTCGAGTGGTCCGAGCAGCTGCGGGTGCTGCAGGACGAGGTGACCGAGCTTGCCGTGGAGCTGATAGCGCGCTACCAGCCGGTGGCCACCGACCTGCGCTTCATCCGCTCCTGCATCGAGATCTCGTACGGCTTTTCCCGCTTTGGGCGCTACGCCTACGACATCGTCGACGTGATGGGCATGATGGGCTCGGTGTCGCACTGCGACAAGGGCGCCGTGATGGAGATGGCCGACACCGCCCGCAAGATGATCCACGCAAGCGTGCAGGCATTGAAGTCGAGGGACAGGGAGGCCGCGCAAAAGCTGTACCAGATGGACGACACCGTCGACGCCCTGTACAGGAAATACCTGCGCGAGGCGATAACGCCGAGCACGAAAAAAGGTTCTAACGACCTCGTCAAGGACCCGCGGTGCTACGTCTCCAGCCTCCTCATCCTGCGCTACCTTGAGAGGATAGCGGACCACGCGTGTTACATCGGCGATTCCGTGTATTACATCGTGACGGGCACGTCAAGCCCGCGCCGGTGATCTATCTATATAGTGTCTATAGAACACGTGGCCGCGCATAGCGCGCCATAGTCTATTCTCGCAAACCGTTTATTCACAGCTTCTCAATTCTCCAGCATATTGAGGACAGCAGCTACAGCAGCAACCGCTGCTGCCGGCGGTGCGGCAGCGGCAGAACACAAAGAAGTTCGCAAGGTGCAGTTCACAGGCAGGTCCACCTACGTCCTGTCCTTGCCAAAGAGGTGGATAGAGGAGATGCACCTTCACGCCGGCGACCAGGTGACTCTTGTCCGCGAGACTGACAACTCGCTTTCCATAGTCCCGACCAACACCGGCCCGGCAGAGTCTCTTGCCGAGGCGACCGCGATAATCACTTCAAGCGAGGGCGAAAGCTCCCTCCGGCGCAAGGTGGTGTCGATGTACCTCGCCGGCTACAACATCATCCACCTCAAACTAAAGGCAGGCAGGATAAACCCTGCGCTTCGCGACGCCGTCCGCGACGTGGTGAGGCGCAACCTTGTCGGCACCGAGATGATAGCCGACGCCTCTGACATCATCACGTTGCAGGTGTTGCTATCATTGCCAGAGCTTTCGGTCAATACCGCCATCAGGCGCATGTACCTCATCGCGTCGTCTATGCACAGGGACGCCATGACCGCCCTTTCGGAGCTCAACCAAGAGCTTGCAAGGGAGGTGATAAAATCCGACGACGAGGTCGACCGGTTCAGCCTGTACGTTTTGAGGAACCTCGTGATGGCGACTCAGAACGGCCGCGTGCTCAGGGAGATGGGGCTGAAAAGCCCGTCAGACTGCCTGAGCTACCGCGTGGCCGTAAAGAGCATCGAGCGCGTTGCAGACCACGCGTGCGGCATTGCCGAGATGGCCGCAAAACTGAAGGACAAGATACCAAAGGAGACGCTGCAAAAGATAGAAAAGATGAGCTACCTTGCGCTCACCGTGCTTGGCGATTCAGTCGAGGCGCTCCTGCGCCGGGACTACCAGCTTGCCGACAAGACGGTCGACCAGGTGGAAGGCGTGCACCCGCTTGAGGAAGAAGCGCTGGCGTTCGTGGAAAAGGCCCGCGACCCGGCAAGCCTGAAGCTGGTGCTTGAGGACATCAGGCGCACCGCGGAATACGCAAGCGACATTGCAGAAGCCGCGCTCAACGAGACCATCGAAGAGGTAATAGAGAAAAGCTCCGCCCACAAGTAAGGCCAGCAGCCCCACACACGTACCATATTCAGGCAAGCAGGACAAGGGCCGCAAGTATCACGACTATTATCACCGGCATCAGCTTGCGCATCCTGGCGTTCAACCTGACTGCCTCCTGCCCCTTATCGTGGTCGACAAGCCTCATCTGGAGCACTATCGACAGCAGGTTGTTCAGGAACAGCGCATACACGATTATCATCACCTTGTCCATGAGGGTCAGGTAGCCTATCGGGGGAAGCTGGCTTGCCGCGCTCAGGTGCGCAGCGACTGCCGCAAGCAAAGTCGGGGCGGCAAGGCCTATCCTTGCCGCAAAGTGGGCGGAACTCATCCAGAACGCCAGCATCGCTATCGTGGTTATTATCAGGACGGGAAAGATCGTCTTTAGAAACGACGACAGCGGCGCGCGCTCTAGTGCAAACGTAAAGATGTAGCGCGAGAACGTGCCTTCGCGGTAGTGATGGTCGATGACCTGCGAGCTGCTGCCGCCAAGCGTCCACCCCGGCACGTTTATCAGGTCGTCAAAGCCGCTTGACGCGGTGTCCGGCTTGAACACGAGCTTTTCCACCGGCTCAAAGCCCTCGACCTCTACTGTCACCTGCTGCGTGTCAAAAGGGTACTGACGAAAGTCCATGTTCTTGACAAACGTGCCCTTGACGCGCGCCTCGTAATAGTTTGGCTCTACCTGCGAGGGCGTGACAGTGGCGTTGAACGCGTTCATAAAATCAAAGCGCGGGGCGCTCTTGGTAAAGTTGGCACTTGGACTGTCCGAGATAAACCAGATGTAAAAGTCAATGTCGTACGAGCCTGCCTGCAGGTCTGTCTTGCCGACGTTGACAAGGTACACCCCTACCGTGAGGCTTTCCGGCTTTTCTTCTTCTGCAAACGCCAGGTTTGTTGTCGTTGCACCCGGTATTGAGAAAAAGGCAGCAACGAGCGCGGCAAGCGACAAGAGCGCCGCTATTTTGTACAACCTTTCATTGCTTGGGTAGAAGAGGCTATTTGCATTATGACTATTTTTTTCTCGTATACTGGGTCCAGCTTACCTTCTTCTCTTTCTTCTTCTCGGATGGGGCGCTGCTGCCGTCCGACTTTCTCATTATGAAAAGGTACTTGAAGCCGCGCAGGTAAAAGTTGAACCGCAGCGCGCGGTTGTGCCACACGCCAGTGTTTGACGTCTGGCCGCGCCTTGCGAGGCAGATGATGTCGACCGTTTCAAAGTGCCTGCACAGCCGCTCGTACACCCGGAAACCCACGGGCGTGAACTTTTTGTGCACCCACTGGTCGCCGATTACCCACCCTATCGCCTTGCCGGGCTTCATCACCCTGTAACATTCTGCCATCACCTTTTCCAGCTCGTCGTAAAACTCGTCTGTTTCAGCGGAAATCTTGCCGATGTTGCCGGGCTGGTCGTTGTAGTCGATGTTGTCGCCGTACGGCGAGTCGATGAACACCATGTCGACGCTTTCGTCCGCAAGCGGGATCGTTCGCGCGTCGTTCTGCACAATGTCGGGCCTGACAGGCGATATGTCAAATGCCCTGCATTTTCTGCCTTCTTCGTTGCAGACGTCAAGCGTGGTGCCGCTTCCAGCCATCGGGTCTAGCACGAGGTCGCCCGGATCGGTGTAGCGCTTTATCATGTTGTATATCGCAAACGCCGGCGTGACTCCGGCGTACTTGTTGCTCCCCTTGGGCGTCCTGCCGTAGCTCTGCCGGGGGTAGTCCCACAGCGTGGTCGATTCCAGCCGGGGCTTTTCGTCCTCCTCATCCTTCTCAAACGAGGCCAGCTTGCTGTCTGGGTTTTCGAGGTAACTGGAAAGCGCCTTTGCAGCAGCAGCCGGGAGCGCGTCGCGCCAGCCAAGCCCCATCTGCGCGAGGATTTTCCTGGCGCCTTTTAGCGAGTGTACCTTGCCATTCTGCGACACCCTTACCTGGTAGGGGTACCTGCCGGCCCACGCCTCCGGCTCGATGTCCTTCTTGCCGGCCGAGCCTGCCGCAAACGTCCCGTACAGCACGTCGGTGTCAAGGTTCAGCAAAAACAGCGGGTCGCCCTTTTTTATGGCAAGCACCCCTTCGCCGTACAGCCTGCCGGTGGCAAACAGCATCCTGTCAAGGCACTCTTTTTCCGTCTTGCTGGTGCAGGCGAAAATGCGACCTTGCCTTCCTGCAGCAACAACACCAGCAGCATTAGCCACCATCCCAAAATCTGGCGCCTGCCACAGGATTTAACGGTATCGCCGGCAGCAACAACCTTTTACGCAACTCTTGCGATATATAGCAGCATGACGACCCTGTGCTACATCTGCAACACACGGACGGCCACGCTTGACTGCGCCGACTGCAGGAGGCCGGTGTGCAAGAAATGCACCCGGGACTTTCCCTTCTCCCCGGGAGTCTGCCTGGAATGCGCCCAGAAGGCAAAGACGGGCCTTGGCGGGATAAGAAAGGACACAGGCGAGATCTTTTAATCCCGATAACACAGCACAGGACGCGTGAAAAACGCCCCGGAAGGCTGGAAGATCCTGTCGTCGAGACAAGTGTACAACCATCGCTACCTGTCCGTGTACGAGGACGAGATGGACCTTGCCGGCAAGAGGAAAAAGACCTACATACGCGGCCGGCGCCTGGACTACTCTACCATCGTGCCCTTTTCAGACGACGGGAAAAGCATCCTTACAATCAAGAGCTACCGGCACCTCGTGGACTCGTACCAGGTCGAGGTGCCCTCCGGCTATATCGAAAAGGGCGAGGCGCCGCTGGCGGCCGCAAGGCGCGAGCTGGAAGAGGAGACGGGCTACATTGCAAAAAGTATGGTAAAGGTGGGCTCGTACACACTCGACTACTCCATGTTCGAGCAGACGGGCAACGTGTTTGCAGCCTACGGCCTTGAAAACACCGGCACAAAAAAGCTTGGCAGCATGGAAGAGATATCGCAGGTGCGCTTTGTGCGCCTGCAAAAAGTGAAAAAGATGCTCCTTGAGGGCAGGATACTGAACGCGGCGTCCATAGTCGCACTGTACCGCGCCATACACTACCACGAAACAGGGCCGGGGAAATAATTTAAATCATCTTTCAGCGAAGGTAGTACTACATATGTCATCAGTGAACGACAGCCCCAACCACTTCATGGTCCTCGACGCGATTTCAAGGGGGATGAAATCAATAGGCAAGATAGCCAAGGTCACGAAGCTCGACAAGGCTCTCGTGGAGATGATAGTCAACGACCTTGCGGCCCAGCGCCTCATAATAAAGAGCGAGAAAAAGAGCTTTTTTGGAGGCAAGAAGGAGGAGCTGACGGTAACAGAGACCGGCATGCGCATGCTCATGGCCAAGAAACAGGAGCTTGAGCGCAAGTTCCAGCAGATACAGCAGTGGTACTCCAACGGCCAGACGCAGCAGCTGCAGAACTCGATGCAGTCTGACAGGATGTGGCTCCCGTTCATGCTGTTCTCCGGCATAATGAACGCCGTGTTCTTTATGTCCATGATGTCGTTCATGGGAGCTGCGCTGACCCCTGCCGAGAGTGCCCATGCAGGCGACGCGGGTGCTGCCGACACTGGCGCAGGCGCCGATGCCGGGGCTGACAGCGGAGCCGGGGTGGATGGCGGAATGGACAGCGGCGGGGATTTCGGCGGCGACTTTGGCGGCGGCGATTTCAGCTTCTAGCAGAAGCAATAGTAGCCTTTCTGTACGCCTGCGGCGCCACAATTGCAAAGGCGCCGGCCAAAAGCGCGAGCGGGACTGACAGCAGGATCGACTGCTGGTAGAATGCCAGGCCGACGGTCTCGGCGACCAGTATGCACGCGGATTCCGCGGTCACGAGTATCACCGCGCTTGTTTTCAGTATCGACCCGAGCTCGGGCTCGCTGCGCACGCTTGACAGTTTCCTGACGCCTGCCGCAAAGTCGCGCAGGGTGCCCGCCATGCTTGGGACAAAGCCCTTTCCCTGCGAATTTTCAAGGACGGAGCAGCAGCCGCATAATGTCTTGCCGCTGCCGCAATTCCTTCCAAGTATCGTCAGAAACGTCGTCACGCCGGCAAGCGCATAGCCCATCACGTAGGAAACCGCGATGCCCGCATAGTTCACGCCAAAGAGGTACAGGCCCGCGTTCTGGCCCAGCTCTGCAGAGGCTATGCAGAGGACCTCGATGCCAAGCGCGACTGCAAACATTTCCCTTGAATGAAAAAGGAACCTTTCTGCCGTCTTGACTCTGGATGATTTTCTTTTTCTTCCGGCATGCACGTCTGCGCAGCATTTCTCCTCGTTGCACACGAGGCACTGGAATTTCGTATTGCATTCTGCCGGCACGCAGAGGCACCCGGCGCAGCGCTCTACTACCACATGCAAAGATCGTTCCGCCGGTATTTTAGGAAATATCCTGGAAAACCCTGATGAAAGGTATGTTTACTATATGCAGCCTGCATGATCATCATAACGCGATGAGCTTGACGTGGTCCATCTTTTTGTTGGACTGGAACTTTTTGGTCATGTCGCGCACGTCGTCTGCCTGGCCCCTGAGCATAAAGATCTCAAGGCACCTGTCGCCGTCTATCTTGTTGTGTATGTGCGTGCCGATGAGCTTGTCATAGTCGTGCCTCATGAGCGACACCTGGTCATCGGACTTTTCGTCGTGGATGACCATGAGGATGGCATAGATGCTGCCGGACAGGTTCTGCCTGTCGCGCTCTTCTGCAAGTAGGTTCCTTATTCCCGCCCTCACTATCTCGGACCTGCCTGAAAAGCCAAGCGACTTTTGGAGCTTGTCAACCTCCTGCAGGATGTCATCGTTTAGCGAGACGCTTACTATGGTCATTGACATGCAATATTATTAACTTCTTTATAAAGACAACTGAAATGTTATTAACTATAGCGCAACCAGCCTCACGTTGCTCATGGCCTTGCTTGCCGCAAACCTCTTGCGCATCTCCCTCACCTTTCCTGCGTCGCCGTTTAGGACAAAGAATTCCAGGCAGCGCTCGCCGTCTATCTTGTTGTGGAGATGAGTCGTTACAAGCTCCTCGTACCGGTGGCGCATCTTTGTCACCTCCTCGTCAAACTTTTCGTGGTGCGTAACGAGCAAGAGCGCGCGTACCTGTCCGTTGTCCGGCTGCCGCTTTTCCGCGATGATGTTGTGAATCCCGGCGCGCACCACCTCGGATCTGCTTGGAAAGCCAAGCGACTTTTGCAGCCTGTCCATTTCCGCAAGGATGCCTTCGTTGAAGGAGAAGCTGACCACGGGCATGATGAAGGGAGTTATTATTAATAACCTTATAAGTTCTTCCATAGTTATTATTAATAAAGGTATTTATAGTTATTATCCAAGGTAATAGGTGCATCACAAATGGCATCAAGCAAGGTTTTGATGATTGGAATGGGCGCAGGAGCAGCAGTCGCAATAGCGATAGCGGTCGCCGCGTTTGCAACAATGGGCGGCAGCGCCACTACCACGCCGGCGGCTGCTCCTGACAATAACAACGCTGAAGGAGCGCAGAAAGTGAAGGTCATAGCCTCGTTCTTCCCGCTGTACGACTTTACCCGGCAGGTGGGAGGAGACAGGGCCGATGTCTCGGTGATGGTCCCGCCCGGCGTCGAGCCCCACGACTGGGAGCCGACTCCCCAGCAGATACAACGGGCAAGCAGTGCCAACATGCTGGTGTACAACGGCGCCGGCTTTGAAAAGTGGGTAGACGCAGTCGGCGCCAACTTTACGGTGAACACTAGCGAGGGCATGAGCCTCCTTAACAACGAAGACCCGGAAGAGCAAAAAGAGCACGGCCTTTACGATCCGCACATATGGCTCGACCCGGTTCTGGCAAAGCACCAGGTGGACAAGATCCGCGAAGGTCTTGTCAAAATAGACCCCCCAAACGCAGACTATTACAACGCAAACGCGGCAAAGTTCGCGTCAGAGCTTGACGCCCTAGACTCGCATATCAAGTCAGAGCTCTCGTCGTGCGAAAAGAAGGACTTTATCGCATTCCACGAGGCGTTCAGCTACTTTTCCAACAGGTACAACTTGACGCAGCACGCGGTGCATGACAGCCTCACGCCGGAAGGCGAGATCCTGCCGCAGAGGCTAGAGGAGCTTGTCAAGCTTGCAAAAGATCTGGACATACACGTCGTCTACTCTGAGGAGCTTGTAGACCCGCGCCTTGCGCAGGTCATCGCTAGCGAGATACCAAACGGCAGGGTGCTCACGCTGAGCCCCATCGAGGGCCTTGACGAGCAGGAACAGGCCGCCGGCCTTGGCTATCTGGACAAGATGAGGGAAGACGTGGCCAACCTCAAAGTCGGTCTGGTCTGCAGCTAGGCCGCAGGGGCGGAGAAAATAAAGTGGGAGAAAACACAGGCGGCGGTTTTTTGGAGCTGGCTGGTTGGCAACAACGCAGCAAAGTAGCCGCCGGCCCTGTTCGCCCGCCTTCATTATTCTTATTAACTATATATATTTTTATTATTAAAAACTATTAGATTATATTTAATGTCATAATAACAATATTAGAAAGGCACCGTGCCTCACCCACGTGGTTATTAAAGAAAGTATATATTGTTAATAATCCTACATACTAGCGCGTAAAAATGAAAACCAGCTTGCTCGAAAAAGCTTCTTTGTGCGCAGCCGGCAGCAGGACATGCAGATAGTAAACATCGACAGGGTCTCGTACAGGTATGATGGCGGGTACGCCATCCAGGACATATCCTTTTCCGCGGAAGAAGGCGATCTCGTGGGCATCATAGGGCCAAACGGCTCGGGCAAGACGACCCTCTTTAACTGCATGCTGGGCATACTGACGGGCTACTCGGGCACCATCACGATATTCGGGCAGGACATACGCAAGAGCAAGGCTCCCCTGAAGCAGATAGGCTACGTGCCGCAAAAGCACGCAATAGAGCCGGGTTTTCCGGCTACTGTGGAGGAAATTGTCTCGCTTGGAATAATGCGGGGCAAGCCCGCAAGGGAAAGGATCATTACCGCGCTTGAAACGGTCGACATGGCCCGCGAAAAGGACAGGCGCATAGGCGAGCTTTCAGGAGGCCAGCAGCAGCGCGTGCTCATCGCAAAGGCCCTCGTCAACGATCCCGCGCTCTTGATACTTGACGAGCCGGCGACCGGCATCGACATAGAGACGCAGAACCGCTTTTACTCGCTCATGACGCGCCTTAACAAGGAAAACAAACTGACGATAATCATGTCGTCGCACGACCTCGACGCGGTGAACAGGCTCGCAAACAGGGTCGCGTGCATCAACAGGAGCATGTTCTTCCACGGCGACACGCACGAGTTCTTTGAGAACGAGGACCTTTTGAAGAAATACTCCGAAGCCAGCATGCAGGCGCACATGCACCTGCATTCGCACCACTAGAGAGAGGCGATGGCGTGAAAATATGGTCCTAGAAATCTTGCAGGCAGGATTCATGCAGCGCGCGCTGGTGGCAGGAATCGCCGTTGCCTTGATCTGCTCCGTGGTGGGCCTCTTCCTCGTCCTGCGCCGGCACTCGCTCTTTGGCGACGCGCTGTCCCACATGGCGTTTGGCGGAATAGCGGTGGGGATGTTCACGCAGGTCTACCCGCTGTGGACCGCGCTCATCGTGTCGATACTTGGAGCGCTTGGGATGACGAAACTGCGCCAGTCGACCAAGATATCGCCCGACGCGTCGGTCGCGGTGCTCCTTTCGTCCGGCCTTGCGCTTGGCATCGTGCTCATCGGCCTTTCGGGCGGCTTTTCAGTCGACCTGTTCAGCTTTCTGTTTGGCAGCATCCTGCTCGTGAGCTTTGACGATACGGCGATGATACTTGCCCTTGCCGCCGGCATCCTTGCAGTGATGGCGCTGCTGTACAGAAAGCTGATGTACATAGCGTTCAACGAGGAGCAGGCCAAGGTGAGCGGCCTTGCCGTCAACATGCTCAACTACGCGTTCATCGTGGTGGCAAGCGTGACCGTGATCGCGTCGATACGCTTGGTTGGAATACTGCTCATCTCGTCGCTCATCGTGATACCGAACATCGCGGCCATGATGCTTGGCAAGAGCTTTAAAAAGACGATAATCATTTCCGCGGCCATCTCCGTCGCGTCGGTGATAACCGGCATCTTTGCGTCGTATTTCGCAAACCTGCCGCCGGGCGGGACAATAGTCCTGACCACCATATTCATGCTCCTTGGCATAATGGGCGCAAAATACGCGGCAAGAAAGGCAAAAACAGTGCAGACGGCCGTAGCCGAAAACACAAGTGAGCCCGGCCGGTAAGGGCCGGGGAAGATATACAAACGCCCCTACTTTTTCTTCTTTGGCGGCGCAGTCTCTGGCGCGTCAAGCTTTTTCCAGTCGGCCTCGCTGACGAACTTGGTCAGCTTCATGCCGTCCAGCTCTGCGCGCACCGCGTACGTGTACCTTGTCTTGCCGGCTGCCGTCTTTTTTGTGAACTTGACCTTCTTGACCTTGTCGGAGGAGACGCTCACTTTTTTCTTGCTCTTGACATCGTAGAATTGGATGTTCATTACGCTGACTACGCATAGAATTATTAATAATATAAGATTTGCTAATAAACACTATATAATTAAAAGATGATTTCTTAATAATCAGCCCTGGCGCGTTTTGAGCAAAAGCTCCGCTGCTGCCCTGTTCACTTCATCCTCTGTCCAGGAAGGGTGGCGCACGTGCAAGAGCTCGTGCACAATGTCGTCTTCCCTGAGCCGCCGCGTGTGGTAGATGCACGCGACCTTTTCATCGTGGTCTGCACACACGCCCACAAAGCTGTTGCCCACCCTGCAATAGTCGTCGGACACCTGGAACAGCGATATGCGCTCGGTGATCACGGCATAGTCGTCGATGCCAAGCCTCTCCTTCCAGTACTCGACCAGCCTGCCTTTGCGCTCTTGCAAAAAAAGCTGTTCGCGCACAGGGCGTTTTTCGTGTTATTAACAATATATAGCTTTGTTAATAACAAAAAGCCGGAAGGACTTAAAAATCGTTTAATACGCTTTGAAAGCCGTGCTCTTTTTCGCAAGCCCCATCGGCCTTGGACACGCAACGCGCGACATTGCAATCGCTGAAAAATTGCATGGCGAAGAAATCCTTTTCATATCAGGCGAGGGCGCCTCGCGGCTCATCGAGAAAAAGGGCTACCGGGTGCTTGACGCCTACAGGCCGGAAAAGTTCATTGTGCAGGACGGCCAGCTCCAGCAGTCTTTCAAGTGGCTGATGAGCTACTACTCGTACTACAAGAAATGCAAAGAGATTGCAAAAGGCGTACTTGCAGAGCATGAAGGGCTGGTCGTAAGCGACGAGGATTTTGCGTCGATAGCGGTGGCAGAAGGGGCAAGGAGAAGGCGGGTCCTGATAACCGACATCACCGAGACGCACTTCACAAGGGGCGCCGCGTCGCTCATTGAAAAAAAGATGAACGGCGCCATGAGGGACATGATGAAAAAGTGCGACTGCGTGATAATCCCTGACGACGGCGACGACAATGGCAACGTCTCGTACGTCGGGCCCATCGTGCGCAAGGCAACGGCTGACCGCGACACGCTGCGCAGGCGCTTTAACTTTTCAAGGAAAACCATTGTGGTGAGCGTCGGGGGCACGGACGCGGGCCGCTACCTGATTGAAAGGTCGCTTGCCGCGTACCGCAAACTGCGGGACAAACTGGACGCCGACCTTGTCGTTGTCCCCGGGCCGTCATTGCAGGTTCCAGAGTCGCCGGACTACCGCAACCTAGGGTTTGTAGACAACCTGCACGAACTGATATACGCGGCCGACCTTGTAGTTTCGCTGGCAGGCCGGTCAACAATGGACGAGTCGATAGCGTACGGCACGCCGGGGATATTCATCCCGATAAAAGGCCATTTTGAGCAGGAGCAGGGCGCCGCCCGCCTGGGCTACAAACACGAAGACATTTTCCGGCTTGAATCACTGATTGAAGAAAAGCTTGGCCGCGGCGGCAGGAACAACAATACAATGAACACTGGCGGCGCAGAAAAGGCTGCAAAAATCATTTCCACTCTTTTTGTGTAAGTTGATCATGAATACAAAGTTGGCCTTCAGAGGCAGGAACGCCACTTACTTATCAAACGATTCTTTTTGAAAATGTACGAGCACTTGCGAACTTTGCAAACTATCCAAATTTCAGGGAATGTCGGTTTTATCCAAAATAACCACCAGCAGCATCGGCAACACGCTAGGTTTTGTGCTCAACATATGTGATTCCTACTTGTTATAGACTACCATAGTGCCACCAAATGAAACTAGAAAGTCTGAGGCGTTGCAGCCGCCTACGCGGCCTTCTGGAAGCAGACTAATTGTATGGTCGCCGGGCTGGATATTCTTGATTGAAACAATTTGAGTATCCATTGTCAGCATCGGCTGTCTGCCCTCGTACCCTAGCCACCTCGTAACATAGATTTCCTTTTCGTGATCCAATATAATATGAAGTCGAATATCGCTGCAATCAAATGATTCAGGCGTCAAATCAGATGTTGCGTCTACAAAATACTGAAACTTTATTTCGTCATCGCCGTTTATCTCTGAAACTGTTAAGGGCACATCATACGTTAATATCGGCTGTAAACTGCCGTCTTTCGAATGCCCGCCTGTCTTGAAGAAGACGGCAATATCTGAAATATTGTTTGCGTCTCTAAGGGTTTCGTTCGATAAGGCAGCATTTACTGTCTCCAGATCTAGACCTTTTGTTATTTTGACGTCATAGTGGTGCACTGAAGGGATAATATCATTAGTTTCAGAGGCTGATGCATTGATTATTACTATTGAAGACGCGAGTGCAAGTACCGAGAGTATTGATGATGCCGCCAAAAAGCCAACGGTCGTTCTCGAAGGTGTGAAAGCAAACCGATTTTGCACTTGAATATCCTGCGGCCTTGTGATTAATCAAACTACAGGAGGTTAAATCTATCAAAGTCGCATGTTAGGCGAATGAGTTAAGAAATACTTGATTCGTCAATCAACATAAAATCAACAGAATGTGGGGTCTTATCTATACCCACACTCACAGCGTGGGTTCGGCAGAATTTGAACTGCAATGCGTATTGTAGTGGTGGTAATCGTACGATCAGGACGGATATACCAATTTAGCATGGTAAGTGCTACATTGTGTGTATGCCCGCGCTCCGGACCTATGTCATTGTTGGGTCGAGCATAGCAGCAGCGGCTGCCATCGCAACAGCAGCAATAGTATTAATCACGACCAATTCAGACGCCGCCAACCCTGGTGCTGTCGTTGCCCGCCTGCCAGAACCCGTATCATCTTCTGCTTGGACCGAAGGCAAGCCCCTGCCCACTCCAAGAACAGAAGTTGCCGGCGCCGCGGTCGACGGCAAGATCTACATGATCGGGGGCTTTGACAGGACCGGCAGGGCCGTCCCGACAGTCGAGGTGTACGATCCAGCCGCTGATGAATGGCGTGCCGCCGCGCCGGTGCCACATCCACTTCACCACGCAGCCGCAGCATCGTACAACGGCACGCTGTACGTGGTAGGCGGCTACCTTGAGGACAATACGCCTTCAAACAAGCTGCTATCCTATGACCCGAAAACAAACACATGGCAAGAGAAGCGTGCCCCGATGCCGACTGCAAGGGGCGCGCTGGCCGCCGGCTTTGTAAACGGCACCCTTTACGCAGTAGGCGGCGTCGGCTCTAGCTTTGGCTCTCCTTCCGCCCCGCTTGCATCAAATGAAGCATACGATCCCAGGACGGACAGCTGGACGCAAAAAGCGCCCATGCCCACGCCCAGGCAGCACCTCGCGGCTGCAACACTTGACGGCAAGCTGTACGTGATGGGCGGCAGGATAGACAGCCTGTCGTCCAACCTGGACGCAAACGAGGCGTACGACCCCGAGCAGGACGCCTGGGCCGAGCTTGCACACATGCCTTCCAAGAGGGGCGGGCTTGCGGCAGCAGCGGCTGGCAGTGCCATTTACGTTTTTGGCGGCGAGGCGCCAGAAGGCACCTTCAGAAACAACGAGGGGTACGACTTGGAAACCGGCAGCTGGACGGGCGCGCCAGAAATGCCAACTGGCCGCCACGGCCTTGCGGCAGTCGCGCTTGGGAGCAAGGTCTACGTGATAGGAGGCGGGCCCCAGCCGGGCCTCACTGTGAGCGGCGCAAACGAGGCATTTTCTATCACATGATGTCCTCGGGCTTTTCCTCGTGGCCGCACACCTGGCATCGGTAAATCTTGAACCCGATGTGGACCATCTCGCCGCCACACCTTATGCAAAGATCCTCTTCTCCTCCTTCTTCCTTTTGTTGCACTACAGGAAAACAGGCGCTACCCATATTTATCGCTGATTAGAGCCCCAAAAATTCACCTTCTTGGAATCTATTTATAGTAAGGTGCCATTTCCCCGGCCAGTGTCTATCTATGATGCGGGCAACTGCAAAAAGATAGAAGAGGCACTTAAAGAGGCTCTAAGCACCTTTGACAAGCCCGCAGTCCGCGTACTGCTTTACCACCTTGAGGAGAAATACCACATCCGTTTTGAGCCGCCCTGCTCGTCCGTGGAAGAGATCGAGGCCGCGCTGTTTGACATAGCAGGCCCTGCCTCCGACCTCGTGGTGAGCAGGATGCGCTCCTTTCTCCGCTGACACCTGTACGCTCATCTTTAATATAGGGAAGCGAACGTTTTAGCCTCTGCAATTGACCACCGCGATGATAACGGTTGCCAAGTTTGGCGGTAGCGCGCTCGGGGCCGACGGGGTTCTCATCCCCAAGGTCATTGACCGGCTCAAGCAGATAATGGGCGGGTCCAAGGTCGTGGCCGTGTTCTCGGCGCCGCTGATAGAGTACGAGGGCAAGGTCAGCTCGATGACCGACGTCGCCATAAAGGTGGGCAGGAACTATGCTTCCTCAAATCCCGTGGAGATAGAGGTGCTAAGGGAGGTGTACGAGCGCATCGCGACGCGCTACCTCGACGAGGAGCGCAAAAAGGCGTTCCTCGACCAGCTGGACAAGTTCTACCGGCAGGTGATTATTTCATTAAAGGGCGCGGCGGAAAACAGGCGCTTTGTGGACGTCATACGCTCCCGCACGCTTGCGTACAGCGGCGAGGTGACGATGTCGTACCTGATGGCCTACGTGATGCAGGCGCACGGAATCAAAGCGGCGCACGTGCCCATAGAGCACTGGCCCATAGTCACCGACGACAATTTTGAAGCGGCCAATTTCATGGCAAGCGAATCAAGGCAGAGCGCCGGCCACCTGATAGAGCTTGTTGAAAACAACGACGTGGTTTCGATGGGCGGGTTTATCGGCAAGACGGCGGACGGCCTTGAGACAACGTACGAGCGCGGGGGCTCTGACAGGACGGCGGCAGACATTGCGATAATCCTGAGCGACAAGTACGAGACAAAGATATCGTTTGAAAAAGACAGCGCGGTGTTAAGCGCCGACCCCAAGATAGTGAAGGACGGCCTTGACTTTGTGCCATACCTGTCGTACAACGAGGCGAGGATAGCCGGCATGTTTGGCATGAAGATCCTCGACCCGATTGCGATAAAGGAGATAGACGACAACGGCCTTGACATACCGCTTGTGGTGACGAACATGACCCGGCCGGACAGCATGACTGTCATAAAGCGCACGCCGCCGTCCGACAGCGAAGCAAACCCGATAAAGATAGTGACCGGCAAGAAAAACTGCGCGATTGTGAGGATGGAGACCATAGCGGCGTCGCACCTCGTCGCGTCTCTTGAAAGCGACAGGCAGTACCACGAGTTTGTCAAGCTGTCGCCGTACGTCAAGGACGACACCGAGATGACGCGCATCTTGTTCCTTGACGCCGACTATGTGCGCCGGCACGAGCGGCATTTCAGGGCGTACTACCAAAAGACCGAGATCGTGTACGGCAGGGCCGTCGTCACGCTGATAGGCGACGAGATGTGGCGCGTGCCCAAGATAGCCTCGACGGCGTCAAGCAACGTCAGCGAGCACGACATCAACATACTCAACCTCGACGCGCAGGAAGAGACGTCAAGGATACTGATAGTGGTGGAGGACAAGGCAAACAGCGTGGCCGACGCGGTAAAGGCGATACACCACACCCGGGTCAAGATGCATGGCAGCAGCGGTGGCACATTGAAATGATAGAGGAAAAGGGCAAGATCTGGCTCAACGGCGCGCTGGTCGACCACGGCGACGCCAAGATACACGTGCTGACGCACGGCCTCCACTACGGCACCGGCGTCTTTGAGGGCATGCGCTGCTACAGGACGGCAGACGGCAATAGCGCGATATTCCGCCTGCAGGACCACATGCAGCGCCTTATAGACAGCGGCAGGATCTATTTCATGGACCTCGGCTTTTCAAGGCAGCAGCTGGAGCAGGCGGCCATTGAAACAGTAAAGGCAAACGGCATGGACGAGTGCTACATCAGGCCAATAGCGTTCTACGGCTATGGCAAGATGGGGGTGAACCCGATGCCAAACAAGGTGTCAGTGGCAATAGCAGTCTGGAAGTGGGACGAGTACATCAAGGGTTCAGGCGAGGAAAAGGGCGCCCGGCTCATGGTGTCGTCGTGGGCGCGCCTTGACCCCCGGACGATGCCGATGCACGCCAAGGCAACGGCAAACTATGCCAACTCCGCCCTTGCCCGCGTCGAGGCAATCAAGGCAGGCTTTGACGAGGCGATAATGCTCAACCCGTCCGGGATGGTGGTTGAGGCAAGCGCCGAGAACATCTTTATCGTGGAGAAGGACGGGTCGCTTGCGACGCCCCCGACGTCGTCGGGCGCGCTTGCCGGCATCACCCGGGAAAGCGTGATCACAATCGCAAGGGAGAACGGCATCCCGTGCGAGGAGCGTAACATCTCCCGGGACGAGCTGTACGTCGCAGACGAGGTGTTCCTGACGGGGACTGCTGCAGAGATAAAGCCGGTGGGCGAGATAGACAACCGCACTATTGGCAGGGACGGCGGCAGGCCCGGCAGGGTGACAAAGCAGTTGAAAGCGCTGTTTGACGCCGTGGTTCACGGCAAGGACGGCAAGTTCAGCAAAAAGTGGCTTGCGCCAGTAAGCTGAAGATCTTTTATCACGACAAAGTGTATCGCAAGGTGCACAGGGAGCGCGCCGGCGACATAGGCGCCGGCCTTTTTTGCGGTCAGCGACCTGGCAATATACATGGCGACAAGCCCGGACGCGAAAATCGCCGCGTGTATCGCGCCGTTGAGCAGTATCGGCTGGTAGTAAAACGCGAGGTACGTCGCGCTTGCCGCCCCCGCGGCGATGCCTGCAAGCACGTGTTTTATCATCACTTTTCTATCCTGCCGCCCAGCCTTGAAATATCCTTCAGTATCTGCCCCGAAATGCGCTCAAGCATCTTTGCCACCTGCTTTTCGTCGGTGCCCTTGCATACGAGGTGCACCCTGATCCTTGGCGTTGTTTTTTTGTAATAGCCCCGTGGGTGCGTCTTTAGGTACACCGCGTCGCGGGGGTTTGCGTCCACGATTTTCACGAGCGCCGGCGCTATCATGCCCTCAGAGACGCCCGTGACGAAATAGTTCGCCTCCTTTGAGACAAAGCTGCCGACGCCTTTTCGTACAAGAGGCAGGACGTGCTCTTTGAAAATAGCCTTCATTTCCACTGGAACGCCGGGAACGCAAAACACCTTCGTGCCGGCATCGTCTATCACAATAGAAGGCGCGCTCCCCACCGGGTTTTCAATCGGCTCCGACCCTTCGGGTATCGTGGCCATCTTCAGCCTGACCTTGTTTATCCTGTAGTGCAAGTGGCGCCTCCTGTAGCTGTTCTTCAGCATCTCTGCCGCAGCCTTGTCAAGGACGACTCTTCTTCCAAGCGCCCGCGCCACCCCTTCAAGCGTCATGTCGTCATAGGTCGCGCCGAGGCCGCCCGTCGTTATCAATATGTCCGGCCTGCGCCCAAGCGACTCTTTGACCGCCGACGAAATGGCGTCCAGCTCGTCCCTGACGACTGTCACCCTGCTGACCGTGCCGCCTGCTTTTGCCACCTGCGCGGCTATCCAGTGCGCGTTCGTGTTGAGCGTGATGCCTGACAAAAGCTCGTTTCCGACGCACAGTATTTCAACGATCATCATGCCTGGAATATCCTGCTCAGCATGATAAGCTCCGGTCCGCTGGTCAGGCTTCCGACTACGACTGCTTTCGTGTTTGCGACGATCCCGGAAGACAGGAACGGGACCCCGCCGTTAATCGTCAATGGCTCGGCCGGCACCTGCAGCGCCTCCGACACCGCCTTTACCTCGTCCTCGGTCGCCTTTGGGTGCACGCCTGCACCGGCGTTCGTGGCGACTATCATCGAGCCGGCCTGCACAAAGCCTCCTACTTCCATGCGGTGCGCCGGCACGCCAAGCACGTCTCGCACCTGCTCGTCCGCCTCGCTTTCAAGCAGCGGGGAAACAATGGCGCCGTTGTCGTTTGCCGCAATCAGGTTCCCGACCGCGGTGAACCTGCTCTTTACTCTTTCAACTTTCAGGCGCGTGCGCTCCCGCAGGAACTGAACCTCGTCTTCCTCCGCTATGGGCGGAAGCAGTATGCCGTTGTTGTTCATGACCGTCATGGGGCCCAGAAGGCGCGTGCCGGCGACCGACGCGTGGACCTCATCCACCTGCAGGTACTCGGAGAGCTTTTCCGTCTTGGTCTCGGCAAAGCCGTGGGGGATCAGCATCACCTTGTCGTTTGCCCTGACGAATATCCCTATGTTGGGGCTCTTGTAGACTGTATAGCGGTAGATCGCCAACTGCAGTGTAACATGCTCGCGATGGGCGCAGGGGATATGAACCTATTGCACCTGCGCAGCAGCTAAAGTCTTATCTGTCGCGCGGTGGATAATGCCATTGAGGCAAGTAAAAGTTGCTGGACCTAGTTGCAACAATGATAGTCGCCGGGGCGGCAAGCGCGCCGCCGTCCAACGCCATGTCGCCGGTAGCAATGGCCTCTGTGGTTGCCGGGTCTGCCGTGTTCCTTGCGCTGATGACGCTCGTGGCGCACGCCAGCTACAAGAGGAAGAAGGAGCACGACTGGCATGTCGCCGAGTGGCACAGGGCCGAGTCGGAGGCCTGGATGCAACGGCGACGAGAACAACAACAGCAGCAAAAAGACCAGAACGACCGGGAAATGCTGCACTAGAGCCGGAAAATATATGTGCGCGCATGGGCGCGTGTGTGTAGAGCCCGTCTCCAGAGCATGTTATGCCGCTGTTACTTTCTCAGCAGCTTGAACGCGTGGTTGCCGCTGTTACTTTCTCAGCAGCTTGAACGCGTGGTTGCCGCTGTTCGTGCGGAAATAGTGGACTATCCACAGCATCGCCAGTGGCTCCAGCAGCCGCGCCCCTTCGATGCCTCCGATGTCGACGGTCTCCCAGCCAAGCGAAAATGCTATGCCGCGCACCAGGTTTTTGGCGCCATCGTCGTTTCCGCACACAAACATCGTCGGCCTGCCGCCTGCAAAGTCGGGGTGCAGCATGAGAGGGTTTCCGACGATGTTGAACGCCTTGACTACCTTGGCGTCGGGAAGCAGGCGCTGGACGGTTTCGCCGGCCGAGTCGGTATGGCCCACCGCAAGCCTGGGCGGCATCGTGGAATAGTCAAGCGGGTTTGTCACGTCGATCACAACCTTGCCTGCAAAATTGGCCGGGCCGCCGGCCATCTCTATCGCGCTCTGCGTGCCGGTCCACAACGTCGCTATTGTAATGATGTCGCCAAACGCGGCGGCCTCTGCAAAGCTGCCGGCAGACGCTTTCTTGCCGCCGTGCTTTTCAACCCACGCCGCCAGCTTTTGCGGGTCGCGCGTGCCTATCTTCACGTCGTGCCCGAGTTCGATAAAGCCGTCGCCAAGCCTTTGCCCCACTTCGCCGGAGCCAATGATGCCTACCTTCATGCCGCAATTTCATAGTCAGAATGCGCATTTAAGAAGCTAGGAGAGGCCCTCGTTTCTCTTTGAGAGCATCCTTCTCACGTACTCGTTTATCTTCTCTCTCATCGCAGGGTCGCCCTCCACCTTCTCTCTCAATTTTGGGTCCGTGTAGTCTATTGAGATATATTCGACCCTGTTTTCCTGTGCATAGTAGCGGTACCTCACGATGGCTTTTGCCTTCCTGTCACCCTCAACCTGGAACTCTAGCGCAACCTGGCCATAAACAAAGGACGCGGGCATATGCTGTATGTTGAGATGTGCATGAACAACAGTTAAAATAAACTGTTCCCTTACCAACGGGGGCGAATATAAGACATGGAGCAAGCAGACGAAAGCCTGCCGGAGCTTTTGGAGCTGAACTACTTTTCGTTCTCGCTAATGAAGAACAACCGCGAGTTCTCGCTCCATGTAGAGTCGTCGGACTTTGGCCTCTCGATAGACTTTGCCATGAAGTACGGCGAGTTCTACGACATCGTAAACCTCATGCAGGCGGTGCTCTACGACGACGGGTACAAGGGCGGCCCCAAGGACCTCGATTACCTGGAGTTTGAGAAGGACAACGAGAACGGCGAGTACTGTTTGGTGATAGGCAAGTACGTCTCTAGCTTTGCTCTGTACTTCAAGGACGACATGGAGGCCAAGAAATTCCTCTCAGAGTTCCAGCGCATAGCCGGCGCGTTTGACAAGTAACTTTGCGTCGCAGCATTTGAGAAGCATTGGTCAGGCGCACGGTTCGGTATCTGCCTAGACAAGTTTCAAGAACTGATCTTTTGTCAGCCCTGCCTGTTCTATGATTGAGAGCAACGTCCTTGGAGCAATTTCGTCGTGCCTTGGGACCGTGACATTGTGGACACCATCTGAGAAATACATGTGGCTGCCCTTGCCATGCTTGTACTGGTAGCCCAGCTTTTGCAGAACCTTTACAACATCCTTCCAAGAAAGGACTGGAAGCTTGCTAGGCTGACGATATTTCAATTACTGTCTTCTGTTCCAGTACCTTGTTTTTAACCTGTACCTTGGATCTGACCTTCTGGAATTCTTGAGGGAACGCCTCGATGTACCCTTCTATGGCTTCCTTGATGTTGGCCATGGCCTCGTCCAGCGTTTTGCCTTGGCTGACTGCACCCGGCAGCTCTGCGCACTGGACGCTATACCATCCGTCCTCGTA
This sequence comes from Nitrososphaera viennensis EN76, assembly GCF_000698785.1. Taxonomy (GTDB): domain Archaea; phylum Thermoproteota; class Nitrososphaeria; order Nitrososphaerales; family Nitrososphaeraceae; genus Nitrososphaera; species Nitrososphaera viennensis. The sequence continues at coordinate 1,788,460 of NZ_CP007536.1, forward strand.
TTCTATCTTGATGGTAAAGTTGTAGAGCGCCACAATCCTTCACCAGAATCTAGCGGTAATCTGGAATATAAATATATGATAACCGGGAATCGCATCGTTCTAGCCAGCAGATGCGGGACGTACGCGGTGGCAGCACTGTAGTTTGACTAAAGGGTTTATTACGAGCCCCTATATTGACAAAAAGCAGTGATGCCCAACCACTTTTACGACCGCGACATCGTCTCCATAAAGGACTTTTCCAAGGCCGACCTCGAGTACGTCTTTTCGGCAACCGACAAGATCAGGACGATGACGCCGTGCGAGCGCGGGGAGCTTGGCAAGGGCAGGACGCTTGGCTACATATTCTACGAGCCGAGCACCAGGACGAGGATGAGCTTTGAGGCGGCGATGGCGTCGCTTGGCGGAAGCTTTATCGGCATTTCAGAGTTAAAGTCGTCGTCGGTGGAAAAGGGCGAAAGCCTCGCCGACACCATCAGGATTATCGACCTTTACTCTGACGTCATCGTATTGAGGCACCCGATGGACGGCTCTAGCAGGTTTGCTGCCGAGCTGTCGACAAACCCGATAATAAACGCGGGGAGCGGGAGCGAGGAGCACCCGACGCAGGCGCTTTTGGATTTGTACACGATCATGAAGGAAAAGGGCGGGATCGACGGTCTTTCTATCGCAATAGTGGGCGACCTGAAATACGGGAGGACCGTGTATTCTCTGCTGTACGGCCTTGCCAACTATCGCGTCGACGTGCACCTCGTGTCGCCGCCGTCGCTTGCGGTGAGAAAAGAGTCGATATACGATGTGCAGGGCAAGCTCAAGATAAAGGAGCACAACGAGCTTGGCGATGTGCTTGCGCACGCTGATGTATTGTACGTGACGAGGATTCAGCGCGAGCGCTTTCCAGACGTGCAGGAGTACGAGAAGGTCAAGGGCTCGTACACCGTCGACAGCGCGACGCTGGAAAAGGCAAAGCAGGATGTAGCGGTGATGCATCCGCTTCCGAGGCTCGACGAGATATCGCACTCTATTGACTACACCAAGAACGCGGTCTACTTCAAGCAGGCGGCGTACGGAAAAGAGTTGAGGGCAGCGCTTTTGGCGCTGATGTTAAATGAGAGCCCGCCGCTATAGCTAAATTGGCAGCTCTTTTTTACAGATATTGTAGCCGGATTCTTGGCTAGGCCGAGCGAGTAAACCTTTTGGCATCCTCAACGCAAAGAAGAAGCAGTGGTAAAAACTAGCAGGAACGAAAAACTCTGGCGCACCATATCCAAGCTCGACAGGCAGTCTGATAAGGAAAAAAGCGGCAGGGCACGGGTCAAGCCTGGCGAGGAAATGCTTGCCATCACCGCTGATACCGGCATGTTCTTCCATATCCTCCTCAAGGCGATCAAGGCAAAGCGCGTGCTTGAAGTCGGCACGTCTACTGGGTTTTCCACGCTCTGGCTTGCAGATGCCGTCGGCAAAAGCGGCCGAGTCGTGACCATAGAAAACGATCCACTAAAGATAGCAAGGGCAAAAAAGAATTTCCAAGATGCCGGCGTCGACAAAATAATTGAAGTGCGGCAGGGGATTGCCCTTGACGTCCTGCACAAACTGAAAGGGAGGTTTGATTTCGTGCTCCTTGACGCCGACAAGGAGAACATTATCAAGTATTTCAACCTCGTCCTGCCACTGGTGAGGATAGGGGGCATAATCGCTGCAGACAACATGCTCTTTCCGCCGCCTTACCGCCGGACGATGAAAAAATATGCGCACCACGTGCAGAACCACCCGCAGGTTCAGTCGGTAACAGTGCCGATAGGAATGGGCGAAGAGATCACGATAAAGCTGCGCTAGGCGGTCTCTAATGCCTAAGCGCAAGCGAGCTCATTGTGTTACTGGCACCGAGCCTGCGGCCATCGCAAGCACTGCAAGCGCCTTTACCAGCTGGCCGGCCTCCGCCTCGCGCCCAATGGCCTGTGTCTTTGAACCGGAGCCGAGGGTGTCAAGGGCGCCCTTGGCGGCAAAAAGCGAGTTTTCCCGCTCGGCCTGCGCTGCCCTCCGCTCGATGTCCTGCGCGCTTACCACTTTTGCACTCTGTGTCTTATGCATGCCACAGGATAAAAGAACTAACTGAAAACCTGCCGTCATGCAGTCGATTCCGGCCGCCCAGTTTATTAGTAAGAAATTTCTTACATTTATAGTAGCATGGCGTCTGTTGAAGAGTTCAAGACCATCAAGGTATCTGAGAAAGGACAAGTTGCAATCCCTGCAGACATCAGGAGGAAGATGGGTATCAAAAAAGGCGACAAAGTGATCTTGATTCTCAAGGGCAAGAAATTAGTCCTGGAAAAATCTGAAAGAATTGCCAAAAAACTGGAGAATGAATTTAAAGATATAGAAGATATCTCAGAACATTCGTTAAGGGAGGTCTGGGACAACAAGCAGGACGAAATATGGAATCAATACATCGTGGAGTCATGACTAATTGGTTTCGCAACGAGACATCGTTCTTGTAACTTTTCCTTTTTCAGACAGGAGCGGGACGAAAGTCAGGCCTGTGCTTGTAATTTCAAATGACGTTTACAACGCCAAGTTTGATGACTTTATTGGAATTCCCATCACATCAAATACCAATCTTAGAGACTATACTATATCCGTCACAAACAAAAAGCTAGAAAGTGGAAACCTGCTTGTTGCAAGTGTTATCAAGGTGGACAAGATTACAAGCATAGATCAGGCATTGGTCAGGAAAACCATTGGAAAAGTGAAAAAACAAGTCCACGAAGATGCCAAGAACATGCTTGCCTCGCTACTCAACTAAAAGGATGTATTTGGCATGAAGAAGCTCCCTGAAATAGATCTCAAAGAACTGGAGAAGCTGAAGGAAGAGAATTTCAAGGAGAGACTGGGTCTTCATACAGTCTAGCTTGAAAATTAGTCTAGGCTGACTGAAGTTATTCCAGTAGTGAGGCCCGTTGTAGAGATCGCAGATGCCGATTCAAATAGGGCGTCTTCAAATTTAGTAGACCCCGTGGCAAAACTCACGATAGGTGCTGTAACCAAAGAGAGAGGGAGGTGGAGACATTGAATTCGATGACAACTAGGCTGCTCCGTTGACGTAGTTTTCTTTCGTGGTAAAATTACTGAATCGCTAGCAGGAGTGAATTTAATGGTGGCCGAAGTGAATATATCTCTAATGAGGAAATCAACAAGAAGAATCCTCTTTAACAGAACTGATGGCAGAAGTGGTGGTAGTTTTCACTCTCGACCGGGATACCTGAAAAATGGTCCAAGTAGGCACAATAGTATCGATTGCAATCATAGTAGTCCCGCTCTTTCTTCCTCCTGTTTTCTCAATCATCGTATAATACGGCAGTCACCACCCGCGTAGGCTCCGTTAACTTAGCCACCATCCTTGGCCAGGAATGTCATAAACCGTATCATGTCTGCGCCCATATGCAGGTACAGTAAAAATAATTTGAACCAGTTCCAGACATGCTGTCTGTCACAATTCTCCTTCCTGCATGGAAAGTGGTCGTCAAAACACTCCGTCCTGTCCTTGATATGCTGTATAAACCGCTCCATCAAATTCTTCAATTCTGTACCGTACACATAATGGCGTAATCTGAGCCACCTGCAAGCATCATTGTACCACTGAGCACCGTCTGTGAATATCGGCCTCCTTCCATACCTCCTTTGCAACTGCTTGAAGAACTGGTAACATACGAAAATGGTCCTCTCACGAGACAGATGCATCATCAAGCATGTGCCAATAGTTGGTTCGTACGCTATCCATAGCCAATAGTCATGCCCATCTATCTGCAATAGTGTTTCGTCAACAAATATTGCCCTGACAAGGCGTCTGTCTGTCCGGAACCTGTCTGCAAGGCTGGAATATTTCTGTACCCATTTCCATACAGCAACGTGGCTCCTTCTCTTTATTGGTGATAGCGATCTGGCTGCCAGCCGAAAGCTCCTAGAATTAAAATACAGGTACAGTGCATATCTGATTATAGCTGGGTCTGTCCTCTTTCTCATGCCAATGAAAAGCTAGGACAGTCCTAGCTATACAGATTACCCTAAGTTAACAGAAGGTAAGCACAAGATGGAAGTCTATGAAAACATCAACAGGACAGTCCTAGCTATACAGATTACCCTAAGTTAACAGAGCCCCCGCGTATAGTTAAATCCTGAAATCTTTCAAGTGCAGCAAGTTTTCTTTCATCTTGCCTGATTTTGACAGGATTTTGCCATCAGCCGATATCAGGATAGCGTTAAAGTGATCTACCAAGGCGACGTACGTAGCATCATAAAATGTGATTGAAAAGTCGCGTGCAAACTTCATTGCGTTTGAGGCCAGCTCGTTGCTCAAGGGGATAAGTTCTATTTCCATATCTATCATGTCCTGCATTGCGTTTATGGCATCTTGTACCGTCAGCTCTTTGTTCTTCCAGATCGAGTTTCCTACCTCGTACAATAATTGAGCGGGGGCCAAAAGCCTGATCTTATTCTGTACAAATGCATCTCTAACCTCTATCGCCTTGTCTGTAAGATCCTCGTTGTTGAACCACTTTGCCGCGACGCTTGCGTCTAGAATGAATTTGTCGTCAGCGGGCATCGCGGTCTTCCCTTATTGACTTGGCAGAATCAAAGGCGCCATACTTTGTTTTTTCTCGTATTGCATCCATCGAATCTGCCACCTTTTTCCGCCGCGATTCTCGTATTTTGTCTTCTATGGCCGTTCTGATGTACTCGGACCAGTCAATGTCCACTTCTTTCATCTTCTTCTTCGTCTCCTCCGGTATTCTGACGCTCAATGGGGTACCGGCCATAGGTTGTATTACAATGGACACATACATAAATGTAGTGCGTTATAGTACGACATGTTGTATTACAAATACAGGTACTGTACTGTATAGTCGCGTCGGCCGGTCGGATGATTAGACGAAATGCCACTCGACGACAACGCTATAGAACATAAAGTGTATTACTGGTAGACGTTGTCGGGATAGAGAAATTGGATGTTTTCATTTATTTGCAATTCTTATCGTCATAATCGAAATATTTAGAATAATGTGCTCATACATTTGTTATAGTATAATTACCACTAGAATACATAGATAAGTTATTAACAGAGATATTTTATATAGAGTGGGGAATTGAGGGCTTCTTTTGCAGTAGATCGCCTTCCTTGCAATCTGTGGCTGAAAGCAAGAAAAGATGTCGTGTCTTTGCAGCCCTGCTGGGAGGATACTGCGAAAATCAGCTCTCAAGAATTGAAAGTGGACTTGAAATTCAGACGGCATAGGATCATCGCCCAATTAGCGCGACCATTCTGTACCATTTTACTACAATGCGGCTGCATACGAGGAGCGCTTGAATCATGACTCTTCGGCGCGCTGCAAAACTGCCATTGCTAATAGGCATAGCTGCGTCGGCATTGGTAGTTTCCGTTTTTTACGTTTCGGTATATCAGGACTTTAACACGGGGATTGAGGAGACAGAGAGAGTCAAGAGCACCTTGGCCAAGACTCTGGCTTCAAGGACGCAGGTGCGAATGCAGAACGAGATCCAAATACTAGAACTGGCCGCGAAATTGCCACAGGTGCAGAGTACGACATTCTCACACCTAATAAGTGAAGAATTCAAGGGAATTCCTCCCAATGCGGACCCTGAAAAGAGGGCCGTCCAGAATGCAATATTTCAGGAATTCCGCGACTTTGAGACAGTCGCATTTCTAATGCCAAATGGCGATGTCTACAGTGTAGAGCCATCAGAGTTCCAAAAGAACTTGCCCGTAGTTAATTTCGCCTATCGCGATTATTTCATAAAGACGACCTCGACGCAGCGGACTTATGTAAGCGAGATCTTTAGATCGACCGCAACTGACCATAACACCGTGGTGATATCAACTCCCGTCTTTCGTGACGGTGCCTTGGTAGGGGTCCTGGTTGGCTCGATGAACCTAGATGTTCTTAACAAGGCGCTACAGACTCTTGAACTTGGCCGAAACGAAGTTGCAGTGCTTGTCGACCGCGATGGAATGGGAATTGCAAGTTCTGAAAGGTCGGCAAACAGCCAGACTAAAGCACATTCGTATTCGTATCTAGGAAACATTGTTGAGGATATTCGCGATGGCAAGGAAGGGGTGAGCGAGGTCCCGGTAAATGGGACAGCGATGCATGTAACGTACGCGCCCGTCGAACTTTCAGGCAATAGATGGGCTGTACTCCTCATCCAACCCAGCGAAGATGCATTCAGCGAGGCCTATTTGCATCAGAGGCAAGCCATAGCCATTGCAGCAATCGTAGTTGCAGTTATGGGCATCTCCGAATACATACTCTTTCGCGCGATGCTTCGCAATCTTAAACTTGCTGACAGATTGGAGGATCTAAACGAGGCGCTCAAGACAAGCAATTCTGATCTCAAGAAAGAAAAGGTCCGGCTGGAATCGCTATCAAATGAATTGCAGGCAAAGAACTCACACCTAGAGTACCTTGCCCACGAGCTTGATCTCAAGGCCGAACAGCTGCAAAAGATAGATGCTGCCAAAGAGGAATTCGCCGCCATGATAACTCACGAGCTAAAGACTCCTCTGGTTCCAATCATAGGATTTGCCGAACTTTTGTCAGATGGAACACTTGGTGAGCTAACACCTCTTCAGAGAGAAAAAGTCCAGCTGATGCACGGCAGCGCCATCTCGCTTTCAAACCTGATTACCGACTTGCTGGACATTCGCAAACTGGAGCTTAACAAGATGAAATTCGACATGATTGAATCATCTGTTAATGAATTTCTAGAGCGGGCCGTTGGATCCTTCAAGCCACTTGCAGAATCAAAGAAAATATCACTCACATACAATGTGCAGGCGGAGAAAGAGCCCAATGGCACACTAAACCTGATCTGTGACCCGAAAAGGATACAGCAGGTATTGCACAATCTATTGAGCAACGCGATAAAATTCGTGCCAGAAAAAACTGGCAGGATTGAAGTTTCTGCAAGGAGAATACCTGATGACGGCTCTATCGAATTCGGAGTCAGAGACAACGGGATTGGAATACCAGTAGAAAAGCAGAACGAGATATTCAAGAAATTCTACCAGGTAGATACCTCTCTCCGCAGGGCGATGGGCGGCAGCGGCCTCGGTCTTGCGATATCCAAAGGAATCGTGGAAGCTCACGGTGGCACGATTTGGTTTGAGAGTGTGCCAGGGGTGGGCACGACTTTTTACTTTTCCATACCGGCCAGGCCGGCTTTGGGAAATGGGAGCAATGACAGTAAATGAAGAGAATACTCGTAGTGGATGACAACAATATGATAGCGGACCTGGCAGAGATAATACTTCAGACTGCCGGCTATAGCTGTACCAAGGTGAACGAAGGGAGGAAATGCCTGGATATCATCCGGGAAGCCTACAAGAACAACAACAACTATGACCTTGTTCTGCTGGACATTGCAATGCCCCAATTCTCCGGACTGGATGTCCTGAAGGCCATCCAAGAGGAGGGATATCTAAGCCACAACAAAGTGATCCTTTTCACTGCATCATCTGCCACAAACCTGGAGATTGAAGATTTCAAAAAGATGGGAGCGCTTGACTGCCTGAGAAAGCCGTTCAGCAAGGCCAACCTTTTGGATTTTGTAAAAAAATATCTTCCAGAGTGAGTGTGTATAGGATGGCGGGCGGCAGCATCAACAAGAAGGCGAAAAAAATACTCATAGTTGACGACGATGCAAACATTGTGGAGCTTACGCGCCTCATAATGGAATCTGCAGGCTACCAGTGCTCTGTGCTTACCAGAGGGATGGAATGCGTAAGTCACCTCGAGGAAAACAACAACTACGACCTTGTCCTTCTTGATGTTGCCATGCCGTCCTTTTGTGGCATTGATGTAGTAAACGCGCTAAAGGAAAAAGGGATATTTGAAAAACAGAAAATAGCTTTCTTTACCGCATCATCAGCAGGGATTCTGGAAGATTCTGAGCTGACAAAGCTCGGGGTAATAGGACTTTTGAAAAAGCCATTCAGCAAAAAAAACTTGCTGGAAAGAATAGAGGTGTGGACCTCGGACTAAGGGATGCCAAGCCTTCAATGACAACCGAGACACCTGCGACGGGGAGCATAAACAATTCCCTTGGATCAAGCCTGCACACCAAGATTGTCTTGTTGATAATGGCCATCGCGCTAGTGTCAATAGTAGTGCTTGCGGCAATCAGCATAGAAAATGGCCAGCAAATACTGAAAAAAGATGTCGGTCAGAGGCTCAACGTCATAGCATCGGACAGGATGCAGGCGATCAAAAGCGTATGGAACCTGAGGCTTGAGCAGGCAGACGTGCTGGCCTCTGACCCAAAAGTCCAAACATTTCTTGCCTCCATTTACGCCCCCACATCTGGGGCTAAAGATGCAGCAGTGCAAGCAATCTCAGAATTTGACCGGCTGACAAGGACCAAGGACACTACATACCTTGCAGTGCGGATAGCAGATGCTGGCGGGAACATACTTGTTTCAACAGAAAAGTCGGGAAACGAAAAGGCGGCCTTGAGCCAGGAGATGATTCGCAGGGCGTCTATCGCGCCATTCTACACCATTACCTTTGACAAAGAATTGCAGATCGCATTGCTTGAAACCGTGGCACCTGTTCACCGTCCTGCAGACAGCGGGTCTGCTCCAATTGGCTTTGTAAGCATTGTGCGAGAGCCCCAGACTGCTAACAGCATCCTGACAAACAAGTTGTTCCTTGGAGACACCGGCGAACTCTATCTGGTAAGCGAAAACGGCCTCATGATAACGGATTCCCGTTTTGCAAGCGATGCAAGGTACAGGCAGACTATTGAAGCGCCTCCGGTGCAGCAGTGTTTTGACAATGGCGCGGACGTAGTTGGCGCGCTCTATACCAACTACAGGGGTGCAACCGTCTTTGGAGCTTCAAACTGCGACAAGAACCTTGGAGCCGTACTTGTTTCAGAAGTCGAAAGAGACGAAATGTTTTCGCCGCTGAGGGTCCTGCAATATGAATTTCTGTCAATAGCCGGCGTGATAATTGCGGCGGCCGGAGCATCGGCATTCTTTCTTTCGCAGTCAATACTAAAGCCTCTTCAGCGCCTGAGGATGACGATGAGGAAAGTGCAGGCAGGCGATTTTGAGAAGGTGGATATAGCAAGGCGCGACGAAATAGGCGAACTGGCGGCCAGCTTTAACGCGATGGTTGAAGAGATAGGCATCAAGACAAAAAAGATTCACTTAAAAAATGACATACTTTCCTTCATGGCATCCCGGCTCGAAGTTCAGGCAGACGAGCTCAAGAAAATAGACCGGGAAAAAGAAGAGTATGCTTCTGTTGTGGCTCACGAGCTAAAGACCTTCTTGGTTCCAATAATAGGATACTCGGAGCTCTTGCTTGACGGCACATTTGGAAAGCTCGAGCAAATACAGAAGGAGAAGGTCCTTATTATGCTTGAAAGGGCTTGGTCGCTCCTCTACCTGACGCAGAACGTACTTGACGCGCGATTGCTGGAAACCAAAGCGCTCAAGATGAACATTGCAAAAGAGCCAGTTTCTGCAATGACGCTCCTCAAAGAATGCAAAGAAAGGGCGCTTCCGCTTGCCCGGTCGCGCAACTTGAAGATTGTGGTCACGGGAGACGTTAATGATGACAATGATAATCATGATGATGGAGCCAAACAACTGATGCTCTATTGCGATTCCCAAAAGGTGCTGCAGGTGCTTGATAATCTGGTGAACAATGCAATAAAGGCAACTTCTCCAGGCAGCAAAAACGGTGCAATCAGGCTGCGCGCCGAGAAAATGTATGGTGACGAGGTTCTCTTTTCAGTCAAAGACAGCGGAAGAGGAATTCCGCCGGAAATGCAGCCCCACCTCTTGAGGAAATTCTACGAACTGGACAAGTCACTGACGCGCCAGGCTGGCGGAAGTGGGCTTGGACTCGCAATATCAAGGGGAATTGTTGAGGCCCATGGTGGAAGGATTTGGTTTGATAGCATACCTGACGTGGGCTCTTCCTTTTACTTTACGATTCCTATGACGCCGGACACAAAGGCGAATCCGAACAAGATTCTTTAGTAAAAAGAAAAGAAAATGAGCACGCAAAAAAAGATACAACATGAACCCGCATGCATGCGTGCACGCGCGCACAATTCGGTAATGCGCCGGATTTTTTTGTGTGCATGCGTTAGTTGACGCAGGAAACTTGTGACACAACCCTGTCAACGTAAAGGGACGATGCGCCATCATATTCGCAATTTGCTATGGCTGCAGCGACGCTGTTGTCGACTATGATCATCGGTGTGTACATGATGCTCGTTTCAATGTCTGCATGTCCGAGGCCCAGGGCGTGTCCTAGTTCGTGCTCAAAGATTGGTCCGACATATCCTTTCTCGTAAAGGTCCAAAGCAGAGTAGATGTGGACTTCTGCATACAGTATCTCAAAGGTTGCCTTGTCCCGGCCTATTCTGGTCATGCCCGGCTTGCCTTGGGGATGAGAGTCGGCTTCAAGAAATACCTTGATGTCTGCCCCATTGGAGCCCGGGTCGACAAGTTGCAGAACGGGCACGTTTTTTGACTGCGCCGAGACCTTTTGCAATAGGTCCGGCCACGCCGGGTAAAAGGTCGTTGTCGCCGTCGTTAACGTTTGTTGTTGGGTGGCGTTTTGCGCCGGTTGCTGTCCTTTACTTGCGAGATTAAGATAGGTTCGGAGGCTTTTTGACACTTGATCAAATTGCTGCTGTGCCATGCCAGCCGAGAAAAATGAAACAGTGACCGTAGATTTTCCCCAATAGCCGTCAAGAAAGATTGTTCCGTTATCTGACGCTGGGGCGTCCAGAGGTGTTGAGACGGCCATTATGTCATCTATATGTTCATTGGTCTGGATGTCGCGGATGTCCATGCTAGTCTCGACAAACGAATTGATAACCGTAGCAATTACCGCAAGCGTTGCAAACGAACCTATTCCCGTGTAGATGGCGGCGGTTCTGGCGCTTATCATTTGGCTATTCCCGAGCTAATGGATCTATAATATAGAGAATTTCCAAACTCCTGCCCAGATGCAAGCTGCAAATTCTTAATTTCTGCACATATGAGAAACTGTCTTGCTTCCTGACCAACCCTTGCGACAATACTCCATTGTTGCTTAAAAAGGCAGCTACTAGCTAGTTAAAAGAAGAGAACATCGATTTGCAGAGGGCATGACTGGAGGCAACAAAAGGTCTCGGCCCGATACAACCGAGGCTGCTTGACAGGAAAAGTGTATACACTGTTTTTCGCGGTCGCTATCTCGCTGGCCACGAGTTAACAAGCACTGCAATATGCATGCCGATATGGAATTCTGATTCTAAAGGACAACAAAGACCCGTTGCAACTTCCGCTAAAAACAATAATGAATTCTATTTATGTCAAGACAGGCCAAAAGGTTAACTGCGTAATTGGCAGTTTGTTCAATCCCGTAATCTTTGCAAGTATTACAGGTAGCATTAGGGCGCAGATGTACGTCCTGACTAGGAGGTACTCGAGTCTAGATGGGTTCGAGCCCATGCGAAAATGTATAACTGCTAGCGCTTAAAATTGTTTATTTGGGTGACTCGATATTTTCCCGCAATTTTGACAGGTTTTTCCTGCAGTCTGATATGAGAGGCTCCATGTTGCGCTTCAACCCAAACGCGGCGCGGAGAGACTGGATGAATTGCTCCTCCTCCATCCTTCCAATCATGTCTGTGACCTGCTTTACCAGAATACTCTTTGCCCCGCGCGTTGCATGCTTCAAGACTGCATTCCAGTCCACTTCATCGCTCAGCATCACAATGTCGCGCATGTCCACGTCTCTTCCAGAGTGCATCTTCATGGCAATGAGCAATTCCTTCGTGGACACCGTAACGCTGGCAGAATTCCTTGTGCCCGCTACTATTGTTTCTGTCGAATTATCTTTGACGTATTCATAACTCCACGATGCCTTGGTCTTGCGCGAGGTAACGCCGTTTATGAACAGATCCACGGATACCCGCATTCCTCCAGTAATGCTTTTCACGTAGATGTCGACCTCGCTCTGGTAGGCCTCGTCAAAACCTTTGGCAGACTTGCCCTTCCTGTAGCCTTCCTTCTTGAGAAGATCTGAAAATTTCTCCGCGTTTTTTCTCGAAATGACCAGATCGCAGTCCACCGAAAATCTGTGGACAGACAGCGCGCTGACGGCGTACTCGCCGATTACGACAAAGAAGCCTTTCGGCAGCGACGACAGGATTCTGATTATCTCCATCTCTCTGCTTTCTGGTCATCACGAAGCATTTTTTTGCATCACGCTAATACGTTGGTCTTGGTTTCTCTGTACTTTGCTCCAAGCTTCAGGTGATACTCCTCGTCGAGCATTTCAAGCGCCGGCTCGAAAGCATAGATATTGTCCTTGCAAAACTTTACAGTATCGCCAAGAGGGTCTACCCGCAACGATCCGACCTTTTCAGCCCTTATCCTTTCTTCCTCGGGATAGAGTATGAAGAACAGCCCGAACAGTGTCTCTCTCGGGTTCTCCCCGGACAGCACCGACTTCCAGCCCCTTTCTGCAAACATCTTTCTCCATTCTGACAGGTCGTCCTTTGCTACTCTAACGTGCACAGGATAGAACCCGAAGAACCTGTCGATGTTGTAACCGCCGCGGGTCCAGGCGTAGACGGCATCCACGTTTGTAAGCGCATATGGCAGTTTGGCCTTGCGGAGAAAATCGTATGCCTTGCCTGCATCGTATTTGGAAAATACGTATTCGCTTGCGCTCCTGACCCTGTACCTTCCCGTGCTGACGCGCTCTATCATGCCCTTCTTGGCCATGTCGTGCAGCACTTTATTTGGATCGGGGCTGTAGAAGGTCCTGGCAAAGTCTCCACTGGAGAACTCTTTCCTCCAGTTGCCCAGCACGGTCCACAGCTCGCCATAAGACATATGGCTATTACTATGATGGTAAGTCTTTAAATAGATTGTGGATTACGGTGCTGTTACGTCTCCGATTGATCAGTCTGCCTGAATAGGCTGTTACAATTCGGTTGATGATTGCTGCAATTTTATAATGTGATACTCAGAGACCTGCTGCTTTCTGATCCCACCACTTCAAACAAAACAATTCTTCTTAGACCCAAGAAAGTTACGCCAAAAGATAGATTCAACCTATATAGAATAAAGTATAATAACACATCATCTGAGAATCTTACAGTTATGCTTTCAATAACTCTACCCATGGAAGAGGAATTATGCAACAAATTCATTAATTATGCGAGAACTAACAAACCTTTCAAGTACCAAAGTTTACGCGCCGAAGAGAAAAATCTGATAGTTGATCTTGATGAGACGCATGTAAGCACTATAAACGAGTTTTTTGCATCATTAATTCATTTTGGTCGTCAAGAAGGAGTCAGTGCCAAAGAAGTTGACGAAATGATAGGCAAAGGCGACTATCAAGACATAGCCTTGGCTGCTGGCGGAAATCACTTCATCAATCAGTTTATACCAATAATGCTAAGCAAGCAAGAAGATTACAAGTGGATGACAGAACGGGCTCTTTGCACTCAAATAATGCCTTTTATGAGAGTGCCCCTGTGTAGAGTGTTCCAGAGCTTTTCCTTCGGTGAGGATTTGCCGAGAGTTTATGGTTATGAACTAAAGAAAGCTCCAGAGACGGAATATATTAAAAAGACGCCCAAAATGTTCTCGACAGGTAAACCTGATGACGAGAACAAGATAGAGCAGCATTGTGCTAACATCAAAGGTCTAGGATATTTCGTGAGACAAGACCTTTTGCCTAAAGAGCTGGATGTGCAATTGGTTAGGCTGTCTGACAGAGCAAATCAACTTGCATCACAATTAGGAGTAAAACTGAATTCAGTGATCTTGACTATGCTTGATTATCCTTACGCTGCAAAACAATTGCAGTCCGTGTTAATTGTTAACCTGCGGCGTATCGAGCAATGGCAAACAATTTTGAATAATGATCGCCTTCTTGATGCAGTTCTAACCTATCATCTTTCACATGCCATGAAAAGTACACCGGTTATGATACATCAAGAATGGTTAGTCAACTTTGTATCGCTTGCAAGTGCCTACGAACATAGACCGGCCTTCAATATGCAATTGCTGCAGACGGCACTTGATTACTATAAAGGACATTACATGTATGCCCTGTCTGATCTAGCCACCTTTAGACTTATGAATAGCGAAGATTTGAGAGTCTTTCTTGATTATTATGCAAAACAAGAGCTTCTTTCAAGAATGGAAAAAGAGCTCGAAATTGCAGGCAAACCCCGTTTTGACTCGCTGCTACTTGCAGCCGCCCTCGATGTTGCGGCTAGGAGAAAGGAGTTAGACATGCAGAGTGTAAAACAAGTTCGAGAGATGGCAGACGAAATTCCATTTTACAACGCGATAGTTAACCTCATGAATGAGGTCTGGGAAAAATCAAGTGGTCAGGATTCGGTTTATCCTGCGGCCACTTTTGAAAACCTAGTGCGCGAAATGTTTCGCTATGCAATGCCAGATAAGCCTGTACCTTTCTAACTCTCATTGTGTGCTAATGCGCTGACAACGACAACTAGATTATTGTCCTTGGCCTGAATTTCCCATCTCAGCTTTCCACCTTCTTTTAGCCTCAATTGCCTAGTAATAGACATTGGAATAGTGGTGCGCAAAGACTGGCTGCGCGTGTTTGCCTTTGTCAATACTGTAATGTCGCCTTGCGACTCTTCGCTCATCAGTAAATTATTCTCCAAAAGTGCATATAAAGTTACCTACATAGTTACCTATAGATTTATATATGTAGGTAACTAATTAGGTAACGTGCAAGAGGTCAACTACCGCGAGCAACGGGGCAAGGCGATAGCCGAGACGGAAAACGCCGTGAGAAAACTGGACGAGAATACTTTTGCTGTCAAGTCTCAATCTGGAAAAGGCGAGTACACTGTCATCAATTCGGAGCTTGGTTATCTCTGCTCTTGTCCCGATAGCCTCTACCGAGGTGTTGTCTGCAAACATGCCTTTGCTGTCGCTATTCGCCAGCAGCTACACGCCTCAATTTTAGCTTCGAAATTGGTAGTTGAGCCTCTATCTGTACAAAATTGCATTTTCTGCCAGTCTGCCAACCTAAAGAAGTACGGGATACGGAAGAACAAGAGTGGCAACATACAGCGTTTCCTGTGCGCAAACTGCACCAAGACTTTCAGTATCAACATTGGCTTTGAGAAGATGAAACATGACCCAAAGGCAGTAACTACGGCCATGCAATTGTACTTTAGCGGAGAGAGCCTTCGCAATACGCAACGCTCTCTCAGGCTGATAGGCATTGATGTGTCATACGTCACTGTCTATCGCTGGATAGGCAAGTACGTGACGCTAATGCAAGACTATGTAGAGAAGTTACAGCCGCCAGTGTCGGATACATGGAGGGCAGATGAGATTTACGTCAAGATAAAAGGCGACATGAAGTACGTTTTCGCTCTCATGGATGACGAGACACGCTATTGGATAGCCCAAGAGGTGGCAGATACCAAATACAAGCATGACGCTCGCTCAATTTTCAGAAAGGGCAAAGAGCTTACTGGCAAAAAGCCAATGAAGCTGATAACTGACGGCCTTCCTGCTTACCGGGACGCATATCTCAAGGAGTTTTGGACGCTGAAAAAGGAAACGAGGACAGAGCACGTAAACACGATAAAGCTGGCTGGTAACATGCAGAATAACAAGATGGAGCGTATGAACGGGGAGATAAGAGATAGAGAGAAGGTCATGCGCGGTTTGAAAAAGAGGGATTCGCCCATACTAAAGGGCATTCAGCTATACCACAACGCGATACGAGAGCATCAGGGGTTGAACGGCAAGACTCCACTAGAGGTATGTGGCATTAAAGTTGAAGGCGAGAACAAATGGATAACGCTAATACAGAACGCGACTGAAACAATAAATCGTAGGGCGAATTAGCCAAGTTATGACGCGAAAGTCGCTTGATGAATCAGACCGCATATATCGTCATGTCAAAAGTGAAATTGAAAGGATAATCGGCGCGCGTGTTAAGGAAAAAGGGACAAATGTTTGGGAATTGCCCAAGCCCTATGGCCACATTCTCAACGTTCACATAAGCACCGCCAAATCATACTTTTGGAACTTTTATCGAAATAAAATACAGGAAATTGAACGAGAAACAGAAAGTTGGTCTATTCTCCTTGTTGGAGGTAGGATACTCAAAACTTACGATGATGAAAAGGGCGACGGAGAGAAGGTGTACCTGAAATCCATCTACAACATATCTTCTGAGGAATACCAAAAGCGTGTTAATGGCTATTGGACTGAACGTGAGGATGGAGGATTCAAAATAAATGATGAAGGTCAAGATTTGAGAGGCATTTCCTCTTTTGCATCGGTTAAGGATGCACTAAACGACATAATCATTCACCATAAAAAATCATAATATCAACCGAATTGTAACAGCCTATTCAGGCAGACTGATCAATCGGAGACGTAACAGCACCTGGATTACTATAATGGTAGTATCACAACAGCAATAGTTCTGGTGGGAAGTCGGCTGATTTTGATGCCTGTTTTTCTATTGCAATAGACAATCAGTCATTTTTCCACCAGCACTCTCGTCATCATTATGCATCAAGTCCAACAAAGTCCTTCCAGCTTTCATCTTCTAATGTGTCTAGAAGCCTGCCAAGGCCTCCAAAATGGGACTTGCCGGCCGGCATGAAGATATTATTTTTCTCGTCTTCCTTTCTCTCGTGCTCTTTCTTTTTCTGCACAACATTTTTCCACCAGTCAGGAAAACATGCGCTTCCAACTATCTCCGGCGATATGTTGAGTTTGTACTGCGTCCCATATCCGTGTCTTCCCCGTGAGCTGGTCTGCGAAACAACGAGCCCGGTGTTGTCCAGTTCTGTCAGCAATTCTGAAACTCTCCTGTACGTCAGCGGCCTTGTATCTTTCCGAATAATCTTGCAGTACTGTGCATAGATGACAGATGTCGAGTGCCACGCCTCACCGGTCAGGTACGTTATCCGCGCAAGCGCTGCGCATGCAAGTTTTAGATGATAGGATGCGCTCGAAAGCGCCAGGTTTACCCTGTCTTTCTGCAGCTGATCTGTGGCCGCATCAACATGCACATTAGCCAATTTCTCCTCTTTAAAGCTAGCAATCTCTGCAGCTACCCTGAGGAGGTCGATGGCACGTCTTGCGTCGCCGTGCTCCTCAGAGCTCTTTTCTGCGCAGTACTCCAGGACAGCAGGATCGACTGGCGCCGAGAATGCCTTGGCAGCCCTTTCCCTCAGTATCTCAAGCACATCCTTCTTTGTGTATGCAGGAAAGAACACCTCTGTTGATCCCATCCTCGACCTTACCCTGTCGTCCACTTCGTAGTCTGCCATCACGTTGTTAGAGATGACTATTATGCAGGAAAGGACTCCTTTCTCGCGCAGCTTTTCCTCCATCACCAAAAGCTTGTAGATAAAGTCAGATGGCTTGCCACGCTTGTCGTAAAAGAGCACGTCAAATTCATCCAGGACCAAGACAAAGAGTCTCTTGCCCTTTGACAAGGATTCAATGGCGCCCTGAATCTTTTCCACCGCGACATTGATTCCCTGCGCACTCTTTAGGCTCGGTTCCCCCATTTCGCCCAGGATCAAATTCGCGCAGCCAAAAACTGTCTTGGCCCTGCGCAGGTTGACAAAGCAGCACAACGCATCATCCAGGTTCTCGCAGACAAACCTGACGACTGTGGACTTGCCCGCGCCACTTCTTCCGTAGACTGAAATAAACGGAACTACATGACCCTTCTTGTAGCCTGCAATCAGCCGCACAAGCTCCATTGCCTTCTCTTTGCGGCCAACTATTGAGGAGGGAAACGTCAGAGTGTCGAGAAGGTCTTTTCTTGCAAAGAGCAGGTTTTCCTTCTCAACTTCCGATAACATCCTATCGATATCCGTCTTGCTCAGCTCCAACCTTTCCATTTCCACTGGAAACACATATATAAATTTGAGACATGGACGCGTTGCTACACAGATAATCCATCGCCCGATGAATATGGGTATAACAAGGGATCAAACAGCTAGGCAGGTGAAGAAAAAAAGCTGTTGCAGACAGGCGACACCATTACTATACCACAGCGCACAGTTCACAGGCTGGAGGGAGCAGGAACAGACGCCATAATTTTGAAATTTCAAAAGGAGAGTTTGACGAGGCTGACATTATAAGGATAGAAGACGACTACAAGAGAGCCTGACTTTAAGTTGCAGATAATCCCTTAAAACTAGTTGAACTTATATAAGAAAGTAAAGTAGTCCCATACAAATTGAAGATAGGCAAAGCGATTTCTATCGAACTGGACGATGGTCAGAGATTAAGTCTTTCTTTGAAAGAGGCAGGTGAGCTTTACCTGAAACTTGGAAATATGCTGACAGACGGCAGAGAAGCCGGAAAAAAGAAAAGCGGCAGAAAATCCAGAACCACCTTTGCCGGGTCTTCTCGTACAACAGTCACCATGAGCGACGCCAGGAGACAAGAGATACTGGAGCACCTCAACAAGCAGGTATCAGATACTCCTAGGACCCTTACGAACCTCCTGAAAGGCGTAAAATATTCTCCCAGTCAGCTACCTCTTATACGAAACATGGTTGAGAGTCAGCAGAGCATCAGAGCAAAGGCCAAAGGAAAGAGAACTCTGTACCTTAGAAAGAGAACCAAGGTGGCAGCAACAAAGGCAGCAAAGGCATTAAAGGGAACAGAAAGCGGGACGACATCGGTAGGCGCGGCCTAAAGCTGCTTGCGAATACTTCTTTTTCTTCTTCATTTCGTTTATCATAGCCAATAAACACATGCCTCAAAATCCCCCAACCTCTGGCAAGAATTCAAAGATCTCCTTCTTGAAATAGTAGATGCCGGCGTTTATCCATATATCATTCAACATTCCCTTTGAAGGAATCCAGTTACATGACTGCTGCGGTAGCCAGGATCCGGATAGGGATCGTTCTCGTTATCGTTGGTGGCGATGAACCCATAGGGACTTATTGGCACTGCAGACACGGTATGACAAGCGCGCGGCCATAAGCAATTGGAAAATGCATGCCTTTGAATGATGATGCTGCTGTTTTTCTTATCAAAAAAAATACGTGCTACCAGCCTTCCACCTTCAGTCCAGGTATGCGCTCAAAATGCTTTTTGTTCTTTGTGATAAGAACCTGCTTGTTGGCAAGGGCAATGCTGCCTATCAGCAGGTCCGATTCGCCGACAGGGTTTGACCTGTTGTGAAAGGCCCCGGCGGCCCTTGCAGAATCCCTGTCAAGCGCAAGTATGAAAAAGGCGTCAAGAAGTGCGTCAACCCGTGCAAGCTCTGCTCTGGTGTCCTTTGCATTGAAAGCACCCTTGTACAGCTCGAACGCGTTTATCACCGTGGTGTGCAGCGGCTCCTGCGCGGATTCGAGCTCTTGCAGCTTGTCCCTGGCCGCGGCATCTTTCCGGAGGTAAGCTACCATAAAGTCGGTGTCTAGGCAAACCATCTTTTGATCAGGGGAGTTCCACGTCTCGGGTCTTGAAGCTCCTGCGCGATTCCTTGCTTGCCTGTTCGACTCTGTCTGCCAGCTCTGGCGAATACATTTCGTCCATCATTTCAAGCAGCCGGCGCGCGCTGCCCTTGCTTCCAGTCAGCCGGAGAATAACGTCCGTAAACGATTCTCCCTCCTTCTTTGAGGCTTTGAGGGCGCGGTATGCCTCTTCTGTGATTGATAGCGTTCTTGTCGGCATGGCGTTCTGTACAATATAATACACATGTGTGTATTTAAACCTTAAAAACCTGCCAAAACCCCAAGAATCCAGCTGCCCGCCGCATAAGATTGAAACCGAGCTAAGTGGAGAACCGCCGTCTCCGGAACCGAGGAAATTAGCTATTCATGTCAGACAAAAGTCATACTCTGCATTTGCCGAACGCACACAGCCTGCTCGCAACCATTGATAATCTAGCCTGCATGACGCGCTCCCCCGCCCTTTTCTGCTCCCTGCCCATGTGCTTCTCATGATAAAGCGTGCTGCTCATCATCTGGATAAGGAAAACGCAACCGTGCTTGCTCTTACCGCGCTTGCCCCCAACCCCTGACGGGGCGCTCAGGAAGTAGAGAGAGTATGAGCATGAAAAAACATCAAGAAGCTTGGAGCAGTGATGGTTATGAGCAGAGGATGATGAGGAAGGGGCTTGCATGTATCTTTGATGAACTCTTTTTCTCAAGTTTCCCCACGAGCGCGCGCTGTTGTTACTGTGCCCATGGGCCTTTATACGATTTTGCCGTGGCATAGCAGATAGCACAAGGTGTGTTCACACATCAGCTACGGAACAATCGTTACAAGGGTTGTATTCTGTAGAATACCACCCATAAAGCACACCAAGGAGCATAGAGGTAAGGATGCCCGAGTTTGGAGCAGTGTTGGCAGAGTTTGACAAGGATTGGGAGCGCTGCGTATCTTAGCATACTATATAATTATATGTCAAGATTGACCAAACTATATATAGCTTGCATGCACATAATACAAAATGTGCAAGAGCTACTGAAAGGCGATGCATTCCTGTTTGCCCAGAGGCTGGACAATAGCAGCAGCGACAAGCCAGTCTATACTATGCAAGACGCAATTTCGGTGGCCGGCTCGGCCAAGACTGCTTACAGGCGTCTGAATGCTTTACAATCGCTTGGCCTTGCCAAGTACAGACGCGGAAGCTTTATCCTCAAAACAAACGTAGTGTCGCAGCCGGCAAACGTAATTGAAAAGCTTCTTCCATCCTTGGTTGCACTGAGCAAGGCCAGAAGGTTTGGACGAAACTATAATGATTCAGATATCAGGTTTGCAATGCAAAACATTTCTGACAAGGTTGTTACTTTAGACTACAAAGCGTACGAGCTTACGAAGTTCCAGACCCCGCTTGACCTGTACATCTACGTGCAGGATGTAGACCAAGTTGCCAGCTTTCTAAAAGAGAAGGGATTCAGGGAAGGTAAGAACGGCAGGGTTGTCATCCTGCCAAAAATGGGCGACTTTGAAAACGAGATTGAAAGAGTGTATCTCGACTGCATGGCAAACGGCGAAAGAAGCACCATGGATGCAATAGCTATCGAGCTGCTCTACGAAGGCAGATTGAAGACAAAAGGCCTGTTTCCAATCCAGCTAGTTAAAAAGGTGCAAGAAGACAGTGCTGGTGGAAAAATGACTGATTGTCTATTGCAATAGAAAAACAGGCATCAAAATCAGCCGACTTCCCACCAGAACTAAGAAGACCTACCATTATCCAACAGCAAGTGAAAGTATGCACCCGCTGATCCAAGAAGCAATAAGGATAACGGAAGACATTGGAGACGTGATCTTTGTGGGAGCAGTCGGGATATTCTTGCAGACAAAAGCAACCAAGGAGTCGCAAGACCTGGATTTTGCAGTGGCCAAAGAACTACGTGCGGAACTGCTGGATGAAAGAGGGTACTTTGTACGCAAGACCAAAGGGAAGGAAGCAAGGTACACCCCAAGAGGATACAAGATCGACATCTATACTCGAGACGTTAGCGGCATACCAATAGACAAGATAATAGATACTGCAAAGGACATCGAGGTCAGAAAAGGAGTAACACTAAAGGCAGCAAGCATCGAGGTGCTTGCAGTATCGAAGTTCAGGGCTGCCGCAAAGAGGAGGGGTACTGACGACGTAGACATTCGTACCATTGTTCAGAGAAAGTACAAGCACATAGACTGGAATGTTTTAAAGTCACTGACTGAAGGCGAGATAGAGTTTAAACGAATAAAGGACCAGATGGACGTGCTGCACCGGATGCAGCTAAGATTCTAGCCGACTTGCCTACCCCATCATCGACAGTAGTATCGTGTACAACGAACACAAGCTGGCTGCAGGGCGGCTTTGTTTAAAAAGTGACTTAGCCACGCTCAATCAGTATCATAAGTTCAAGATTCCCACGCTCAACTTCTGACTTTTTGCACAAAGCCCTGCAGGGCTACTTGCATTAAAGTAAGAGGCCTTTAACCACCTGCCGGAAGGATGGACTGGAATTGACGTCTTTATCACGCATCCAGACGCGCCAAGGAGCGTCGTGGTAAAGATGCCGGACTTTGAAGCTGTGCTTGCAGAGTTTGCCAAGTATGATAAGGATAAAAATAGAGAATGAGTCGCTCGAGTAGGAGAAATAGCAGTTTGTGTAGCTACGCCTTCTGGCGTAGCTACTTTTTTGACGCTGTTAGGTTGGCTGCGGATTTCGGGCTTTCCGTTCTGGTGTTAAGTTACGGATGGTTTTCTGGCATGGAGAACACTTGCACATCGCAATATCAGCCGCAAGTTAACTGCCCGCTGGAAAGAGCAAAATCCGCAGCCAACCTAACAGCGTCAAAAATAAAGAGGCAAAAGAAAAGGCGCTAGACCTGCTTTCAGAGCTAATAGACCAGGGTCTCAACCTCTTTTCCGTTGATTATACTATGCAGCTTGAAGCAAGACTGAGCAAAAAGAACATGAGCATAGGCATGGTGGGCGACTTTTGGAAAAAGTTGTGGCGACCAAGACAGATATCGCGACCATAGGAAGTCTCGACGCGAATCTGAAAGAATTAAAAATCTCGCTGGCGCAGGCACCAGCCACCATCCAGTACATTGAGCATGTGAGGGCAATGGACTTTCAAGCAAGCGAGCTGAAGGCGATTCACGAAGCTGTGGCCAAATTTGGGTCTGCCCAACAGATCCTTGAGGCCGTTAACAGCTATGGCTCAAAAATGGCCATCGATAAGGCGACTGCAGCATCGAAGGCGCAAAAGGAGAGAATGGATGCCAGCTTGGCAGATGCAGTGAATAACTTCAAGGGCATACAGGAGAAGGTGCAGGCAGCGTCTCAGTCTCTTCATGTCCTGCACAGGCTGGAAAAGGAAGGTCTTACCGAATCTAAAATGCTTCACATTGAAAAGGTGTGTGAAAAGCTTGGCGGGCTAGAACAGGCGGAACGAAAGGTGTCTGGATATGTCACCCTTGAGCAGCTGGAAAACGAGATCAATTTGCGCAAGGACGAGTTACGGCAAATTGAGGAGAATATGGCCCATAGGCAAAGAGTCAATGAATTCGCTGAAAAGCTATTAACAAAATTCAGGTACAACCTGTCAGCCATTGACGAGGTCTATGCCGCTGCCGAGGCAAGCGGAGAACCCATTGAAACGATAAGAAGGATTAATCGCCTCGGCGATCTGCAAAAAATCGAGGCAGAGATAGAAAAGAAGGACAGGGAGCTTGTCGCAAACGAGATTTATTTTGAGGCAGCGACTGAGGCGACGCAGATTCTTTCCGACGGCACAGAAGCTCTCAAGAAACAACAAAAAGAGCTCATCGAAAGTATCGTGGGTGAACTTTCGGAGGCCTTCAAGAATGCCACCAACAGCATAGCAGTCGAGCACCAAAAAGGCATAAACAGACTGAGCGAATTTCAGGAAAAGTACGCAGGCATTATGGCAAATGCCGAAGTCCTTGAAAATGAACTGAAAATGGCGAGGGTATTGATGACGACCAGAAACTTTCCTGCAGAAGTTCTCCAATGGCCACTAGAGTTCGCAGTACTTTTTCTCGAAGTGGCGGCCAGATTCTGCAGAGCCAAATCGGCCAATCCAAAGATTGAACTCAAAAAGCAATTCGAAGAAAAATACGGTTTGACATATATTGCATCGGCAAATATTGCATTTCTGGATCTGGTTGAATGGGCCATTGAAGCACTAGAGTTGTACATCGGGCGAAGCAAGAGGGTGCTGCCATGAATTTTGATACCATTGACCGCCATATCCAAGAGCTGACTGCCATAAAGAACTATGACATGGTAGTTGCTGCTGGAGAGAAAGTTCTCGAAGAAAACGATAAACTGAAGAAAAAGATCGAAGAACTCGAGAAGAAAACATACGCAGACATGCTCAACGAAATAGATCAGATAATCAGAGAGATGCTAAAGGAAGAGCCCAGCCTCTCAAAAGAAGTAATAGAATCGGGCATCCTAGAAAGGATAGAGGAATTAGTTGCGATTCATCACTTTAGGCGATCTAATATTCCCCTTATCGTAGAAGGTGTGATAGATATGGTTTCTGAAAGGTTGGCTCCCGTAGAAAAAAACGAAGATGCAAAATAATGCACTGTCAAGTTTTCGTCAGATCCAATTTTATCTCAAAACTAATCCATCCTACAAATTCTTGACAATACTCAAATGTTAGCTATTTATTAACAAGTGTTAACAAATTAACAACATAACAAGTTGGCAAGTAGCATGTTAGAACAACTCTTTACTTCAAAAGCTAGAGTGAAGGTCCTAGAAACGTTCCTAGTAACTTCGAGCGATGCAGAAATGCACATCAGAGAGCTGGCCAGAGAATTAAACACTTCTCCACCGCACATCATGAAGGTTCTTGAAAGCCTGACAAACCTAGGCATACTGACAAAAGTAAGAAGAGGAAATATGGTATTTTACAAACTCAATAAATCTTCAACCATAGCTGAAGATATCAAGAGAATTCTACTAAAGACCGAAAGCCTAGGTTACGAATTTCAGAAGCTTCTGAAAGCATCAGACAAACAAAGTATCAGATACGCACTGATATATGGGTCATTTGCAAAAGGAACTGAAGTCACCAGTAGTGACATAGATCTATTGGTGATAGGTGATATAGACGAGGATGAAGTCGTGAAAACCGTATTGAAGGCCCAGAAGAGGATAGGACGCGAGATAAACTATATTGTCTGGAACGAAAAAGAATTCGCAGAAAAGATTCGTTCAGAAGCCGTGCTTTTACGCGAAATTGCAAAGACCCCAGTTATAATGCTAATTGGTGACGAACATGAGTTTAAGCGATCTATCAAAGAAGCGCATAATTGAACAATTCAGGTCTGAACCTCAACAGGTAAGGGACCAGATGGATCTAGCGAGAGCGAAGCTCAAATCTGCAAAGAATATTCTCGGTATAAATGAATGGGAGGAGGCCCACAATGCAGCTTATCACGCCATGCAGGCAGCAGGAAGGGCACTAATGTATGATAAAGGGTACAGACCGATGAGTGCCGATCACCATGTTGCAGTCATACTCTTCGTTCAAGCAGTTCATGGCAACAAGTTCGGACCTGAAGTCCTCAAAGCGTTCGACAATGCAAGGAAGAAGAGGAGCGAGTCGCTTTATGACGCAGCAGACACCATTTCTCCTACACAGGCCAAGAACCTTGTCACCAAGGCTGAATTTTTCGTGTCAAAAGCGGCCGCAATATTGAAACTCTAGACTTCGCCTTTCCTCCTTTTCAGGTATGCTTCTCTCAATTTCCTAAACCAGAGTGGCATCATCGCCAGAATTTCAGGTTCCATGTCTTCCTGCAAGATACTCTTTTTCATCAATATCAGGATGGAAATCTATAGAGAATTAAGTGGTGGTCATGCGTTGCCGTTTCTCTCTATCGGAAATCCACCCCCGTCAATAATGCCAGCAGCACCGGCACCGCGAGCGCGTGCCGGATTGCCGGCCGCATCATTGCTCGGCTCCTACGATGATAGAAGTACAATGTAGGTCATGTTGTCAAAATACATCTTCTTCACCTTGTGAAGGTCGTCAGTGAACGCGAGATATAATCCATCATTGCTGTAGTGCTGGTGGAAAAATGACTGATTGTCTATTGCAATAGAAAAACAGGCATCAAAATCAGCCGACTTCCCACCAGAACTTTGGTCAGAGTTTAGGCAACTCTGCGTCTACTCTTTGGATCTACACGACTCTTAGATCGAAAGGCACAAGAACTGTAAGTATGACGCCAATGATCACCGGCATCAACTTTCGCATCCTTGCATTCACTTTCGCCGCCTGCTCTTCCTTCTTATGATCCACCAGACGCATCTGCAGGACCATGGAAACGAGATTGTTTAGAAAGAGTGCATAAGCAACTATCATCACCTTGTCCATAAGAGTGAGGTAGCCTATCGGAGGGAGTTGGCTTGCTGCCGCCAGATGTGCTGCCACTGCAGCGAGCAATGTCGAGGCGGCAAGCCCGATTCGAGGAGGAAAGTTCGTGGGACTCATCCAGAATGCAAGCATCGCTATGGTCGTGATGATTACGACGGGAAATATCGTCTTTAGAAATGCTGACAGCGCAGCTCTCTGGATGTCAAATGAGAAGATGTATCTCGAATAGCTTTGGTCCGGATACTGATGGACAATCACACTCTGTTCAGTCTCTCCAAGGTTCCATCCTGGCACGTTTATCAGGCTGTCGTATCCGCTCGCTGCAGTGTCGGGAACAAACACCAGCTTGTCGACGGTTTCAAACCCTTCGACTTCGACAGTCACCTGCTGTGTGTCAAACGGATAGTTTCTAAAATCCATGTTCTTTAGGAAGGTCCCTTTTACTCTCACTTCGTAATAGTTTGGCTCTACCCGGCTTGGCTCGATTTTGGCATTCATGGAATTCATGAAATCGAACGTAGGCTTTTGCTTTGTAAAATCTAAAGTAGAGTTCGAAGTGGTGAGCCAGAAATAGAAGTCTAGATCATACGAACCGGTCTGGAGGTCAATTTTTCCAACATTTAGAAGATAAACGCCTACCGTAAATTCTTGCGGCTCTACAATGTTCGAGCTACCATCCCCATCCATGCTTGATTGCGCGTACGAACTAGGATAGGCAAAAGCGCCGCCTAGCGTTATCAGAGAGGAGAGCAAGAGCATCAGCCCTATCCGCCGCATAGATATCTCTCCGTGAAGATATTATAGTATTATTTTAAGGTATTTTCTATATGGTAAGTTCGCCTCACTGATGGCGAGAGGGCGGATAATAGTTCTGCTGCAAACTCGGCGGTTCCCTTGACCTGCTGTATCTCGGTTGCTGGTGCTGCAAGTCGGTTGCTCCAAAGACAGAGCGGCAACAAAACAACCTTTAAATTCGGTACATCTGTGCTTTTCAGATAGTGGCTACCTTCGCGTACACTACGTAACTGTTGTGTATTTTGGCGAATGTAGCGTTTGCTCTGGTTAATTTCAACATTGAAAATCGCTTGTGCTTCCGTTGCATTTGCCTTGCGAACCACGCCACAAGGAGATAAAAAAATGGCAAAGATCAAAATCGTGAAAGAAAAGAAAGCGACAGACTATACCTTCACAGGTGATACCCTTGATCTTGAAAACATAGCCAAAGACGCGGAATCAATCGATGTCACGAACAAGAAAGACAAAGCAAATGAACCAGAGTATAAGCTGAGAGCAGATGCAAAGCTAGACAAGATAAAGCACAAGTCCAAGATAACCGGTGGCCACAGCATGCAAGGTCACTCCCCTGTCTACGAATAGAACCTGCAGCATCAATATCCATCAAGGGTTATTGAAGGGTTAAGAAGAGCATCAAGGCAGTATTGAACCATGCCAGAAAGTTCCGCCAGTATTCTATCACAATCTCTTTTCGCTTCGTAGCTTCAATGGGTACACCAAAGCTAACAATGGTCTCCGGCATCAATTTCAGCTGGTCGGATATTCCGTGAACCACATTAACCAGATAGCTAATCCTGCGAGCCGGAATCCCGCCTGACTTCAAGTACGTTATCCATTTCTGTATGGAGGGTAGCTGGTTGAACGGTTCGCTTTCTAGCTGCCTGTATTCTTGCGCTAGCTGTTTTTGTAATGAGATTACAATGTTCCTATTAGAATCGCGCTTTATTCCCCATTTGCCCTCTCTATCCATCTCTGCCAGATAACGCGAGACAGTGCTGTGGTCCTTGCCTATGTCAACGCCTAATTCTCTAGTAGTATAGTTGCCGTTCTGTATGCTGATTGCTATGGCTTCCTTGATCTTTTCCCTGTCCTTGACCTTTAGACCCTTGACCCATAAGCAGCTCTTTCTCCGTACAAGCGCCTGAGCCACTAACCATCTACCTCTTCTTTAGTAGCAGCAATACCTAGAGCTGATGGAAGCAGTGACGTGGTAGGGGGATAGATATACCGAATAATAGATAATAAAGTCGGAAAATTTGTTAGTGACACTTGATAAAAGCTAAAGCAATAGTTTAGTGCCTGTACATTTTCAGGGCTTTCCCGACATTTTGCGCCTGTGCAACGGATTATGCAACGCTCTTGTTGCATTGGACGCTCAAAGGAAGCGACTTTCTCACATAATTAATTCTCAAGATTCGGGCAACGACAAGTTTCAATCCTTGTTATGGTGAATTCGTCTTTCAGACAGCGCCGCGGACATCCCATTTCGTGCTCAAAATTGCAATCACCGGACACACAAAATCTGTTCGCTCATTTCCGAATCTTTCAGCCAAGCTTAAAGCTCGCTTCTCGTAACATGCTCCGATGTTCACCCTGACCACATCCCTCCCTGACGAAAAGTGGTGCGTCGATGTACTGAGAAAGGTCCGGTGGAGCGACCACGTAACATGCCCCTACTGCAGTTCAGGTAATGTGAAGAAGGACGGCAGGTACAGGTCGTACCAAAAGTACCACTGTAAATGCTGCAAGAAATGGTTCAACGACAAGACGGGCATCATATTCTACTATTCACACTCGCCATCGAAAACATGGTTCCTGGTCCTGTACCTATTCTTCGTATTGTGGCCAGGCTGCTCCATAAGGGAAGTATCGCTTGAAACGAATACACCGTACAATAGATGCTACAGGTTCGTCAGGACAGTCATGGAGAAACTATCGTCATTTCCTTCACCCAACTCGACGGTACTGCAGAAAGCGACGAGTTCTACATCAAGGCCGGACTGAAGGGCAGACCATACCATAAGGAAATCATCCGGCTGGGTAATAAGCCTAGAAGGCGCGGACTAAAGCCATGGAGGGGAAGGGGCACATTTGAGAAGGAACAACCAATGATAACCTGCATCCATGAGAGAGGCAGTGGAATGACCCTGTTTGACGTGCCTATACAGCAGCCATTACTTGACGTCGTATGCAGTAGCGTCAGCTATGGCTCTACTGTGTACACAGACGAGTACAGGGCGTACGGCCAGCTGCAAGAACACGGGTTTGTACACGAACGCGTGGGCCACTCCGGGAAGGAATACGCAAGGGGCGATGTTCACGTGAACAACTGCGAGTGCAGGAGCAACCTGTGCCAGCTGTGGCTGAAAAAGTTCATGGGCGTCAACAGGTACAATCTGCAGGCGTACGTGAAATCATTCCAGTTTGTCCATAATCTGAGAGACAAGACTAGGGAAGAAAGGTTCAGACGAATTCTCTGTTACAATTAGCTGAAACATTTGTGAATAAGAGCGAAATCTATTTTTAAATCCATTTCTATCGATAACGAGAAATTTGAAGCTGGTAATATAAGAAGAACAAAGAAAAATGTAGGGCAATAGCTGCTACTATTAAGCGAGCAGCGCACCGCCCCTAATCTTCGGTGCCAAGAGTCTAGCCGCATATATTGCCGTTACAGCTGCCGCACCAGCAATCCCAATCCACGGAAGCAACGTCATAAGATCGACACCGTACAACACAGGAACGCCATTTCCAAATGCTCCTGGTTGAGTGGCGGCGTGTACCTTTTGCTGAGCCAGCCTCAACATTTCCATGTACTCTGGAGGCAAGCTCGTGTTGGTGCTAGCTGCAAATGCCATACGGGCAGTGGATACGATGGTCGCTATTGTTGCCGTAGCAGCAGCGGCTATCTTGGCCAGCATGTTTCTTACTGGTCCGCCGATCATATGACATCACTTAAATTTACTAATCGGCAGCGAAAATAAATTTTTTACTTCATCACAAAGTCTAGCTGTCAAAAGAAACACTGATTACTAATAATTTCTGAAATTAAAAATTAAATATTAGTTACTCACGTACGTTGACTATCAACGAGGTACTGCAAAATGGAATCGCTTTGCAGAGCTTGTGGATCCGAACTTGAGGTTGTAATGTTGTGCGAAGGCTGCAGCGAGCCTGTGCATTGGAGATGCGATAACTGTCTCCGCGAGAAAGATTCCTCTCATCTGCACAGGGCAATAGTGCAATTTGAGCTTGCACGATAAAGGCTGCAGCATCTCTGCTTTTTTATCATACAAGAATAGAGTTCTTCTTGTTTTTGATTTCTATTGTTTAACTGACATTTGGTTGCGCAGAATGAATGGAAAAGGTCTCGCAGCCAATCATCAGCTGATAATCTGGCATCAGGAAAAAGCATCTATGGAGAATGCAAAAATAAGGATTAAATATCCCGTTACACACTACGTGTTACTAACATAGGTGAACAAAATCTATGTCAGCACAACAAGTTCCTATAGTCGTTTTGAAAGAAGGTACGTCAGAAACAAAAGGCAACCAGGCGCAAAGAAACAACATCACTGCCGCAAAGGCAATCGCTGAAATTGTCCGCACATCGCTGGGACCTCGTGGAATGGACAAGATGCTCGTCGACAGCCTCGGCGACGTCACCATAACAAACGACGGTGCCACCATCTTGAAGGAGATAGACGTGCAGCATCCGGCTGCAAAGATGATGGTCGAGATTAGCAAGGCGACGGACAACGAGGTCGGCGACGGAACGACATCTACGGTTGTCCTCGCCGGATCCCTCTTGGAAAAGGCGGAGGAACTGATCACAAAGAATGTCCATCCTACCGTGGTTGTCGAAGGCTTCAAGAAAGCATCATACAAGGCAATTGAGACGCTGCGCGAAATTGCCACCAAGGTGGATCCTGCAGATAAGGCATTTTTGAACAAGATCGCTCACACATCGATGGCTTCAAAGATAGTATCAGCAGATTCCAAAGAACTCTCTGAAATGGTAGTTGATGCAGTCCTTGCCGTTGCTGAGCGATCTGGCGACGACCAATACAAGGTAGACACTGACAACATAAAAGTGGAAAAGAAGGCCGGCGGAAGCATCCAGGACACCAAGCTCATCCATGGCGTCGTGCTCGACAAGGAAGTCGTGCACGGCGGGATGCCAAAGCGCATCGAAAATGCAAAGATAGCCGTTATCAACTCGGCTCTTGAAATTGAAAAGACCGAGTTTGACGCCAAGATAAACATCAATTCGCCGGACCAGATGCAGCAGTTCATAGAGGAAGAAAACAGAATGCTCAAGGCGATGGTGGACAAGGTATCTGCTGCAGGAGCCAACGTCCTCCTTTGCCAGAAGGGAATCGACGATATCGCCCAGCACTATCTTGCAAAGGCCGGCATCATGGCAATTCGCAGAATAAAGGAAAGCGACATGTACAAGCTCTCCAAGGCAACGGGCGCTAGGATTATCAACAACCTTAACGAGCTTGCGGCAAGTGACCTGGGCTTTGCAAAGGTGGTCGAAGAGCGCAAGGTCGAGACCGACAAGTGGGTATTTGTCGAAGGCTGCAAGAACCCCAAATCGGTATCGATCCTAGTCCGGGGCGGCTCACAGAGAGTAGTTGATGAAGCAGAAAGATCGGTCCATGACGCGATAATGGCTGTCAAAGATGTAGTTGAATACCCATACGTACTGGTTGGAGGCGGAGCCCCGGAAGCACTGGTCTCGCTGAAACTGCGAGAATGGGCCGCAACGCTGTCTGGAAGGGCGCAGTTGGCTGCCGAAAAGTTTGCAGACGGCATCGAAACTATACCGATCGTTCTGGCAGAAAATGCCGGCATGGACCCACTCGATACGCAGGTACAACTTCGGTCAAAGAGCAGCACGGGAAAAGCGCGCTATGGAATCGATGTCATAAACGGCAAAGTGGCGGACCTAGCTGCAAAGGAGATCTATGAGCCATTGGCAGTCAAGGAGCAGATCATAAATGCCGCCACAGAGGCAGCGTGCATGATCTTGCGCATAGACGACGTGATAGCTTCGTCAAAGACAAAAAATGACATGCCAAAGCCTGGTGGCGGGCCTGGTGGCGGCGGAATGGGCGACATGGACATGTAGGATGCTGCTCCATGTCCGACTCTTCCTTTTTATTTTGGCAAGGTGATTTGATAGTTGGCCGGGCAAGCGCAAATGGAATCTGACATAATACTAGACATTTTGGGAAATGATACTAGGCGGAAGATACTCGCTATGCTGTCTCAAGAGCCGATGTATTTCAACCAGCTGGCAAGGGAGATAGATGTTGGCCAACAGGCAGTGTTACGGCACCTACAGGCTCTCGAAGAAAGTGGCCTGATTGAAACATATGCTGAAAAAAGCAGCCTCGGAGCACCGGACAGAAAATACTACCGCCTCAATAATTCGTTCATTTTGACCGTCTCGCTATCTGAAGATGACTTTACGGTAACAAAGCAAGAGATTGTAGAGTCACGGCATAAGGAGTCAAAGAAATACTACAAGGTGCTTGATCTAATGCCTGAAGATGCTGGAGAAGCACTAGCTTCGCTAAAGGCAAGTCTGTCTAACATAGAAACAGAAATGTCCAATTTGGAATCGCGCCTGAACGACCTGCGTGCGCTAAAGCAGCTCATCCTAAATAAACTCCACAAGATTGGAATGGAGGGCTTTGAAGAAGACGAGCGGAAGATCCTCTATATGATAGTGAAAGAATCGCCAAGCTCTATAGCCGAGCTGTCAGACATGATGGATGAAAAGGAGTCTGACCTGAAAACGATTCTAAGTGGAATGAGAAAAAAGATGAACAATGACAGTGCAAAGGTCTTGCTCGACCTACAATAGTTATGTGAATCTACACTCATCTTCCCCCGTCTGTTACTAACAGAATGTGAGTAACAAATAAATCTCTCCGGGTGTATCTATTGTGCAGGTGAACTTCACAAATGTGGAGAGATAGAGAATTCGGTTTCGGAAGGCAACTGTTTGAAGACATTGACAGGGAATTCGCCGAAGCGGAAGAGATGCTGAATAGGATGTTCAGGACAGTCAGAGGCATGAGACCTGAGGAAATAGCCACGAACTTTCCGTATTACTATGGGTATCAGGTCACTATAGGTCCTGATGGCAAGCCACACGTGAGAGAATTTGGCAACATCAGACCCAGCACAAAAGGCTTGGTGGCACCGAGCGAAACCCGAGAGCCACTGGTAGACACCATCTTGGATGAAAAAGAAAACACGATGACCATCACAGCAGAGATGCCCGGTGTGACAAAGCAGGACATCAAAGTCAGTGTATCTGAAGACCGTGTCACCCTACACGCAGAAAAAGGCGACAAAAAGTACCATACCGAGATACCTATCGATGTAGCGCTGGATGACAAGTCTGCAAAGGCTACATACGCAAATGGCATACTGGAACTGAAGATAAAGCTGAAAGAGGCTCCGAAGCCAAAGGCGACAGACGTGAAGGTGGAGTAAAAACGGGTCAAAAAGCTCCTACCCCTTAATTTGTTGTTGTATAAAGAAAAAGAGGCGAAAAACTAGATGGCAAAAAATGGTGGCAAGAACGCTAACAGAATTACGTTAAAAGTGGCCGAAACAAACCCCAAGTTTGTCGGCAGAGGGATGGCTCTAGTTGATCCAAGAATCATGGAGGAGCTAAACCTGTCTGCTGGAGACGTCTTGGAAATTAATTTCAAGGGCAAGAAAAGTTACGCGCTTCTCTGGTCGAGTCAGCGAGAAGATTATGATAAGAAGCTTATCAGGATAGACGGGTATACCCGCAATAACATCGGAGTTGGAATCGACGATAGTGTTATCGTCCAAAAAGTTAATGTGAAAAAAGCAGAGCAAGTTATCCTGGCCCCGACAGAAGAGCTCAACATCGTAGGTCTCGAAGAACACTTGCCGGAGCTGCTGGAAGGTCGCGTGGTCGGAAAAGGCGATGTAATCCCGCTCAACATAATGGGCAGAAGAATCGGCTTTGCCGTTACAGGCACTTCGCCATCGGATGTGGCATCGCTAATCGACAGCAATACCGAATTTGTAATTGGCTCTGTACCAAAATCCGCAGGCAAGGGAGTCTCAAGGGTAGCTTATGAGGACATTGGCGGCTTGAAAAACGAAGTGCAAAAAGTCAGGGAGATGATAGAGCTGCCCCTTCGGCATCCTGAAATATTTGAGCGCATTGGAATTGAGGCTCCTAAAGGCATACTTCTTCACGGCCCTCCTGGGACTGGCAAGACGCTCCTTGCCAAGGCAGTCGCAAATGAAACAAATGCCAACTTTTACTCGATAGGCGGCCCGGAGATAATGAGCAAATTCTACGGGGAGAGCGAAGAAAGGCTAAGAGAAATCTTTAGGGAAGCTGAAGAAAATGCGCCGTCAATAATATTCATTGACGAAATCGACTCGATAGCTCCGAAAAGAGAAGAGGTCAGTGGTGACGTTGAAAAAAGAGTGGTATCGCAGCTTTTGACCTTGATGGATGGAATAAAGTCCAGGGGCAAGCTCGTAGTGATTGGCGCGACCAACCGGCCTAATGCCATCGATCCTGCCCTTAGACGCCCGGGCAGGTTCGACAGGGAAATAGAGATAGGGATACCGGATGAACAAGGCCGGCTTGACATACTCATGATCCATACAAGGGGGATGCCCTTGACACAAGACGTTGACCTTGCGTCAATAGCCAAGGTTACTCATGGGTTTGTCGGCGCCGACTTGGAGGCATTGAGCAAGGAAGCCGCCATGCGCTCGCTTAGAAGGATACTGCCAGAGATTAACCTGGAACAGCCAAACATACCTGCCGAAATATTGAACAAGATCAAAGTCACAAAGCAGGACTTTGACGAGGCGCTGAGGGATATCCAGCCTTCTGCAATGCGCGAGGTGCTGGTGCAAAAGTCAAATGTAAAGTGGGAAGACATTGGGGGCCTGCAACAAGTAAAGGAGGAATTGGCAGAAGCAATAGAATGGCCACTCAAGCATGGCGACCTATTTGCACAAGCAGACGTCCGACCGCCCAAAGGCATACTACTCCATGGTCCACCTGGCACTGGCAAGACAATGATAGCCAAGGCGGTGGCAGCAACATCAGAAGCAAACTTCATCAGCATAAAAGGGCCGGAGTTGATAAGCAAGTGGGTCGGCGAGTCAGAAAAAGGTGTAAGGGAAGTTTTCAGAAAGGCCCGGCAGGCAGCACCGTGCGTCGTGTTCTTTGACGAGTTGGATGCAATAGCGCCGCGCAGAGGCTCTGAAGGCGATGCGCATGTGACAGAGCGGGTAATAAGCCAGATGCTGACAGAGATGGACGGCTTGGAAGACCTGAAGGGCGTGGTAGTGATAGGCGCGACCAACCGGCCGGATATCATTGACGAGGCGCTCCTTCGCCCCGGAAGATTTGACAGGATACTTGAAGTGCCAGTACCGGACAAGGAAGCAAGGAAGCAGATACTGCAGATCCATACAAGGAAAAAACCCCTTGCTTCAGATGTTGACCTGGACAAGATGGTCGAAATGACAGAGGGCATGACTGGTGCAGATATTGCAGCTTTGGTGAACGCAGCGGCGATGACTGCTATCAAGGAGCATGTCAACCTAAGTGGTGGCGGCAAACTGGAAGTGTCGATGAGACACTTTGAAGCAGCCCTGGACAAGATCAAGCCAAGAGAGAGGGGCTCGGGCAAAAAGACAAGAGAAGATCCCGAAGAGATCTCTTGAGAGAAAGAGAGGCTGGTAGAGAGATACAAATGATAGTGACAACGACGCCTCTCCCCCTGTTCTTGCCGGTACATGTATCGCTGGAGAAAAATGTGAAAAACATGGAGACTCTGTTGAAGAGTGGGGTTGAAGAGAGGGGGTCATGAGACGTACAATATGAGCTGTAAAGGAATTTGCGTTCGATACAAGGCCCCAAAGCCTCCGTCACACGTTGGCGGGCGTTATGGTGTTGGACAGAAGAGGTGTCAGGTATGCGGCTTGTTCATAGAATGGGACGATTTTCGGTGCCCTTGTTGCCACTACCGACTAAGAATCAAGCCGCATAATCCTAAATCAAAACAAAGAATAATGAGGCTTCTGTCGAAAAAAAGCAAGGCGAACAAAACGAACAAAATGTTGCATTGAACACGATGTCGGGCTCTCTGCATGTTGGTGAAAAGAGAGAAAGCAAAAGGGTTCAAGGAACAGAGAAAAGGCAAGAATTGCTCTGGCCAAAGCATGGCGACAGGTGAGAAGGTGCAGAGACGACTTTGTGCACAAGACATCAAAGATGCTTGCAGATGAAGGCTATACTATTGTAGCATTCGAGAAACTCAATATCGCTAACATCATGGTCAAGAACCATTTCTTGGCACAAGCAATAATGGATGTCACTTGGGGAAAGCTGCTTCAGTATACATACTGCCTACAAGGTAGAGAGGCGTGGCGGACAGGTTATTACTGTCAACCCAAAGGGTACATCGCAGAAAAGCTCAAGGTGTGGGGTGGTTGCGGAAGAAAAGCTTGACCTGTCAGTACGCACGTTTGAATGTCACAGCTGCGGTCTGGTCATCCACAGAGACCTGAACGCGGCGCGCAACATCGAAAAACTGGGTCTGGAACAGGCCCGTACAGAGACAGAGCCTCTACTTGTCCGACATCGACAACGGATAAGGAAGTTTCAGTCGAGGAAGCAAGAAGTCCACGTCTTAAGACGTGGGTAGTTCACTTCTAGACTAAAGTTAACCTATCCTTTGGCATCAATCTTTGACTACCACCAGATTCAGACGGCATCAGCGTTCCAGACCAAGAATGGAACGACTACGCTCGACCATTGTCGATATCATATCGTTCCAAGATTCATGCCAAAGGATAGATTGACTTTAAGATACCCTTCAGAGCTCTGTACGCGTGGTACCCAAAGTTTCCGATCAAGAGCCGCAGCAGCAACCAGATGTGTTTGACATAAGCCCCGAGTTCATAGAAGAAGAGAGGAACAAAAAGTTAGGTCTGAGCAAACCCGGGAAGAAAAACTCGAAATATACAAAGTCTGAAAGGTCGAGGAGGAGAAACCATGTCTACCGCCTGTACTTTGAGCAGGGATGCCCGCAATAACCATTGCAGAGATGCTGAGTGTTGAAAAGAATATCATAGACAACGACATACAGCTGCTGTACCGCGAACTTGGCAAAGAATGGAAGCGTATCGACTTTGACGAATATATCTTCAGGCAGATAATCAAGCTAGACACACAACGCGGCAGGCTGGCATCATATCTGGACAAGGCAGATGACGTGGATAAGAAGCTGGCCATAGAGCGGATGATAGCCAACATAGACTTCAAGATTGTGACTATGGTGACGAAGGCAGAGCAGCTGCCTGCCGCTTTCTGGAATGCGGTCTACAGCGAGATGAACAAGGTAGCCAAGGAAAAGAAGCTCGACTGGCGGTTTACAACACTTTGGGAAGGGGTAAAGGTATCAAGAAAGGCCAGGAATAAGATGGATGAAGTGCTCAGGGCTGAATCTTGAACCCGGATGCACCGTTTTGAAAGGCTACGGTAAAGATGGGAGGTGCGCAAATAAACAACACCGAATTGCAATTCCAGAAGGGTTAGCTACCAGATTTTGCAACGGCGATATATATACACACATGGTATTATCTGATGAAAAGTTGACGTTAGGTACAAGCAACCAAGAGTCATTTTCTGGCATAATCGTCTTCAATTCTTATGATGTCAGCCTCGTCAAAGTCTCCCTTGGAAATCTCTAGTATTACAGCGTCGGTGCCTGCGCCCTCAAGCCTGTGTATTGTACCTTTTGGTATCGTGATGGACTCTCCTGTCTGCAGCAGTCTTTTCTCTTTGCCTATCTGCACTCTTACCGGGCCCTTGACTACCTTCCAGAATTCCGAGCGGTTATTGTGGTATTGGAGGCTGAGGCGCTTGTCGCCGTCAACATAGACAAGCTTGACCGTGCAAGGCTCGTTAAGTGTAAAGCGTTCAAAGTGGCCCCAGGGGCGCTTCTCTGTATTTTCCATCTGCTTATTGTGGAATATTAGATACTATATAAAAGCAAGATGCCAAAGTCCGTGATCACTATGGAAATCCCTAATTTCTGATTTGGACTAAAGTGAATATTGGCTAGGGTCTGCTATTATATATAATACAATTGAGCCTGAATGACTTATTCTATAAATATATTCTCAAATTTTGAGATGGAGAATTATGATGGTAAATGTTTTAGTATAGCTATACTCTGCGTAGAGACATTGAATAACATTCTAGTAACAGGTGCTGCAGGATTTGTAGGTAAGCATCTTGTCACAAGACTTGCTTTGCGCAAGTATAAGGTAGTTATCGTAGATGTTGCAGATGCCAAGATTTTTGGCGAGAATATTGTGGCCTACAAGCAAGATATCCGGAATACCGAAGCTATTCAAGAAATCGTTAAACAAGAAGAGGTTGACACATGCGTGCATCTTGCTGCAAAAGTGAGCGTAGCAGACTCAGTGATAAACCCTAACGAAACTATCGATGTCAATATAAGAGGGACTGTTTCTGTGCTTGAAGCTTGCGCTCGCAATGGAGTAGGTAATTTTGTTTTCGCGTCCTCTGCTGCGGTCTATGGAAATCCTCTGTCACTTCCTGTCAATGAAAATGATACCCTGAAACCTCTTTCGCCTTATGGCATAAGCAAGGCTGATGGAGAGAGAATCGTGATGGATTACAAGATTCGTGGCATGATCAAGAAGGCTGTTTCTCTACGTTTCTTTAACATTTATGGAGAAGGTCAGAATCCAGAGTACGCTGGAGTAATTACAAAGTTCGCAGAAAGGTTGTCGGCAGGATTGGCCCCAACAATTTATGGAAATGGAAGTCAAACCAGAGACTTTATTTCCGTTCAGGATGTGGCAAGAGCAATAATCCTTGCGGCAGAATCTGAAATCTCTGGCACTTTTAATGTTGGAACGGGAAAGGCAATTTCTATTAATGAATTAGCCGAGAGAATGACAAGAATATTTGGATTGGATCTAAAGCCCATATACCTTGAAGCCAAGAAGGGCGATATTCTGCATAGCTGCGCTGACATGACAAATATCAGAGGATGTTTGGGTTTTGAAACAGTTGACGGCCTTGACGCTGGACTAATGCATATGTTCAACGAAATGCTTCCTAAAAAAAGCCCAGCTAACATTGGCGGAATTTCAAGATAGTTTCGGAATGATGACTATATTGCATAATCGTATGGATCTAAATGTTTTCTCCTATCCTAAGTAACATCCTTAAAAGAGACGTATTTTTCTTATAAACCAGAACTGGATTGGATAGTGGAGCTGTTGTCCGTCCTTACCTTGAAAGAATTCTTGGTATTGGCTCATCACGATCATCTGTTATAGCTTCTTTGAGCTTATCCATTCTAGGCATATTCTACATCTATACTGTGGGGACATTTTTTCAGATAGGAATATATCCTTTAGTTGACAGAGTAACTTACTATAGTAATTTCAATTTCTATATTATAAATGAATTCGTGGATCATGTTATAATAGGCGCACTTCTAATTGTGTGGCTACTAATTTCAATAAATTCGAAGATTGGTCGATTGCTAACAGGAATTCTGGCTATTCTCCTCATAATCGTATCTGTCTTCAATTTTAGATCTGTATTAGAAGGATTGTCGCTGATATCCTTCCCCACAATCGTTTTCTTCTTAATGTTTGTCAAATTTTTTTCTGGCAAATGGCCAGCAAGCTTCAGACCTTCCCTTATAGTCAACTACATTTCAATTGTGGGCCTGATCGTGGGACTATTGGGGCTCACATCTGCCATCTTACATGTTGCTCCGTCTAATATATTAGAATCGAATAATTATTCTTATGTTATCTTTCTTCTTTTTTCAAGCTTCTCTCCAATTCTAATGCTCTTACTGATAATGTCATTTCCAATTAAGCTATTGATGAACTTCGTTTCGAGTTCTCTAAGATATAATAAAACTTTTACACCAAAGAATTATGATACTTTAAGCACAACCAAGAAGTTTGTCTGTATTGCGATCTGCATGATATTATCTGTGATCATTGTTGCTATTCCCCATTTTCCCTCTTTGAACAAGGATAATCAGCTAATTGGTGTAGATACACTAAACTATTCTATTGTCACAGGCGAATTGGCGAGGACACAGTCCATCGAAGATTTCCTAAATCAAGCCTTTGTCAAAGTTAACGATGGAGATCGACCTCTGTCGCTTATTTTGATTTTTAGTTTTCAACATGTTTTCCATGAGAATGAAGATGATCTTATATTTACGATCGAATATCTTCCATTGCTACTTGGACCTATATTAGTACTAGTGATTTTCTTTCTGACGAGAGAACTTACAAAAGATGATGTTATTTCTATATTTGCGTCATTTGTTACGGCGATATCTTATCATGTATTAATTGGAACATATGCCGGCTTTTATGCAAATTGGTTTGCCCTGATTTTTGGTTACACGTCATTTATTTTTCTTTTGAGATATTTAAGTAGTGGAAAAAAAGTGAACTTGTTCCTATTCAGCATTCTTGTTTTACTAACATTACTCGGTCACGTCTATACTTGGAGTATTTTCGTTATTGTCATGGGGATTTTCTTAAGCGTGTCTCTAGTTCAGTATTATATCCGTCGCAATAATAGATATCACCTAAAAGGCGAAAAGAAAGGTGCAATTGTACTTCTTGCCGTGCTCATGTGTACCGTTGCTATTGATATAGGAAGAACAAGCCTGACTGGCTCTTCGAGTGGTATTGAAAAAGATCTAGAGCTTGGTAATAGCAGAGCTAGCATTGATCAATTTAGTTTACGATGGAACAATCTACAATATACTACAACAACATACGTAGGAGGCATTTTCGCTAACTGTATTATTCTTGGGTTGGGACTATATTGGATGCTCACATCAAGAATGGAATCTAATCAGGAAGTTCTTATGATTATCTTCTTATCAATGGGAATCCTGCCTTTCTTGTTCGGTCAATGGGTCATACAATCGCGGGTTTTATTTGATATTCCTTTTCAGATTCCAGCTGCCGTTGCCCTTGCCAAAATTTATAGGAATCCATCACAAGGGAAAATGAAATTTGTTACCATTTCAATATGGCTTGTGGTGATAGCAATAGTTACAGTCTCAAATTTCTATTTAACCCTTCCTTCAACGTCCCCCTCTTGAATAAGAACAGTTGCATTCCAACAAATCATTATAGCAAAAACAATACTTCATAATCATCATTAAGATTGTGAAATATGTTAATCATGCAATGAATATAACATCTCCTATGGCCACCATAGCTCTCAAAGGAGAATTTATTAATACTCTGATCCCACAATCAGGGGACTCATATGGTTAGTGAGCGCAGCACGAATTCGCAATTTGTAGTTTGGCTTACAGGGCTACCTGGTTCAGGAAAGACAACCTTAGGAAATAATCTACTCTCAAAGCTAAAGGAATTAGATGTAAGAACCGAACTATTGGATGGAGATATTGTACGAAAGGAACTTAGTCCTGAGCTAGGTTTTACAAAAGAAGATCGAGAATTACATGCAAGACGTGTCATATATCTTAGCAAATTATTATCTCGGAACGGAATTGGTAGTATTGTATCACTAATCTCGCCCTATCGAGAATTGAGGACTTTTGCAAAAAAGGAAATTGGAATTGGTTTTGTTGAAGTCTATGTAAATTGCTCCTTAGAAATCTGTATCGAAAGGGATCCTAAAGGATTGTATAAGAAAGCGTTAGAAGGGAAAATTCAGAATCTTACAGGTCTTCAAGATCCATATGAAGAACCTCTAAGTCCCGATCTCATAGTATATACAGCAAAGGAAACGATTGAGGAAAGCACCAATAAAATACTTGTTAAGTTAAGAGAATCGGGATTCTTAGATAGATGAAAATTCATCCAACGCCGCTTCTCTCAAGATGAATCTTACTACTTTAATCTGAATCCGGGGATTTTGTATGTTAATACAAATGTATCCATCGTAAATCTTGCCTTTTTAGAATCTCTGACTTTGACGCAAAATCAAATATCTCTTGTCAATCTCTTGTATAGTGGAATAAGTTCATTCTTTGCCACGTTTTCCCATTTGTATTTTGTACCTATGAGATGAAGAGTGTTTTCATGCATTTCCTTCCATAGTGATTCGTTAGATAACAAGTCATCAATACACCGTGCAAAATGCTTGGGATCATCTTTCGAAAGTAGACCGATTTTTTCATCTTCGATCATCTTTGACCATCCTCCTATATCATTTGCAATCACAGGTAAGCCGCAAGCCATGTAATCATATAGTTTT
This sequence comes from Nitrososphaera viennensis EN76, assembly GCF_000698785.1. Classification (GTDB taxonomy): domain Archaea; phylum Thermoproteota; class Nitrososphaeria; order Nitrososphaerales; family Nitrososphaeraceae; genus Nitrososphaera; species Nitrososphaera viennensis. The sequence continues at coordinate 1,830,560 of NZ_CP007536.1, forward strand.
AGAGGCGGTCCTAACTGTCTGGTGATATCATCATGTGATGTTAAGATGCCCAGTTTGGAACGCAATAAGAACCCCAGAACTTCCTGCCGCTTCTTAAACCAAACATAATTGACTTCCTGATCGATTTTCTTCGTAATATTTTTGACATTCTTGATGGAATCTCCATAGTCTGAAATATAGAATGTCGCGTCTTCTTTTACAAATGGAATACTTCTTGCAAACAAGTCGACATGTTCTCTATAATTGACCATTCCTGCGTATACCACATTCCTCTCTCTGATTGTATTATCGACATTAGATACGATAGGTCCACCTGGAGGCACTACAACAATAGGTTTGCTTGTTATTCGATATTTTTCAACAAAATATTTCTTGAGCTCTTCACTTACAACTGTAACTGCATCAGATAAATCTATTATTTTTTGCTTGACATCGTGCAGAAATCTGTAAATGTTATCATCTCTCTTGCAGAGGCCTTGGGCAGCTATCTCTTCTGGCCAATCGTTGTGAATGTCGGACACAAGTGGTATGTCATATTTGTTTGCTAGTGCAGAACAAGCAAGCGCTGCTATGGGCTGGACAGCATGCAGAATATCAAATTCTTGTTTCTGCAGTATCTTTTGCATGCCTCCCTCTATGATACTTGCCATTCTAGTAAAGGAGCCTTCGGAAAGAAAAAGGCCAGAGGTGAGCCGTGAATAGGCCGTCTTGCGTATTAGCTTGTAGGCAGTCGACATCAATCCGATCTTGGACATTGAAGAGGGAATGAATTCTACTTTCACATCGGAAACATTTACTAAATCTTCTTCGAAGGGTGTAAGAATAGTGGTTGCAACGCCAAGTTTGTCTAGATGTCTTGCTATTTCTTGTACTCGTACGAAGGATCCTGGACTACCATAACTCAAATGAGTTACGACAAATGCAATTTTCATCCCATTGAATCACATCTCGTATGAGATCTAGTTATAGTTATTAACAATGTAGAGTCTTAATTATAGAGTCTTCTTATAAGTGGTTCTATCATCATAAGTTTGTATGATATATGCTGAGTCAATTGAAAGATGAGATTTTTGCTCAAGCTAATATTTATTAGGTATGTTCTAAGAGATATCGTGATAAAGTCTATCTGGCCTAACTTCTTTATCGTTGGTGCTCATAAAGGTGGGACCACCTCACTTTATGAATATTTAACTCAAGTTCCAGATATCTATATGTCCAAGATGAAAGAGCCACATTTTTTTGCTCCAAACGTTCAACCTACTTCCAAATTTCCTTATAAGGTAATAAGATCTGAGCAAAAGTATTTGGATCTATTTAAGGATGGAGAAACAAAACTTGCGGTTGGTGAAGCCAGTACATCCTACCTATGGGATCCAAAATCTCCTCATCTCATATCTGAAAAGATACCAAATGCAAAAATAATAATGATTCTGCGAGATCCTGTAACCAGAGCTTTCTCGCACTACTTGATGAGTTTTAGAGGAGGTGTAGAAACACTGCCTTTTTACGATGCATTGGTAAAAGATTATGCTCTGCAAAGAAAAGGCTTTGGAATTTCCAATTTATACATCGAGCTAGGATTCTATTCTGAACAAGTAAAGAAATACTTGGAAATATTTGGTAAGGAGAATGTAAAGATCCTCATTTTCGAGGAGTTCATCCAGAATACTGAACATTCAGTAATTGATACACTGAAATTCCTGAGAATACAATCAAAGGTGCCAAATAATATAGATACTGCTTACAATTCATTTTTTGTTCCTAGAAACAACCTTGTTCTTTCATTACTGCGGAATCGAGCTGTTTCTGCATTAGCGGGAACTTTGCCAACATCTCTTATAGACTGGCTCAGGGGAAATAAGCTTCTTTTCAAAAAAACTGGAAAGCCACAAATTAGTGCGAAAGAAAGACAGTTTTTGACGGAAATATATCGTGATGATGTTGCAGCGCTAAGTTCTATACTTGGTCGCCGCCTACCATGGACCTGTCAATTCTAAAATCCTTATCACTCGTTCATCTTATTTGATAGATTGCCAAATTACCATACTTGGCTTGTTGAGTAGTATATTCCGGTGTCAATACTTCAAATATTCTCGTCTCATTATATAGGCTCCTAAACCTTTCATAAGCTCCGCCTGAGACTGGTGTGACAATGTATTGGATATCCATATCTTTGAGTTTAGTCACAACGCTAGCTGTGTCATTTCCGGTAAGAGTATTTTTTAACACTGCCAGATCGATGATAGTTTCCATTTTTAAAACTTCAAGACCTGTTCGGTATGAAAACCAATCAATTCCATAAGCTAATATGCGGCCTTCCATATTGCGTCCTTTGAAATAATCATGAACTGCAAGAGTCGCCGGTCCGAAGGACAATGAAGAAAGGTTTTGTCGATTAGTCTCTTCATAGGATCCATTATTGGTCGCTATGACTTGCATTGTTCCAGCTATATATGGAATCACTGCGCCCAACAAAATTACAGCTATAGCACCCTTGAGTAAATATGGAGCTATTTTTGTAAGAAAATTAAAGTTAATTTTTTGTACAGAAAATATTGAAGCAAAGATCGCAATCGAATATACTATGTATTGGAGAAATGGCTCTTGAGATATTATTCTGGATTTGAGTGAAAAGAGTGTTGAATTATATTCGAAGTAAGTTAGAACGTATGTTGCAAAAATGATTGCCGCGATAATGAGGAACTTTAGCCTATTGTGTGAGTCACCCTCATTAATTATGGAAGAAATTCCTATAACTGTTAATACCGACATTATGGCAATTACATCCAAGGTATGCCTGAACGTAGATTGATCATTGTAATTAATGCCCGCAAATACACAGATCCAGTTTACAACTACTATGATGAGCACAATTGGTAATAGAACTTGACCACTCTGTCTTCTGAAATTTCTCAATATAGTAGCAATCCTTGGTACGAATAGTAACCCACCTAGTGCGGGGGCAACAAAAATGTAGCCTATATTAAAAAACATATTCTGAAAGTTCTGCGGCTTAATGGGAAATGCAGCCTCTCCCAAACCTTTAAGGGCAATATTCGATGCCCATGGATAATCCACAGCGCTTCCTGGTGTAATAAAGAAACCTGCATATGTTCTAATTATTGGTGAGCCCCAAATACCCGTCATCATAATTACGAATATGACTGCAGGAACAAACATCAGAGCAAATGGAATTATCCTTGTATTGTATTCTGCACGATATGAGCGCGAGAAATAATACAAAATGGCAAGGCTGACCACTTGGATCACAATAAGAGAAGTAGAATGTTCGACAAAGAAATCTGATAACGTACTATTCAACAAGAAGGAGATTGGTACCAATAATTGCAGCGCAAATGGTGCAATCCAGAATTTTCCAATCTGCCTATGACCAAGCAGTACTAATGAGAAGATCGGAAGAAGAAATAGCAAACCTGCATCTTTTGTAAGAACCATTCCACAAGCACTGGCGCCTGCTAGTATTGTCCATAGTATACTACTCGATTTCTTTGATTTTATTACGCCAAGAATCGCTGTAATAAAGAAAGCTGAAAATAGTAAATCTGCATTATAGGGGGCAGTGGTTAAGTAGAAAAACATGGGAGGGGAAATTAGTGTAATTATGATTACCCAAGAGCGTCGAATACGGGGATAGATCTCCTTTGCCAATAAGGAAATACTGATACATAGATGAATCGCAAACAAGATAGGAAGTAACTTAAATGAGTCTGTAAACGGGATTATTTTTAAAGAGTAGGCATAAATTGCAGATACTCCTGGCGTTAGAGCTGGCTGCCCTCCTAAGGTGGTATAAGATAGAATGGGATCTGACGGTATAAAACCGTTTTTTAGAAGTCCCAAAGAATATGGCAAATAATAATTTGCAGTATCATATGAAAGTTCAACAGGAATGATCAGTACAAGATAGCTATAGAACAATAACAACGCAATAATGAAAAGGTACTCGGGTTGCTTAAGATAATGTTTTAATTGTTGAAAGATATTGACCGATAAAATTCTAGATTTGATCAAAATTGCCGATGCAACAATGATGCTAGCTATTGTGATAACATAGAAAATATCTCCAATATGTACAAAATTGGCAAAGCCAATGGTAGTTGTGGGTACAATTATAGCCATTTCTCCAATTACTATGGAAAAAAGGAGAATGTCTTTTTTGGAGAGTTCTCTAAATTGCTGTCTTGAATTCTTCAGACCGAGCAATGTCACCGCATATGGAATGAAAATAGCTAAACCTGCAAGAATAGAGATAATACTCAGCTCTAAATATTGCACGGAAACCGTCATTGTAGGGTAAATAAAAACATTGATGTTCTATACGATGTAGATATTATTTTGATTTGATCTTATTATACAGTAGCTGGACTAGCAAGTTGGGCTAATATAGTAGATAATTTACTATGTATATCAAAAACATCTATCAATATTCATGAATCACTTGATTTTCCTATTGATATCAGAATACATCGAAATCTCCTAGAGAAAAGAACCAATTGCAGGGATTATAGAAGTCAACTAAGCGGGTAGGTGATAATTGTTTTATACAAAGTGCCAATGGATGCGGTCTAAGTTTATCTGGCAGTTCATGAAACCCCGCTAATTTCAAGTAATAATAAGGTGGATTATTTTTGAGAAAACCAGATAGCACGATTGATATATCTTCGGACTCTAGGGAATAAGCACAGAAACTGTGAATTAGATCTTTTGCAATTTCCTTATTCGAGGCTTTTATCTCGCAAATAATTGAAATCTTCCTTTTGTCTATTGAAATTGCGCGGCCTATCAGATAACTTGTTCTGTCGCGTCTATGGATGAATCTAACATATTCTCTTATCGAACTCGAGTTGAATCTCCAGTTGAGATATTTTGCATTACGTTCTCGAAATATTGGAAAGACTTCAAGGGATGGTTCCGCAACACAATGCTCTTCTGTAAACAGGGTTGTCAATAATTGGGTAGATTCTACGGCGCCTTTATCTATCCTATAGATCATTCTATCAATAAATGAGGGAATATTTTTATTAACTTTCGAAGGTCTAATTAATTTGAATAATATGGGAATTTTAATTACTTCATATCCAATTCTCTTATGTAAGTTAAATGAATTTGCATTAGGCATTCCAAATGTAAATTGACCGCCGAATTGTTTATGAATATGCGCAAAAAGGGAACTAACAAGATGGCGGCCTCTATACGCATCTTCTGTCGCGATATTGAGCGTCATGTGATGAATTCTATTTGTTCCATTGACTATAATTGATGTTGGAATGCTGGCAACCTGACTCACTAGTTGATTTTCTTTTGTAAAAAATCCGACCACTAGTGCTTGACCTGCGGGATTATCAATATATTGCCAATCATAGAATTCAGACCTGCCTACCTCGCTATTATTTCCATATACAGCCTTCATCAATCTAAGACTTTCTGTTTTGTCATTTATCAGGTCAAGAACCCTCAGCTCCAAGTCTTGATGGGCAGTCAATTCTATAGTCTATATTTTAATAGCAGATTATAAATGCTAAATTATTGAATTTACTGGGAATAGATTTTGAAGAATGGTTTCACATAGAACTAATCCAACGCAATTTGAAAACTATGACCACAAATCTGAGCGTTATACATAGTATCGACAAAATAATCGACTGGCTAAGGAGGAATGATACTTATGCGACATTTTTCATGGTAGGCGAACTTCTAAAAGCGAGACCTGAATTGCTAGATAAAATTCTAAGCAACGGCCACGAAATAGCTTTTCATACAATGCGACATACCCGGCTAGATTCTACTTCTTACAATAAGGAGCTTTTTGAACGTGAAATTAAAGAATTTCAAAAGCTAACATCGCATAAATCGAAAGGCTTCAGGGCACCTTCTTTCTCCTTGTGTCATAATACGTCGTGGGCAATAGATGTGCTGTATGAAAACAATTACATTTACGATAGCAGCATAGTTCCTGCGAAAACTCGCTTATACGGAGTTCCCGGAGCAGAACACAGTCCATATAGAATATCTAATTTATCCATAGAGCACGATGATAAAGATGGAAGAATCATAGAATTTCCATTGTTGACGACAAGGATTCTTGGAAAGTCTATTCCTGCCGCCGGTGGATTCTATCTCCGGACTCTTCCAATGTGGATGATAGAAAGAGCCATCCTAGATGTTAACAATAAAGGGAAACCTGCCGCATTCTATATACATTCATGGGAAATCGCGCCGGAATTCATGCCAAAAATATCTCTTCCACTTATTGATAATTTCATCACATATTATAATTTGACTTATGCATTTCGACGCATGGATTATCTTTTAAAGAAGTTCAAATTTTCATCATTTGATAATTTTATTCGCTACAACAATCCAAACTGAGTCACTATGATCGATCTATATAATCTGATTATTGGCGTACAGATATTTGCTCCCACTTCTGAATATTCAGCCAAGATCGCATTTCGAAAAGCCTATATTTTTGATTGATTTTTCCTTCCAAAGAATAAGAAAATACAAAGTGTAACACTCTGAAGAACCAATGATCCAAGAGCTGCTATTGCTAATCCGATAAGCCCAAGTTCTCGTCCAAGAAGTAGGACAAGAATCGATAAAGCACTGATGTACACAACGGCTGCAATGAAAACCGGTCTACTTGTTTCTCGCCCAAACAGCCTTGATGTCATAATGGCATTAGCTGTCATTGGAATTAATCCAAAGATCATTATCTGAGCAGACTGCATAGATTCCAAAAAGTGATCGAAAAAGGAGCTAATTATTGGAGGGATTGCAAAATAGAAAATAATAGAGAAAGCTACCGCTGTTCCAAGTCCTAGAATTACTACTTTCTTATTTTGATAATGTGTACTTTCACGAGGAAGAAGAAATTGGAATATGCTAAGTGGAATTACTGATAGAAACATGAAAAATTGAAATGATATCTGGTATAATCCCAGAATGCCAAATCCAAATAACGGCGTTACTAACAATTTATCTGCATTGTTAGTTACGCTGTTTGACAAGGTCAGGGCGTAACTATGAATTATGAACGATCTTTTCTCTTTCACATCATCTAGTTTCATTGTGAAGTTGCTCATTGATCTGAAAAAGTTAAAGGCGAATGTCAAAGTTGAAAGGGCGTATCCTAAGATGACTCCATCGACCCCCATTACAGTATATAGTAATATAGAAAGAAAAACCTGCACAGCTCTCTGAGACAAAATAATGATGGAGAATTTTCTGTAATCCTTATTCGCCAATGTCTCGGCCCATGACATGGTGAAAAACGACAAACCGATTAACGATAATATTACGAAAATGTTTTGAACTATAAAAAATAGTATTGGCAATATTATCAGATTTGATATGAGAACAATTAAATTTGCTTGATATTTGATATTGGTCTTTCCTTTTGCAAGATATGTTATTACGGTATTCTGGAGCCCTAACAGTGAAATACTTGCAACAATCGAAATAATGGCTAGATAATAGTTTAGTCTTCCATAATCCTCAACGCGCATTATTGACGCCATAAACAGCCAAAAAAAGGCTCCAATAATTGAGGCTAAAGTATTGCCAGAAGCTACCTGTAATAATCCTTTTTCAAGTCCAAACAGATTTCGTACTCTTGAGAGTCTATTCATTCATATCACATTTGATTTCCTCTGGTCCGACTGCAGCTGAATGTCTGTCTTGTTCTGTAATTGCAGTTGATTATTCGAACGGATAGTGAAAGTTGTCTCTATATATAATACTTTTACATCACATATAACATAATTTATTTATATACCATTCTTCGTCTTCCTAACGAAGAATCGATCATTTTGAATCCATATTCTAATCTAAAGATCATAGTTTGCATTCCCGCTTATAATGAAGCCAAAAATATAGTAAGAGTAGTAGAAAGAGCTGCTGCATATTGCAGTGAAGTTATTGTATGTGATGACGGATCGATTGATGGAACTAGCGATGCGGCAAGAACTGGAGGCGCGACGGTTATACAACACTCGGTAAACAAAGGGTACGGCGCTGCAATAAAGACTCTTTTCAATGCTGCTCGGAAAATGAACGCTGATGTTCTGGTAACAATAGACTCTGACGGACAGCATAATCCAGATCAGATCCCTAGTCTGATCAATCCGATATTAACCAATAAAGCGGACATTGTAATAGGTTCGAGATTTATTATGAAGAGCGATCAGGAACAAGTGCCAATTTATAGAGCAATTGGTATTAAGGCAATAACAAAGCTCACCCAGATAATCTCTTACGACGAAATTACGGATGCCCAGAGTGGTTTTAGAGCATATAGTAAGAAGGCATTATCTTCAATAGAATTGAAGGAGGAAGGAATGGCAGTATCCGCAGAGATATTGGTCAGAGCCAAGGATCATGGATTAAGAATAGATGAGGTTCCAGTAACCATAACATATGCTGTTGAAGACGCCTCGACACAGAATCCCATTTCCCATGGTCTTGGAATAGTAGTTGCTATCGTAAAGTTTGTTTCGATAAAGCACCCATTGGCATTCTATGGCCTTCCTGGATTGGCCTTCCTGATACTTGCAGCAGTGTTTGCAGGAGATGTCACTGCCTACTTTGCTAATGGGAAAAACGTTCCTACCAACATATTGATACTGGCTATTGGCAGTGCACTGATGGGTCTTATTTTGGTCATAACAGGGACGATCCTCTATTCTCTGGCAGGAATCCGAAAGGCTTACAGATAGATTGAAAATTCCCAAAAAACTCGGTAATACTTTTATACAGCCTCCTAGTAGGAGTTTACGTAAAAATGGATAGTAGAAATGCTCTATTAAAGTATAAACAGCTATTGGGCATTGCGGTAGCGGGAGTTATACTCACCGTAATCTTCGTGCCTTTCCAAAAGGCTAATGCGTTTACTATTCAGCTTGATATTCCAAATTCATCAGGTGGTCATGTAACCCAAACCACCAGTGGTGAGACATTCACCATCTCCATTGATGTTGAGCCTTCAGAGCGTATCTCAATTTCTACTGTTGATCTCATCATCGACAATGGTCAACCATCAGTAAAACGCGCAACCTTTGGTTCTAATGGTCAGTATGTTTCAGGCGCTGCAGGGATAATCAAGAATAACACCCTGACGATCACTCCCGTTGCTACACAGACTGGATATGGCTACGGATTTGGAACTATTGCTTCTGGAATAAGTTCGTCCGGATACTCGTTCACTTTTGCAAACTCGACAACTGGCTTTATTGGGGGCAATACCGGTCCTTCTAGTCCTGCTCCGGGTGCCAACCAAGTAGTCGGAGTTGTGGGTCCTGGAACCATTACTATCCAGACTCATCTGAACACAGGTCTTCTCTCTGTTGGTACGCATACGATAGATGTAGTTATTGACAGCGGTGCAGGTGGAAACGGCGTCGACAACCTTCTTGCTCCCCAGCTTACTTTCACCGTAGATGCTAATAGCCAAGTGACTACTGCATCTGTGACATCGGGTACGAACGTCCAGACAAGTACCTCAGCACCTGGTGGCGGCACAATTACGATCAAATTCGACAATGCCCAGTCTTCGGGACAGATTGCAATCGAAGAAAAGAGCGCAGCTTCACTTGATAATCAGACTTCCTCAATATTTGATGTCGTTGGCACATTCTCGGCTGCCTTCACGGTAAACGGTGGCACTGCAAACACTGCGGGAACCATCTATGAAATTGATATCTCTGCAATAGGGCATACCGGATTCATTGATGTGACCATTCCCTACGATCCTAACCTCTTGCCACTGGGCACTTCAGAGAATAATGTCAAGTTCTACCACTGGACTGGCACTGCATGGGAAGATGTTACTATTTCAGTAGATACGACGGCTAATACAGTAACAGGCAGGCTTACCTCGCTATCGCCGGTAGTGGCAGGCTATCCTAGCTCAGCCAGCACTAACACGAGTACAACAACGACATTTGGCGGAGGTGGAGGAGGCGGCTCTGCTACTAACGTAATAATCAACCAGTCGTTCCCGGCAGACTACTTTAACACCCACCCGCTCCAAAAGCTCCAGATGCAGGACAGCTCCTTCAAGACCCTTGCAGGAAACACCATCTTTGGAGCCAAGCCCGGCCAGCAGGTCAACGTCAGCGCAACCTTCCACAACTACCAACAGGTCTCGCAGGACTATGCCATCATCGTCCAGATACTCGACCAGAACGGCTTTACGACCGACCTTGGCTGGGTGACTGGCACGGCTGACGCTGGAGCAAACATAGACGGCTCTAGGTCGTGGACAGTGGGAGCGGCAGGCGAGTACACTGTCAAGATATACGTATGGAACGGAGTGAGCAATTCTCCAACGCCGCTGTCAGAGATAACGACCAAGTCGTTCAGCGTAACGGCTTAGTAAGTAAACGGCGTTCCGGGGTACAATCAACCCCTTCTTCTTTTCTATTTCTTTCTTACTCTCTCACTGTCTCAAAAGCACGGTGTGAAAATGATATCGATGGATCATTTTGATCCAGAACACTTGATAATCGGCATATTTGAAGCCGAGAACATTGAAGCTGTCCGAGACATGATTTTAGAAGCTGGGCTCATGGCGTGGAATGAGCTGAAACTAAATCCGCTTACCCCGGTTGCAGATTTGATAGACAACATAGACAAGGCTCCGCCTACTATCTACTGACGGGGTCACGCGAACCTCACTCTTTTGCCCTTGAGGCTCGGTGGAGGAAGAGTGCGAGTGAGACTCGAACTTTATGCATTTGGGGTTCTTATACCTAGAACATCATTTGCTCTCTTCATCCCGAGATACGCAACAATCTCGAAGCCGTTTTCAGGTTCTATGATATAGTTGTCGTGTATTTGTCCGACCTTCTGTGTATCTATTTTTTTTCCTCAGACATTTCGCTGATTGCAAATCCTCTCTTGTAAGGCAAAGTATCGCTCGCTCGCAGGACCTTCTCTAGGTTTCAATCTATCTATCCCTATATTATTATGTAGAATTCATTATTGGTATCGTTAAAACCTACATTTGCAGATGGGTTCTTTGGAGTAAGGGTGAGCGTAAGAGCGTTGGAGGGTATGTCCGGAATCACAGTACCATTGGCGCTACAGGACGAAAGGAAGATCGAAACTGTCTCCATTGGCGTGAATGTGGCCCCTTGATTGTAGAGCACCGGGACTGCATTTAGCGGAGCAAGGGTCTGTGTGTTGTTCACCGTGGCGTACTGTGCAAGGCCGAAACTAAAATCTGGAGTGGCCATTCCATTATAGAGGTTAAAGGTACCTGGACTTCCTCCTCCCTGAGCACCGGTGAACATGCCGTTGGCAAATGTGTACAGCCATCCTGTCTGCACCACGGATGCCGTTTGTGAATTCATCTTGATGACGTTGCCTGACTGCAGTACTGTGGTGCTGGCATACATGTAGTAGTTCTCTATCCAGCTCACGTTGTTGCTTTCAAGGGGCTGAAAAGCCAACCACGCGACAGGGTAGTAATAACTGAATGTATTGGCACCCACAAATTGGTTGACGCTCTTGACAAAGGTTACAGTTTGATGGACATCATAAATCTTGTCTAGACCATTCTTATCGATAGTGATGTCAATGCTGTATTGCATTGCTATTCTTCTCTGCCTTGCACGGGAAACAACAAACACATCTGCCTCGTACCGACAATATTATAGGAAGCTGCCACATCATTATTGTTGTTATTTATTATCCTCCCCTAACTACGCGAGCGGTCCAAGAAATCTCGAGGTTCTGAGTGGCTTTCTTTCTCTGAAAGAGAATCTTCTGATATAACATGAAGGATAAAGCCGAAGAAAAGAAGAAGAAAAAGACCTCCCGGGGATGGCTGCCGGGAAGCCCAAAACAAATCGTCGTGGTGTGTAGATTGCAAGAGATGGTGTATTGCTTACCTAACCTCTTGCAGGCTTCTTTACGCTCTTCAGGCGCATCGCCAAGTCCCGGCCAGAAGCTGCCTTTGCTGATTCCAGGTAGAACGTGTTGTTGCTGTCGTTAAAGCCCACATTTGCAACGGGGTTCTGGCTGGTCAGCTGGACTGTCAGGGCATTGCTGGCTACCTGTGAGATAACAACGCCGTTGTTGTCGTACGAAGAGAGGAAGATCGAAATTGTTTCTATTGGAGTAAAGGTGGCCTCTTCATTGTAAAGCACTGGCATCGCATTCAGCGGAGCAAATGTCTGTGTGTTGTTTACCATGGCGTACTGTGCCAAGCCGAAAGAGTAGTTGTAGTTTGACATCTGGTTTGCGAGGTTAAAGGTACCTGCTCCTCCTCCCTGAGCACCGGTGAACATGCCGTTGGCAAATGTGTACAGCCATCCTGTCTGGACTGGCGCGCCTGTCTGCGACGTCATCTGAATAGTAGCTCCTGACTGCAGTACTGTGGTGCTGGCATACATGTAGTAGTTCTCTATCCAGCTCACGTTGTTGCTTTCAAGGGGCTGAAAAGCCAACCACGCGATTGGAAGATTCCCAGATTGGACAGGATTGCTGATTACGCTCTTTACGAAAGTCACCTTTTGGCCTGCTTGGTAGATTTTCTGTAAACCCGCGTCGTCTATGTCGATGTTGATTTGATATTGCATATCGTGCAGCCAATATAAGATAATAATATAAAAAAATAATCGTTACATGCGATTGGATAACTACGGTTACGTGTATAAGATACAAAATATGTCGTCGCACCTATATTTGCGATCAATGTACACTCAGTAGACTTGCCCTGTTTGGCATATGTGCGACTGCATTAACAAGTTGCCGTTGAAGAGTCGAGATGTGTTCATCCATCAGTACCGGCTGTGCCGTAGAGGGGCAGGCTGGAGGTTTTTGCAGCACACACATACACACACCTTTCGACCTCAGGGCGTTCTGAGTGGCTATTGCATTTTTTTCGATACTCTGGACTAGGGTTGAGAAAATATTTCGACGTCGAAAATCGCGATATGGTTGTGGAGCTGAAACGCCGGACTAGAGAAAAATGCAGGAGGGTTCGGGCCTCCATAGGTTGCGTCCTTGCGCTAGAACTGGTAGACCACTGCCAAGTGATCCGACATCTGGAGGTTTATGACAGTGCCTGTTATAGCAGCGGCTCCAACCTCCACGAGGTAGTCATATTTCGCTTGAGGGTTCGTTGCAGGATACGTATTGCTATTTGGTGGACAAACCTGCCATGGTCCTGGGGGAAAGGTACCATCTGGAGGTCTGTTAAAATCGCCTGCCGCAAGCCAGTTTCCAATCACTGCGCCACTTATCGCATTAAGCAAGCCTGAAACGTCTGCACCACCGGGGCTTATTGCGTGGATTGTAAAGCAATAGTCACCACCATAGTCGGCACCCAGAGCAGGCCTCCATACAGGGGCTGCTGCAGGATAAAGCAAGGCAGGATTGGCTGGCAGAACCTTGCTAACTACCGCCAAGTTGCATCGATTGCCATTGGGATCCGCGGGATAGAAAAGTATGTAAGCGAATGGTCTAGTTGTGGTTCCACCCCAAGAATATAGTGAGAGGCCCACTATGCCGCCAAAATTATTCTGAAGGAGGTTGGCAGAGGCTGGAACGCTTCCACATTCCTGCAAGCAAAATACGTCAATGTTCAGCTGGACCATCATATTCTTGACTCCCTCGTTCCATTTGTTTTCTTGACTGTGGCTGCTGCCTTGCATGTTCCAAGTGGCGGCTATCATCAGTTTCTTCTGTAAGAAGGTACTCTAAATAATATCTGATAATCGCAATAGTTGCGCAGCTCGTTCTTGATGGTCGTCATGACTGTTGGTAATGACATACCACGTCATCATATCCAGTCACTCAAGAAAAATGAAAAGATGGAGAGGAGCCTGTTTTCGTATACTTCATACATACGTACGAGCGCGTTTGGCTAGGCTACGCTATAGCTAAGGTGCTCTTTTCCTGCTCCTACTTGCTCGTTGTAGGCATCAAGTGTGGGGCTGACCGTATTTTCCACTTGTGTGACAGTGAGACCGGTCACTGTGATCTTGTACGGGTTGGCACTCCAGTTTGGTTGGTTCCACACTCCGCCCGCGCTTGTCTGCCAATCTTCAAGCCAAGTCTGTACTCTGATTGGAGATGGCAGATTGACTGCGGAGATGGTTAGGGTTGGCATGATACAGTTGTCACCTATGTCTGCAAACTTTTTTCCGAACTATTTATCGCTATTTGAGCGAGAATCTTCTTTTTTCTTTTTGCATGCGAACTTGTTCGAGCATATCTTTCGACACTGTCGCTTTCGCCAACTGACAATTCGGTTGCATTTGTCTTCGTAGAATAATTTCGACGTCGAAATATTCCTATGCCCCATCTGTAGGATATAATAATTATATACATATATTCAAACAAGTCCGGCGGACTGCTGTAGCTATTATTTCCTGATGTATCTGTAGAGCCTCATCCTGCGCAGATTCCTCCTTTCCTTTAGAAGAATGTCTATCATTGCGTGTAAGGTTGTCCTCTGTTGAAGCAGCAGCTCATAGACGAGCCAGTTTTCTTCCGCATCTTTTAGCACGTCATCCATGTTGTTCATACAAATCTTGGTTGCTACTATTGCTCTATCAAAGGCCTTGTGATACTTGATTGCGAGATGGTCGTACCCCTTTCTTGCAATCTGGTTTAACTGTTGACTAATATCGTCATATTCACACTCTTGTTGTTGCTGCGGCGGCGGATAGGCGCTGTTGGCTATGGCCATGTTATTTACCAGAATGGTATCGATAACGCTACTATTGCTATTACCTACAAATGATTCCTTCCTTTTTAGCTGATCTACAAGCAACCGCGCTTTTTTGATGGTGAGCCGTCTTGCAGCTATCATGTTTGCAAGCTCGGATTGCTTTTCTTTGTCCTTTACAGCCAGCAGTTCTTCTGCTGCTGAAGCGAAAATCTCGTTATTTGCTATTCTGTCCCTGACATCTGTTGGGAGATCAAGAAGGGCTATGCGTTTGGATATGTACGCGCTACTTTTTCCTATCCTTGAAGCAAGCTCTGCCACACTTCCCCATCCCTTTTCTTCGACGTATCTTCTGAAACTCTCTGCTTCTTCCAGAGGAGTCATGGTCTTTCGCTGGACGTTTTCTATGAGGGCCATCTCGAACATTGCCTTGTCGTCGAGATCCAGCACATAACAGGGAATCTTTCTCCATCCTAGAGCCTTGCATGCCGTGAATCTGCGGTTCCCTGCAACTATCTCGTAAAAGCCGTCCTTTAGCCTGACTATGATGGGCTGAAGTAATCCTACCTCTTTGATAGATTTAGAGAGTTGCATGACTTCTTTGTCGTCATGCGGCCGCAGCAAGAGCGTGGAGAATTTGATGCTTGACGCCTTGATGTACTGGATCAAGCCTCTCTGTTCTTCCGTATCGCCAGTGGAAGCGATACCCGATCCAAGATCTGTTGCATTTCTCTCATTCAACTATATCCCAACATGGTGAAATTAATTGGCTGTTGCACAAGCACGAAATATGATATTTAAGAATGCTCGTAAGCGAGAATTCGAGATTTTCAAGTTCAATCTAGCAAATACATCAAAGGAATGCCAAGAAGAGCCGAATATTCAGAATATTACCGGATATGGGGACTATAATAAAAGAATATTCTTAGAGAAGAGTAATACCTAATACAATTATATTTTTGACAGTCTAATTGTAAAAATTTTTGTGGAAAAGTACTAGCCTGTTGCCTCTAGTTTCGCACGTCGTTCTTGTTATCTTCTATCTCTTTCTGCCGTTATACGAAAATGCGCTTGCATGATTTTTCTTTTATCATAATGGAGGGTACGGGAACCAAAGAAAACCCACATCTTTTCAAGGGTGGGATGAATTTGGTTCCCGTTAATGAATCTCCCCTCCCCTCTTTAGCTACTTGCGCTTGCTCTTGCTTACCAGGCTGATGTACTCGTAGGCGCCCACCGCGTTGTCAAACGCGTACTGCACCTTCTGGAATTCCTTGCGGAATGCTGCGACATCTTTGTTGACCTTCTTCGTGTCCTCCTTGTCAACAACTACGCGCTTGATGAACTTCGCAATGTCCTTCATCTCGCCGGCCTTCATGCCAAGCCTGGTTACCTCCGGCACGCCTATCCTGACTCCTCCAGGGTGCATGTAGTGCCTGCCGGCCTTGATGTCGCCCGGCAGCAGCTGCCTGTTCAGTATGATGCCTGCCTTCTCCAGGTCTTTTTCAATCGTGCCTCCGTCGCCAAATTTCGTGACATCGACTGCTATCTGGTGCGACATCGTGTAACCGCGTTTTTCTCCGAGCACGCCAAAGCCGTACCCTGCAAGCGCCTCTGCAAGCGCTTTTGCGTTCTTGATAACCTGCTTTGCGTACTGCTTGCCAAACTGCAGCGATTCTGCAAGCGCGATGGCCTTGCCTGCGACGTGGTGCAGGTGGTGGCTTGACGTGTTGCCCGGGAATATCCCCTTCTTTATCGCCTCTGCGTGCTTTTCATACGATACAATTATGCCGCCCTGCGGGCCCCACAGCGTCTTGTGCGAGCTCATGGTCATCGAGTCGGCGCCCTCCTGCAGCGGGTCCTGGAACTCGCCTCCGGCTATGAGTCCCGCAACGTGCGCGCCGTCATAGTTGATGTACATGCCGTGGTCGTGCATGAAGCCTGCAAGCTCTTTTACCGGGTGCGGGAACAGGAATAGCGAGCCCCCGAACATGCCCATCCTCGGCGCCCTGCCGTCGCGCGCCATTTCCTCTATCTTTTTCTTGGTGGCGTCGACGTCGATCGTCATCTCCTCCTTTGAAAACGGGTAGTGCTCGATGTTGAGGCCGTGCACCAGGCCGGCGGTCCCTGCGTGCTCTTTTTTGCCGTGTGAAATGTGCCCGCCAGAAGGTATGGATGCAGCCATCATCCAGTCGCCCGGGCTTGAAAACGCTGCATAGATTGCAAGGTTTGCGACGACACCCGAAGTGGCGCGGCAGTCGGCAAACTCTGACCTGAACACTTTTCTTGCCAACTCGTTGCAGATCATCTCCACCTGGTCGATATACACGCATCCTGCGTACACGCGCTCGCCGGGCCAGCCTTCAGCGTAGCGGTTGCCAAAGTCGGATATTATAGCCTCCCTCACGGCGGGGCTTGGGATGTTCTCGCTTGCGATAAGCGGGATCGACCTGTTGAACCACTTGTGATGCTCGCGCATCAGGCTAAGGACTTCGCTGTAGGCTTTACGGGCACTCATAGTTGGCTTTTTGTGGGCCGGAATGTCCTTAATAGTATATCGCTTCTTTGGCTGCAAGCGACCTGACTACCTCCGTCCACGCGACGCCAATGTTTGCGCGGTTGTAGCCCCCGCCGCCAACCGCGATAATCCTGCCGTTGCAGTGCTTGTGCGCAAGGTCGTGCAACACTTTTGCCGCATGCCTGTGCGCGCGTGCGCTGTAGCGCAGGTCGGTTATCGGGTCGCCGGCCAGGCTGTCTGCGCCGCAGTTGAGAAATATCAGTTCCGGCCTGCACGAATCGACAAACTCCTCCACCCTTGCAAATGCCTTCAAAAACTCGCCGTCGCCGGACCCCGCTTCTAGCGGGATGTTCAGTTTCGTCCCAATTGCGTCGCCCTTGCCTGTCTCGCTGGCAGAGCCGGTGCCGGGGTATATGTCGCGCTCGTGTATGTCTGCAAAGAACAGCAGCGGGTCATCCTTAAATTCGTAGAAAACGCCGTCGCCGTGGTGCGCGTCAATATCGACGTACGCGATCCTCGTTATTCCGTATTTTTTACGCGCCTGGATTATTGCAACCCCGACGTCGTTAAAAACGCAAAAGCCGCCGGCAGAATCGCGCCTTGCGTGGTGCAGGCCGGCTATGGGCACGAACGCGTTCTCTATTTTCCTACCTGCCCTGTCCCTTCCCTGCACAACCATGTCAAGCGCCGCAAGCGTCGACCCGACGACGTACAGCGTTGCCTCAAACATGCCGCGAAAAGACGGCGTGTCGCCCCTGTCAAGCGGGATGCTCTTGCACTGCTTTGACGCCATCTTTACCATTTCGACATAGTCGCGCTCGTGGAACGAAAGCACGGCCTCCTCCGTCGTTATCTCCGGCTGCTCGACGATGACGACATTTGCAACCTGCCGCTCACTCTGCAGCCTTGACCAGAACGCGTAGATGCGGTCCGTGCCCCACGGGTGCGACCCGCCAAACCCGTAGCGGGCCAGCTCGTCGCCGAAAAACACGGCAGTGTTGCACACATCAGATGGTTTGCGGCTATGGCAAATCAATCTTTTTATCCCCTGTGCACCGCACAGCTGATAGTACATGTTCACCGGCATCGTGGAGGGCCTTGCAGAGGTAAGGTCGGTAGCCCGGGCGAAAAAGGGGGCCGACACTGTCATCCGCGTCAAGCTTGGCAGGATGGCCAGGGGCCTCAAGGTGGGAGACAGCGTCTGCATAAACGGCGCCTGCCTCACGGTGACGAAACTGCAAAAGGGCGAGGCGCAGTTTGAGATGGTAGCCGAGACTGTCCGGCGCACGTCGCTTGGCGGGATAAAACCGGGCGACAAGGTGAACGTCGAGCGCAGCATGAAAGTGGGGGACAGGCTTGAGGGCCATTTCGTCCTCGGCCACGTGGACGGCACAGCGACCATCGTTGAGAAGATTGAAAAGCCGTCAGAGACCACGATGTGGTTCAAGCTTGACGATACGGCGCTTACAAGCACGCTCGTGCCAAAGGGATCGATAGCGGTGGACGGCACCAGCCTCACCGTGGTCGACGTCGATAACGAGAAATTCTCTGTCTCGCTAATACCCCATACGCTAGAGATGACGTCGCTTGGATTGAAGAAAAAGGGCGACAAGGTGAACATCGAGACGGATATTCTCAGCAAGTACGTGAGCAAGAGCCTACCAAAATACTAGTAACTACCAGCTTTTTAGTAATGTATTAATAACTACAACGCCAAGCCTCACTGTTGCCACTAACCGAAGCCATAGAGGCGCTCAAGGCCGGCAGGTTTGTGCTGGTCCACGACGACAAGGGGCGCGAAAACGAGATAGACATGGTAGTAGCCGCAGAGCATGTAACACCAGCGCACATTGCCGCAATGAGGCAGGACGCCGGCGGCCTCCTCTGCCTTGCAATCGCAAACGAGGTGACAACCAAGCTGGGCCTCGTCTACATGCACGACATGATAGCAAGCATGGGCAAGGTCAATCCCGTGTTCTCAAGATTAGTAGAAGGCAGGGCGGCATACGGCGACAAGCCGTCGTTTTCAATCTCTGTGAACCACCGCAACACCTTCACCGGCATAACCGACCAGGACAGGGCCCTTACGATATCCGAGATGGCCAAGGTCTGCAAGAGGATTGACAACGGCGGCATAGAAGAGTTTGCCAGGAATTTCAGGGCGCCAGGCCACGTGCCTGTGCTGATAGCCGCAAGGAACCTTCTTTCTGACAGGAACGGCCACACAGAGCTTTGCGTCTACCTCATGAAATTAGCGAACATGACGCCGGCGGTGGCGATATGCGAGATGATGGACTCGCAGACCCACAGGGCGCTGTCGATAGAGAAAGCCTTGGCATACGCCAAGAAATCCGGCATGCCTCTTGTAGAGGCAAGCGAACTTAAGGAAGCTCACCAGAGAGCCAAGGTGGCATAAAAATTTGCAGCTTGCAATAGTGGTATCCGAGTTCAACAGCAAGATAACGCTCCACATGCTGGAAAAGGCAAAAGAGCAGGCCAACAGGCTTGGCGCCAGGGTTTCTTTTGTCGTGTACGTGCCCGGCGCCTTTGACATGCCGCTTGCAGTCGAAAAATTGCTGAAAAAACGCAGCGTCGACGCGGTTGTCACGCTGGGCGCCGTGATAAAGGGCGACACGCGCCATGATGACATTGTCGCGGAAAACGCGTCGCGCCTCATAGCAGACCTTTCATTAAAGTACGCCAAGCCAGTCGCGCTCGGAATAACCGGCCCCGGCATGACTGCCGAGCAGGCAAGGGAGCGGCAGGACATCGTGCCTGCGCGCGCAGTGAACGCGGCAGTAAACATGGCGCTGCGGCTTGCAAAGCTAGAAAAAACAGTGGGCAGGAAAACTGTGGTAATCGATGATTCAGCTTACAATCATTAGGATCGAGGGCTACGGTCCCTGGACGCTCACGCTCGGCTACGACAGGGAGGCGCAGCTGCAGATGCTGCAGGCAAGAATCTACCATGACGTACAGCGCCTCTTCCACGAAAAGGACTGCCTCGTCTATTTCAACCGCTTTGACGAGTATTTCGCAATCACAAACGGCGTCACGGTCGCACAGCACGCGGAAATCGCGCACGCGCTTGCGATCCTCTACAATGACCTGAAAATGTCGATGGCGATCGGCGCCGGCAAGACAGCGCTTGAGGCCAGCATGAGCGCATACAATGCAAGAAAGGAAAACAGGCTTGCTGATGAAAAGGCGCGGATATTCGGTTCTGCCGCTGCAAGCGGCGAAACATCGGCGCAGATAATGCACATCGACGTCGACAGCTCGACAAAGCTGACGGGCAGGCTGTCGCCGTATGAAGTGACAGCATTGGTAATGAAGCTGTACGGCAGGCTGGCAGAGGAGTTCCTGAAACTTGATGCGCTGACGTTCTTTCTTGGTGGCGACAACTTTATGGTAATCTCTAACGGCGTGACGGGGGCGCAGGCCGACGAGGTGATAAAAAAGGTGACGGCAGGACTTGACGTCAAGTTCAACTGCGGAATCGGCATCGGCAAGAACGGCCGAAGGGCCGCAGAAGCAGCCACCAAGGCCCTCGACACGATCCGAGACATGCGCGACGAGGGCAAGATCCAGACGATCTATGAAATACGATGCTAGTAGTCATTGAAAACGCAAGCATCCTCCTTGGTGAAAACCTGGAGCACATAGAGCGCGGCTATATTGAAATTGAAAATGGCATTATCAAGAACGCGGGAGAAGGCCGCTCTTCTGCCCGGGGAAAAAAGCTGGATGCAGGCAGCAGCTTTCTTGTCGTGCCCGGCTTTATCAACGCGCACACCCACATCGCCGACTCGATAGGCAAGGACATCGCGGCAGGAAGGAGGCTTGACGCGCGGGTGCACCCCGTGTTTGGAGCAAAGAAAAAGATCCTCGAAAAGAGTCTGCCGGCGCACCTTGCCGCGATGATAAAAAGCTCGGCTGTTTCCATGCTGCAGAAAGGGATAACGACGTTTGCTGATTTCCGCGAGGGCGGGCCTGAAGGCGTCCGGCTGCTGAAAAGCGCAACAGCCAGCCTGCCGATAAAATGCATCGCGCTTGGCAGGGTGGACCACTACAGCAGCGACCCGGCAGGGATGGAGGGACTGCCAGCAAGTGCAGCCGCTACTGCAAAGCAGGTGCTGGAAATAGCCGACGGCCTTGGCATCAGCGGCGCAAACGAAAACACGGACTCTGCACTTGAGCAGTACGGCGAGATGGCGGCGGCAAAACTCGTTGCCATACACGCGGCCGAGTCGGCCGAGACAGTGCAGTTTTCCAAGGATCACACCGGCAAAAGCGAAGTCGAGCGCATAATGCAACATCTAAAGCCGGACATCCTGGTGCACATGACGCACGCCACCGGCGACGAGATGTCGCTTGCAGCCGGCAAGGCCGGCATAGTGGTGTGCCCGCGCGCAAACGGCGTCCTTGGCGCCGGCCTGCCCCGCGTTGCAGAGATGCTAAAGCGCGGTTGCCTCGTTGCGATAGGCACGGACAACGTGATGCTCAACTCGCCGGACATGTTCCGCGAGATGGATTACCTCTGGAAGGCGTCGCACGCACAGGGCAACTTTATCGAACCCCGCGAGCTGGTCAAGATGGCGACTGCAAACGCGGCCAAGATGCTTGGCCTGAACAGCGGCTGGATAGCGCCCGGAAGGGCCGCAGACCTGATATTTATCGACAAGAGGCATGCTGACCTTTACCCGATGCACGACCCGTACGCGGCCATAGTGCACAGGGCCGGCGGGGACGCGGTACGTGCCGTGATGGCAGGCGGCCGGTTCGTTGCAGCAGGAGGGAGTCTTCTCTTATCATGAAGGTTACGATAAACGCCGCAATGACGATCGACGGCAAGATAGCTACAGCCTCGGGCGACTCTACCATATCATCAAAGGATGATCTGAAAAGGGTCCACAGGCTTCGCGCCGGCTCTGACGCGGTGGTGGTGGGAATATCGACGGTGCTTGCCGACGACCCGCAGCTGACAGTCCGGCTTGTCAGGGGCAAAAACCCTGTCCGCGTGGTTGTCGACAGCAGGGGCAGGATACCAGACGACTCGCAACTCTTGCGCACCGCGCGCAAGGTCAGGACCATAGTTGCCGCAAGTATGCAGGCAAGCGCGGTCGACGTTGAGAGGATAAGACAGGCAGGCGCCGAGGTTATATTGGCAGGCAACGAAGCAGTCGATATCAAGGCCCTTTTTTCCGCGCTCAAAAAGAAGATGGGCTTCAAGAAAATCCTGGTGGAAGGCGGGGGCGAGCTCAACTGGTCGGTGCTGAACCTCGGCCTCGCAGACGAACTGATAGTGACAATAGCGCCAAGGGTCGCCGGCGGCAGGCTTGCGACCACACTCGTTGAAGGCGACGGCTATGACGCGATCTCGCAGGGCCCGAAATTCCGCCTTGCGCGCGTGCAAAAGACGAGGGCAGGCGAGCTTGTCCTCTTTTACAAAGTGGGTAAAAATACATAGCACTTTTTAACATGCACTTGCACTGAAAATCGGATGCCCAAGTTCCATGTAGGCCAAACTGATGGTGGTGGCGACAGCAGCAAGTTCGAGATCGACGTTGCGTCACTCACAAAGCATGCCATCATCCTCGGCGCCACCGGCTCTGGCAAGACCGTGCTTTCAAAAGTGCTCGTAGAAGAGGCGGCACTTCAGGGCATCCCGACCTTTGCCATCGACCCAAAGGGCGACATTGGCAACCTTGCGTTCAAGTCCGCGACTTTTGACTTTTCCAAATGGTCGGAAAAAGAGGCCGACGCGCTGAAAATAGACAGGACAGAGTACGCCAAGAGCCTGCAAAAGATGTACGCCGACAGGATGGCCGAGTTTGCAGTCAGGCAGGATGCGCATGCAGAATTTGCAAAAACCGTCACGGTCAGGATATTCACGCCCAAGTCGTCCGCCGGCCTGCCGGTAGGCATCTCGCCGGACCTCTCTGCGCCAAAGGACTTTTCCCGACTCTTGCAGAGCGACGTGTCGGCCGCGGCTGACCTGCTTGACCTCACCTCGTACAACCTGCTGAGGCTTGCCGGCTATGGCGAGGACGACAGGAAAGAGATAACGTTTGTCTCTGCTCTTTTAGAGGATGCCTGGAAGTCCGGCCAGTCAGTGACGGTAAAGGACCTGATAAGGAGGATAGAGAGCCCTCCAATCAGCACTGTGGGCTCGCTCCACGTGTCCGATGTCCTCGGCGACAAGGACCGGCGCAAGCTGGTTACCAAGATAAACCTGCTGATTTCAGACCCCAAGCTGCGCTCGTGGTCAGCGGCAGAATCCCTGGACTTTTCAGAGCTGATGAAGGGCCCGTCGATAAACGTGCTTGACCTGCGCAACATCCAGTCAGAGCAGGAAAAGCACCTGTTTGTAGAGCTTGTTCTGCAGCAGCTGTTCCAGTGGCTGATAAAGCAGGGGAGCGCCCAGACGCTGCGCTACCTCCTGTATTTTGACGAGATAGCAGGCTATTGCCCGCCTGTCCGGGAGCCGCCGTCCAAAAAGCTCCTCCTCTTGCTGATAAAGCAGGCAAGGGCGTTTGGCCTCGGCCTGCTGCTTGCAAGCCAGAACGCGGTTGACCTCGACTACAAGGTGATTTCAAACGCCAACGTGCGGTTCATAGGCAGGCTTGGCGCGCAGCGCGACATCCAGCGCGTGAGTGTCGGGCTTGAGCTGGATTCGTTTGCGGAAAAAGAGATCTCCCGGCTAAAGGCCGGCGAGTTTTTCTGCAACACGTTTGACCCCAAGTTCCGCGGCGTGATAAAGTCAAGGTGGACGCTCACCTACCACCGCGGGCCCCTTGAAAACGGCGAGATAGCCGAGCTTATGGAGGGCATGAAGGAGGAGGCCCGGCAAGCTGGACAAGTAAAGACAGCAACAGTGGCAGCAACAGAAGAAGTAGGAGAAGAGGCCGAGCCCAAAGTTGAGGCACTGGCAGAGGAGGAGCCAACAGCAGCAAAAGAAGAAGAAAAGCTTCTCGCAAAACCCAAGCAGGAAATCCACGACGACTTCCTGATAGCGGCAGGCGCGCACGCCACCACGTTTATGCAGCTAGAGAGAAAATTCGAACCAAAGAACTTGCAAAGCTTTGCCAAGCTCGGCAACAACGTCAGGTCCATAAGGGTTCTATCGACAGAGCAGGAAGAGGTCTTCCACCCCATCTTTGAGCTGAGCGCGTCTGTCTTTGAAAAGGGCTTTGCCAAGCAGTCGCTTGACAAGCTGGAAGAGCTTGCCGCGTTTGAAAGCCAGCTGGTCCCGCTTCCGGCCGCACACACGCTTGCGCCGCAGCGGGCAGTCCCGGCGGAGGCAAGGCGCGAGGCAGAAAAATGGAAGGGCGAGCTTGAAAAGAGGACCGCGACTCTCAAGGCGGACCTTCAGGCCAAGTTTGACGTTATAATGGAAGAAAAGAGGATCGAGCACATTGCAGAAAAGCAGGCAAGGCCAAAGGCCAAGATGGCTGACATTGATGCAAGCATAGCCCGGCTGCAGGATGCGCTAAACGCCGAGCTTGACTCGGTAAAGGACCAAGAAAAGCTGTACAAGCAGCTAAAGAAGGAAAAGGCCAAAAAATCAAGGCTGATATCGGCAGAGAACCGGATAGAGACGAAAAAGCAAAAGGTTGTCACCACAAGGCGCAAGATAGAGCAGCTGCACACCGACAGGCAGGCCCTTGAGGACAAGCTTGCCGAAATGGAAGAAGAGGAAAACGAAAAATTCCATGCCGCGCTCTCTCAAATCAAGAGCAAGTCCAGTTTTGCCATCGTCGGCTGGCTCATCGAAACCGTCTACCGCGCAAGGATAATAGTAAATGACAAAAAAGAGCACGCCGGCGACGTGCGGTGGAGTTCGTACACCGGCAGGGGCACGTGGGGCCGCTGCTCCGCTTGCTCCATCCCGCTAGAGTCTGGCTCGGCATGCAGCTGCGGCAACCTGATGTGCAACCGCCACCTCGCTTACTGCAAGGCGTGCCTGGAGCCGGCGTGCACGGACCACCGCGCGCTGTGCTACATATGCAATTCTACCTTTTGCGCAAGGCACAGCGCAAGATGCGAATTGTGCGGCCTGCCTGCCTGCACAGGCCACAGCGGCGCGTGCAGCATGTGCAACAGAAAAGTGTGCAACAACTGCTCGCAAAAGAAGGGCCTCATAAAAAGAGAAATCGTGTGCCGCTCGTGCTCACCATCATAATCAGGGTGAGCAGTCGGCAAGCGTGTGCTCGCCTGTGCGCACCGCCATGCAGTTCTGTCCAAGCGTAGTAGTGGTAGCAGCGGTAGTGGCCTGCTCGGGGGCTGGCGTTGTTGTTGATGTTGACGACGAAGGTGAAGAAGCAGGCTGTTGGTCGCCCGAGATCGCGGCCGCCACAAAGCTTGCCATGAAAAATACAAGCGATATCGCTATCATAAGGAGCAGGAGCATCCTCGACTTGTTGCTAGTCGCGCTCACATGTACACTTGGCAAAAGCAGTTAGTAATCTTTTCTATGGGCTTATATTGCAGCCATGCCTGATAGCGCTCAATGTCCGGCTCGCCCATCTCGTACCGGGACAGGATCTACATTGTCAAGGACATCATACTGAAACTGATAGAGTATGGCGAGCTGAACCAGACCGCACTTGTCAGCTTTTGCGGGCTGAACCTGAAAAAGCACAAGCCCATACTCGAAGAGCTGGAATCAAACGGCCTCATCAACAGGCAAGAGTCTGTCGCAGGCAAGCGCACCGTGACCATTTACCGGCCTACGCAAAAGGGCCTGCAGTTTTGCAGGGACATACTGGAGCCGTACGAGCGCATGTTCCCGAGGAGAAAGGACGAAAAAGGCTCCGGCCCGGGACTGGCGATGATGCTAATCCTGATCTAGCCCAAACTGGGAGGCTATCTTTTTGTCGATCTCTTCCTTTTCCTTCTGGTACTCGGCATAGTGCTTTTTCCACGCGCTTATGGAATAGTACTGGCGTATGCCTGTCACAAGCCAGACAAGCGAGATTATGATCACGGCGCCAAGAAGCACGCTCAGCACCAGCCCGAACTCGTTTTCTATCTCAAGCACCGCAAAGAACGAGGGGTGGAGGAGAAGGTAGGCAGACAGCGCTATTGCAAGGGGTGCAAGAATAATTGCAGAGATGGAGACTCCGAGCAGCACCTTTCTCAGGTGTTGTATCTGCTCGATAAAGTCGTCCAGCAGGTCCAGGATGCCCTTTCTTGGCTCGCTCAGGTCATCGTCGTCGTTGCTCACGCAAACCACATCCTGCCTTGCTGTCTCATTAACTTATCTCACCCCTCCACTGTTATGGTGCCCTTCATCTCCGGGTGAATGGAGCAGTAATAGTCAAAGGTGCCTGTCTTGTCTGCCACAAAGCTCACCGTCTCGGTTCCAAAGTAGCCCAGGTCCTTGGTGTGGACGTTGAACGCGTCGATGTTAAAGTTGTGCTTTGAATGCGTGTCATAGTCCTCGTTGATAAAGTGGAACGAAACCAGCTCGCCCTTTGAGTAGACATAGCTGGGGTTGATGTGCGCGCTGCTGCCACCTGTGCTCCTCAAGCCCTTGACTGAGCCTGATGCCTGGCTCAGGTAAAAGTAGCCGCTCTTGCTGTGGGTGGCCTTGATAAAGTCGTTAGTCGGAAAGCCCAGCACCGGCGAGGTCCCGTTGACCGGCACGAGCGCACGGTAGCCAAAAAATCCTACAAGCGAGACGACCGCTGCTATGGCGCCAATTGCCACGGCCCTGTTCCTGGTAAACCTTGGCTTGGGGCGCTCTTTTTGCTTTTTCATATGTATATGCCTTTGATTCTGCAAATCGGTATTTAGGCCATGATTAACATAGTTAATCCACCACCACTACTACTACAAGTCATCGTTTTTAAGGTCGCCTGCAGTATTTCCACTAGAGATGTTTGAAAACGAGCACACCCTGCGCCGGTTTCTGGTCGAAAAGGCAGAAGGCCAGTTCCACGACAGGTACGAAAAGGCGCTTGAAGCCGCAAGGTCCGAGTTTGGCAAAAAGTACCCGATGATTATAGGGGGCAGGCAGGTCCTGGCGGCAAGAACGGTGCCGCACGCTTCGCCGATAGACACGAGGGTGGTGCTCGGGCGCATGCCGGCGGGGACTGCGATTCACGCAAGGCAGGCCATTGCGTCTGCCAAGAAGGCGTTTGAAGCATGGGGAAAAAGCGAGTGGCAAAAGCGGGTAAAGATATTCAGAAAGGCGGCAGACATTATGAGCGAGCGCAAGTTCGAGCTTGCCGCGTGGGTCTCGTACGAGAACGGCAAGAACCGCTACGAGGCCATAGGCGACGTCGACGAGGCGATAGACTTTGTCCGCTACTACGCCGAGGAGGTGGAGCGCAACAACGGCTTTGAAGTGCAGATGAAAAGCGCCCAGCCAAACGAAAAGAGCAAGAGCGTCATGAAGCCCTACGGCGTATGGGGGGTGATAGCCCCGTTCAACTTTCCTGCTGCGATACTGACCGGCATGACGACAGCCGCGCTTGTCACCGGCAACACGGTGGTGGTCAAGCCGTCAAGCGACGCGCCGATAACCGCGTTCAAGATAATCCAGATTTTCCAGGAGGCGGGCCTGCCGGACGGAGCCCTCAACATGGTGTTTGGCTCTGGCGGCACGGTGGGCGCCGAGATTGTCAAGAGCAGGGACGTGTCAGGGATAGTGTTCACAGGCTCTCGCGAGGTGGGCTACTCGATGGGCAGGCAGTTCAGCAGCGAAAAGCCAAGGCCGCTGATAGCAGAGCTTGGGGGCAAGAACCCTGCAATCATCACGGAAACGGCCGACCTGGGCAAAGCAGTAGACGGCGTGATGAAGGCGGCGTTTGGCTACTCTGGCCAGAAATGCAGCGCGTGCTCGCGCGTCTTTGTGCATAAAAAGGTCAGGGACGAGTTTTTGCGCCGGCTGGTGGAAAAGACAAAGGACCTGCCGGTCGGAAACCCGCTTGAGCAGAACACCTTCATGGGGCCTGTCGTAAACAAGAGCGCCTACAAAAAGTACCAGCAGTATTCCCGGCTTGCCGACAGGGACGGCAAGGTGCTTGCAGGAGGCTACGTTCGAAAGGACGGCGATCTAAAGCACGGCTACTACGTGGCGCCGACCATCGTAACAGGCCTGCCGAAAAAGCACAGGCTCTTTCAGGAAGAGATGTTTGTGCCGATACTGTGCGTCACTGACTATGAGAAATTCGACGACGCGCTGCGCATGGCAAACGACGTGGACTATGGCCTTACAGCCGGCATCTTTACGGGCGACCAGGGCGAGGTCAAAAAGTTCCTCGACCACATCGAGGCCGGCGTCGTGTACGTGAACAGGCAGGCAAGCGCGACCACCGGCGCGATGGTAGGATGCCAGCCCTTTGGCGGCTGGAAGGATTCCGGCACGACAGGCAAGAACACGGGCGGCCCGCACTACCTCACGCAATTCATGCGCGAGCAGAGCCAGACCATAGTGGATTAGCAGCTAGCTCTGTACGAGCGACCTTGCAAGGAGAAGCAGGTTGCGCTTGCGCTCCCTTATCCTCCGGACAGAGTAGGGAAGCCACTGGCTCCCGTACGGGATGTATTCGGCGACCGGCAGCCCCCTTGCGACCAGCTGCGACTTTAGCTCGTCGCGGATCCCCATGAGCATCTGGAACTCGCAGTTGTTTGCGCGCAGGTTCACTGCCTCGTCAACCAGCCTGCCGTCGTGGGTGGCGACCGCAAAAAAGTTGCCGCTTTCTGCAAGCATCTTTAGCAAGCGCGAGTAGTTGCGGTCGACCTCTTCTCCCGTGGCAAAGGCGTGCTCCTCTGGCTCGTGGTACGCGCCCTTGACCAGCCTCACCTTGCCTCCGTGCTCTATTATGTGCAGTACGTCCGCGCCGCTCCTGCGCAGGTACGCCTGTATAGCCACCCCTGTCATGGGGTGGTCCTTCAAGACCTCGAGGTAGATGGTTATAGTGTCCTCGGTGAACCTGGCCGACTCCATGTCAATCCACAGGAACTGGCCCAGCTCTTTTGCCTTTTTTGCAAGCACGGAAAAGTTTTGCAGGCACGTGTCATAGTCGACGGCAAGCCCAAGCTGCGTCGGCTTGGTCGACACGCAGCCCCTGACGCCCCTTGCCCTCATCAGTTCCATCAGCGAGAGGTACTCTCTGACTGCAAGCCCTACCTGCGTCCTGTCGGCTGCGTCCTCGCCAAGAAAGTTGAGTATCGCCGACATGCCGCGCCTGTTGGCGTCCAGGGCAGCGCCTATCGCCTCGCCGGCAGAGTAGCCGGCGACCCACTTTTTTGCGACACGGAAAAGCAGCCTCTCCATGAGGGTCGAGTCGTAGCTGTGCGAGTGGAGCGCCTGCGCAGTCATGGTACACATCATCTACCCTTTTCATTGATATAATTATTCGTCAGTGTCGGCGGAAGGAGGAGGAAGGGAGGGGCGTGCTTCCAGTGGAACAGCCGCTTGCTTTAAAGAATTAATTGCATCTGTCTTTTCAGACGCATACACTGAATATTATTATTTGGCGGCTACTATCTGGTCACCTGCTTACGTGGCCAGTTTGGTAGGATGGGAAAAACACAGAGAGATGTTGAACAAATGCCAGGCTGTTGCAGCGCGATTGCCGCTCTGACAGCAGTCACTTCATAGAGGATTGTCTTTGCAGACTCAGTTTTTTTGATTCCTCGTGTGTCAGCTCTACAGTCTTTGTCACTGCGTCAAGCAGGAAAGCCAGTTCACTGTCAGAGTATGAAGACAAGAGTTTTTGCATTCTTTCATGTAGAGGCATAAAGATCATTTCAATTTTCCTTTCCAATTTCTTGTTCCTGATAGGCTCGACAATGGTTCGACGCCTGTCCTTTGGATCGTCCATCCTTCTTACATAGCCAGCTTTTTCCAAGCGGTCAATAATTCCTGTTACCGCACCGGTGGTCAAGCCAGTAAGCTCGGCAAGCCTGCCGGCTGGCATGGCTCCAAAACGGTGAATAAAATGCATGCATTTATGGTCAGTAATATGCAAGCCAACTATATCCGCCACGGCTTGGTGGAACAGTATTGTCTCAGTTGACATTTCTGTAAACTTTTCGCCAATAGCTTCAATGATTTCTTCCCTCTTCATGGTTAACAATCAAGAAAGAAACAGATAAATATATTAGTCTATCACTATCTTAGTGATTAAGATAATGACCGAACAAGTGAAAGCCATGGCAAACGCAAGACGCGTATTGTCAGTAGGGCTGGCCGCGGCAACGCTTGCCGTGGTCTTGACTTATGTGCTGGGCGCTCAGGCGTTGCTGCAGACCCCTCAGGCGGAGGAAGGCCACAACCTGTTTATGTCAATGTTTACGCCACTGGTTCAAGCAGTAACCGGCGGCCACTCGTCGATGTCACAGTTGCACGGCGTCCCCCCAGCGTCGCAGTCACAGATGCAAGGAACGATGGGACTAATAGGGAATAACATCCTAGGCAGCCCGGCGGGGATGGCGGCAGGAGGGCTTGCGGCGGTGGTCGTCATGGGTGCAATCGCACTTGCGGCAGCGGCATTTGTTGTGTCGTGGAAGCAGAGGTCGTTTGTGGTGGCAGGATTGCTGGCAGTAGGTGGCGTCATCCTTATGATACTCCCTCTAGCGAACATGAACTTTGTGATTCCTGGTCCCATAATTGGAGTCGTCGTTGGGCTTGTGATTCTCGGGCTTGGTGTGGCAAAGGGCATTACATCGGCGGGACTGGCAGTGGCAGCCGCCAGATAACCCCGTTTCCTTTTTTATTTACTTTAAAAGCACCGACCGACTGACTGACCAGATACATCTTGCACCAAAACGACCCTTTAATTATAATACGTGTTAAATTGTGAGCCAAGGACCGGTTCTGATTTTTCAAAATGAACATGATTGGGGCGGCGGAACTTTTGCGCGCTCGTGTGAGCATCATCACGCGTGAATTTGAAAGCAAAAAGCCGTCAATAATTTTAAATTCATTCTGTGGATATTTGTCGTAGTAAGTAGAACATGACGCCAAAAAACGCACAACTTGCAGCCGCAACGGAAAGCGACCCTCGCTGGGCATCTGTCGTCGCCCGTGATCACAGGGCAGACGGCGCGTTTTATTTCTCGGTCAAAACCACTGGCGTGTACTGCCGTCCTTCGTGCGCCGCTCGCCGGGCACGGCCGGAGAACGTCAGCTTCTTTACGACGCGCAAGGACGCCGAGAAGGCCGGCCTCCGCCCCTGCAAGCGCTGCAAGCCCGACCAGGCCTCTCTTGCCGAACAGCACGCGGCAAAAGTCACGCAAGCCTGCCGGCTCATCGAGGAGTCAGAGAACGCGCCGAGCCTTGAAGAGCTGGCAAAGCACGCGGGGACGAGCGCGTATCACTTTCACCGCGTGTTCAAGGCTGTCACTGGACTCACCCCAAGAGAGTACGCGCTGGCGCACCGTGCAAAGCGCGTCCGGAACGAGCTCGGCCAAAGCGAGACGGTGACAGAAGCCATTTACGGAGCAGGATACAGGTCGAACAGGCGGTTCTACGATACGTCAAACGATGTGCTTGGCATGACGCCTTCAAGCTATCGCGCCGGCGGCGCAAGGACGGAAATACGTTTTGCCGTGGGAGAGTGCTCCCTCGGGTCGATTCTTGTCGCCCAGAGCGAGCGCGGCGTTTGCGCCATCCTTCTGGGCGACGACCCTGGCGAACTGGCGCGCGATCTGCAGGACAGGTTCCCCCGCGCAAATCTGATTGGAGGTGACGCAAAGTTCGAGCAACTCGTCTCAAAAGTGGTCGGCTTTGTAGAAGCGCCG
The DNA here is from genome assembly GCF_000698785.1 of Nitrososphaera viennensis EN76. Classification (GTDB taxonomy): domain Archaea; phylum Thermoproteota; class Nitrososphaeria; order Nitrososphaerales; family Nitrososphaeraceae; genus Nitrososphaera; species Nitrososphaera viennensis. Next base: position 1,862,539 of record NZ_CP007536.1, read on the forward strand.
GCGCTCGGGCTCGACTTGCCACTGGACGTTCGCGGAACTGCGTTCCAGCAGCGCGTCTGGCAGGCGCTGCGCGAAATCCCGGCCGGCTCCACGGCAAGCTACGCCGATATCGCAAACCGCATCGGCTCCCCGAAATCGGTCAGGGTCGTGGCCCAGGCGTGCGCGGCAAACGCCCTTGCGGTGGCAATTCCGTGCCACCGCGTGGTGAAAAACGACGGCGCGCTGTCGGGTTATCGCTGGGGCGTGGAGCGCAAGCGCGCCCTGTTGAATATGGAGGCACCACATGCGCACGAGCGCACGGATTAAAAAAGAAGAAGAAATAACCGTTTAATTATCAGGGTGCGGCAGGTGCCGTATATAATATCATGACAACGATGATGATAGGCGCCCTGAAGGATGCCTGCCGGGAGGTCCATGCCCGCACGCGGGGCATCGCCGGGACTGCCCGGGGCAACAGGCAGACAGGCAGGAGGGGGGCAGGAGGTGATGTCTCCCGCCGGATTGACCTCTTGGCCGAAAAAACGGTCATTGAAGTCTTGAAAAAGCGCGGCATAGGCGCCACGATAATCGGTGAAGAGTGCGGAAGGATTGAAGGGAAAGAAAAAAAGGGTTTTGTCGTCATGGACGCAATCGACGGCACGACAAACGCGTCGCGCCAGCTGCCGTTCTACTGCTGCTCGCTTGCCTATGCCGACGAGTTCAGGCTGGGCGCAGTCAAGGATGCCGCGATTATTAATCTTGTAAATGGCGACCTCTATTACGCGTCAAAGGGCAAGGGGGCGTTCTGCAACGGCAAAAGGATCAGAGTCAGAGAAGCAGGCGACGACGTTGTAATTGGCATGAACGTCTCTGGCATCAACGACCGCACAATCAAGAGGCTGGCGCCGGTGATGTCAAAGGCAAACCACGTCAGGCAGCTCGGCTCGCTTGCGATGGAACTGTGCCACCTTGCAAAAGGGTCGCTTGACGCGTCGATTGACTTCCGGGGAAAGGTCCGGCCGGTGGATATTGCCGCCGCGTGCCTGATAGTACGGGAGGCAGGCGGCCAGGTTTACTCGGACAAAGGGGTGGAGCTTGACTGCGAGCTTGGAGTAGAGACGCGCATGTCGTTTGTCGCGACGGCACACGAAAAGGTATTCCGGGATTTGTCGGCCGACTTGTTTGGCTAGCCATTTTTTAATAGAAATTATCATGTGGTTGCTGTTTGTCCGAGTCATCGGCAACATGCACTTCTTATAGTTGCAAGCCCCTATACCTGCCAAGACGAGGGACAAATGGCAGAATATGGCGCAAGAATGGAAGAGTTTGACCGAGGTGTAGGGGCAGCCCAGCAGGCTGACATCGAGTACGAGCGGTCCGGGGGCGAGCCAATAGTCCTTGCAAGGTACATCACTTTCAGGGAGTTCCTATCAAGCTATATGGACTGGCGCGACAAGGCGCTCAACGAAGGGCTGGAGATCCTAAAGTACGAATCGACCTCTGCCACCGCAAGCCAGCAGCAGAGCAAGTGGTCGGATTATTATTCAAGCCAGGGCCAGCAGGCCTTCCAAAAAATCACCGACTTTGTCAAGTCGGACAAGGCCCCAAACCTGCGCAAGTTCGGAGAAGAGGTCGCGTCGCAAGAGTCCCAGTTCTTCAGCCTGATCTCCCGCGCTCCCCTTGCATGGTTCCAGGGGCAGGTCCAGCAGTACACCTATGAATTTTACACAGAGATGAACAGCCTCGAGGGAAAATGGAAGGCGATGTTGGAGCAGGACAGGTCGGTGGACGACAGGGCCAGGAACACCTCAATTCAGGTGCTCAGGCTTTTTGATGAAGTTGTAAGAGAGCTGGTGGCTGAAAGGCGCTCGGGAGAGGAGAATGTGAGGTACATCGTAGGTCAGGCAAAAAAGGTGCCGGGGGTTCCACTTCCGATAAAGGTCCTCCTCGTTGCAGTGGACAAGATGCTGGAGCTTGCCGGCAGGCTGAAGAAGAGCGGGGAGGAGCTTGCCCGGGGCTACATGGATGCCTACAAGCTTGAAGAAAGCATAGTCATCGTCTTTACCCAGACCCGCCAGGGCGTGAGGGAGTTTCTGGCAAAGACAAACCTCGATTCTGCGATTAAAGAGTTCAACGCCATAAACGAGAACAGCAAGGGCCTGGCCGACCAGTGCCCCACTCCAAGGCAGAAGGAAGACGCCAAGAAGTTCATGGAAAAGGCTGCCGGCCTCGTGTCTGGGTTCCTCGAGAAATTCAGGCAAGAGTACAATGAATTTGTCAGCGACAACCGTGGCATCTTTGTCGGGCCCGTCAGCGACAAGACGCTTGACGAGCTTTTAGAGGTCCGGGACTGGCAGAAGTCCTGGGACGACATCGAGCGTTTCAACATACAGTCCAAGCTGAAGGAGGTCTATGACGACTGCGTCAAGACGTGGCAGGTCGACCTTGACGGGCTGACGGACGAGCAAAAGAAGGAGCTGAAGGAATTCTGGGACATGGAACTGCGGCGCCTGCACGACGGCCTCTATGAAGTGATAGAAGGCTCCCTGTGGGACAGGATCAAAAGGTCGCACCTTGACGACCGGCGCCAACTGAATGATACTACAAAGAATTCCAAGGGAGGGCTGGAATAATATAGCATGTCTGTAGAACTGGTCCGCACGGATAACAGCAGCCTGCTCACGGGCATCAAGACGGATGCCGTGCTGTATTCCGAGACCCCGGGGTTCCGGGTGACCTGGATCGAGTGGGACAGCGATTTCCGGAACAGCGGCCTGCAGATACAGGACCTTGTGGTAAGCGTGGACGGCAATTCTCTCGACCCTTTCTTAAAGCCCGGCAAGATGTCGCCCGGGATAGGCCAGTATGGCGAGTACATGTACTGGCAGCAGGTAGGGGCCAAGCCCGACCAAGAAATCACACTTGGCGTGCTGCGCAACGGAGGGGAAAAGGTGGAGATAAAAGGCAAGATCCATGCCTCCCGCTTTTATTATGACAGACAGGGCCGGCCTGCCATGGCGCCCGGCGGCCCTGCGCGCCTGTTCCCCAAGGATGATTTTTCCGACGCGTGGAGCAGCTGGTACGAAAAGTTTGTCTGGAAGCTGTCCTACCTGCTTGACGGCGCCTGGGACAGGCATAACATCAACAGCAGGCAGGAGCTCAAAGAGCAGGAGGAGCACAAAGGGCGGATCGACTTTCTGCTCAAAAACTATCCCGGCCCGTTTGCGGATGCAGTCCTTGCAGACTGGACTGCGGCGATAAACCTCCTCAAGGGGAAAAAGGCAGATGATGTAGACCTGGAGTACAAGGAGCTTGGGGCAAAGCGCGTCGAGCTGGTAAAGCAGGAGGCTGCAAAAGCATGGAACGCCTTCAAGGGCGAGATTTCTGCTCAAACCATCCCCGTGTTTCCAGCCGCCAGGATAGACAGCCGCGACCAGTTCGCAGGCAAGATAGTAGAGCTTCCGTGGATAACCCCGCGTGACAACATAATCAACGACCTTGGCAAGACGTACGCGGTGGTCGGCTCTCAGTATGACGGGTATTATTTCGTGCTGCTTTCGTCTCCCGAAGTGTACCGCTTTTACGATGCGATGTACAGGTACAAGGCGCAGGTGAACCCGCGGCTTGGCGAGCGCTACCAGTACGTCGGCAGGATAACTGACGAACCGAGGATGATCACCTTTCGCGGGAGCCCTGTCAGCGGGCTTTTGGTACGGGCCCTTGCCGGCCGCGCGGGAGACGAAGAGCTTTTCGTGGACATGCGCAAGACAAACGAGAAGGGCAAGAGCGATTTTGCAGGAGAAGCCGCGATAAAGCCCAGCGCCGCAAGCATGCCCGGCGATGGCGCCTCGCCCGCGCAGGTCATGGGAGAAATGATCCGCGCAGTCAAGTTTGCAGACGAGGATTCGTGGAAAAAGCTGTTTGCAGGCTGGCGCGCAATAACGTACGACGACGGGCATTCCGTACTCGATTCGTCGTATGCTCCTTCGTCGTACTCGCTTTCCTCGGAATGGGAAAGGTCGCGGCAGGCCATAACAGGAAGCGTCTATGACGTGCGCGTGGACAAGGTCGGCCGCGTCAGGAGGATAATCAAATCAGACCCAGAGACCAACCTCCCAAGCGTCGATGAAGTCACCGTGTTTCTGGATCATTACGGGCTGTTTGATGGCGAGTACAGGACGTTTCTCAACCTCAATGTACACAGAAGGTGGACACTCCAGCGGCTCAACGAAGGGCCGTGGAAGATAACCAGCGTGCAGAGCATCTAAAAGTAAAAGAATATGCGAATATGAAAGGATTGAGCTTTACATTACTGCGAAGAAGAAGCTTTTGTAATGGTTATAGTAGTCTCCTTGAAATACTCGTGGGAAATCTTTTAAGTTCTCGTGCGGCCGGGAATGCATGGGCTCGAACTCACGAAGCGAAGCCTTTGCTATTCCGCTGGAGATCGACGATCATTACAAACGGTACAGGAAGGAGCCGTGGGAGGTTGAATATGGTCAGTTTGGATACTGCGATCTGTGCAATTCTAGAATAGACGAATTCGGCTACTGTGCTTGCGGAGGCGCTGCTGACTAGCGCGCAAAATCGATCCATCATTGTTGTTGTTTCTGACACGTTCTCTGGGGAGCGTTGATGATGTCGCTTTGATCTCCTCCAAGTATTTGACAGGGAAATATGGCGACCCAGATTGGTTTGGACCCGTAAAATCATTGCTGGAGAAATCCTACGCTGCGGTACTTGATTCGCTAAACGATAAATCTCGGCTTCCATATCATCCCAGTATCTACCTCATTCCCTTTATGCTGTCAAGAAAATACAAGATAGGACACGATCTTGTGAGCTCATTTTTCTATAGTCTTTCATACCCGGATGCGACTGACTTTAGCAAATACTCTACCTACATAGTCGCAAGCCTTGCAGAAAAGTTTCCGCAGCATATGACAGGTATCATCGCGCACGAGATCGCGCATATTATTGCAGCAAAGGGTGAAGTCAAAATAACCGAGGAAGACCTGCTGCTCATTTTAAAAAATAGGATCGAGTTCCTTAAAGCCAAAGAAACTATTGCTGAACATTACTATTCATATTTTTCAGAACCAGTATCATCCAGCATCAAAAAATGGAACGAGATGGCCCTGTTGCCAGAGACTGAAAGAGAAGTATCTGAGAAGATGATAATAGTGGATCAGAAACAGTTCGATGCGCTGATCTTTGAAGAACGGCTACCTCAGTTCAGGGAATTTGTAAGGACAAAGCTTGAAAATATCAAAACGAGCTTCTAGCATAGAATTATTTAGGATAATCAAGCATTTACTTAAAGCAAGCCTAACGAAAGCTAGATACGTTGTCCATTAACCGAGCATCTGCCTACTACTATCGCAGTATTTCTTTGAAAACCAGAAAAGATGTGTAAGCGCCCGGGCCGGGATTCGAACCCGGGTCGGAGGAGTGACAGTCCCCCATACTGGACCGGACTGTACGAGGCCAGCTACTAATAGCCGGGCTTCTCTATACTACCCGGGCGCAGGTAAGGCAAACACTTTGGGGAAGCAATTAAAACGTTTTGGTCATTGTTGACAAGAAGAGTGGGGTCATGCCGCATTGCTTTCATTCCTCTCGTTCCTCTTTACAATGGCTGCCGAACTGGGGTCCATGCTCTGCCACACCACATCATAGCCAAGCTTTGACACAAGCTCCGCATGGCACGATTCCGGGATTTCGTTTTGGGCAAGGGCCGCGCATGCGTCAGTGAACTTGCTGACGTCTGCCAGAAGGGGCCTCAGCCTGCCTGCCTTTGCCTTTGATACCAGGTGCGTCCCTGCCACCTCGATGTACTTGTCGCCATGATCCCGCAGCGCTATTTTCATTGCAACTTCTGGAGGCAAGGAAGGATTGCTGTCTTTACCCTGCCTCTTGACATCAACAATAACAATCTCGTCGATCGAGATGACGTCCTTGGCGCGATCAAGCTCTGCCTTCAAGTCGGGGTTGCTGACGCTCCGTTCCACGGTTTCTTTGTCGATGGATTTCAAATAATCCAGTATGGGCCTTACAGGCACCGCATCGCTTCCGTAAAGTATCAGCCTGTCTTTTGGAATCAGGTGGATGGAAAGCGATGACAGCACTGCATTGGAGCACGCCAGGTCCTTGTTCAATGCGATGAACAATTCTGTCGCTGGCGTTGTTGTTGATGATGCTGCCGCATTGTAATTGCCGATGATGATGTCTGCCAGCTTCTTTAGCTTTCTTTCCAGGTATTCTGGAGTCCAGAATCCGACGATTTCGAGATAGACCCTTCTGCCGTATTTTTCAAACATGAAATCCGGGATAAGGGCCCTGCCATCAGACACGATCAAAGGATCAGGCTCCCTGATAAGCTTCCAGCCTGCTGTTGCCGCAGCTTCGAACCTGCGCGCAAATTTTTCTTCAACAACGCTGTCAAAATAATCTGGAGCAAGTCTAGACCGCTGCTGTTGTCCTTCTTCTCTTCTGCTGCTTTCATCACCATTATTATTGTTGTAATAGAATGGATCCGTCAGCAGCAGCGGAGCTTCGGAATCCGACAGCTTGAACTCGTACAGCGTCTTTTTCCCTTCCATCGTCCTTCGCATGATCCACGCGTCGATGCTCCATTCGCCTCCCTTGGACAGGAAGACGATCGATGGAAGCAACTTGGCAAGGGCAGTTCCGTACCTGTCGGTCAGCCTGAAAAGGCTCAGGGGTCCTTCAATCGAGCAGACAACTCTGCTTCTCTCTCCATCTTTACTTTCTTGCTGCTGCAGAAGATAATACATCAGGCCGAGCCTTTTCACCTTCCTCAAAATGCGCTTCCAGTTCAGCCCGCCGGAAACAGAAAACTCCAGCTTTGTGCAATTGAAAAGCAAGGTCTGCACCAGCGCAAGGTTGTACCATCCGACCAGCGATTTTGCGTCAATCGTATCGAACTTCTCAAGGACCAGGTTGTCGTCCAGGTCGCTCCACATGATGCTTGCAATGGCATCGGCAGAGAGATGCAGTCTTGATGCAACCAGATCGATAATCTCCTTTCTTTCCAGATCGGTTAGCGCAAACCCGCGCCTTGACGATTCTTCAAACAACGCTTTTCTGACTGTGGCCGGATCGCCAAGTGTGATGCTAGTGACGGCGTCGGCGCCAATGCTATTCTTGACAAACGACGACGATGATGACGATGGCGATGACGACGTGATTGCACTTCCAAAAGTGCATCTCCTTTCAAGGAGCGCGCACAGCCCTCTTACGAGCTTGAAGTCTCTGTTGTGTTCCGATTCTATGTCGGATATCCTGCCGTCAAGTTCGGCCTTGCTTTCCCTGTTTTTCCACGACGCTTCAAACTCCTGAATCAGCCTTCCTGCAAGCTCTATCTCTTCATCCCGGGTGCAAAACAGCGGGATGATGGACCCGTTTCTTGTCGTCCTGGCCCTGAGCAAAGGCGCGGCTAGCATACGCTGTCGTCGTACACCTCCTTCTTTGCGGTGTCATCATCATGGTTCTCCTGGATTCTCTTGAGGGCCCTCTTTCTCTTTGCGCTCGTGATGGTCTCTTCCCTGGTCGCAGAGGAAACTATCTCGATTAACCTTGCCTTTTTGCTCCTGCTATTATCATTATCATCGTCGCCTTTTGATCCCAGCCCGCCTAGCTTTGGCCGGAGCAGCCTTCCAAGCCTCTGTATGAACTCTCTGGCGCTTCCGGTCCCGCTGACAATTATGCCAAGCTCTGCATCCGGCACGTCCACGCCTTCGTCAAGGACCTTTGACGTGACGATGGCCATGTAGCGGCCCTCTTTAAAGCCCCTCAGGACGTCCTGCCTTTCGTCCTTGCCCGTCTTGTGGGTGATGAACGGTATGAGAAACCTGTTGGAAATCTCGTAGACCATGTTGTTGTGCTGCGTGAAAATAATCGTCTTGGCGCCCTTGTTCTCTGCAAGGATCTCTTTCAGCTCTTCCAGCTTGGACTTGCTGTTTAGCGCAACGTTCGTGGCCCTGTTCCTTGCCAGCAGGGCTTCCCGCGCCAGCGGGTTTCTCCCGGACATCATTATCAGCTTTTCAAGCGAAATCGTATAGTATGTTGTTGTAGTCCCAATGCCTCCCAGCCTGTTCAGGCATTCGTGGTACCTTTGCATGCATGCCCTGTACTCGGCAAGCTCTTCCGGCAAGAGCTCGACCCTTCTTCTTTCAACCTCGTACCGGGCAAGATGCTTTTGCCTTGCAAGCGCGTCGGGACTCACCTGAAACACAACGTCGCCCACGAGCCTTGGCAAATCCCTGTGAAGATAGTCCTCGCGCTCAATCGTCGCGGTGAGCCCCAGCCTGAAAGGGGCGGCCATCTGCTCGGCTATCGTCCTGTAGCCGGGCGCCGCCAGGTGGTGCACCTCGTCAAACACGACAAGCGTGAATTTGTTGCCAAGAAACGCCGCGCGCAGGTACGCCGAGTCGTACGTTGACACCGTGATTGGCTGTATGTCCTCCGATCCGCCGCCCAGGTTTCCTATCTTCTTTTTTATCGTCGCGCCCGTAGCGGCAGCAGCAACAACAAAATATTTTGAAAGGACAGCCGTCCACTGGTCCACAAGGTCCAGCGTCGGGACGACCACCAGAGACGCGGCGTTTGCCTTTTCTATCGCCTTGACGCCGACGAGGGTCTTGCCGGAGCCGGTCGGCAAAACAACGCATCCTCTCAGGCCGGCGTTCACCCAGCTGTCAAATGCCTTTTGCTGATAGTCACGCAGTGACAGTAGTGGAGGCAATGGTGATGGTGGTGATGCTGACGGTCGAGATGGCGAAAGGTCATTATTGTTATTGTCATTATTATAATGACGATCAAGCGGCAAGGTCATCATCACCGCATCTGAAAAAAAGACGCGGTCGTCGTACTCTATGCCGCTCTGTTTCAGGTACCCTACAATATTTGGATAGTACAGGGCTTGCGCTCGCAGCGCGTTTATCCTTGGGTCGCGTGTTGCAAACGGGATATGAGCAAGGCCCTCGATCACTATGGTGCCTCTGTCATACCTCAGTACGGCCTTGGGCACTGAGAAATTTTTGGCAAAAAAGCGTTAAAAGCCTATCCTGCGCGCCGCCCTTTTCCCTTTCTATCTATCCCTCGTCCGCTGTGCCCCCTTTCCTCTTCCAAGAGCGGGATTATCGGGTGCGCTATCCTGCCCTCGATGAATTCCGACACGCCTGTCTCGATCAGCTGCAGCGTGACTTTTGGGTCGCTTCGAAACCAGGCAAGCACGGACTCGTAAAAGGGAAACTCGCCTGGATTTGCGGTAGCCTTGGATGCCAGGCACTTTTCCACCATCTCTACCCTTTTCTCAAGCTCCAGTTCGTCCAGCGAAGCGGCAACTAGCATGCCCGCGTCGGTAAGGCGGAAGGACGGTATCCCAGACTCTTGCAGGGCCCGCGGCCCCATCTTTGTCTTTTTGCGGCCTGACTCTTGCACGATCCCGTTTGGCACGAGGCACTCTTCAAGCTCCTTAAAGACATAGCCGTACGAGTTGGAAAACGGCAGGCCAAGCTCGCGCGCCATGTCCTTTGCCACCGAGTTCCTAGTCTGGTCCGGAACCCTGGCCAATGACCTGATTATGCACCTTTCCTTTATTCCTCTAGAACAGATTCTGTTGCTGTTCTTGTACCTGGAGTTGATGCGGGGCATTGCAAGCGGCGCTTGCAAGACAGGTCAGTGCTAGTGTGTACTCGCATCTCGCTTTAATGAGTTTTGCATCCGGGCTGCCGTGATGCCAAAATTGTTATTGATTTCTGGAGAAAAACACAGAAAAGTCGTAAAATTGTTTCATTATCCTGAAAATAACGCTGATATCCGCTATGCAAAAACAAAGTGATCAGACTGCATACAAGATTAAGATATTTTCATGGCTCTTTGTACAAATAATTATCATAACGCCTTCAAATAGGTCTATTATCAATTATTTATCATAAAAATTAAAGAATTTTTTATATGCCTTGGTGAAATAACGCAAATATGTCTAAACCAGACTGGCATCGTCTGTATACAATCGCCATCGTAGCGGTTGCATTCCTGGTGGTTTTAGGACTTTTACAACAGCAACACGCCTTTGCGTACGCGCCCGACGACCCGGCCGTGCCATATCACTGCTGGCAGACAAACGAGGACGGCACCTTCAAGATTGTCGTCGATAATAGTACTGGAGCCCAAAGCCTGGTTCCATGCGAGATCAATCATGGAGACAACGCATGGATGCTGACATCTGCGGCGCTCGTGCTTATGATGACTCCTGCAGGGCTGGCAATGTTCTATGCCGGGCTCTCAAGGCAAAAGAACGCAGTAAACACCCTTCACATGACGTTCATCACCACAGGCGTCATTGCCGTGCAATGGGCGCTCTGGGGATACAGCCTTGCATTCGGCCCTGACGCAGGCGGCTATGGCTTTATCGGGACGCTTGACTGGGCAGGCCTGCAGAACGTGCTCCACGACGTGCCCTCAGACGCGTACGGCGGCATAACGGGCTTTACAATTCCGCACATGACGTATATGGTGTTTCAGATGATGTTCGCCATCATCACGCCAGCGCTTATCGTGGCGTCGATGGCGGAGCGCATGAAGTTCAGCGCCTTTATCATATTCATAGTGATATGGGCGACCTTCGTCTACGATTTTGCAGCGCACTGGACGTGGGAGATTACTGCGCCGGACAACTATGGGCGAAACCCCGGCTACTGCAACTTTGGATGGGGCGGATGCCTTGGCGCGCTCGACTTTGCAGGCGGAACTGTCATCCACATCACGTCAGGCTGGTCCGGGCTTGTCATTGCCCTCATGCTCGGACGCAGGCTGGGCTATGGCAAGGTCCCGATGGAGCCGCACAACATCTCACTTGTGGTGCTCGGTGCAGCCCTGCTCTGGGTAGGCTGGTTCGGCTTTAACGCAGGCTCGGCAGCAGCCGCTGCAACAAACGCGACGAGCGCATTTGTGGCAACGCAGATCGCTACAGGCATGGCCGCAGTCACATGGTCGCTCATATCGTGGGCCCACACTGGCAGGCCTTCGACAGTCGGAGCAGCGTCCGGCGCAGTGGCAGGCCTGGTGGCCATCACGCCTGCTTCAGGATTCGTGTCGCCCATGTCTGCAATAATCATAGGCATACTGGCCAGCATAGTCTGCTACGCTGCAGTAGCCTTCAAGAACAGGCGCAAGTGGGATGACGCACTTGACACTTGGGGCGTGCACGGGATTGGTGGCCTTGCCGGCGCGCTTTTGACTGGCATCCTTGCAGAAAAGAGGTTCACCCCGTGGGGAGACAACGGTCTTGCATTTGGCAACCCTGCCCAGCTCTACGAAAACGCGGCCGGCGCGTTTGCCGCAGTCGCATGGGCTATGGGCCTGACGGCTGCCATCATCAAGATCATGGACCTGGTCTGGCCCGGTGGAATCCGCGTGACGCCAAAGGAAGAGGAAGTCGGCCTCGACCTTTCGCAGCACGGCGAGAGGGCGTACGTGACAGAGTAAGAGGAGGTGTGCCTCCAACCTCTCTCTCTTTTCCTCCTTTCTTTTTTTCTTGGTGGAAATAGTGGACATATACAGGCATGCTAGCTACAACAACCCCTCCTCCATGCAGGAAGAAGAAGGTCTGGATCTTTCCATCAGGCGCCAGAGGGACGCTAAGGAAGAGGGGGGCCTACCAGCGCTTCATCGTCGCCTGCATGGCGCAGCAGGTGTCCAGCATCACCAAGAGGGTCCTGGCAAAGCAGATGGCCAGGAGATTCGGCATGTCGCTTCGCAACGCGTACACCCACACGTACACGGAGCTTAACGAAAGCCTGATCCCCGGCGGCATTGTAGAGCAGGACGGAGCGGTGCCGGCAACAAGGGGCCCGCGGATATTCCAGCTCGACGGCGTGCCGTGTTTTCGCCTGTCAGGACTTGGCATGCTGCTGGCCTGCTGCCTAGACGAAATCGACATCGACAGGAGGGCGCTGCTGTTCCGGCAGTACCTTGATTCTGACAGGTCGTGGCGGCGGGACCCTAGAAAGGATGAGCTGCTCTCCCACCTCAAGGCATACCCCGAGTTCACGCTGGAGCTCCTAAAGCACGGCGCCTCGCAGTACCTGGAAGGCAAGGCGGACCACCCGCTGTCAGCCTTTCCGACGCGAAAAAGAAAAAGCCCGGCCTCGACTTGACGTCGTGTCGCAGTTACGGTTGCGGCTACCGTGGGCACGGCCTGTTGTAGTCGGCCGTCTTTGAGAACGCCGCCCTGCCCTGCCGCTACGGCCTTGCTTTTATCTGCCTTATGTCAAGCGTGTATTCGCTCCCGCCAGCTGCGAGGTAGAGCTTGTCGCCGGGCAGCACCTCAAAGTGGAGCACGTCGCCCTCGAGCCCCCTTGAATCAACGATGTGCCCGTCTATGCACTCCCTTGCATCCGGGCTCTTGCACTGCGCCTCTGTGGGTGTAAAGCGCGCAATCGCCATCTTGGTGGTGATTATTGAGTCGCGGCTCAGAATTACAAGCGTGCCCTTTTCGTTCTGGAGGTTCCACCCGGAAATTGCGGCCACGTTATTGCTGCCGCTGCTGCTGGCTACTGCCTTAACGTACACCCTGGCCGAGTTTGCGGCTGCCTTGGAAACTACTAGGGTTGCCACATAGTCCTCCGGCTCTGTCTGGTTCGTGCTCACAGGATACGGCTCCAGGCTTGCCATCCTGACCGAATATTTACCATCACCAAACACCGCCGACGGTTTTTCATTGGCTCCGATAGTCAGCACGAACTGCCCCGCGTCGGTGCCGTTTACCTCGGCAGAAACCCTGATGCTGGCCTGCCCCTGCCATATGCACACCACGTCTGACGGGCATCTTGAATCCTCGGTGACGTTGAGAAAGCTGATGGCGATCTTTTCAGAATCGATAACTGCCTGCTGGCCTGTCTTCAGCTCAAACGGCTTGTCAAGCTTGGCAGGTATGATGGCGCTCTGCGCGTGAGCAGCAGAGAACGCGGACAGCATAACCAATGATGCGGCTATGATAAACGCTACTGATCTCAACAACAATGTTTCAGTACTCTCCTTCCATATAGGCCGTATGGAGAAAAACTCCACCTGAAGGAGATAAGAAAAAAAGAAAAGAAAAGGATGGGGAGAGCAGGGTTGTTACTGCTGCTGCCCTTCCTCGTCTGGCGTTGCGGCTGTCACGCTAAAGGCCTTGACTGCCGGCGCAAAGAAAGTGCCCCGGCCGCTTATCTCCGACATTATGTCTGCAGGGAACCCTTCAGACGTGTGGAGCACCTGGCCGTTTCCTGCGTCGACGATGACCGTTTTTGCCTGGTCGCCAGAGAGCACCCTGAAGCTGTATACAAGGTAGCCCTGCTCGACGGCGAGGTTGCCTCCTATCACGGTGCCACTTGCTGCGTCAGCGGCTGTCTTGGCAGCGTCTGAAAAGCTGACCTGCACCTTTGACATGAGCTCGTCGCCCGCGTTGACCGAGCCCTTGATGTCCGGGATTGGCGCGAACTTTTGGTACAGCATGTCTGCCGCTGATGATGCCTTGAACGCGACGACGTTTGCCTTTGTTGCAGCGTTTTCGTTATCGGGTGCTGCAGTCTGTGCAGATGCAAAAGAAACAGACGCTGCTGCTATCGATCCGACAGCGGCCGCAACTGCAAGCGCCCCGAGCACGAGCGCATAAAACGTTCTTTTGTTGTTGTCGTTGTTTTCCATCGATGCTAAGCAAGTCCAAGGAACAAAAAGCATTGCCAAACCATCAAAAGCGTCAATGTTAGCTAACAATGTTACCTTAAACTTAATTTGCGCAGGGCTTGCGCGGTTGTGCGGCGGTTAGCAACGGCTATTGGCAAGCACGCGCGGTAGACATGAACAGGATTGACCCATGAGTACAGGGACCGGATCTATATCCGGAAGGACATCATACTAAAGCTGACCGAAGTCGGCGAGCTGAACCAGACGAAACTATTGAGCTATTGCGGCCTCAACATCGTCAAGCACAAGGAGATCCTCGACGACCTTGAGGCCAAGGGCTTTATAGAAAAGTTCGCAGAAGAGTGGGGCAGCAAGTCCGTGACAAAATACCGCGTGACTGAAAAGGGCCGGCAGTTTTCAAAGATGATTTTAGAACCGTACGAAGAGATGTTTCCGCGCAGAGGTAACAAAGTTAGCTAAAGGTTTTAAGAAAAATTTCGCCCGATCCCACTAACAATATGTCTGCTGACGATTCTTTACCTGCCGACGCGCCAAAGAAGGAAAGCGTCCTTGGAATAATGGACGACCTGCTGTCGCACCTCAACCGCACAAAGAAATTCTTCATGGCGCTGGTGATATCCTCCTTTGTAGTCGCGCCGCTTACGATCGTGCTTTCCATACTGATGCTTACACCCCAGTTTCTCGTCGGCGTGGGCCAGCCGCAGGACGTGGTGTTCTCCCCAAAGGCCGTCTTTTCCAAAGCTGCTGCCGTCCCCGCGACCGGACTGCAGACCGGTCAGCCAGCGATGATAACCGTCAAAATAATGCCCGGAGGCGAGATGAAAACGTTCAACATCACCGGCCTGCAGCAAGTGGACAAGGGGTCGTTTATCGTGGACAAGGAGCAGATCCACGTCGATTATGTGCCAGCAAACATGGCCGGTTTTGCAGTCTCGGCAGAAGGAGAGGTCAAGCCTTTGCCGCCCCGCTTTATGTACGTCAGCAGCGCGCCTGCCGCCTCTCCCTTTGACGTGACGTGGGTGATAGTGGCAGTGATAGCGGTGTCGGCGGCCGTGGCCGGCGCGTGGCTCCTCATCGGCATCAAAGAATATCGCTTTTTCTCGCACTGGAACAGCCGCTATGCAAACTACAAGGCGATGCAGGAAAAAGTAGACAAGGAGCTTGATGGCTCTAGCTAGATGAGGTTGCCTGCATTGACCCTGAGCCACTCTATCCTTTTTTCATAGCTTGGCATGAACTTGTGGAGCAGGTTCCAAAAGTGGTGAGAGTGATCCTTTATCTCGAAATGGCATAATTCGTGCAAGACAATGTAATCAATGACATCCTGCGGCGCCTTTAACAGGTTTACGTTGAGGTTGACCGTGCCCGATTTGGTCGCGCTGCCCCACCTGTTCTTCAGGTCCTTGATTATCACTCTCTGCGGCTTTACTCCAAGCCTGTTTGCATAGAACTTGACCGAGTCTCTCATGATCGGCATGGCGCTTTTCATGAGCCATTCCTGGTACAGCTTTCTGATCGCTTTTTCTGACGGGTTTTGAGACTTGGTCGTCGCCAGAAACTCGCCATTGACGAAGCGAAGCTTGTCCTGGCTGCGCCCGCCCATTATGTAGAGTGGATAATTCTTGCCCAAATATGGCAGGGTAGAGTCGGGCTTGAACGTGGGCCTGGCAATCTGGTGGGCCAGGCGCTTGTACTCCTGCTGCTTTTTGAGTATCCATTCCGCCTTTTTCTGGATTATTTTTTCAATCTCTTCCAGAGGCTTGTCAGGTGGCGTGCGGATTACCACCTTGCCTTTCTCGATGATTATCTCGGAGGTCTTGATCCGCTTGCCCCTGATCACCGTGTATGTAATGGTCGATTTGCCGTGCCTCGTTTTGAGCATCATCATAAGAGCCTCTTTGCCAGCTCCAGGACCTTGCGGATCAATTCATCGACCTTGTCCTCGGGAAACTTGTTGTCCGTCAAGACATCGTATATTGCAGCACTCATCAGCCTTTCAGAGCTGCTTTTGCTTTTCCACCCGACAAGTTCTGTCTCGGGCTCGATCTGCTTGTAGATGGCCGCGGTAACCTGCTTGGCCGCCTCGTCATCTCCTTTTATGGGCTGGAGCTCGCCGTACACGGCAAACTCAAAGGGCGTTGAAAAGCCGAGCTTTTTGCGCTCCTGCTCTTCGTTGAGGGCGTCTTCAAGTATCTCCTTGTACAGGTCGAAAAAGTTTGCCATTTCCTTCCTGCGCAAGGCTTCTTCCTGTATCAGCTTTTCAAGGCGCTCCCGGAGCTTTTCATAATAGGCGGGATTGTACGCGGAAAACTCCTCTATTACCTGGCGCGCCTTGTTCTTGACAAGCGCAGTCCGGGCCCTCTCGTTCTTGAACTTGGCAACGTAACTGAGGAAATTGTGGTAGGTTATCTCCCTCGGGTCCAAAAGCTCTGATATGCCCGTTGCCCTGATGTGGTCGTCTATCAGCTGCTGGACCTTCTTGCCGTACTCGCGCAGGCTCGTTCCTGCGCCCTCGTAGTAGGTCCGTATCAGCTGCCGGACCTTTGACGCGTACTTGAAATCGTCGATAAAGGGATCAGCTTCTTTCTTTGGCAGTATTGCGTCAAGGGCGCTTGAGAACGCCTTAAAGTCGTACTCGAACTTGTCCCTTGCTGCCGCCGGCTCGAACTTTACTATAATTGCGTTGTCGTCTTTTTTGTCAATCTCGGTAAAATACGACATGACCTCCAGATGGCGCAGGCGCAGTTCCTCCAGCTCTTTTTCTGATGGCTCTAGCGCTCCCTTGACGTCTTCTTCCTCAAATACTGCCAGCGCCTTCTGCAGCTCTTTCGTTATGCCGCAATAGTCCACGATGAGGCCATAGGTCTTGTTTGCGTCATACGGCCTGTTCACCCTGGCTATTGCCTGCAAGAGGTTGTGCTCTCTCAGTCCCTTGTCAAGGTACAGGACCTGCACGATGGGCACATCGTACCCTACAAGCAGCATGTCCACCACTATCAGGATCTTTGTCGGGTCGCCTGGGTCCTTGAACTTCTCTGACTCTTGCTCCCTCTGCTCTGGCGTAAGGTAGTACTGGTCCCAGCTGATGCCATCCTTGCCTTTTTCGCCAAGCTGCGATGTCATTATGATCTTGGAAGGCGGCGCATTGAGCTTGTCAAGCTCCTTCTTGTACGTGACTGCTGCTTCTCTTGATGAAGCGACGACCATCGCCTTGTAGCCGTTAGGCAAAATGTGCGTAGTGTAGTGTTTGACAAGGTCAAGGCAGATCCTCTTTATTCTGGCCGGGGCCTCGGCTATCTTTTCTCTGGTCACGTACTGCTTTTTCAGCCTGTCCTTTGCCTTCTCGTCAAGGTCGATAAAGACGCGTTCAAATATCTGGTCGATGGTTGCGCCCCCTTCTACGAACAGTTCTGGCAGCCTCTCCTCGTACAGGATCTTGAGGGTCGCCCCGTCAGCCTTGGACTCTTCAAAGCCGTACTTGTCAAGGGCCGGCCCAAAGACGCGGTACGTGCTCTTATTCCTCTTGTCTATCGGCGTGCCCGTGAAGGCAAAGAACACGGCATTTGGCATCGCAGAGCGCATCGCCTCCGCGTTGAACTTGTACTGGGTGCGGTGCGCCTCGTCGACCAGCACGATCACCTTCTCGTCAGTGTGGATGTGGCTGGACGAGGTGCCGAATTTCTGGATCGTAGTCATCACGGTCTTGCCTTTTGCGCTTTTCAAGAGCGACTCAAGGTGCCTGATGCTCTTTGCCCTGATCGGGTCCGGAAAGCCGCATACCTTGAACGTCTTTTCAATCTGCTCGTCAAGCTGCTTTCTGTCAGTTACTATCACTATGGGCGGGTTGCCGAACTTGTGCATGAGCTGCGTCGCAAACCACATCATGGTAAGCGACTTGCCGGAGCCCTGTGTGTGCCAGATGACTCCTCCCTTGTCGGAAATGTCCTCCTTGAGGTGGTTGAGCCTGCCTACTGCCTTGGTTACTGCCCTGTACTGCTGGTGCTTGGCTATCTTCTTGATTTTCTTGCTGTTTATGACCTCGTAAGTGACATAGTTTTTCAGCAGGTCAAGCAGGTGCGCTTTGTCAAGCATTCCGGCGATGAGGAACTCCTGCTCCCTTGGGGTTCGCTCGCACAGTTTTTGCACCTTTTCTGGCGTAAGCGGGTAGGATTCGGACCACCTGGCGTACTGGTTCACGCTTGCGCCGATGGTCCCGTGCCTTGCAAGCGTGCCGCAGGTGGCGATGAGAAAGTGGTTGTAAAAGAACAGCCTGTCGTAGCCAAGCTCCCTGTCCTGGTACTTTTGAAAGTTCTTTGTAATCGCCTGCTCTATCGGGCTTGGGATGGATGGCGCCTTGCATTCGATTATCACGAGCGGAAAGCCGTTTACGAATATCACGATGTCTGGAAAGATGGGCTGCTTGTAGCCGTCAAGCTGGAACTGGTTTGTGACGATAAAGTCGTTGTTTTCCGGGTTGTCAAAGTCAAAGAACCTGACCGTCTTTTCCTCCGGGCCGTTGCCAAAGTTCTGTGTTACTGTGATAGGTTCCAGCCCGCCGGACCTTGAAAGGCCGACAAGCTTGGCGCGGATCTTTTCGTTGGTGTCAGCGTGGTCAAGGTTGTGGGGAAAGTTTTCTTCTTCTATCTTGTGCAGGGCGTCCTTTACGCCGTCTTCGTCAAGCTCCGGGTTTAGTTTTCTGATTGCTTTTTCAAGTCTGTCATAGAGCAAGACTTGGCGGTAATCCTTTCTGGTTTTGTTGAGGTCTCTCTGGCTCAGGTACTGGTAGCCCATCCTGACAAGCTGCTCCAGGGCCGGGAGCTCCGACTTTACTGCCTCTTCATTGTTTTCCTTTACGTCAAAGGTCAAACTTTCACCCTGATTTGGCCCGTGAGGAGTTTCTGCATTAGACCTTTCTTTAACAACTCTAATTGTGATTTATGGTTTAGTTCTTGTTTGACCTTCGCAGTGATAGTATCCAAAATATCTGCAATTTTTCTTTGTTCCTCGATTGGCGGCATTAATAATGGAAGATGCGAATACTGCTCTGCGTTAACGTTAGGCTGAACGCCTTGCGTGAAGTTAGAAAGCAGCCATCTCCAATAATTATCCGAGTGTGTATAGTGGAATAGAAATTTTGCATCCAGTTTTGTCTCATCAGGTGTGAACTTAATTAGATAACCTGCAAAGGCGCATAAGCCATCCTCTTTGTTATACAAATATGTCTTTCCAACAGTTGCTCCTGTTCTGGCGAACAATATTTCGCCCTCTGACATTAGATAGCCATTAGCATCCTCTTCTGTTATTGAAACAGCCTCTGAGTTTAGTGATCCCTCATTGGTGATATCGGTGATTCTGATGTATCTTGGCAATGATGGATCGTATTTGACGGCAGCCACCGCGGCTCCGTACTGTGGTTTCTCTTTGCACAGGTTGATAAGCTTTGCAACATTCCATTCCATAGGCATTTCAAATTTCTTGCCAAAAAGAAACTTGATTGGTTTGAACTCCTGATGTCCAATCCCCTTTGTCAACAGCCTCTGCATCAGACCTTTCTTGAGCCGTTGAGTCTGTTCGATAATCTCATCTGTTTTCTGGATGAGGTCATCAACTTTGGAGAGGATTAGAGTGATTTTTTGCTGTTCAGGTATAGATGGAAGCCATATTCTTAATCTCTTGAGTTCATGTTTACCTATTCCAGATTGTCCAACATGCGTATTGCAAATTGATTTAAAGACTGATCTTTCTCTGTATCTTAGTAGGATCAAATATAGCCAATAGGGAATAACCTTGTTCTTATCAACCCGGATTCTTGTGATATGATTGGAAAATGTATATTCCAAGTCATCTCGGGCTATTGCAGTCTTGCCGATAAGATCTAGACTATTAGTATTATTGAAAAGGATGTCATCTTTCTTTATATCATATTCAGCCAAATCCGGTGGTTTTGGCACCTTAAGTAATTCCTCAAAGTTAAGCTGTCCATCTGAAGTAATGTTATTCATTCTCATTTGGACAACTCCGTTCGGATCTCTTTCTCCCGAAGCAAACCCTGATTGTATATTGGTTATTACCGAATCTATATCGGTGACTAGCCAATCATGCGGAAGATCATAGATTCCAGTTGAAGTAAGATATGGGTATACAATTTCCTTTATCACTGTCATATTCTGAAACCCATCTGCTCAAGCTCACTCTTGACTTCCCTTTCGAGTAAGCTTCTTTCTTTTTCGAGTTTGCTTAGCTCATTTAGGGCCTTTTGAATATCGATTTCTTCTTCCGGTTCTGAAATATCCACATACCTTGGCACATTCAGGTTAAACTCATTTTCCTTGATTTCATCCAGCTCAGCAATATGGCAGTACCTGTCAATGTCTTTGTAATTCTTGAAAGCAGAGGTTATCTTGTCAATGTCCCGCTGCCTCAGCTTGTTGCGGTTCTTTCCTTCTTCATAGTCCTTGGCCGCGTAGATGAAGATTATCTTGTTCTTTCGCTCTTTTGGCTTGTCCTTGTTCAACAGCAGTATGCAGCCAGGAATTCCAGTTCCGTAAAACAGCTTTTCAGGCAATGCAACAATTCCTTCAATCACATCGCCCTGCAGGCCTTTCTGCGGGTCTCCAAGAATCATGTTCTTGCGTATTTCTTCCTCTTCTCCTCCCCTGAACAGAATACCCTGTGAACAGACGATTGCAGCCCGTCCTTTTTCATTCAGGCTTGCAAGCATGTGCTGGATAAATGCAAAATCTGCCTTGTCCTTGGCTGGCGGTATTCCATACCTGAACCTGCCGTACGGGTCTTTGGCTGCGCCGGCATTGTCCCAGTCCATGCTGAAGGGAAAGTTTGCAAGCACTCTGTCGTACGTCTTTAGCTTTCCGCCGTCTACAAGCTTTGGCTCGGCCAAAACGTCGCCATACTCTATGTTGAAATCTTCAATGTCGTGCAGCACCATGTTCATCTTGCACATGGCCAAGTTGCCATAGTTGCTCTCCTGACCTTCAAGAATCAGATTTCTAGCATTGCCCTTGTTATGCTCGACATACTTGGCAGACTGGATGAGCATGCCGCCGGAGCCGCACGTGGGGTCGCAGATGCTCATCTTTTCCTGCGGCTGGACAAGTTCCACCAAAAGCTTGACGACTTCTTTTGGAGTAAAGAACTCGCCGCCCTTTTTCTTTGTCTCATCGGCGAACTGCTCAAGCAGGTATTCGTACGCGTCGCCAAAGATGTCCTCCTTCTCCAGATCAGAGTTCCGCAGCCGAGGAGAATTGAAATGCGCAATCAGCTTTCGCAGCCTGTCGTCAGGATACTTTTTCTTGTCATTATACTTTGTATTGGTAAGAATGCCTTCTAGCTTCTTCGGGTTCTCTTGCTCCAGAATCCTGCAGACATGATCAATCTTTTCGCCAATGTTTTCTGAAGCGCTAGCAAGTACCGACCATCTTGCCTCCTTTGGTACAAAGAACTTGTGGCCGAGCCTAAGCCGCTGGTCTTTTCCACCCTTTCCATTTTCCAAAAGCTTCTCCGCATTCTCCTCAAAAGTGTCATTCAGCCTTTTGAGAAACAACAGGGTCATGACCGGCTGGCGATACTCGCTTGCATCAAGCGATCCCCTCAGTATGTCAGCTGCGCTCCAGAGGTGGGACTTTAGGAATTCAAAAGTTACTTTCTGGTTGAATAACGTATGATTGACCCGCTGTTTTTCAGCAGCCGCATCTTTTCTTGCCAAAAAATCAGTTCACCTGTTTTGCTATATCGCTATATTTTGCTTCTTTTTATCTTTTCATTAGTATCACTTTTTACCATCTAGATATTACATTGCAAACGTGTGGCGCCTTGTAAAATACCTTGAAGAAAGCGACCCTGAATTCCTGTCAAAGAACCGCCAAGAGCTCGTACAAAAGCTGCACGAGATCTGGCCCGGTGACGAAAGCCCCTCAAGAGAACACGAGGAACTTGCGGCAGCAATCGCGTCCGCGCTGTGGCTTGGCAGGCGTGCTCAGCAGATAAAAGAAAAAACCGGCGGCAAGGGCGCCGAGCAGTTTTTCAGGGAAGCGATAATGGTGGCGTTTGAGACGGGCAGGCGCTCGGCGATAACCGCCCCGTAAACTTTTATTAGTAAGTAGGTATTTCTTACCAGGTATGTCTGAAACACCAGCAGCAGAGGCCAAGCCTGGCACTACGTGCGCGGTAATCGACATCTGGGAGGTCCTGGGCAAGCGCTGGTCGCTTCTCATCATAAAGAACCTCCGCACAAAAGAGACTATACGCTTTAACGAGTTAAAGAGGGCGTTATCGGGAATCAGCAGCACGGTGCTGTCAGAGCGCCTGCTGGAGCTAGAGCGCGAGGGCCTCGTAACGAAAAAGATCTACCCCGAGGTCCCGCCCCGCGTGGAATACAGCCTGACCGCGCAGGCAAAAGAGCTTGAAGTGATAATAAAAGAGCTGGCGCACTGGGTAGGCCGCTGGAAGCGCCCCCAGAGCGTCGCCCAGACAGTGACGAAAAAGGAAGAGCCAAGTAGTACTACAGCTTCCTGAACTTGCCCTCCTTTGCGGTCACCACCCCTGTCTCGACGACAGGGCGCTCGCCAAGTGCCTTTTCTATTGCCCTGTTGCCCAGCTGGACAGCCTGCTCCACCGTCATGTCGGCGCTGTACTCGCGCTGGATGACGTCTAGCGCGCTGTCAGCCGACTGGCCTATCGCAAAGCCGGCCCCGCGGAAGTACGTGCCGCTTGGGTCCACCTGGTACATATGCACGCCCGTCTGGTCGGCGCCTGCGATTATCACCGACGCCGCCTGCGGCCTCACCGCGTAGATGGTGTAGTTGTGCAGGTAGCCCCCGAGGTGCTTTGTCAGCGAGCCGATGTCGATTGGGCTCTCAAATGAGAGCCTGTGCTTTTGCGCCTCAAGCCTCAGCTCGTCTATGAGCTGCAGTATGTCGCCGATGTATCCCGAGCCTGTCGCCCCCACGTGGCCGTCGACAGGGAACACCTTTTCGGTCGGCTCCATCAGCGGCCTTGCAGGCTTGATGTGGCTTGCAAGGAGCGCAAAGCTTGGCGTCTTGATCCCAATTGTCGTCGAGCCCCTGTTCACTGCCTCTAGCGCGCTGTCCACCAGCACGAGCCTGCCTTCCGGCCCGTAGAAGGAGGGGTAACGGTTGCTGAACCCTGCGCCAGCA
Organism: Nitrososphaera viennensis EN76; assembly: GCF_000698785.1. Lineage (GTDB taxonomy): Archaea > Thermoproteota > Nitrososphaeria > Nitrososphaerales > Nitrososphaeraceae > Nitrososphaera > Nitrososphaera viennensis. The sequence goes on from NZ_CP007536.1 coordinate 1,885,407, forward strand.
CCAGCTTCTGCCATATGCTAGTACGACGCCTCCTTGCTGTTATTGTTGCTGCTGACAGTGGTAGCTGCCACTAGGTTTGGTATCACCATCGTGTCGATGCCGTTGCCAGAGCCCGGGTCGCGCTCCATCGCCGCGGCGACTGCCTTTGTCGCGATCTCTTTTGCCTCCTCGTTTGTGACGTCCTTGCGGTAGAGGCTCTCAAGCACACCGTACGCTATGGGCGAGCCCGAGCCGGAGGATGCAAAGTCCTCGCCGATGATTGCGCCGCTCATGTCTGCCGTGTACACGTGCCCGCCCTGCTCGTCGACTCCTGCCACCAGCAGCTCTACAAAATAGGGCTGGTAGTTCTTTAGCCCCGAGTACGTCAGGTTGGCTATCAGCCGCGCGGATTCCTTGACGGTGAGCGGAAAGCCCCTGCGAAGCTCCATCAGCTTGCGCTCGGCCTTGGCCACCTTTATCAGGTACTCTGCGTCTGACAGCTGGCCCGCTATTGCCACTGCCAGGGTGTCGTCTACCTTGGCTATCTTTTGCGTTATCTTGGACCCGATGAAAAAGCCCTTGCTCGCCCTCTTGTCGGAGCCGAGCACGACTCCTTCCCTGGTCTTGATGCCGACTATCGTTGTCATTTTCTTCAACTATAGTATGGAATGCAGGCGATTAATTGACCGCGGATGCGAAAATGTAGTCACATCCGCCGGTCCCTGAACAAGTGACCTCTTGTTTTCTTTTTGAGGCTGTCTCGTGTGACGCATCCCGGTGGATATAACCTGCGACACGAATCTCTGGCCGTATAATCAGGACAGATAATCAGGGGCTGGAATCGCCTGCCCGCCTGATATACGGGATTTGCAAAATGCCTTCCATGAGCAACGACGACAAGCAGCAGGATATTGAAAAGATGATCGGCCGCAGGGTCGAGAACATGAAGGGGATCTACATCCTTGGCTTTGCGCTGTGCTGGGCCGCGACCGCGGGCGGCGTTTACGTCGGGGTCACCGTGTACCCGTGGGCATACCCGCTTCCGAGCGGGCTGTATGCATTATCAGTCCTGACAGTGATAGAGGCACTTGGGTTCTTTTTCATAATAAAGATAACCGGAGAAAAACATCAGCAGCAGACAAGCTAGTTGTTCTGCTGCTGTTGCAGCGCGGGCTGGCGCAGCACGTACGCGTTTGCCGGCGCAAGCCGGTCCTGAAGGATTTTTGTTATCTGCTCGTATATCGCGTACGAGCCTACCATCGCCTGCAGCTTTTCCCGTTCTGACGCGGCGTTTGTCTCGATAACGACATAGTCGGACACCATCCTGAGGTTTATCTGGAACGAGCCGTCGTCGCTTGCCCACTGCAGGGTAAAGCCCGTGCCGCTTTCAATGAGCCCGACCCAGCGGAGGTTGCGGAACCACTTGCCTACAAGGGCGCGCACAATCTCTGCCGGCCTGATGTCCACGGGGATGTACGTCTGGAGCAGCTGCATGTACTCCCTGCCCTTTGGCACTGCTATGACGCTCCTTCTTGTCCTTGCAGTTGCTGCTGCGGCAGCAGCTGTTGTCCCTCCAACCTTGCTCAGCCTGTAGCCTGCCTGCGCCCTTTCCACCAGGCCCATCTCTTCCAGTCTGTGGAGCGCCCTTGCGAGGCTCTGCTGGTGTATGTGGAGCTTGCGCATCATGCCCTTGAAAGAGTAGTTCGAGCCCTCTTCCTCGTTGAGGAGCGAAAGTATCTTGGTGTCGTTTCCGTGGAGGTCCTCTGCCGAGAATTCATTTTCGTTGTTCTGCACGAGAACCTGGGAATGCTTGCCGCTACTAGCGACGACCTCTCCCTTCTGGCTACTGCCTTCCTGCTCTAGCTTTTGTGCTATGGCGTCAGCGTCCTTTTCCACTTGTGACATCTATAGAACAGATTGACGATATAAATGATAAAGTAGCCGGATTGCTAGCTGGTAAGTCGCGGAAAACTGCTTCTTTATAAAGAACCAGAGCAGGTCAGGTCAGACGGTACAATGACATAATAAAATCAGGTTTGTTGCCCCTCAATATCCTTCCCGTGTTCCTGGTTGTAATGGGACATGTACGCCGAGTCGCTGCTAAACGTCGCGTTGCATTTGCTGCAGACGACTGGTATGCCAGACCTGTCCCTGTCCTTTGGTATACTGCTATTGTCTTGCATCGCGCGCTTTTCACAACAAAAAATTAAAAGAATTACGTTATTGGTGCCTACCTGCTTTCCTATTAATGGATTTGAACCGGAAATTTAATGGGGCCAGCAGAGGCACCGCGCCCGAAAAGGTCTAGGGCTTGCAATTTTGCCGTAATATCAGTTGGGGATCTCGATGACGATCTTTCTGTCGTTCTTTGCCTGTTCTTCAAGTGTGTCCAAAACCAGCTGTATGGCTTCTGTCATGTTGGCCTTCAGCTCTTCTATAGTCTCACCCTCGCTTATGGCTCCGGGCATCTCCACACACTGCCCCGTGTAGCCCCCCTCGGGTGCATTCTGCACCCTTATAGTGAACCTTCTGGAGCCGACGGTTTTCTTGACAGACATCTGCACAAGATTATACTTGTATTCATTATAAAAGCATTGGATCAGGCTTCCCGCAGGAACTCTTCGGTCGATATCTTTGCTTGGTCAAGTATGGACTTCAGGGTAGGTTCCTTGATGGGGTCGTGACGGGGCACTGTGGCGTATCTTCCGTCAGGGTGCATCAGGATGATGTGGCTGCCCCTCTGCCTCCTTACCACAAAACCGTGCTTGCGGAGAACCTTGAGGACCTCCCTGTATCCGTGGTTCCGCAGGCTCATCCGTTACACCCCCGTGATTCGAGATTATAAAATCCGCGCACGGATACCCTGAAGCGAAACTTGATAAATAATCACACCCGAACTAGTTCGGATATTGAGATACCGTATTGAGCTTGATACTGCCGTAGTATCAGTCTTGTTTCCAGAGAGGAAACTCCACTACCTTGACCTAAAGAGAAAAGCTGCACAGTTGTTGGAAAGGACCACTATACCTTCAGAGACGTTCAACATTCATGTAAAGAAACTAATCAACGACGGCATATTGAGAAAGGAAGACAGTGGCGGAAGAGGAAAACCCGTATACTACTGGCTGACACCCCGTGCTATCAAAGAACATATACTCTGTCTATACTAGGCGGTCCGGAAAAGGAAAAGCTCAGGAATTTGTACTATTTGTTACTGTTCTATGAAACTAGGACAAGGTCTGAGGATATTCCAGAAGGCAAGCTGGACGAGTTCTTGGCATCGCTTCATAAAACGCGAGAGGATCTTGTTGTAGATGAAAAGTCCATGAGGGCATATGATGAGGCGGCAATAGTCAAGACTATGAAGCTGACCCCATACATCCCAATCAATGGTGTGGAGATATGGCACATTAGGAGTTTCAATAAAGGACTTAGAAAATATGATGGCTTCAAGTATCGCCTTCCGGGTTTTTCAATAATGGAGTTTGTAAATCGCCGCAGATTTACATATGATTATTTGGATTTTACCTTGGAAGAGGTAGAGAACTCATTCCGGAAATTGCAGAAGCTTGGTCTTATCGTAGAAAGCATGAAGTTCCGGGGCGAATCGCGTTTTGTAATCGCCGATGAACGTCTACGCGCGATGGTAAAGGAAATTGGGTTTATAGAACAGATTCAATGGAATAATATGCTCACTAGCTGGGATTATGTTAGGAGCCCCACTAACGAAGAAAGAGATTGGCTGAGAAAGTTTTACGGAAGGAACCAAGCCGACAAGCTGCTTGATGAAAAAGCTCTGAGCAGGAGGGAATTTCTTAAAAGAAAAGATGATGATATTTCTAAAGTCATCTTCAAGAAGCACATCAAAGAGCAGGAAAAAGAGATCAAGGATCGAATCAAAAAGTTAAAGGAAACATATGGCGATATACTGAACGAGTACGATTTTCTCCGTGAAATAATAAAAATCGTCTGCCCAAAGATATTTGAAGCAGCCTGAATCCAAAAGGTAGAGCCCGCCGAACTTGAACAGCACGCTAAAGCTGTTTAGCTACTATTCAAGGTCCGGCAGATGTCAACGCTGCGAGTCATGCGGCCGTCACTACATTACCTCGATCGAGTCCTCGCCAAAGCCCATCGAGACGAGCATGCTCTTGACTGTGTCCCTGTGGTCGCCCTGCAGTATTATCTGGCCGTCTTTGAACGTGCCGCCCGTCCCGATCCTTGTCTTTAGCTTTCTTGTGATCTCTGGCGCGTCCTTGCGGTCGTGCAGGCCCGAGATGACGGTGGTAGGTTTGTTCCATTTGCGGATGTCTTTTGATATTATTATCCGCGCCCGCTCCTTGTCAAGCTCTTTTACGAGCTCGTCCATAGAAAAATCGTCAGACACTGATTGTAATTCGTGCCCTTGACTCAAAAACCTTTTTGAAAAAAGATGTCAGGAGGGGCGCTCGTCCACCTCCACGCCCACCTGGAACTGCCGCCCATAGCGGTTCACGGTCACCGCGATCCTGCTGCCAGGCTTTTTGCCCTTGACGTGCGACGCCACCTGCGACGGGTCGTCCACCGCGCTCCCGTCTATCTCCTCGATGATGTCGCCCCTCCTCAGCCCCGCGTCGTCTGCAGGGCTGTAGGGCTCCACTCCTGCGACCAGCGCGCCGGCAGAGCTTGGCGGAAGGCCAAAGTGCCGGGCAAGCTGCGGCGTCACCTTTACCGACGCTATCCCGATCCACGGCCGGCTCACCCTGCCCTTTTCCACGAGCTCCTTCAGTATCGCCTTGGCGGTGTTGATGGGGACTGCAAAGCCGATCCCCTGCGCGTACGGCATGTTGGCGGTGTTTATCGCTATCACTTCGCCCTTGGTGTTGACAAGCGGCCCGCCCGAGTTGCCGGGGTTTATCGCAGCATCGGTCTGTATCAGTTCAAGCACGCCCGTCCTTGCCTGTATGCTCCTCTTCAGCGAGCTGACGATGCCGGCGGTGACGGTCGGCCCGCCAGTCAGCCCAAATGGGTTGCCTATCGCTATCACTATCTGGCCGGCCTTTAGAGCTGCCGAGTCGCCAAGCGGGGCCGCAGGCAGGGGACCATCTGACTCGACCTTTATCACCGCAAGGTCGGTCGCCTCGTCTGTCCCGACCACCTTGCCGCGGAGCACCTTGCCGTCTGCAAACGTCACCTTCAGCCGCTCTGCGTCGTCGATGACGTGGTTGTTGGTCAGGATGTAGCCCTGCTCGTCGATGACTACGCCCGAGCCGACTCCTTCTACTGGAAAGACGCGGAACAGCTGGTCGTGCATCATGCGCACGCTTGCAATGTTCACGACGCTCTTGCTTACCTTGTCCACCGCGTTTACGAGTGTGTTTTCGTCAACTGGTATCATACTGCTGCTTCTACCACCTTGTTCCTCATGCAGTCTTATTGTATAAAAGAGGCTAAATCGACCGGCTGTACAAAAACCCGGTCACATTTCTCTGCTAGCGGTAGCGCGCGGCAAACGTTTCGCTGTCGCTTCCTGCAAGGTCCTGCAGGAACTGGCCCCTGATCAGCCTGCCGTACGTGACAAGGTCGCGGCCCATCATGTTCAGCCTCTGCTCTATCCTCGGGTTTGACAGCTGGCCGGCGGAAAAGTCCTGCTCGCCGTTTATAGACACGCCGTAGGGCATGCTCCAGCCGTAGCACTGGCGCACAGCCGTGCGCATCTGGTCCATCACCGTCAGGCCCTTTTCGTGCGACGCGACGATATAGCCGAACACCTTGCCGGCAAACTCCTCGTAAAAATAGTCGAGGAAATTCTTTAGCGCGCCAGAGATCGAGCCGTGGAAGTCCGGAGACGCAAGTATGAACGCGTCGGCCCATTCCACGTCTGCCGCCACCTTGGCAAGCGCCGGCGACGAGCTCGCACCCGAAGAAGCGTACATCGGGAGGTCTGCCTTGGCAAGTTCCAGCATGCGCACCTGCGCGCCGTGCTTCTTGGCGCTCTCTAGCGCCACCTTTAGCGCCCGCTTGCTGTACGAGCCCTCGCGCATGCTGCCCGCTACTCCGAGGATCTTAAGTTCATTTATTGACATCGTATCTCCCCGGAAGGTCGACGAGTAAAATCTCTGCCGGCTGCTTGTTGTCATCAGCAGCCTTTATCAACACCTTGCTTTCGCCTTCAATCCTTGCGGCATCCTGTTTTTGCATCTTGTGGCCGTTTAAGGTAACAACGCCTCTGCCGTCGATGACAAAGACGTACGCCTTTCTATCCTGCGCAAGCACATGCTCCACCTGCTTGCCTGCGCCAAGCGACGACACGTGCATTGAGGCGTCCTGGTGTATGTGCACCGCCCTGCCGGCGTTGTTTGCGCCTTCTGCGACCACTATCGGAAGCAGCCGGTCCCTGCGCTCGCTTGCGCCAAACTTTTGCTGCTCCCATGACGGTTCAATGCCGCGCCTGTCTGCCTGCACCCACATCTGCAACAGCCTGAGCGGCTTTTCCTTCGAGTGGTTGTACTCCGAGTGCACGATGCCGGTGCCGGCAGTCATCCTCTGGATCTCGCCTGCAGAGATGACGCCGTGGTTTCCCTTGTCATCGCGGTGCTCCAGCTCGCCATCGATGACATAGGTGACTATCTCCATGTCGCGGTGCGGGTGGAACCCGAAGCCCTTGCCCGGCTTTATCACGTCGTCGTTGAACACGCGCAGCGGCCCAAAGCCCATGTTCTGCGGGTCGCGGTAAAAGTCAAATGAAAAGTGCCAGTACGTCGACAGCCAGTCCCCTTCCTCGTGGTGGAAGTGCTCGCTGGCCCTGACTATTTTTATTGTCACGTAATACTGATGGCGGATGCGTTATTTAAGCAAGGTAGCAATTCCTGACTAAGTAGATTTGCAACACCTTTCCAGGTAAGCTGTTGCTTACCGCTGCCTCATCAATCATCGCGTTCGGCGTTTGCAAGCGGGATAACAACCTTTTCGGCTGCCGCAGCTGCCGCCGGCTTGGCGGCTTCCTGCATTGTCCCTGCCTCTGCCACCTGCGTCCCGACCTTGGGAGCCTCTGCGACGGGGCTGATCTGCCTGCTCTTTATCAAAAAGTCCTTGAGGATCTTGCTGCGCTCGTCGCCCATCTCGCTCGTCTTGACCTCGAACACCCCGTGGATGATGAGCCTGTCGTCCTTCTGGTACAGCCCGACCTCGATGAGGCCGTGGCCGTTGCCCACGATTGCGTCCTTCATGCTGTCTATCAGCAGCTGCGTGTCCGGGTACGGGCGGGGGACGTACGCCACCGCCTCGTCTATGATGGTGTCGCCGTAGATCATGACCGGGTTGTTTATGAGCATGTAATTGGGGACCTTGATCAGCCTGCCGGTCCTGACAGAAGGCAGGCGCTCGCCGTCGCCGACTTCCATTACCGTCGTCCTCAATATGCCGATGTCCATCACGTCGCCCTTGGTGGTGCCAAGGCCGGCTCCCGTGACCTTTATTCTGGTGCCGGGCTTGATGTCCTTGGTCTTTTTTATGACCACTGTCGCAAGCAGGTCGGCGATATAGTCCTTGAACACGAACGATATGCCCATCGAGCTAAAGAGTATGCTAAAGATCGGCCAGTAGTCTAGGATCTCTCCGGACATGTGCTTTAGCAATCCTTTGGCAGAATCAGGTTAAGCCATCGACTTGAAAACTTCTAACAATGTTATGAAATTCTGTTAAACAGTTATGCGCCTTGCGCATGAGGCGCACTCTACCGTCACCTTCCCGGCATCATCGTTCCGCTCTATTATCCGGAACTTTTTGCTGCCGCAATCCGGGCAGATGGGGCACGCCCTGAGGCCTTTGACCATGTGTCTCTCATTACCACCTTGCCGGGTTTGAATCCGACCTTGCAAGCACCTTTATCCTCTCGACGCCTCCGACGTCTTCAATGGCTTTTGCAACCGCCGGCGGGACCAGGTGCTTCCACCCCTTTACTTTGCCTGCAACTATGAGAGAGCGTATGTTGCTCCCGTTGTACTCTTGTCTCTTGGTAAATTTCGGCCTTTTCACGGCAAGCGACGGGTCCTGCGACCGGGCGAGGTGGTCCACGAAATCGTTGCCCGAGTAGAGGGCGTCAAAGGACGGGACCTGCGAGCGGAGGTGTGCAAGCCACCGGGCGTTGTTCTCGTCGTTTGCGACCGGTATGATATAGCATTTGGACAAGTCGACGCCGGCCTCGGCAAGAGCCGCGTGTATCATCATCACCCGCTCGCCGGCGGTGAACGGGTCCTTCTCGATAAAGTTGAACTGCGCGCTCCCGATGACTATTACAAGCTCGTCGCACTCGGAAAGGGCCTGCCTTGCAAGGGCTAGGTGGCCGTTGTGGAACGGCTGGAAGCGCCCAGTCATGAGGCCGCGCTTGAACTTGTGGTCGTTGTTCATTTAACACCAAGCTTTGCCTTTTGCTGCTCTATTTCCTTTGCCTCTATCTTTTTGAAGATCGGCTCGACTTTTCCAAGCTGGTGGCCCGCCGGCACCGCAAACTCCGCAGCCGACTGCCAGCTCTGCCGGTGCACGCTTTCCTGCAGGTTCAATTGCGCCCAGAGCTTTTCACACGAGAACGGTATGAACGGCTCCAGCAGTATTGCAAGCGTCCTTGCCGCGTTGACCGCATAATAGAGCGTCGTGTCTGCAGTCTCTTTTTCGCTCCACGGCTTTTTCTTCTGGAAGTACTGGTTAAAGTAGGTCGAAAGCTCCATTATCTTTTTGAGGGCCTTGTCAGTCTCGTTTGCCGACAGGAGCAGGCCAGCGTCCCTGACAGCTGACTCGACCATGCTCTTGGCCACTTTCTCGTCCTCGCCAAGATCGCCGGGTGTAGGAACCTTGCCGCCGTACGTCTTTTGCGTGAACGAGAGCGCGCGGTTGACAAAGTTGCCCACGTTTGCTATGAGCTCGTTGTTTATCTTCTCGGCAAAGCCGTCAAAGTCAAAGTTGAGGTCGTCCTGCGAGTACGTCACTATTGACGCCATGTAGAAGCGGAGGTAGTCCGCCGGGAACGCCTCGAGGAACTGCTTTAACCCGATGTACCAGTTCCTGCTCTTTGATATTTTCTGGTTCTGGAGCATGAGGTGGCCCCGCGTCGGTATCCAGTCCGGCAGCTTGTACTCCTCGTTTATGCCAAGGCGCATCGCCGGCAGGAACAGGTAGTGGTGGTAGACTATGTCCTTTCCTATAAAGTGGTATATCTCTGACTCGTTCCAGAATTTCTTGCCGTCACGTCCACCCTTGTTGTCCTCGATGAACTTTGTCATAGTCGAGATGTAGCAGAGGTGGTTGTCAAACCAGCCGTAGAACACCTTCTTGCCCTCTGCGTCTGGAAGCGGTATCGGCACGCCCCACGAGAGGTCGCGGGTGATGTCCCATTCCTGCAGTCCCTCGTCTATCCAGTTGATGACATAGTTCTTGACGTCTGGCTGCAGGTTCTGGTTCGAGAGGAGCCACGCCTTTAGCTTGTCGGAAAAGTTGGAGAGCTTGAAAAAATAGTGAGTGCTGTGCTTCTTGACAGGAGGACGGCCGCATATGGCGCATTTTGGATCCAGTATCTCGTCCGGGACGCGCCCGCACTTTTCGCACAGGTCCGAATACTGGTTCTCGGCACCGCAGAACGGGCACCTGCCGACGACGTAGCGGTCCGGCAAGAACTTGTAGTCAAATTCGCAGTAAAACTGCACGACATCGTGCTCGTAGATGTGGCCGTTTTCACGAAGTTTCGTAAAGACGTACTGCACGAACCTGACATTCTCGGGCGAGCTCGTGCGGTAGAAAAAGTCAAACGATATGCCAAGAGCTGTGAAATCGTCGTAGTCGCGCCTGTTCCAGTGCGCCACGTACTCTTCCGGCGTCTTGCCCTCCTTCTCTGCCTTTATGAGGATGGGCGTGCCAAAGTCGTCCGACGCGCAGATGTGGTAGGCCTCGCGCCCGCTCAGCCTCGAAAAGCGCGTGAAAATGTCTGCCGGCAGGTACGTCGAGGCAATGTGGCCGAGGTGGATCTCGCCGTTTGCGTACGGAAGGGCGCTTGTTATGATCGCGCTTTTCTTCTTGCTCTGCTCCGGCATGACCGTCCCAACCCGCCTACAGGATTTTAACCTATCACCCAGAGTTCTGGTATTTTTTCTGCTCCTCTGTCATTTCGTCTATCCTGACGCCCATTGCGTCAAGGGCGCTCTTTGCGACTTGCAGGTCTATTTCTTCCGGCACGCCGTAGACCTTTCTCTCCATCTTTTCGTAGTTTTTCGCAACGTGCAGTATGGACATCAGCTGGTTGGCAAAAGAGAGCGACATGACCTCTGGCGGGTGGCCTTCCGCCGCGACGAGGTTCACCACCCTGCCCTTTGACAGCAGGTACAGCTTTTTCTTTTTCTTGCCGCCGGCAACAATGATGTCAAAACGCTCCACGCCGGGCCTCACTTCCTCCGGCCTTGCATTTGAATAGAGAAAGGACGCGTCTATTTCGACGTCAAAGTGGCCGGTGTTTGCCAAAATCGCGCCGTCCTTCATTTTTGCAAAATGCTCTTTTCTTATCACGCCTGTCTGGCCGGTGCACGTGACAAACAGGTCGCCAT